>NZ_CAJYQD010000049.1 GCF_913776855.1 uncultured Sphingomonas sp. | reverse complement strand
TGCCCGGACGCCCTTCGGAATGGAACAGCAGCGCCTCGCGCTCGGAAAATTGGTCGGTGGTTTCGGACACTGGCGCTCTCCCGTTTCCATGGGCTTTACGCAGGGGAAGGCGGATCGGGCAAGGGTGAAGGTCCGGCCGACGGCGGTTTGATATGCTTGCGTGCGGGCACCCCGCGACAGTATCGCCCGGCGATGGCAACCAAGGCTCAGGGGTCCGATTCCCCCGCCCCCACCCCGATGATGCAGCAATATCTGGCGTTGAAGGCGGAGGCCGACGACTGCCTGCTGTTCTACCGCATGGGCGATTTCTTCGAGCTGTTCCATGACGATGCGAAGATCGCCGCGGCGTGCCTCGACATCGCGCTGACCGCGCGGGGGGAACATGAGGGGGCGAAGATCCCGATGTGCGGCGTGCCGGTGCATTCGGCCGAGGGCTATCTGGCACGGCTGATCAAGGCGGGGCACCGCGTCGCCATCGCCGAACAGGTCGAAAGCCCCGAGGAGGCGAAGCGCGCGCGGGGGTCGAAGGCGCTGGTGGCGCGCGCCATCGTCCGGGTCGTGACGGCGGGCACGCTGACCGAGGAGGCGTTGCTCGACGCGCGGGCGGCGAACTGGTGCGCGTGCATCGGCGAGGCGGCGGGCGGGGTCGCCATCGCCGCCGCCGACGTGTCCACGGGCAGGTTCGAAGTGATCGAGACCGATGCCGCCGGGCTGACCGCCGCGCTCGCCCGGTTGCAGGCGGTCGAGGTGGTCGCAGCGGAGACGTCGGCCTTCGCGGAGGTCGCAACCTTGCTGCGCGCCAAGGCAGATTTCGACAGCGCGGGCGGCGAGGCGCGGCTGAAGACGCTGCACGGGGTCGCCACGCTCGACGGCTTCGGGCAGTTTTCGCGTGCGGCGCTGGCGGCGGCGGGGGGCCTCATCGCCTATCTCGACCATACCGCGCGGGGGCAGTTGCCGTTCCTGCGCCCGCCGGTCTGCGCCGCCGATGGCCAGTGCATGGCGATCGACGCGGCGACGCGCGAAAGCCTGGAGCTGACCCGCACCGCCGCCGGTGCGCGCGCCGGCAGCCTGTTGGCCGAGGTCGACCGGACGGTGACGGGTGCCGGTGCGCGGTTGCTGGCGAGCGACATTGCCGCGCCGCTGATGGACCGTAGCGGTATCGAGGGTCGGCTGGCGGCGGTCGCCTGGGCGCATGACGATCCCGGGCTGCGCGACGAACTGCGCACCACGCTGCGCGCCCTGCCCGACATCGGCCGCGCGCTGGGGCGGATCGCGGCGGGGCGTGGCTCCCCGCGCGATCTGGGACAGTTGCGCGACGGCTTGAGCGCGGCTTGGACGCTGGGGCAACGGCTGGACAAATTACCCGCCGTGCCGCCGCTGATCGCCGAACTCGCGCCGCGGCTGCGCGGGCATGGCGAGCTGATCGACCTGTTGACGCGGGGCCTCGTCCCGATGCCGCCGATCGATGCGGCGGCGGGCGGGTTCGTGACGGAAGGGTTCGATGCGGCCCTCGACGCGCTGCGCGATACGGGGGCCGGCGGGCGGCGGGCGATCGCCGCGCTGGAGGCCCAGTATCGTGAGCGCACGGGCATTTCGGCGCTGAAGATCCGCCATAACGGCGTGCTGGGCTATCATGTCGAAGTCCCGGCCCGCGCGGCGGACAAGCTGATGGCGGCCGACAGCGGCTTTACCCACCGCCAGACGCTGGCCGGGGTGGTCCGCTTCAACGCGCCCGACCTGCACGAGGCGGCGCTGAAGGTTACGCAGGCAGGCGCCCACGCACTGGCAGCGGAGGCGGCGCATCTGGAGGCGTTTACCGAAGCCGCGCTGGCCAAGCGGGAGAGCGTCGCCGCCACGGCGGACGCGCTGGCGCGGATCGACGTGACGGCGGCGCTGGCCGAACGCGCGGCGGAGGGCGGCTGGGCACGGCCGGCGCTGGTCGATCACGCCTGTCTGGAGATCGTCGGCGGGCGACATCCAGTGGTCGAAAGCGCGGTGGCGAAGTCGGGCGGGCGGTTCGTCGCCAATGACTGTCGCCTGTCGGAAAGCTCGCGGCTGTGGCTGGTGACGGGTCCGAACATGGGCGGCAAGTCGACCTTCCTGCGGCAGAATGCGCTGATCGTCGTGCTGGCGCAGGCGGGCAGTTTCGTGCCGGCGACCTCCGCCACGCTGGGACTGGTCGACCGGCTGTTCAGCAGGGTCGGCGCGTCGGACAACCTCGCACGCGGGCGGTCGACCTTCATGGTCGAGATGGTCGAGACCGCCGCCATTCTGGCGCAGGCGACGGCGCGGTCGTTCGTGATCCTCGACGAAGTGGGCCGCGGCACGTCGACCTATGACGGGCTGGCGATCGCGTGGGCGGTGGTCGAGGCGATCCATGAGGATAATCGCTGCCGCTGCCTGTTCGCGACCCATTATCACGAGCTGACCCGGCTGGCGGAACGCTGCGACGCGCTGTCGCTGCACCATGTCCGCGCGCGCGAATGGAAGGGCGATCTGGTCCTGCTGCACGAACTGGCGGAGGGGCCAGCGGATCGCAGCTATGGTATTGCCGTCGCGCGACTGGCCGGCCTGCCGCCGGCGACGCTGCAACGCGCCAAGGCGGTGCTGGCGAAGCTGGAGGCGGGTAAGGCGAAGACCGGCGGCATCGCGGCGGGGCTGGACGACCTGCCGCTTTTCGCGGCGATGGCCCCGGTCGAGGAAGCGCCGGTCGACGGCTTGCGCGACGCCCTCGCCGCGCTGGACGTCGATGCGATGTCGCCGCGCGAGGCGATGGACGCGCTGTACCGGTTGAAGGGGCTGGCCTGAGCGGATCAGCGCGCCGCCAGCAGCGCCTCGATCCGGAGCAGCGCGTCGCGCATGTCGACCATGACCTGCCGGTCGCTGTCGACCGGTACGGCAGCGGGCACGGCAAGCGCGTCGCGTTGATCGAGGATGCGGTCGCGCAACGCGCGGGCGTCGAGCAGGCCGACGAGGTCCGCGTCCGATTTGCTGCCGGTCGAACTCGATTGGCCGGCGGTTTCGATACGCAGCTGGAGCAGTCCGAACGCCGACAGCAACGGCCCTTCGCGGATCGAGATGTCCTGAATCTTGTCGAGCGGGATGGTGAGTTCGCGGCGGAACAACAGCCCCTTGCCGATCACCACGTTGCGATCGGTCACCTCGCAGCGCAGCGCCGCATGATAGCGCTTCACCCAATACGGCCCGATCACCAGCCAGATCGGCAGGACGAGGATACCGACCACCGTCGCGGCGATGACGGCCGTGCAATAGCAGAACAGGTAGATGCGCAGCTTCTGGCTGAAGGTGCCGCGCAACAGCAATGTCGGCGGCGTCCGCTGGCTGATCGGTTCCTGCATCTGTTCCCCCGGCCCGTTGTCCCGAACCCGTCGTGCCATGTCCACGCCGCGATGGAAACCGCGCGCCGGATTTCGGACGCGTCGTCGTGACGACGGCTTTGCAAAGCGGTCCGCGCACGATAGCGACGATGCGAACGAACGGGAGAGGCGCGATGCACGGATTGACGCGGCGGAACTTGCTGGCAGCCGCCGGTGCGACGATCGGCGCGGCCGCCCTGCCCGCCCTTGCCGCGCCGCGCGGGGACGATGTGTTCCTGCTGAGCTACTTCACCGACAAGGACGAGGGGCGCGCGGGGCTGAAGCTGGCGCGGAGCGACGACGGGTTCGTCTTCACGCCATTGGGCGGCGGGCGCGGGTTCCTGACGCCCGAGGTCGGCCGGGACAAGCTGATGCGTGACCCGCATCTGTGCCGCGCGCCCGATGGCCTGTGGCATCTGGTGTGGACCAGCGACTGGTTCGGGCCGGTCATCGGCCATGCGACGTCACGCGACCTGATGAAGTGGTCGCCGCAGCAGACGATCCCGGTGATGACCGCGTTCAAGGGCGTCCGCAACAGCTGGGCGCCCGAGACCGTCTATGATCCACAGCGCCGTGATTTCATCATCTTCTGGTCGAGCAGCATCGACGGCAGGTACGGCGCGACGCCGGGCGAGCGGTTCGACGGACTGAAGCTGCGCCCCTATTACACCCGCACCCGTGATTTCCGTACCTTCACGCCGACGAAGTTGCTGTTCGATCCAGGGTTCGATTCGATCGACTTCACGCTGCTGAAGCTGCCGCAAGGCGGGTATCGCATGATCTACAAGGATGAGACGCACGACGTCGAACAGCGGCGCTGGGTGGTGAGCAGTTCGGCGGCGTCGCCGACCGGCCCGTTCGGCCCGGCGAGCAAGCCGTTCAGCCCGACTATGACCGAGGGGCCGAGCGCGGTGTGGATCGATGGCCGGGCGGTCGTCTATTACGACGTGTACGAACAGGGCCATTTCGGTGCGGCGTCGACGACCGACTTCGTGACGTGGCGGGACGAGACGGCGCGTGTGAAGTTCCCCAAGGAAGCCCGCCACGGCACGGTGCTGCGTGTGCCGCGCGCGTTTGTCGACGCGATCGCCTGACCCCCATGGACCTGTCCGCGATCGTTGCCGACATCGCCGCGGAGATGGCCGATGCGCCCGATCGGGGCACGCCGGCCGACTATATCCCGCCCTTGGCCGCCGTCGATCCGAACCGGTTCGGGATGGCGGTGATCGAGGCGGACGGGACCTGCCATCTGGCGGGGGATGCCGAGGAAAGCTTTTCGATCCAGTCGGTGTCGAAAGTGTTCGCGCTGACGCTGGCGCTGGGCGCGGTGGGCGATCAATTGTGGAAGCGGGTCGGGCGCGAGCCGTCGGGCAGCGCGTTCAATTCGATCGTGCAACTGGAGAGCGAACACGGCATCCCGCGCAATCCGTTCATCAATGCCGGTGCGATCGTGGTCGCCGACATCCTGCTCGGCCGCTACGAACCGCGCGAGGCACTGGGCGAGCTGTTGCGCTTCGTGCGCGCCGCGGCGGGCGAGGATGGCATCTTCATCGACGAGGCGGTAGCGAAGGCGGAGCAGGATACGGGGTTCCGCAACCTCGCGCTGGCCAGCTACATGCGTGCGTTCGGCAATCTCCACCATGATCCGCACGTCACGCTGGGCGTCTATTTCCATCAATGCGCGCTGGCGATGAGCTGTCGGCAGCTGGCGCTGGCCGGGCGGTATCTGGCGGCGGGCGGGGTCAATCCGACGACCGGGCGCAACGTCGTGTCGGCGCAACGGGCGCGCCGGATCAACGCGCTGATGCTGACCTGCGGCCATTATGACGGGTCGGGCGAGTTCGCCTTCCGGGTCGGCCTGCCGGGCAAGAGCGGGGTCGGCGGCGGAATCCTGGCGATCGCGCCGGGCATCGCGTCGATCGCGGTATGGTCGCCGGGATTGAACGAGCGGGGAAATTCGCAGCTGGGAACGGT
Source organism: uncultured Sphingomonas sp. (assembly GCF_913776855.1). GTDB lineage: Bacteria > Pseudomonadota > Alphaproteobacteria > Sphingomonadales > Sphingomonadaceae > Sphingomonas. Next base: position 50,513 of record NZ_CAJYQD010000049.1, on the reverse strand, counting down.
CGCGCTGGAGCGGCTGGTGCAGCGGACCGGATGGTCGGTGTTCGAGCCGCGTTAGGGGCGGCCCCCTCTTTGCCACGAACGTCATCCCAGCGCAGGCTGGGATCTCCCTGTTATCGAGCGCGCGCCTCGCCGCGGGAGACCCCAGCCTGCGCTGGGGCGACGTTCATTGGGAAGTGATCGCTATTACCGCTGCGCCGGCGGCTGCGGCGTAAAGCTGGTCACGTTCGCCATCCCGTTCGCGCCGAAGGTGATGATGTGGCGCGACCCTTCCTGGCAGGTGGCGACCCAGCTGCCGGGCTTCTCCCCCTTTTCCGACTTGGTGACGCCCTGGCAGGGCAAGCCGGCATCGCGGATCGCGCGGATGAACACACCGTCGCGCTGGCCGGGCGACAGGGCGTCGACCTTGGTCGCGGTTTCCTGCGCTTCCTGCGCATTGGCGGCGGCGGCCTGATTGGCGGCGGCCTGCTGTTCCGCACTCGGCCCACAGGCCGCCAGCATCAGCGATCCGCCCAGCATCACCAGCAACGCACGCATGTTGTTCTCCCCATCGAAGCCGCAGGCGCGGCGAATGTCCGTATCGGACAAAGCGCGATCGCACCTGCGGGTTCCATCATCCTTATCGCTGATACGCCTTGGGCAGCCCCTGTTCGGCGGGGTTGAGGTAGCGGTCGCGGAGGCGGGTCTGACGGTTGGTCAGCGGCTGTTCGACGCCATCGATGAACAGCTGCGTCGGGGCCGAGCCGATCTCCAGCGGATCGCCGTCCCAGATCACCACGTCGCCGCGCCGGCCGGGGGCGAGCGAGCCGATTTCCCCCTCCATGCCGATCGTGCGCGCGGGCAGCGAGCTGATCGTGGCGAAGGCGGCGTTCCAGTCGAGGCCGGAGGCGCCCGGCACCTTCGACAAGGCGACGAGGTTGCCGGCATATTGCCGCACCAGCCGCGCTTGGCGTGCTTCATCGTCGCCGATCATCCCGATGCCGACGACGACCCCGGCGGCCTTCATCCGGCCGATATTCGACTGGGTGGCGGCCAGTTGTTCGAAGCTGGCGGGCAGGTCGGACAAGGCGCTGGCGAGGACGGGCACGTTCGCCGCCGCGATCTGCGCGGCGATGGTCCAGCCTTCGCTGGCGCCGACCAGCACCAGCTTCAGCCCCGTGAACTCGCGCTTCAGGGCAAGGACGCCGAGGATGTCGGAGGCGCGCTCGACATGGATCAGCAGCGGCACCTGTCCGGTCAGCACCTTCTGCAGCGCCTGTGCGTCGGTCCGAGTCAGCAGCGCTTCCTTGCCGCGATCGGCGAAGCTGGCCGGATTGCGGCCATAGGCCTGCGCCTCGAACAACGCGTTGCGGAACATGGCCATCGCCGCCGGGCGGCTGCCTCCCGCCGCGCGCGCACCGGCTTCGCCCCATTCCATGAACTGGAACGCCTGACCCTTAGTTACCGCGTCCATGTCGTTGCCGAGGTCGATCACCGCGCCCTGGCCGGCGAAGATCGATCCGCCATTGTCGGGTGCGACGATCGCGCGGGTGATGCCGTCGGTGCGGTTGATCGCGATCGGCGTGGCGCGCGGATTGACCGCCGGGGCGATGTCGAGACCGGCGTTGAACACGCTCTCGCGCGCCGAGGCATCATTGGTCGGCGACACGCCGTCGACCTCGACAATGCCCAGCCGGGTGAAGCCCGCGACGAGGCCCGGCGTGACATAGCGCCCGCCGGCGTCGATGGTGCGACCGCCCGCCGAAGCGCCACCACGCCCGGCGCTGACGACGCGTCCGCCGCGCACGACGACGGTGCCGCCCTCGATCGGGGCCGATCCGTCGCCCAGCACCAGCCGGGCATTGGTGATGGTCACGTCCTGCGCGGTGGCGGGCGTGACGGCGATGGCGCTGCCGAGCAGGGCGGCGAGGAACAGGCGCTTCACTTCACATCCCCTTCGCCGGGCTGGCCGAGTTCGAAATCGGACACCGGTCGCAGTTTCGGATTGTTCGCGTCGTAGAGCAGCGCGCCGTCGACCCACACCATCTGCGGGCGGGTATAGACGCTGAACGGATCGCCGTTCCACAGCACGACATCGGCCATCTTGCCGGCCTTCAGCGAGCCGGTAACCTTGTCGATGCCGAGCGCGCGCGCCGGATTGATCGCCAGCCACGTCCACGCATGTTCGGGCGTCACGGTGATGCCCGCGCGGCGCGCGGAGGCGATGACCTTCGCCACTTCCTGGTTCAGCCGCTGGATGCCGTTCTCGCTGTCCGAATGGATCATCGCGCAGGCGCCCTGCTGGTCGAGGATCGCAAGATTCTCGCCGATCGCATCGTAGCTTTCCATCTTGAAGCCGTACCAGTCGGCCCACACCGCCGAACAGACGCCGCGCGCCTTCAACAGGTCGGCGATCTTGTAGCTTTCGACGGCGTGGTGGAAGGCGGTGACCTTGTACCCCATCTCCTGCGCCATATCCATGACGATGGCCATTTCGTCGGCGCGGTAGCAATGGTTGTGGACGAGGATCTCGCCGTCCAGCACGCCGCGCAGCGTGTCCATCGCCAGGTCGCGGGCCGGTGCTTCGCCGCCTTCCGTTTCGTACTTGTCCCACTTGCGGTCATATTCGCGCGCCTTGAGCCAGGTCGCGCGGTCGACGGCGATGTTGCCCATGCGGGTCGAGGGCATCCGCCCCTTCGACCCATAGACACGCTTCGGGTTCTCACCGCACGCCATCTTCAGGCCGTACGGCGCTTGCGGGAACTTCATCGCCTGCATCGTGCGGCCATAGACGTTTTTGAGCGTGACCGAGCGGCCGCCCATCAGGTTCGCCGAGCCGGGCAGGATCTGGAGCGTGGTGACGCCGCCATTGGTCAGCGCGCGGGCGAAGCCGGGGTCCTGCGGCCAGACGCTGTGTTCGGCCCAGACCTCGGCGGTGACCGGGCCGGTCATCTCGTTGCCGTCGCTGTTCGCCTCCACGCCGGGGCTGGGATAGTCGCCCAGATGGCTGTGGACGTCGATGACGCCAGGCGTCACCCATTTCCCCTGTCCGTCGATCACCGTCACGCCGTCCGTCGCCGCGATCGACTGCCCCACGTCGACGATCTTGCCGTCCCGGAACAGCACCGATCCGCGATCGATCCGCCCGCCCTCACCGTCGAGGATGGTGACGTTGGTGACCAGCGTCGGCCGTCCCGGATAGGCGCGATAGGTCGAGGGGAACGGGTCGTGGTCATAGCCCTCGCCCGCGCCGGGCGCCTTGTCCTTACCCGCGTCGGCAGAGGCCGAGCGCACCGGCTTTCCATCGCCGGTACAGGCGACCAGCCCGGCGGCCAGCGCCGCAAGCGTCAATGTTCGGAACACGCGGAAACTCCCCTTTGATATGTCTGATTCAGGCGAAGACGGCTTCGAGGTCGTGGTTGCCCGACCCTTCCTTCGCCGTCCGCGCCTCGTGATAGATCGCGGCGGTGCCGGTCGCCCCCAGCACGCCCACTATTGTCGAAACCAGCGCCTGCAGAATCGACAGCCCCCACAGATTGCCGCTGTTCCCGAACAGCGCCAGCCCGACACCCTGGACGACGCCGCTCGCTATCATCCACAGGACGCCGACGATGATGAGCAGCAGCAACAGCCGCCACCGCATCCCGCGCAGCAATTGGGCACTACGCCCGAAGCATCCGAAGACCCTCTGCCCCTCTGCAGCCATTACCGGGATGACGATGAACCAGGTGAGCATCAGGAAGATGCCCGGCACGATCAGGAACAGGAATCCGACGATCAAACCGATCCCGAGCAGGATCACCACCGCCAGCGCAGGCAGCATCCGCCGCAATGCCATGCGCAGCGCTCCGCCCATGTCGACCGGTTGCCCGGCCAGCGTGTCGAGCGCGACGCGGGCCATGAACAGGGTGACGAACGGATAGACCAGCAGCCACAACAGCCCGAACGGCGCCATCGATGCCGCTACCGATTCCACCCGCGTGACATCGGTCCCGTTGCGGAGCAGCATGGGCAGCAACAACTGGATCGGCGCGTTCAGCAGCGCGCTGGCCGCCAGCAGCGCCAGCGGCGCTCCGCCGATCGCGGAAAAGGCGTTGGAGAGCACCCGCCCCATGCCGAAGGAATAGGGCGATCGCCGCCCTTCCAGCCACGCGCCGAAGATTGCGATCGCCAGCAGCAACAACGGCAACGTCAGAAACAGGATCGCGAACGCCGCCATATACCACCTTCCCCCTTGCGGCCGCCCCCGGCCTTCCTCCGGAAGCTAGGGTGGAAAAGCGTTGCATGTAAATCGGCGATTTGCTCCAAGCATGGCCACGTCACGCAAGGCGACAGGGGAACGGACAGGTGGCGGTGGCGCAAGGGGCGGGCAAGATCGGTCAGGCCGCGCTGTCGGTGCCGCCGGTCGATTCCGCCAAGGTCGACGCGGCGTGGAAGGCGATCCGCGCCGATCCGTCGATCCAGTTCGACCTGCCCGAAAAGATGCCGGAGCCGCGCGATCCGCCGCCCGAATGGCTGGAACCGGTGCTGCGCGGCATCGGCAATTTCGTGCAGTGGGTCGGTGGCGGCTGGCGCGTGATCCTGTGGGGGATCGGCATCGTCATCGTCGCGGCGCTGCTGTTCGCGCTGATCCCATCGCTGCGGCAGTGGATCGCGGAAAAGCTGGGCCGGAACCGCGCGGTGGAGGAAGCACCGTCATGGGTCCCGACCGAGCGGCGCGCCCGCGCGCTGCTGGAAGATGCCGACGCGCTCGCCATGCAGGGGCGGTATGACGAAGCGGTCCACCTGCTGCTGTTCCGCAGCATCGACGACATCATGGCGTGGCGCGGCGACGTGGTCCGCCCGGCCGATACCAGCCGCGACATCGCCCGCGCCGATGCCCTGCCCGAAAGCGCGCGCGGCGTGTTTTCGGGAATCGTCGCGGCGGTCGAGCGCAGCCTGTTCGGCGGGCGGGCGCTGGTGCAGGACGACTGGCAGCGGGCGCGGGCTGACTATGCCGGCTTTGCGCTGAAGGGTGCGCGGTGAAACAGTCCTCGCCCTTTGCCGTGCGGACGGTCGTCATCCTGGTCGTCGGCGGGGCACTGCTGCTGCTCGCGTCGATCCTGATGTCGGGGTTCGGCGACGAGATCGCGCGCGCGACGGGCGATGCACCGGCGGCGGATCGGAAGGACGGCGCGGGCTATCACGCGTTCCAGCGGCTGGTGACGGCGATGCAACCGCCCGAGTTCACCGATGTCGATCCACGCGAAAACGCCGCGATCCTGATCCTGACCCCGACCGAGGCGACCCGGCCGGAGGATATCAAGGCGATCGTCGACAAACGCGTCGCGATGGCATCGGCGCTGTCCGGCGGCGACGATTTCGTTGCGGAGGAAGGGCATCCGCTGCTGCGTTATCCGACGCTTATCATCCTGCCCAAATGGCAGGTCGAAAAGCTGCCGTTGCAGGGCGGCCGGGTGCAGCGCACCGGTGAGGCCGACAGCGGCAAGCTGGCCAAGCTGGTTCCGGCAGACGTCGACTGGCATCGCGAGGATCGGTCCGATGTCGGTGTCGTCACCGACGATTATCCGGCGCTGCGGTCCTTTGCCCTGCCGGACCGCGCGCTGAATGCGGTGGCGGGCGACAGCATCACCGTGATGATCGGCGCGCGCGATGGGGCGGCGGTGCTGGGACAGGTGGGCACCAGCGATACGTTCGTGCTGGTCGATCCCGATCTGGTCAACAACCGCGCATTGGCCGACGAACGCAATGCGAAGGCGGCGCTGGCGATGCTGCGCGCGATCGACCCCGAACATGACGGTCGCGCGCTGTTCGACCGGTCGCTGCATTATACGCGCGGCGAGCGCAACCTGGTGAAGCTGCTGTTCCTGCCGCCGTTCCTGGGCGTCACGCTGGCGTTGATCGCCGCCGCCGTGCTGGCCGGCATCGCCGCCGCCGGCCGCTTCGGCCCGCCGATGCGCGAGAAACGCGCGGTGGCGGCGGGCAAGCGTGCGCTGATCGACAATATCGTCGCGCTGACCCGGCTGGCCGGACGCACCCCGCTGGTGGGTCCACGCTATGCCGACATGATGCTGGAGCTGCTGTCGCGGCGATTGCTGGCGGGCGAAGCGCCCTCGGCCGACCGGCTCGACCGGGTGCATCCGGGCTATGCCGACATCGACCGTCGCCTGCGCGATGCCCGTACCGAGGGTGCGGCATTGGCGGCGGCAAAGGACCTTACCGCATGGAAGAAGGAAACAGGCGCATGACGCTCGACGAGGTACGGTCGCTGGGATCGGCGATCGACCGGGAGATCAGCAAGGCGGTGGTGGGACAGGCGGATGCCGTCCGCCTGCTGACCATCGCGCTGCTCTCGGCCGGTCACGTCCTGCTCGAAGGACCGCCGGGCACCGCGAAGACGCTGCTGGCGCAGAGTTTCGCGCGGACGCTCGGCCTCGATTTCGGGCGCATCCAGTTCACGCCGGACCTGATGCCAGGTGACATCATCGGGTCCAACCTGTTCAATTTCCAGACGTCGGAGTTCGCGCTGACGCGGGGGCCGGTGTTCTGCGAACTGCTGCTGGCCGACGAAATCAATCGCACCCCGCCCAAGACGCAGGCGGCGTTGCTGGAGGCGATGCAGGAACGCCGCATCACCATCGACGGTCGGACCGAGCATCTGTCCGACCGCTTCACCGTGGTCGCGACACAGAACCCGATCGAACAGCAGGGCGTGTATCCGCTACCCGAGGCGCAGCTCGACCGGTTCCTGTTCAAGATCGCGATCGGCTGGCCCGACCTCGACGCCGAACGCGCGATCGTCGCGCAATATGGCACGCGTACCGGCACCCCGGCCCCGCAGGATTCGGGCGTTGCGCAGGTCGCCGATGCGGACGCCATCGCCGCCGCGCTCGATGCGGTCGGGCAGGTGCGGCTGGTCGACGAAGTGATCGACTATATCGTCCGCCTGATCCGCGCGACGCGCGAGCATGGCGACCTGTCGTCGGGCGCTAGCCCGCGCGCGGCATCGGCACTGGCGGCAGCATCGCGGGCCGGCGCCGCGCTCGACGGGCGCGACTATGTGATCCCCGACGATGTGAAGGCGCTGGCCCCCGCCCTCCTTCGGCACCGGCTGATCCTGTCGCCCAGCGCAGAGATTGACGGGCGGCGGGTCGATGATGTCGTCGCCAGCCTGATCGCATCGGTCGAAGCGCCGCGATGATCGTCCCCAGCCCCCGTGCGATCCAGCTGACCGCGCTTGCCGCGCCGGTCGGGCTGGCGCTGGGCGTGCTGGCACCGGCGGCGTGGATCGCGGCGCCGGTGTGGATCATGGGCGTGCTGGTGCTGATCGTCGCCGATGCGCTCTTGGCGAAGAAGCCGGTGCTGGCAATGCCAGAGGGGTTGCCCGCAACGCTGAACATCGGGGAGACGTTTTCGATCGGCAGTCCGGACGTGGCCGCTGCGTTCGACGGCCCTGTCGGACGCACCGCACCCGGCCGCTTTCGCGCGGAGCGGCGCGGCAAGGCGCGGCTGCGGCGGCTCTGGGCACGACGGTCGGGGCCGATGGGGCTGGCATGGCGACAGGCGACCGCCCGCGCCGAGCGCGACATTCCCGTGCTGCCCGACATTCGCCCGGTCCGCGACCAGGGGATGCGGCAATATCTGAACAGCGTGGCCGTCGGGAACCGGCTGCGCCGCGATCATGGTGACGGCCAGGATTTTCAGGTGCTGACCGATTTCCAGCCGGGCATGGAACGCCGGGCGATCGACTGGAAGGCATCGGCTCGCCACGCATCGTTGCTGGCGCGTGAGTTTCATGTCGAACGCGACAATATGATCGTGTTCGCGGTCGATGCCGGCCGGGCGATGACCGATCCGGTCGGCGACATTCCGCGCATCGACCGCGCGGTGTCGTCCGCATTGCTGGCGGCGTTCGTCGCGCTGAAATCCGGCGACCGGGTGCGGCTCTATTCGTTCGGCGCGCGGCCGCAGGTCGACAGCGGCAGTATCGGCGGCGGCACGCGCGGCTTCGCCCGGCTGCACCATGCCGCCGCCGACATCGATTATGGCGCGGAGGAGAGCAATTACACGCTCGGCCTCGTCACCCTCGACCAGAAGCTCGACCGGCGCGCGCTGGTGGTGCTGTTTACCGAATTCACCGACACGACCAGTGCGGAACTGCTGCTGGCCGCCGCGCAGCGGATGCTGAAGCGCCACCGCGTGCTGTTCGTGCTGTTCCGCGATGTCGAGCTGGAGGGGTTGCGCGATACGGAGCCTGCCCATGCCGACGATCTGGTCCGCGCGAACGTCGCGCACCTGCTGCTGCGCGACCGGGCGATCGTGGTCGAACGGCTGCGACGGATGGGGATCGATGTGATCGAAACGACCGCCGACGCCATGCCGCTGGCGCTGGTCGAACGCTATCTCAACCACCGGGAGCGCGGCCGTTGACCGTCACCTTCGCCACCCATCATTTCCGGGCCGAGCGCGAAGCCGACTGGGCGCGGCTGGAGGCACTGCTCGACCGGCTGGAAAAAAAGTCGCCGCGCCGCCTGTCGGACGAGGACCTGATCGACCTGCCGCGGCTGTACCGGGCCACGCTGTCGGCGCTGTCGATTGCGCGGGCGACCTCACTCGACGCGTCGCTGGTCGGGTATCTGGAGGCGCTGTCGACCCGTGCCTATTTCGCGCTGTATTCGGCGCGCGAACCGTGGTGGCGGCAAGTGAAGACGTTCTTCACCACCGGTTGGCCGCGTACGGTGCGGGCGATCGCCCCCGAATTGCTGCTGTCGACCGCGCTGCTGATCCTGAGCGCGGTTGCCGCCTATCACCTCGTCCGCAGCGATCCGGCCTGGTATTCGGCGATGATCTCCCCCGAACTGGCCAGTGGTCGCGACATGAACGCCAGTGCGGCGACGCTGCGCGCCTCGCTATACTCCCCGCCGGACCAGGGCGGGCTGCACGTGTTCGCGACGTCGCTGTTCACCCATAATTCGCAGGTCGCGATCATGGCGTTCGCGCTGGGGTTCCTGTTCGGCATCCCGACGATCATCCTGTCGGTGCAGAATGGCGCGATGGCGGGCGCGATGTTCGCCGCGTTCGTTCCGCACGGCCTTGGCTGGGGCCTGTTCGCGTGGTTGATGATCCACGGCACGACCGAGATCGGCGCGATCGCCATCGCGGCGGCAGCGGGAATGCATATCGGCCGCGCCGTCGCCTTTCCCGGCGAACGCACCCGCATGGCCGCCGCAGCCGATGCCGGCCGGCGCGGCGCGGTGGTGATGATCGGCGTCATCCTGATGCTGCTGGTCGCCGGGCTGCTGGAAGGGTTTGCCCGCCAGCTGGTCAACGACGACCGTGCGCGGCTGGCGGTCGGGGCCATGATGCTGGCGTTGTGGACGCTCTATTTCACCTTCGGAGGGCGCCGTGGCGCGGCGTGAACGCAAGGCACGCAGGCCCCGGACACAGCGGACGCTGGACCGGCAGCTGGTCACACCCGAAGGGGTGCCGCTGAACCTCAGGCTGGGATCGGCAGGCGCGCGCGCGGGGGCGTTCCTGATCGATGCGATCATCATGCTGGGCGTGCTGATCGGCGCGTCGCTGCTGATCCTGGCGCTTGCCATCGGCGGGCCGCGCGGTGCCGCGTCGCTATACGCGGTCGTGTGGCTCCTCGGCTTCTTCCTGTTGCGCAACTTCTATTTCGTGCTGTTCGAGGCGGGCAAGCGCGCGGCGACGCCGGGCAAGCGGTTGATGAAGCTGCGGGTCGTGTCGCGCGACGGGGCGCGGCTGACCGGATCGGCGGTGCTGGCGCGCAACCTGCTGCGCGAGATCGAAGTGTTCCTGCCGATGTTCTTCCTCGCCTTTTCCTTTGCCGAGGGGATGGCGACCGCATGGACCGCGACGCTGGCGCTGGGGTGGGCGTCGATCCTGTTGTTCCTGCCACTGTTCAACCTCGACCGGCTGCGCGCCGGGGACCTGATTGCGGGCACCTGGGTCGTCGAACGCGAGGTGCGCAAACTCGGCGAGGACCTGCTGATCCAGACCGCCCATGCGCAGGATCAGGCGCGGATCGCGCCGTTCAGTGCCGCCGAACTGGATGCCTATGGTGCGTTCGAGTTGCAGCGGCTGGAAGAGGTGCTGCGCCGGAACGACCGTGCCGACCTGTACGCCGTAGCTACGGCGATCCGCCGGAAACTGGGTCGGCACGAGGAGGGATATGACCTCGCCTTCCTCGAGGCATATTACGCGGCGCTGCGGCATCACCTTGAACGAAAATTGCTGTTCGGACAGCGTAAGCGCGACAAATTCGATCAGTTTGGAGCTAGTTAGCGTACGGTTATACCCGGCGTTAACCGGTGTTGCCCCATGCAGCCGCCATGGCGACAGGCATCACCAGGCAGCGGATCGGATGGGTAACCGCGCTGCTGTATTTCCTGCTGTCGTCGGCCACGATCCTGTCGAATCACCAGGGCGGCCTGTCGAGCATCGCGCCCGCCACGCCGTTCGTCCTGGCGGTGCTGATCGCCCGGCCCCGCCGCGACTGGCGGTCGATCCTGATCGGTGCCGCGATCGGCAGCATGGCGGCGACGTCGCTGTTCGGCTTTGGTTGGGCGTCGGCCGTACCGATGGCGATCGCCAAGGTGGGCGAGGTCGGGATGGCGGCGTGGCTGTTCCGCAAGCTGCGGGTGCGGCGGGGCTATTTCGGGTCGCTCGACCGGATCGCGCGGTTCGTCGCTGCGGTCGGTATCGTCGCCCCTGCCCTGGGCGCGACGGCGGCCGCCAGTGTCGTCGCGGTCCGGTTCGGCCTGCCGTTCGAACGGCAATGGCGCATCTGGTTCGTCGGCCACAGCCTGAGCATGATTACCATGACGCCCGTGCTGTCGCTGATGCTGACCGGCGCGGTCGGGCGGATGTGGCGCAGCGCCAGCAGGCAACAACGGATCGAGGGTGCGGTGTTGCTGACCGCGACGGCGGCGGTAACGGCGGCGGTGTTCGCACAGAATGACCGGCCGCTGCTGTTCCTGCCCGTGCTGCCGGTGATGCTGACCACGTTCCGCCTGGGACTGCCGGGAGCGGCGGCGGCGGCGATCGTGCTGGCGCTGGTCGGCGGCTATGCCACCGCGCAGGGCATGGGACCGACGACCTTCATCGGCGGCGACCTGCAGTCGCGGATGGAATTCCTGCAATTCTACCTGGCGTGTACCGTCCTCACGACCTTTCCGGTGGCGGCCGACCTCAGCCGGCGCCAGGCGCTGTACCGGCGGTTGCGGGAAAGCGAGGCGCGCTATCGCCTGCTCGCCGATCATTCGACCGACATCGTGCTGGGCATCGATACCGGCGGACGGATCACCTATCTCTCCCCCTCGATCGAGCAGATCGTCGGGCGCAGCCCGGCGCAGTTGCAGGGCCGCCGCGCGCTGGAAATGGTGCATCCGGTGGACCGCGACCTGGTGCTGGTCGCGCACCGCGACGCCGTGACCGATGTGCAGGGTACGCAGATCGTCGAATATCGCGCGCGGGTGACCAGCGGTGCGCTGCGCTGGTTCGAATCGCATACCCGTGCGGTGCAGGACGATGTGGGCCGGGTGACCGGCACGGTATCGATGATCCGCGACGTGTCGCATCGAAAGACGCTGGAGGCCGAATTGTCACGCGCGGCGTCGACCGACCCGTTGACCGGCCTCGCCAATCGCCGGGTGTTCGACGCGGCGCTGGCGCAGCGGATCGACGTCGCGGCGCTGGGCGGCATCGCAGGTTGCGTGGCGGTGTTCGACATCGACCATTTCAAGGCGGTCAACGACCGGCACGGCCATGATGCGGGCGACCATGTGTTGCAGGCATTCGCCCGGATCGCGCGCGGCGTGATGCGCGACGGCGATGTCGTCGCCCGGCTGGGCGGCGAGGAGTTCGGCGTCCTGTTCCCCGGTACCGGCATAGAACAGGCACAGGCACTGTGCGAACGGCTGCGCACGACGCTCTCCGCGACCAAGCTGCGCCGCGGCAGCTCGATCGTGGAGCTGACCGTCAGCGCCGGCATCGCGACCATCGACGGCATGGCAAGCGCGGTGGCGGTGTTGCGCGCGGCCGATCAGGCGCTGTACGGTGCGAAGGCCGAGGGGCGCGACCGGTTGCAACTGGCCGCCTGAAGCTTTCCCATCGCGGCACGCCCGCCGCGCATTGCCGGTGTCGCCCCCCGGCCGATCGGTGCTACGATCACCGGCTATCGGTGGAATGGGAGAGGCTGCTTTGCGCGAGACATGGTATCGCGACCCGCGACTGGGGCTGGCGGCGGCAGCGCTGGCCGGCGTCGTGGTCGGCATCGCCGCAGAGGCGGCCGGACAGCCCGGCTGGCATACCCTGCTGCTGGCGCTGGCGGGGTTCGCGCTGGTCGCGTGGGGGTGGTTCGCGGTACAGGGGATCGCGTGGATCTGGCGCCAGCCCGACCGCGCCGACGTGCTGCGCGCATTGTCGATGCAGCGCAGCCAGCACGCGTTCAACCACGCCGCATGGGGCCGGTTCGACCGGGACGCCGCGATGCTCCGGATGCTGCTGGCCGAACGCGCGCTGATCCCGATCGAGGCGGAGCTGGTGCGCCACGCCATGGCGGTCGAACAGTTCGACGCGGTGGCCGAAACCCTGCCCGGCTTTTCACAGGCTGCCGCACATTGGTACGACATCGCGTCGCAGGGCCATGCCGGTCTGCCGCCCGCCACCCCGGTCCCGACGCCCGCCGCGCTGGAGGAAGCCGCGCAGCAGCTGCCCGCATCGCTAACGGGGGAAGAGGATCGCCGGGCGGCGTTGCATTACCTGGCGGTGCGCAAGCGGCTGGCCACCGATCGGGCCGCGGTCGAGCGCGAACGAACGGCGGCGCTGCGCAAGCTGGCCGCGCCACCGCCCGGCGTGCCGGTGGAGTGACGTGATCCTCCCCGGCACGGGGTGGATCAGATTGCCAGTATCCGCCGTGCCTGTTTCAGATGCGGGGCGTCGACCATTCGCCCATCGACCTGCAGCGCGCCGGCTTGCGGGTTCGCGGCAAAGGCGTCGACGATCGCCTGCGCCCGCGCCACCGCTTCCACCGAGGGGGTGAAGGCGGCGTTGATCGGCGCGACCTGCGCCGGGTGCAGCGCCATCATGCCGGTGAAGCCGTCGCGCGCGGCGCGGGCGGCATAGGCGGTAAGGCCCGCTTCATCGCGGATCGCCGGATACACGGTATCGATCGCGGCGACCCCGGCGGCGTGCGCGCCGAACAGGGTGAGCGACCGGGCCATTTCATAGGGCGCGGTGTAGCGGCCATCCGGCTCGCGCGAGGTTGCCGCACCGATCGCGGCGGGCAAATCCTCGGCACCCCATGTGATGCCGGCGAGGCGATGGGCGACCGTCCCATAGCTGCCGAGCTGGAAGATCGCCGCCGGGGTTTCGGTCGCGATCGGCAGCAGCGGCACGTCGGCCAGCCCCCGCCCGACCAGCAGCGGATCGAGCGCCGCGATCGTCGCCGCGCCCTCTGCCTTGGGCACCATGATTCCGTCGGGCCGGGTGCCGGCCAGCGCATCGAGATCGCCTAGCACCAGCGGGGTGTCGACCGGATTGATCCGCACGAATCGCGGCAGCGACGCCCCCTGCCCCAGCCATTCACGGACCGCCATGCGGGCGGTGTCCTTGGCCGAGGTGGCGACGGCATCCTCGAGATCGAGGATCAGCGCATCGGCGCCGCTCGTCGCCGCCTTGGCGAAGCGGTCCGCCCGGTCGCCGGGGACGAAGAGGAGCGAGCGCAGCTTCATGGCCGGCGCTGCAGCAGCGCGGTGCGCAGGCAGCGGCAAACGACCTCGCCCCGCTGGTTGTGGAGTTCGTGGGCGAAGGTGACGATGCCGGCGTCGGGGCGCGAGCGGCTGTCCTTCAGCGCGGTGACCTCGGTCGTGGCGCGCAGCGTGTCGCCGAGGAACACGGGCTTCGGCATCACCAGCTGGTCGTAGCCGAGGTTCGCGACCAGCGTGCCGAGCGTCGTCTCCCCGACCGACAGCCCGACCATCAGCGCGAAGGTGAAGGTGCCGTTGACGAGGATCTGTCCGAACTCCGACGCCTTGGCCGCCTCCGCATCGATGTGCAGTGGCTGCGGATTGTGGGTCATCGCCGAGAACAGCAGATTGTCGGTCTCGGTCACCGTTCGGCGGATGGGATGCTCGATCCGGTCGCCGATCTGCCAGTCGTCGTAATAGCGTCCGGTCATGCGGCGTCCTTTTCGATGCGGGCGAGGACGACGCCCTCGGCCACCTGTCCGCCGGGCGTGGCAGCGAGGTCGGCGACGATGCCGTCGAACGGGCTGAGGAGCGCCTGCTCCATCTTCATCGCCTCCAGCACGACCAGCCGCTGTCCGGCAGTCACGCGATCGCCCGCCGCGACTTCGACCGCGACGATGCGGCCGGGCATGGGCGACAGGATCGCGCCGTCGCCCGCCGAGGCGCCGCCGCCCTGCCCCGCGACCGGTGCGGCGAAGGGAAAGGCTTCGCCATCGGCGAACAGGACGCGCTCAATGCCGACCTGCGCGACAGTACCGCCGGGTGCGGGCGTGGCGAGGCGGGTAGCCCCACCGATCGCCACCGCCACCCGTTCGTCGGGTGCAGCATTCAGGCGGAAGCCGGAAAGTGCGCGCCAGGGGTCGGCCGGGTCGCTTTGGACCAGCGCAGCCGCGGCGGCCCCCGTGACCAACTCCGACGCCTGACCATCGGGCACCAGCCGATCGGCATGGCGCTCGATGAAGCCGGTGTCGATCGCCTCGGCCACGAAATCCGGATCGCCGGCGCAACGGGCGAGGAAGGCGGCGTTGGTGCGTACCGGCCAGACCTGTACCGACGCGGCGGCCTTGGCCAGCTTTGCGGCGGCGGCGGTGCGGGTGGGGGCGTGGACGATCAGCTTGGCGATCATCGGATCGTAATGCGGGGTGACCGCATCGCCTTGGCGAACCCCGGCATCGACGCGGATGTCGCCCGGCAGGTGGAGGTGGGTCAGCGGACCGGTCGAGGGCAGGAAGCCGGTCGCCGGGTTTTCGGCATAGAGACGCGCCTCCATCGCCCATCCGGTGATCGACAGGTCGTCCTGACGGCTCGGCAACGGTTCGCCCGATGCTACGCGAAGCTGCCATTCGACCAGATCGGTGCCGGTAATCGCCTCGGTCACCGGATGTTCGACCTGCAACCGGGTGTTCATTTCCATGAACCAGATGCGGTCGGCGCGCAGGCCTTCGGACGCATCGGCGATGAACTCGATCGTCCCCGCCCCGACATAATCGACCGCGCGGGCGGCGCGGACGGCGGCGTCGCAAACCGAGGCGCGGGTGGCGGCGTCCATGCCGGGGGCGGGGGCTTCCTCGATCACCTTCTGGTGGCGGCGTTGCAGCGAGCAGTCGCGTTCGAACAGGTGGACCGCGTTGCCGTGCGTGTCGCCGAAGACCTGCACCTCGATATGGCGGGGTGACAGGATATATTTCTCGATCAGCACGCGGTCGTCGCCGAACGATGCGGCGGCTTCGCGGCGGCAGCTGTCGAGCGCGTCGGCAAAGGCGGCTGGGTCATCAACGCGGCGCATCCCCTTGCCCCCGCCGCCGGCCACCGCCTTGATGAGGACCGGATAGCCGATCGCGTCGGCCTCGGCACGGAGGCGATCGGGGGACTGGTCCTCGCCAAGATAGCCGGGCGTGACGGGCACGCCGGCGGCGATCATCCGCGCCTTGGCCGCGTCCTTCAGGCCCATCGCGCGGATCGCGGCAGCGGGCGCGCCGACCCAGACCAGCCCGGCGGCGACCACCGCTTCGGCGAACTCGGCATTTTCGGACAGGAAGCCATAGCCGGGGTGGATCGCCGACGCCTTGGTCGCGCGGGCGGCGGCAAGAATCTTCGCCTGGTCGAGATAGCTTTCGCGCGCCGGGGCCGGGCCGATGCAGACGGCTTCGTCGGCTTCGGCGACGAAGGGCAGGCCGGCATCGACGTCGCTATGGACGGCGATGGTGCGTACGCCCAGCGCCCGCGCGGTGCGGATGATGCGGCGGGCGATCTCTCCGCGATTGGCGATCAGCAGCGATTCGATCATCGCGCCGCCCCAAAGTTCACTAAGTTCACACTCGTGCGCACTTCGTGGCGCGCGTGGTTCCGTGCTGCGGAGGCGTGGCCGACGTCAGGGTCTGGCATGGACCGGGCGCTGTAGGAAAGGGTCATGGATGCGCCTCCGGGAAGCCGTGACGGACGTGCAGCGCATGAAGCAAGGCTTTCAAATCGCTGGCGAAATATGTGCCGTCGCGGCGCCCATCGGCGAGAGCCGGATCGGCGCCGGGCGCGAGGACCAGCAGCGGCAGGTTCTGGTGCGCCTCCCCCACCACCGCGATCACATCGGCACGCGGGCGGGGATAGGGGATGCGGATGACCTCCAGCATCGTCGCCTTGTCCGGGAAACGTGCGAGCAGCCCGTCGAGCGTAATGCAGTCGCGGCAATAGAAGGTCCGGTCAGGCCAGGCCGGGTCGGCAAAGCTCGGGTCGAGCAGGTAGAGGCGGTCGCGCATGGGCTGTTCCGTGAGGGTCGGATCGCGGTCGGGATCGGTCGCGAGGGGGTGGGTCGTCGGAAGCGGACGGTCGGGATCGACCCGCCCGCCCAGCATCGCAGCGGCGGCGAGCGCCAGGTCACGGGCGCTGACCTCTGCCGGCGTCATCGGCGGCGGTTGCAGCGGGTCGGCGATCGCGGCACGGGCTGCGATGGGGTCGGCGGCGAAGGCGGCGGCAAGGCGCTGGGCGACGGCTTCGGGAAGAGGCGTCGTATGACCTCGCGCGTGGGCAGCGGCGGCCGGTGCGGCCCCCTCCCCCGTTGCCGGCGGACGCGCGGCGAGTTGCGCCTCGACCTCCGCCGTCACGCGGGCGACGGTCGCGATGAAGCTGGACAGCGCCATGCCCGGCGGCAGACTGGCGATGGCGCGGGTGACCATCGCCACGATCGCGTCATAGGCGACGGTGTCGATGCCGAGCGCGGTCGTCGGGGGAGCAGGCGTAGCCGGGGGCTGCGGCTTGCCGGGGGTCACGCCGACGTCCTGCGGGCCGGGCGGGCGGATGGGGGGGAGGCCGGAGATGGTGGTCACCTGCCCTGCCCCCGATCGCTGGCGTACCCCGGCGCAGGCCGGGCTCCAGTTACGGACCGGGTGCGGCCATGCGGCAGCGTCGCCCAACTGGGCCCCGGCCTTCGCCGGGGCACGTCCAGAGTTTGGGGCGAGGTGCTGCCTTGCACTACCGCGTACCCCCGCGCAGGCGGGGGTCCAGGGTTACTAACCACCACGGTCGGCGTTCGTGGCGCTGGATCCCCGCCTGCGCGGGGATACGGCAGAAAGGCGCGGAGGGCCGCCATCACATCCGGAAGATGCCGAACTGCGCCCGGTCGGCGATCGGCGCGTTGAGCGTCGCCGACAGCGCGAGGCCCAGCACGTCGCGGGTCTGTTCGGGCAGGATCACGCCGTCGTCCCACAGCCGCGCGGTGGCGTAGTACGGGCTGCCCTCCGCCTCGTACCGGTCGCGCACCGGCGCCTTGAACGCCTCGGCCTGTTCGGGCGTCCAGCTGTCGGCATCGCGGTGGACGGTCGCCAGCACGCTCGCCGCCTGTTCGCCGCCCATCACCGAGATGCGGCTGTTGGGCCAGGTGAACAGGAAGCGCGGGGAATAGGCGCGGCCGCACATGCCATAATTGCCGGCACCAAAGCTGCCCCCGATCAGCACGGTGAGCTTGGGCACCTGTGCCGTCGCGACCGCCGTCACCAGCTTCGCGCCGTGCTTGGCGATCCCCTCGGCTTCATATTTTCCGCCGACCATGAAGCCGGAGATGTTCTGGAGGAACAGCAGCGGCGTGCGGCGCTGGCAGGCGAGTTCGATGAAATGCGCGCCCTTCTGCGCGCTCTCCGAAAACAGCACGCCGTTGTTCGCGAGGATCGCGACCGGCATCCCCCAGATGCGCGCGAAACCACAGACGAGGGTCGTGCCGTAGAGCGGCTTGAATTCGTGCAGTTCCGACCCGTCTACCAGCCGGGCAATGACCTCGCGCACGTCATAGGGGGCACGGACGTCGGTGGGGATGATGCCGGCGAGGTCGGCCGGATCATGGAGGGGCGCGCGCGGGTCGGTGAGCGCCAGTTCGGCGCGGCGTGGCGGCGGCAGGGTCGCGACGATGTCGCGGACGATCAGCAGTGCCTGTTCGTCGTCCTCCGCGACATGATCGACCACACCCGACTTGCGGCCATGGGTGTCGGCCCCGCCCAGTTCCTCGGCAGTGATGACCTCGCCGGTCGCGGCCTTCACCAGCGGCGGGCCGGCGAGGAAGATCGTGCCCTGGTTGCGGACGATCACCGTCTCGTCGGACATGGCAGGGACATAGGCCCCGCCGGCGGTACAACTGCCCAGCACGCAGGCGATCTGCGGAATGCCCTTGGCCGACATCTGCGCCTGATTGAAGAAGATGCGGCCGAAATGGTCGCGGTCGGGGAAGACCTCCGCCTGATGCGGCAGGTTCGCGCCGCCGCTGTCGACCAGATAGATGCACGGCAGATGGTTTTCGGTCGCAATCTCCTGCGCGCGGAGATGCTTTTTCACCGTCATCGGGAAATAGGCGCCGCCCTTTACCGTGGGATCGTTGGCGACGATCATCACCTGCCGGCCATGGACCTGTCCCATGCCGGCGATGACGCCCGCCGCCGGGGCCTCGTCACCATACATGCCGTTTGCCGCCAACGCACCGATTTCGAGGAACGGCGATCCGGCGTCGAGGACGCGGTGGATACGGTCGCGGGGCAGCAGCTTGCCGCGCGCGACATGGCGTTCGCGGCTGCGCTCCGGGCCACCGAGCGCGGTGGTCGCGATACGATCGCGCAGGTCGTCGGCCAGCGCCGCATTGTGCGCGGCATTGGCGGCGAAGGCGTCCGCGTTCCGATCGATCAGCGTCGGCAGCACCGTCATTGCGCGCGCGTTCCCTCGCCCAGCAATTCGCGACCGATCAGCATCCGGCGAACTTCGTTGGTCCCCGCACCGATGTCGAGCAGCTTCGCATCGCGGAAATAGCGTTCGACCGGCCAGTCGCGGGTATAGCCCGCCCCGCCCAGCGCCTGGATCGCGTCGTTCGCCACCTTCACCGCGTTTTCCGACGCCAGCAGGATCGCGCCCGCCGCGTCATGGCGCGTGGTGCGGCCGGCGTCGCACGCCTTAGCCACCGCATAGACATAGGCGCGGGCGGAGTTGAGCGCGACCGACATGTCGGCGATCTTGCCCTGCATCAGCTGGAACGCGCCGATCGGTTTGCCGAACTGCTTGCGCTCGGCGACATAGGGCAGCACGGTGTCGAGGCAGGCCTGCATGATGCCGAGCTGAATGCCCGACAGCACGACGCGTTCGTAATCGAGGCCCGACATCAGCACGCCGACCCCGCCGTTCAGCGGCCCCATAACGTTTTCATCCGGCACGAAACAGTCGTTGAAGACCAGTTCGGCGGTCGGTGAACCGCGCATCCCCATCTTGTCGATCTTCTGCCCGATCGAGAAACCGGCGAAATCCTTCTCGATCAGGAAGGCGGAGATCCCCTTCGACCCGGCATCGGGCTGGGTCTTGGCATAGACGACCAAAGTCGCGGCATAGGGTGCGTTGGTGATCCAGAACTTCGTGCCGTTCAGCAGCCAGCCGCCATCCACCTTGTCGGCGCGCAGCTTCATCGACACGACGTCGGACCCGGCCCCGGCTTCGGACATGGCGAGCGATCCGACATGCTCGCCGCTGATGAGCCTGGGCAGATATTTCGCCTTCTGCTCGGCATTGCCCCAGCGCGCTATCTGATTGATGCACAGGTTGGAATGCGCGCCATAGGACAGGCCGACCGAGGCCGAGGCGCGGGCCACTTCCTCACACGCGACGACATGTTCGAGATAGCCTAAGCCAAGGCCGCCATCGTCTTCCTTGACGGTGATGCCGTGCAGGCCGAGCGCGCCCATGTCCGGCCATAGTTCGATCGGGAAGCGATCCTCCGCATCCACCGCCGCCGCGATCGGGGCAATGCGATCGGCGGCAAAGCGCTGCGTGGTCTCGCGAATGGCATCGGCCATCTCGCCGAGCGCGAAATCGAGCATGTCTCTCTCCAATGGTCCGGTCTCCGCCGGATCGTATCTGTCGTTACTATTAGGCCGGATCAGACGGTCAGCGCAAGGCGTTGCCCTCCCCGCTCTCGAGACAGCGCAGGATCGCCGCCCGGTCGAATATGGGTGCGGGCGGCGCGGTCGTCGGGGCGATGTCAACCGGGCGACCAATCGCCACTGCTCCGAAGCGGCGATCCGCCTGCCCCGCGCAACGCTTCGCGGCGGTCAGCAATTTGGGCGGTGTGGCCCAGCCTTCGTAGGACAGGCGGAACGTACCCCAATGGATCGCCATGCCACGCGATGCGCCGAGCCGACCGAACACGTCGAGCGCATCGACCGGCCCGATATGCGCGCCGCTGGCCATCTGCCCCGGCTGGAACCGGAACGCTCCGACGGGGATCAGCGCGAGGCGGATCGGGCCGAGCGCCTTCGCCTCCTCCACCCACTTGCCGTCGCCCATGCCGGTGTCGCCGGCGAAGAACAGGTTGCCGCCGGGCAGTTCGACCACGAATGCCGACCACAGGGCGCGGTTGCGATCGACGAACCAGCGGCTCGACCAGTGATGGTTGCGCACGACATGGACGGTAGCGCCGCCGACGCGCTCCGCCTGTCGCCAGTCGAGCGCGGTCGCCTGCATCCCCGCGCCGCGCAGGATCGCGTCGTTGCCGAGCGACGTGACAATCGCCGGGCGGTCGCGATCCCAGATGCGCTTCAACGTCGACAGGTCGAGATGATCGTAATGGTTATGGCTGATGAGGATCAGGTCGATCTTCGGCAGGTCGGCCAGCGCGATGCCTGGCGCCGCCACCCGCTTCGGACCGAAGCCGAACGGGCCGGCGCGCTTAGCCCAGACGGGATCGGTCAGGATATTGAGGCCGGGAGTTTGCACCAGCACGCTTGCATGGCCGACCCAGGTGACCCGCATTGGCGTGCTGGCCGGGTCGCGCGCCGGGCGTGTCGCGGCGGGCAGCAGTTCGGCGGGTCGGGCGGGCGTCACCGGCGCCTGCGCAGGCCATGCCGGGCGCCCATCGGTGCCCGTAATCTGCCGCCACAGATAGCCCCGGCGGCTACCGCCCGGCGGCGCGGTCGTGTCGTCGCCATCGGTATTGAAGAAGCGCGCGCCGTCGAAATGGTCCCCCGCGACCCCCTGATAATAGAGGCGATCCAGGAAGCGCGGCACGATTGTGACGGCGAGGCACAGCGCGGCCACGATCCATACGCCGGTCCAGACCAGCCCCCTGACGATACGCCCCATCATGCCCGAACGCGTCTCCCGAACAATCGATGCGCCCGGCATCTTGTGTTGCTCATTTACCACACCATATCGCCGACAACATCACAGGGGAGTATCCCATGAACCTAGAGAAATTCACCGACCGCGCGAAAGGATTCTTGCAGGCCGCGCAGACGGTGGCGATCCGCAACAATCACCAGCGGATCAGCCCCGAACATATCCTCAAAGCCCTGCTCGACGACGAACAAGGCATGGCGTCGGGCCTGATCGCCGCCGCCGGGGGCGACGCGCGCCGTGCCAATGCCGAAACCGATGCCGCGCTGGCCAAGGTGCCATCGGTGTCGGGATCGGGCGCGCAATCCTCGCCCGGCCTTGACAATGATACCGTGCGCCTGCTCGACCAGGCGGAGCAGATCGCGACCAAGGCGGGTGACAGCTTCGTCACCGTCGAACGGCTGCTGCTGGCGCTCACCCTCTCGAGCGGTGCAGCGGGCAAGGCGCTGACGACGGCGGGTGTCACCCCGCAGGGGCTGAACGCCGCGATCGATAAATTGCGCGGCGGGCGCACGGCGGACACCGCCGGGGCCGAGGATCGCTATGATGCGCTCAAGAAATTCGCCCGCGACCTGACGGCGGCGGCGCGCGACGGCAAGCTCGATCCCGTCATCGGCCGCGACGAGGAAATCCGCCGTACGATCCAGATCCTTGCGCGGCGGACCAAGAACAATCCGGTACTGATCGGCGAGCCGGGCGTCGGCAAGACCGCGATCGCCGAAGGTCTCGCGCTGCGCATCGCCAATGGCGACGTCCCCGACGGCCTGAAGGACCGCGCGCTGATGTCGCTCGACATGGGCTCGCTGATCGCCGGCGCCAAATATCGCGGCGAGTTCGAGGAGCGGCTGAAGGGCGTGCTGGACGAGGTGAAGGGCGCCGAGGGGCAGATCATCCTGTTCATCGACGAGATGCACACGCTGATCGGTGCGGGCAAGTCGGAAGGCGCGATGGATGCCGGCAACCTGCTGAAGCCGGCCCTTGCACGCGGCGAGCTGCACTGCATCGGCGCGACCACGCTCGACGAATATCGCAAGAATGTCGAAAAGGACCCCGCGCTCCAGCGGCGGTTCCAGCCGGTGTTCGTCGGCGAACCGACGGTCGAGGATACGATCTCGATCCTGCGCGGCCTGAAAGAGAAGTACGAGCTGCACCATGGCGTGCGGATCACCGATGGCGCACTGGTGTCGGCGGCGACGCTCAGCAACCGCTACATCACCGACCGCTTCCTGCCCGACAAGGCGATCGACCTGATGGACGAGGCCGCCAGCCGCATCCGCATGGAGGTGGAGAGCAAGCCCGAGGAGATAGAAAGCCTCGACCGCCGCATCCTGCGCATGAAGATCGAGCGCGAGGCGCTGCGGCGTGAGAGCGACGCGGCCAGCATCGACCGGCTCGACACGCTGGAAGAGGAACTGGCCAATCTCGAGGAGCAGCTGGCCGGCCTCACCGCGCGTTGGCAGGCGGAGCGCGACAAGATTTCGTCGGAGGCAAAGCTCAAGGAGCAGCTCGACACGGCGCGCGTCGCGCTGGAACAGGCGCAGCGGTCGGGCGATCTCGCCAAGATGTCGGAGCTGACCTATGGCACCATCCCTACGCTGGAAAAGCAGCTGGCCGAGGCGGCGGGCGCGTCGGCGGGCGCGATGCTGCGCGAGGAAGTGACCGCCGACGACATCGCCGGCGTCGTCAGCCGCTGGACCGGCATTCCGGTCGACCGGATGCTGGAGGGCGAGCGCGAGAAGCTGCTGGCCATGGAAGAGGCGCTGGGCAAGCGGGTGATCGGACAGGCCGATGCCGTGCGTGCCGTCGCTACCGCCGTCCGTCGTTCGCGCGCGGGCCTGCAGGACCCGAACCGGCCGCTGGGGTCGTTCCTGTTCCTGGGACCGACGGGCGTGGGCAAGACCGAGCTGACCAAGAGCCTCGCCGAGTTCCTGTTCGACGATCCCAACGCGATGGTGCGGATCGACATGAGCGAGTTCATGGAAAAGCACGCGGTCGCCCGGCTGATCGGCGCGCCTCCGGGCTATGTCGGGTATGAGGAAGGCGGCGTGCTGACCGAAGCCGTCCGCCGCCGGCCCTATCAGGTCGTCCTGTTCGACGAGGTGGAGAAGGCGCATGGCGATGTGTTCAACATCCTGCTGCAGGTGCTGGACGACGGCCGCCTGACCGATGGACAGGGGCGCACGGTCGATTTCTCGAACACGATCATCATTCTGACCTCGAACCTCGGCTCGCAGTACCTCACAAACCTTGCCGATGGACAGCCGGTCGAGGAGGTCGAGCCGCAGGTGATGGACGTGGTGCGCGCGCACTTCCGCCCCGAATTCCTCAACCGGCTGGACGAGATCATCCTGTTCCACCGGCTGGCGGCGGATCACATGGCGCCGATCGTCGACATCCAGGTCGGGCGCGTCGGCCGCCTGCTGGCGGACCGCAAGGTGAAGGTCGAGCTGACCGACGCCGCGCGGGCGTGGCTGGGGCGGGTCGGCTATGACCCGGTGTATGGCGCGCGGCCGTTGAAGCGCGCGGTGCAGCGCTATCTGCAGGACCCGCTGGCCGACCTGATCCTGCGCGGCGACGTCCGCGACGGATCGACCGTGCGGGTCGACGAAGGCGACGGGCGACTGGAGCTGACGGTCGCGTAAATGAAAAGGGCGCCTTCCCCGCCGGGGAAGGCGCCCTTCTCTTGCCGAAGCGATCCGATCAGAAGCGGAAGCGCGCACCGGCGGTGAAACGACGCCCGAACAGATCGAAGTCCGCCGACGTCTCGAGGCCGGTCGGCGTGCCATACGGCGTACCCGGCAGGTATTGCGGCTTGGTATCGAACAGGTTGTCGACGTTGAAGTAGAAGGTGAACGCCTTGCCCACGTCCTGGCTGATCTGGATGTTGTGCAGCCAGTAATCATCAATCTTGTTCAGTGCCAGCACCGCCGGATCGTTGCTGATGAACCCGTTGCGGATGAAATCGCCACCGCTCAGGAAGTTCGATTGCCAGCTGAGGCTGGTGCCTTCAATCGTATAAGTCGCGCGCGCATTCAGGTTGTGCGTCGAATAGGCGCTGCGCAGCGTCGATCCACGGCCGAAACCGCCGGCATCCTCTTCCTCGGCAGCCGCAGGATCGTCCTGCCGCTTGTTGTCGAGCAGGTAAGTGTAGTTCGCGGTCAACGCTAGGCGATCATCGGTCGCCAGACCCAGCGTGCGACCATAGCGCAGCGTCATGTCGATGCCGCGCACCTTGTAGGCGGCGATGTTGATCAGCTGGGCATTGACCGTCTGGAGAATGCCGGTGTTGGCATTGCGCAGGACGTTGTCGCAGAACACGGCGTTGCCGGTCAGCAGGCACTTTTCGACGGTATCGCTACGGTCGAGCGTATCGATCGCGCCGTCGATCCGGATGTCGAAATAGTCGGCCGTAAACTGGAATCCCGGCAGGAAATCGGGCGTGAAGACGAAGCCAGCGGTAATCGTCTTGGCCTTTTCCTCGTTCAGTGCCGAGTTGCCGCCAACGAAGCCGTTGATGTTCTGCGTATCGGCCAGCGTGTAGGCGAAGGTGCCGTTGGGGTTGGCCGCGAAGAACGCGGCAATGCCTGGGACCGCGCGGCAGGCCGCGTCAGTGGCGCCCGTCGACGTGCGGGTGATGCCGTCGCACGGATCGGTGACGCCGGCGAAGGTTTCCGCCGGCGCGCTGAACAATTCGCTGTTGTTCGGCGCGCGGTTGGCGACGGCGTAGCGGCCGCGGAAGCGCAGACCACGAACCGGCTCCCACTCGGCGCCCGCATTCCAGCTGAACACATTGCCGACGGTCGAATAGTCCGAGAAGCGAACCGCGCCGTTGACGCCCAGATACCGGAAGAACGAACGGTCCGACAGCAGGGGCACGTTGATTTCGCCGAATGCTTCCTTGACGTCCTGCGACCCGACCAGATCGGGGATCTGGTTGCCCGAATTGCCGCCGGTATTGGTCAGGATGTCGAGGTCGTCGACGACCGATTCATACCGGTATTCGACACCGGCCGAGATGCCTACGCCGCCCGCACCCAAGTCGAACAGCGACGAATTGGTCAGGACCGCAGTCACGACATGCTGTTCGTTGGTAATGTCTTCCGACTTCGGCACGACCGCCTGGACATAGGCTGCCGCACGCGGATCGGCGGTGCCAAGCCCGAACAGGTTGATCGGAACGCATCCTGCGGCGCGCGCCGCGACGTCGCGGCAGACGATGTCAGTGCCGACCACGTTGCCGTTGCCGACCCGAATGGAATCGAGCGACTGGCGATAGCGCGCGGTATCGATGTCCTGGCTGGAATTGAAATCGTTCAGGTGGCCATAGACATAGCTGACATCGTAGTTGAACTTGCCCCCCAGATCGCCACGGATGCCCGCGACCGCGCGCCATGTGTTGCGCTCTGCGCGGTTGCTGCGATCGAACACCTCGTTCTGACGGCGACGGAAGCCGATCGACGCAACGTCGTTGGTGGTGATGCCGTCCGAATTGGCGGCGGCGATGGCGGCGGCGACCGACGCGGGAATGAACGCGTTGGTGATCGGAATGCCTTCACCGAGATCGGCGTTCTGCAAGGCGAACGCTTCGAGCGACGCATTCGAACTGGTGCGGGCGTAGGTTACTTCCGCATAGGCCTCAATCCGGTCGCTGATCTCATAGTTGAAGATGCCGTTCGCGAGATAGCGCTCCAGCGGCACTGCGATCCGGCGCACGCCGTTGCGGTTGAAGCCGTAGATACCGGTCTGATATCCCGACAACAGCGCCAGCGAACCGTCAGGCCGATACGAGAAGTTCGATACATTGCCGGGCAGCACGGCACGCGCGCCACCGGTTGCGCTGAGCAGCTGGAACTGGCCTTGCGGTGCGAACGAGCTGTACGCGCCCGGCCCGCAGATCAGGTTGGCGCAATCCTGCGCCGAGATCGCGCGGTCGGCCGACTTCAGTCCCTGGTCGCGATCATACGTGAAGTTCACCATCGCATTGCCGCGATCGTCCGCACCCCATTTCGTGCCGCCGGTCACGCTGACCATGTAGCGGCCATTGTCACCGCGTTCGGTCACACCGGCCTGTGCGCGAACCTGCAACCCTTCGAAGCTGCTGCGCATGATGAAGTTGACGACACCCGCAACCGCGTCCGAACCATAGACCGCCGACGAACCGCCGGTGATGTTGTCGACGCGTTCGAGCAGGTCGACCGGAATATTGTTGATATCGACCGCGGTGTCGCCGCCGAACCCGCCGACGAAGCGGCGTCCGTTGACCAGCACTAGCGTGCGGTTCGACCCCAGGCCGCGCAGATTGACGGTCGACACACCCGTGCCCGACGTCAGGAAATTGGTATTTGTGCGGGTCGATCCGATGGCGACCTGCGGCAATTCGTTCAGGATGTCGGAGACGTTCGACGACGCTTCCTGCAACAGCTGCGCGCTTGTAATCGTGGTGAGCGGAACCGGGGATTCGACTTCAGGCCGGGCGATGCGCGATCCGGTAACCAGAATTTCCTGTCCGTTGTCACCATCAGCCGACGGGTCGCTGGCTGCGCCCCCCGGTGCGACCTGTGCCAGCGCGGGCGTTGCAAACCCGATCAGCAAGGTCGATGCCAGCAAGGCGGTACGGACGGATTTCTTCATGTTCACCCCTGTTCTTTCCCACGCGTCGTAAGCGCGCTTCAATGAAGCGAGACTAGGGGCGGGAAATCTTCACTGGCAATTACCATCCACAATCACGCATCCGAAAAGAACAGGGCGTTGCATTTTGGTAACAGGCACTATCGATGGGCAATAGTTTATTGAAAGTGTTACATAAACAGTTGATCCAAAGCGATATTATTTGATTATCATCATATTCATATTGCCAATCCGGTTCGATAATTATCGAATATCGATCTGAAACTGTTACGGCTACCAATCCGCATCAGTTCATCTTTGGCAACAATCCAGCAATAACAACGCTGAAGATTGCCTACTGCCACCGCCGCCCAATGAGAACAGCGATCCTCCCCTGCGGACCCATTCGCGACCGCTGAACCATAAAAAAAGGCCGCTTCCCGGATGGGAAGCGGCCCGTTTTCTTGAGTGAAGAAGCGACTAGAAGCCAAACTTCGCACCGGCGCGGAAGCTGCGGCCGAAGATGCCGTTGCCGCCCTGCACCGGGTTGTAGAGGTGCGCACCATAGGTCACCGGATCGATCGGAGGCAGGCGATCGAACACGTTCAGCGCGTTCACGTAGAAGGTGAACTTGTCGTTGACGTTGAAGCTGACGTTCAGGTCGGCGGTGATGTAGCTCTTCACGCGGCAATCGACATAGCCGGGGTTGAGCGAGCAGTCGCGGTAGCTGCCACCCTGATCCTCTGCCGACAGGTCATAGCCCGAGACGTAGTTCACCGTGCCGGTCAGGTCGACCTTGTCGAACGAGAAGGTGTTGGCCCAGTTGCCGCGCCACTTGAACGTGCCGTTGCCCGCCGTCAGGTTGAAGTTGCCGAGCGTGTCGACATAGGTTTCCTTGCCGCCACCGGGGAACGTCGTGCTGAGTTCGAGCAGCAGGCTGGCATTCGCCGCGGTGCGCCACTGGAACGCACCGAAGTCCACGCGGCCGGTCAGACCAAAATCGATGCCTTCGGCAAAGATCGTGTCGGAGTTGATCAGCTGCGATTCGACGAACGCGATACGCGGACGACCGTTGGGCAGGTTCACGTCGGGCGCATCCGCGATGACGTTGAACCCGGCCGGGATCGCCTGACCCGCATAATAGGCCGCGATCGCCGCCGCGTTCGACGGCGAGGTGATTGCGCCGGTCTTCTTGATGTTGAAATAGTCGGCGGTGAACGTGAAGTTCGGGATCGGCGTGAACTGGATACCGGCGGTGAAGCTGCGCGACTTTTCCGGCTGCAGGTTCGGCGAGGCGAGCGTGGTCGATCCGATCGAATAGGTCGTCAGATAGGCCGGGCAAGCGGTGGCCGCCGTCGCGTCGTTGGCGCAGGCCGCGCCATATTGCGCGCGGAAGTTCGCCGGGACCGCCGTGATCGACTGCGCCACATACCCGGTCGTCGGCAGCGCATTGGCTTCCGCGAAGCTCGGGATACGGAAACCACGCGACCAGGTGCCCCGGATGGTCAGCTGGCGGAACGGCTTGAACCGCGCACCGGCCTTCGGCGAGAAGTTGCTCTGGCCGCTCGAATAATGGTCGTAGCGACCCGAAAGGTTCACATCGAGCATGTCGAAGATCGGCGCCTGGATTTCGCCGAATGCCGAGGTGACGGTACGATTGCCCTCGGTGCCGAATGCGTTGATCGTGAAGTAACGCTGCGACGGACCGTTGGTGTCGGGGTTCGCGCTGGGCGAATCGACCGCTTCGTAGAAGACCGAGCCGCCGACGCCGAGCTGCAGCGGACCGCCGGGCAGTTCGAACAGCGACTTGGTGAAGGTCAGCTGCGCCTGATACAGGTCCGACGACGCGTCGGTGATGTTCACCGGCGTGACGTAATCCCGCACCGCCTGCGAATTCTGGCCCGGATTGACGAAGTTGTACGTGCCGTCGGCGATCACGTTCAGCAGGTTCTGGATATAGACATATCCATCTTGCTTACGACGCAGGTCGGTATGCATCGCGGTCGCGTTGAAGTTGTAGTCGATATCGTCGAAAATCGAACCCGACAGGCCGAAAGCAGCGCGATACACGCGGCTCCGCGTCTCGTTATACTGCTGCTCCTGATTGCGACCGACGATTTCGGCGATCTGTCCCTGTGCCGCGAACGGGTTGTTCGGGTTGAGCGTGCCGTTGGCCGCGGTGCAGTTCACGCGTGCAGCGCAGACATAGACCGGCAGCGACAGAACCGCCGAACCCGAAGCGAAGCGGGCCGCGCCCGAGGAGGTCGAGAACTGCGGGAACAGGATGCCGGTTGGGGCATTGCCGCGAATGGTGCCCGGAACGCCGTAATAGCTCGACGTCGTCTGTTGGAAATTGACCGACAGATACGCTTCCGACGAATCACCGACCTTGGCGGTGAAGCGCGCCGAACCGCCGAAGCGTTCGATGTCGGGCGTCACGTTGCCGTAGTTATAGGTCAGGTCTTCCTGGCAAACATTACTGGTCGGCAGCGTGGGATTGATCAGATCGCCGTTCGAATTGACGCGCGTCAGGTCGGCGGCGGTCGGCGTGACCGAACGGCCGGCATAGCAGCCCGCGGTCGGGTTCAGGATCTGATACCGGCCGGACCGACCGGGGCGGACGTAGAAGGTGCTTCCGGGGGGCGCAACGGCGAAGCCGTTGAACTGGCCGTTGGCGTCCTGACCGTTCAGGATGCCGTTCGGGCCGCCGATGCTGCGCTGGTCGTCCGTGGCGAAGATGCCACGAAGGTCCTTGTTCTGGACGCCTTCGCTGCGGAAGTAGAAGCCGCTGATATAGGCGTTGTAGCCCTGCGTATCGAGGTCGCCGGTGCCGGCGGTCAGCGTCAGGCGCTGGTTCGCGGCAACGCCGTCTTCGGAAATGCCCGCTTCGACGCGGCCCATCACGCCCTTGACGCTGCGCTTCGTAATGATGTTGACCACGCCCGCGATCGCATCGGCGCCGTAGGACGACGATGCGCCGTCGCGCAGCACTTCGACGCGGTCGACGATGTCGTCGGGGATGGTGTTCAGGTCGACGAAGTTGCGCGAACCGTCATCGGCCAGCGGGTAATAGGCGGCGCGCAGGCCGTCGAACAGCACCAGCGTCGAGCTGGTCGACAGGCCGCGCAGCGACACGGCGGAAGCACCGCCGGCGAACGCGCCGTTCGCGGTGAACGAGTTGGTCAGCGCCGGGCCGTTGTTCGACGACAGCAGCTGAATGGCGTCCTGCACGGTGTTGATGCCGCGTGCGTCGAGGTTTTCCGCGGTCAGCGTGGTGACCGGCGAAATGCCACTGTCCGCGCCACGCAGGATCGAACCGGTGACGACGATGTCCTGCGACGTGTCGTCTGCGGGAGCGGTCGGTGCGGGGACGGTCGCGCCGGCGGGCGGGACTTCCTGGGCAAATACCGGCGCAGCGAAGAAACCGGCACCTGCAGCGGCAAGCGCGGTGAGTGCGGTACCGCGGCGCAGCGACGTACGCAACATAGTGGCAATCATGTGGTCGAAGCCCTTTTTCTCACGCCTTTTCAGGCATTTGGCTATCCCCTTCCCTCCAGCGGAGGTCCGGTTTGCCCGCAAGGTATCGATCCAACAATCACCGCATGTAAATACGCCCGACAGTGATTTCCGCGATTTCGTATCGGGTGTAACGAGAAAGCAACACTCCGTTACGATATGGGTATATTTAATTACAAAAAGCTCGCCCGTACCCCGTCAATCACGAACTGCGCCGCGAGCGCGGCGAGCAATACGCCCAGCAGGCGGGTGATGACCGCCTCGATCCGGGCACCGAGCAGCTTCATCAGCGGGCCGGCGGCCAGCAGGGCGGCCAGCGTCAGGGCGAGGATGCTGCCGAGCGCGCCCAGCACCACCGCGCGCGCGCTCCAGTCGCCGACCTGGCTCATCAGCAGCATCACCGACGCGATCGACCCCGGCCCGGCGATCATCGGCATCGCCATGGGAAAGGTGGAGACGTCCTCGACCTCGGGCGTCTCGATGATCTTCTGCGCACGATCCTCACGACGCTGGGTCCGCTTTTCGAACACCATTTCCAGCGCGATCAGGAACAGCATGATGCCGCCCGCGATGCGGAAGCTGTCGAGGCTGATGCCCAGCGCCTTCAGCAGCGCCTGTCCGAACAGCGCGAATACCAGCAGGATCGCGGTGGCGATGCCGACCGCGCGGATCGCCATCGCACGGCGCTGCGCATCCGACGCCCCGGTCGTCAGCCCGGCATAGATCGGCGCGCATCCCGGCGGATCGATCACCACGAAGAAGGTGATCAGCGACGAGACGAACAGCTCGATCACAGCGCGGTATCGTCGAACGCGAGGCCCGCACGGCGATGCGCGGCGACCAGCGTGTTGCGCAACAGGCAGGCGATGGTCATCGGCCCCACGCCGCCGGGCACGGGGGTGATCGCGCCGGCGACTTCCACCGCCGAAGCGAAGTCGACATCGCCAACGAGGCCCGTATCGGTGCGGTTGATGCCGACATCGATCACGGTCGCACCGGGCTTGATCCAGTCGCCGGGGACGAAGTTCGCGCGGCCGACCGCCGCCACGACGATATCGGCGCGGCGGACATGATCGGCCAGGTCGCGGGTGCGCGAATGGGCGACGGTGACGGTGCAGCTCTCGGCGGTCAGCAGCGCCGCCATCGGCTTGCCGACGATATTGGAACGGCCGACGACCACCGCGTCCAGCCCCGACAGATCGCCCAGCACGTCGCGCAGCAGCAGCAGGCAGCCATAGGGGGTGCAGGGCACCATGCCCGGCAGGCCGGTCGCCAGCCGCCCGGCATTGACCGGGTGGAACCCGTCGACATCCTTGTCGGGATCGATCGTCAACAGCACCGCATCGGTATCGAGATGCCGCGGCAGCGGCAGCTGGACGAGGATGCCGTCGACCGCCGGGTCGGCGTTCAGCCGTTCGACCAGCGCGATCAGTTCGTCCTGCGACACATCGGCCGACAGGCGGTGTTCGAAGCTGGCCATGCCGGCTTCGCGCGTCGCCTTCCCCTTGGACCGGACATAGACGGCCGAGGCCGCGTCCTCGCCGACCAGCACCACGGCAAGCCCCGCCGGGCGGCCCGCCTGGTCCGCGAACGCGGCGGCATGGGTGGCGACACGCGCACGCACGGTGGCGGCAAAGGCTTTTCCGTCGATGATCCGGGCAGTCATGGCGCTTGCATAGAGCGTGGTGCGCGGGTTCGCCACCCCTTGGATGGGACGAGGCCGTCGCCACCAGCGTGGATTCCCATGCGGCTGTCAGGCAACCGCAGCGACCAGTTCGCTTGCCCTGCCCTGCAGCTGCCGGCTGAGCGTCGACAGCCCGTCGACCATCCGCGTAAGCATTCCTGCGCGGTCGCCGATCCCGTCCGCCGCCATCGCGATCGCCCCGGCGCGGGCGTCGATGTCCGCGCCGGCACCGCGCGTTTCCTCGACCCGCACGGCGATGGCCTGCGTCGTTTCCCGTTCGGCGGCGACCGCCGTGCCGATCGTCGTGGTGATCTGCCCGATGGCGGCGATCGCATTCTGCACCGCGCGCTGGCCCTGGTCGACATCGCCCAGCAGCGCATGGACCGCATCGACCCGGCGGGCAATGTCGCCCGCTGCGACCTCCGTCTGCCGCGCCAGCGACTTCACCTCGCCCGCGACCACCGCAAAGCCCGTGCCGGCCGACCCGGCGCGTGCCGCCTCGATCCCCGCGTTCAGCGCCAGCAGGTTGGTCTGCTTGGCCAAACCCCGGATCAGCGCCAGCATCGCTTCGATCGTGGTGGCGACGTCGGACAGCGAGCGGACCTGCGCGCCGGTACGATCGACCGCCGCGCT
Source organism: uncultured Sphingomonas sp. (assembly GCF_913776855.1). Taxonomy (GTDB): domain Bacteria; phylum Pseudomonadota; class Alphaproteobacteria; order Sphingomonadales; family Sphingomonadaceae; genus Sphingomonas. The sequence goes on along the minus strand of NZ_CAJYQD010000049.1, from coordinate 17,696 downwards.
CGCCTGTTCGCGCAACCGGTGCGCCTCGCCCGCGTCGCGGGTAATGCGTTCGATCGACAGCGCCAGCGCGCGGCCGCGCTGTTCGAGATCGACCATCCCCACCGCCGTCTGATGCGCGGCAGCGGCGACCGAGGCGGCGCTGCCGTGCGTGGCGGTGGCGCGCTGGTCCAGTTCGGCGGCGACCCGCCCGATCGCGGTGCAGGCGGTGCCGATGTCGATCGCCAGCGCCTTGATCCCCGCTTCGAAGGCACTGGCGGCGGTATGGACCCGTTGCGACCGGGCCTGTGCCAACGCCGATGCATCGCCGTGCCATCGGGTCGCCATGCGCAGCAGCTGAATGGGGTCGAGCAATGCGAAGAACGTCCCGTGCTGCACCAGCACCACGCCGTTGTCGCCATGCATCGCGAGCAGGTCGGGGAGCGGCGTTTCATGGTCGGCGATGGTGGCGGGGCGGATCAGCTGTGTCGTGCCGCTGCCGAAGCTGGGGTTGCGGAGCAGCGCATGGCCGAACGGATTGAACAGCAGTTCGCGCACATCGACCTCGCGCAACACTCCCACGGGTTGCCGCCGCTGATCGAGGACTGCCAGCAGGCGCAGGTCGTGATGCCGCCGAAACCGGTCGACGACCTGCGTCAGGGTCGCATCCTGCGCGATCGTCAGGTGATCGGCCATCACGGCGGGATCGAGGCGGATATGCTGAACCATCGGCCGCGAGCGTTAGGGCCGGAGGGTAAAGCAGCCGCTAACCGGGCGTTACACTCCGGTTACAGCGTTCATTTTCTTTCCGAAACAATCGCTGTCCGTGCGGGTGCTGCTGGCGGTGCCGCGACCGGCGCCCAGGCCAGCGACAGCGCCCCCGCCGCCGGTCCGGCGACCGCACGTCCGCCGCGTGCGCCGATCCCCTCGACCAGCGCGGTGCGCTGCGCCGCCGTCCCGCCGCCGACCACGATTTCACGGTCCAGCCGCGCCGACAGCCATGCCGCATCCTCCAGCGCACGGGCATCGGCGATGCCCCCTGTATAGGCGACCTGCGGCGGCGCGTCGCCCGCGACCGGGGGCACCACATCGACCTGCCATCCCGGTGCTGCGGCCCGCGCCCGCGCCTCGATCGCATGATAGCCGCGCGGCGGAAGGCCGGGCAGTTCGGCGGCGACCGCGCGGACGCCCCGGCTGGCATCGTCGACCTGCATCGTGTCGACCGCCGCACCGGTCACCAGCGCGACCTGTGCCATGATCCGTTCGCGCACCGGGCCGAACGTGGCGCCGGGGCGTTCGTTGACCTTGGCAATCTGCGCTGCCTCGGTCGCCTGCTGGTCCACCGAACTGCGGATCTGGTCGACATGCAGATCCAGTCGCCGATCGAGCCGCTGGCCCAGTTGCGCGGCAAGGGCGCCGTCGGCCTGGCGGTCGAACTTCGGCGTCAGCACCACCGCGCGCACCCGCATGGCGTTGCGGTCGTACGTAATCTCCAGCTGGCTGAGGCGGGCTTCATCGGGAAAGCGCGACAGGATCGCACTGCGCACCTGCCGCTGCGCCACCGATTCGAACGCGATCTGGCGCAGCGCGGCGACCAGCGGGACCGACAACGCCAGCATCGCCCCGACGAACAGCACCACCTGAAACGTCGTGTTGCGCGGCGTCAGGTGCCGGCCGAACCCATAAATGCGCGCCATTGCGGCGGCGGTCAGCGCGATGGTGATCAGGTTGGTGAAGAACAGCAGCAACGCCCCGCCCGCGACAGTGGCATTGTGGGTGGCGATGCCGAAGCCGACGACGCACAAGGGCGGCATCAGCGCGATGGCGATGGCGACGCCGACCACCGTCGACCCTCGCCCGCGGATCAGCGCATAGCCCCCCGCGATCGCCGACAGGAACGCGACCAGCAGGTCGAACAGGGTCGGACGGGTGCGCCCGGCAATCTCGGTCGTGATCGTCTGGATCGGCGACAGCGCGACCAGCGCAGCGGACAGCCCCACCGCCAGCCCCGCCCCGATCGCCAGCGCGATCAGCGACTTGCGGATGTCGGGCACGTCGAGCACCGCGATGCCGAAGCCCAGGCCGATGATCGGCATCATCAGCGGCGAGATCAGCATCGCCCCGATCAGCACCGCGACAGACGGCATCAACAGCCCCAGCAGCGACAGCGCCATCGACAGCACGATCATCAGGCCATAGCGCGGCGACCAGCCCGATTCCTCCGCGACCTGCCGCAGTACCGCGTCGTGGTCGACCGATCCGATGACGTTGATCCGCCACCAGCGACGAAACCGCCCGCGCCGGTTGCGCGGGGTCACGTCCTGCACCGCCACGTTCATCGTTTGCGGCCCTGATGCCGGATGTTGGCCGGGCGGCCGCGGCGTTTCAGCACGCGCGGCGGCGGCCCCCTGCGCCGGTCGCCACTGCTCCCCGCCGACCCCTTGCCATCGGGCAGTTCGAAGCGCAGCGCCCCCGACACCGGGTTCGCCTCCGCGAGGCGCAGTTGCAGCCGCTGTCCGGCGACGAACGTCTCGCCGCTCTGGTCACCGATCAGCGACTGCGAGCTTTCGTCGAAGCGGAAATATTCGGTGCCCAGGTCGCGCGCGGGGACGAGGCCGTCGCCGCCCACCCCCTCGACCGTGGCGAAGAAACCGAAGCTGGCGACGCCGGTGATCCGCGCCTCCATCACCGTGCCGACATGTTCGGCGAGATAGGCGGCGACATAGCGGTCGACGGTCTCCCGCTCCGCCTCCATCGCGCGGCGTTCGAGGCCGCTGATCGCCTCGCCCACCCGTTCCATGTTCGCCGCATCGTCGGCGGGCAGCGCGCCTTCGCCCAGGCCGTAGCTGCCGACCAGCGAGCGGTGGACGATCAGGTCGGCATAGCGGCGGATCGGCGAGGTGAAATGGGCATAGCTGCCCAGACCCAGCCCGAAATGGCCATGATTCTGCGGGCCGTAAAAGGCCTGCGTCTGGGTCCGGAGAATCTGCTCCATCACCTGCGGACGGAAATCGGCCTCGCCGATCCTCTCGAGGATGTGGTTGAAGGTCGCCGGGCGGACGACCTGCCCCAGCGCGAACGGCACGTCGAAGGTTTCGAGATAGTCTTTCAGCGCCACCAGCTTCTCGCGCGTCGGCGGTTCGTGGACGCGGTACATGACCGGCGCCTTCTTCGCCTCCAGCGCCTTGGCCGCCGCGACGTTGGCGGCGATCATGTAGTCCTCGATCAGCCGCATCGAATCCAGCCGCTCGCGCGGGGCGACCGACAGGATGCGGCCCTTGTCGTCCAGCACGATCCGCCGTTCGGGCAGGTCGAGGTCGAGCGGCTCGCGCTTCGCCCGCGCCTTCGCCAGCGCCGCCCAGCATTGCCACAGGGGCTTCAGCGCATGGTCGACCAGTTCGGCCGGAACCGGCGCGCCCTCCACGCCATCGATCGCCGCCTGCGCATGTTCATAGGCGATGTTCGCCGCGACACGGATTACCGCGCGGGTGAAGCGCCACGCCTTGAGCGTGCCGTCCTTCGCGATGGTCAGGTGACAGACCAGCGCGGCGCGGTCCTGCCCGGCCTTCAACGAACACACGTCCGCCGACAGGATCTCGGGCAGCATCGGCACCACCCGGTCGGGGAAATAGACGCTGTTGCCGCGCGACCGCGCCGACTTGTCGAGGTCGGAGCCGGGACGGACATAGAAGGACACGTCGGCAATGGCGACGATCGCCTGCCACCCGCCGTCATTGTCGGCGCTATCGTCAGCCTTGGCCCATACCGCATCGTCATGGTCGCGCGCGTCGATCGGGTCGATCGCGACGATCGGCAGGTGGCGCAGGTCCTCGCGATCCTTGACCGGGTAGGCGGCGACCTTGCGCGCCTCGGCCAGCACCTCTTCCGAAAACACGTCGGGAATGCCGTGCTTGTGGATCGCGATCAGCGAGAAGCTGCGCGCCTCGAACGGGTCGCCCAGCCGTTCGACCACCCGCGCGGTAATGCGCGGCGGGCGACCGGCCATCGCCGCCAGCACGAGGTCGCCCGGTGCTGCCCCGCCGGCGTCGGACACCGGCACCTCGCGGCGCTCCTTCTTGTCGACGCCTTGCAGCCAAAGCTTGTCGCCCTCGGCCCGCAGCACACCCAGCACCGCTTCGGCCGCGCGGTCGAGCTTCTTCATTGGGTACGCGGCCCAGCCGGCGCCCGCCTCTTCGGTGCGCGCGAGGATACGATCGCCGATGCCCAGCGCACTGCGCCGTCCGCGTTCGCGCACCCGCACGCGGGGCGGCGGCGTCTCCGCTTCCCAGCGTTCGGGCACCGCCCAGACATTGCCGCCGTCATCGACATCGGCGACGCGCAGCACCGTCACCTTGGGCAATCCGCCCATCTTGTGAAAGGCGCGGCCCGGCGCGCTGTCGATCAGCCCTTCGTCGGCCATGTCCTTCAGCAGCGCCTTCAACGAAATCTTCTGCTGCGCCGACAGCCCGAAGGCGCGGGCGATCTCGCGCTTGCCCGCCGGGGTGTCCGACGTCTGGATAAAGTCGAGAATCTGCTCACGCGTGGGCAGGCCGGGCGGCGTTTTGGTGCGTACCATCGGCCATGACATAGAGTGCCCTGCCCGTCAGACCAATGGCGTATCGTCAGGGAGCCGAACCCGTTTCCGCCCGTTAGGAGCGGCAATCCCTTTCGAACGGAGACGATCATGGGCATTTTCGAACGCATCAAGACGCAGATTTTCGGTAAGGACGGCGGCCCGTTCGGCGACAATTACTTCGGACAGAAGAAGGACGCCCCCGCCCCGCAGCCGACGCCTGCGCCTGCCCCGACGCAGCATGCCCCGGCCCCGGCCGCCCCGGCGCCCGCCCCGGCGGCACCGGCCGCCCCTGCCGCGCCGCAGCCGGTCGACCCCATGACCGCGATCGAGCGCATCGCCCAGCAGAAGGGCAATCCGCCGCTCAACTGGCGCACCTCGATCGTCGACCTGATGAAGCTGCTCGATCTGGATTCCAGCCTCGACAACCGCAAGGAGCTGGCGACCGAACTGGGCTATACCGGTGCGAAGGACGGCAGCGCCGAGATGAACATCTGGCTGCACCGCGCCGTGTTGCAGGAACTGGGCAAGGCCGGCGGGCAGGTGCCGGGGTCGTTGAAGGACTGAGGCGGGTCGGAATACTTCCCACTCGAACCGTACCCCGGCGGAGGCCGGGGTACGGCTTCGCCATGATGCGGTATCGCCTGGCTTGCGGGTATCACCGCGCAGGCGGAGGGCCAGCGCTGCAAGCGGTGGCGTTCGTGGCTCTGGATCCCCACCTTCGCGGGAATACGGGTCATCCGGTGTTCGCCGCTCAGTGATGGAGTGCGCGCCCGCCGTTCGTCACCCCGGATCAATTCCGGGGTGACGATCAAGCCTCAATACGCCCGCCCGATCAGCACCCGCTCGACCGCCGGCTCCCCGGTGAACACGCATGGGCCGTCGTCGCACCCGGTCTGGCCCAGCGGCGCGTTGCGGATGGTCAGTTTCAGCCCCTTCAGCCGCTGCACCACCGCCTCCAGCGCGTCGCCGGTCGGCTTCGACCAGCGGACATCGACCCAGCCGGGATTCTTCACGCCCGATGCAAAATGCGCCTCGACGCCGGCCCAGTCGTCGACCGGCACGATGGCCGCACGCAGCTTTTCGGTCGACTGCGCCAGCAACGTCGCCTGGATGTCGGCCAGCGTCGCGCCCACCTGTCCTACGAAATCGTCCTTCGCCACGATCGCGCTGTCGAGCTTGCCATCGGCGCGGTAGAGCCGGTCGCGGCGGACGATCGAGACATTGCCCCCGGCCATGTCGCGCCCGCCGACCTCGATGATGACGGGCGCACCCTTCTTGACCCAGCCCCACCGCTTGGTGGCGGCCTTGGCAGGCTTCAGGTCGAGCAGTGCGCGGACCGGTTCGCCGAGCGCCGACTGCTTCGCCAGTGCCGCCTGCAATTCGCGGCAATAGGCGATCAGCGGCTCGTCCTCGGGCGCGTCGCGCAGCATCGGCACGATCACGACCTGCCACGGCGCGATCGCCGGCGGCACGCGCAGGCCGTCATCGTCGCCATGGACCATGATGACTCCGCCGATCATCCGCGTCGACACGCCCCAGCTTGTCGTGTTGGCGTGTTCGAACTGCCCCTCGGCATTCTGGAACCGGATGTTCTGCGCATGGGCAAAGTTGGTGCCGAGGAAGTGCGAGGTGCCCGCCTGCAGCGCCTTGCCATCCTGCATCATCGCTTCGATGCTGTAGGTTGCGACCGCGCCGGGGAAGCGCTCGTTCTCCGGCTTCTCGCCTGCGATCACGTGCAGGCCGAGACATGTCTCGGCGAACTCGCGATAGACTTCGAGCATCTTGAGCGTCTCGTCCCGCGCTTCTTCCGCCGTGGCGTGGGCGGTATGCCCTTCCTGCCACAGGAACTCGGCGGTGCGCAGGAACATGCGGGTGCGCATTTCCCAGCGCACCACATTCGCCCACTGGTTAATCAGCACCGGCAGGTCGCGCCACGACTGCACCCAGCGGGAAAAGGCGGTGCCGATCACCGTCTCGCTGGTCGGCCGCACGACCAAAGGCTCTTCCAGCTTCGCTTCGGGATCGGGGGTCAGCCCACCCTTGCCGTCTGCCACCAGCCGGTGGTGGGTGACGACCGCCATTTCCTTGGCAAAGCCGTCGACATGCTCGGCTTCCTTCTCGAAATAGCTGAGCGGGATGAAGAGCGGGAAATAGCAATTCTCATGCCCTGTCGCCTTGATCCGGTCGTCGAGCAGGCGCTGGATACGCTCCCAGATGCCATAGCCCCAAGGGCGGATGACCATGCACCCGCGTACCCCGGACTCCTCGGCCAGATCGGCCTCGGTAATGACGGCTTGATACCAGGCGGCGAAATCCTGTTCGCGCGTGACGTTGAGAGCGTGCTTCATGGCTGCGCGATAGCCGGAAACCCGCGCCCGCCGCAATGATCCAGCGACGTCGCCGATCGCCGCGACGCAAGCGCTATTGCGCGGTCGTCCCCGCGATCGCCACCTCGGCCATCCGCCCGCGTCGGCGCTCCAGTGCCTGACGGTCCGAAATCGACTTGCCGAACGCCGTCCGTTCGGGCGTGCGGGCGTCGACCGCCTGCTGCGCAAAGCCGGCGGCTACCGCACCGCCCAGCGCGACCAGGCCAAATGCGCCTGCCACGACATATCCCGTACGCTTGTCCATGCGGCCGTCTCCTTCAAACCATCCCTTCCCGACGGAGGGAACCACGCTTTGCGCGGAAAGGTCCCGTCGATACGCTTCCGCAATCCTGTCCGATGTCGATCGACCGGTTGTGCGTCGCAGCACCGCGCTCTACAGCGTCGCCATGCCCGGCGACCGTATCCTCACAGGGTTGGCGCTCCGCCTGCTCGCGATCTTCTTCCTGTCCACCATGTCGGCGCTGGTGAAGCTGGCGGAGACGCGGGGGGCGTCGCTGCCTGAAACGATGTTCTATCGCCAGCTCTGCGCGTTGCCGATCGTGCTGGGCTTCGTCGCGGCCGGGCCGGGGCTGCGATCGCTGCGCACCACGCGGTTCCGGGGGCATCTGACCCGGTCGATGATCGGACTGGTCGGCATGGTCTTTACCTTCGGTGCGGTGCTGCTGCTGCCGCTGGCGGAGGCGACGACGTTCCAGTTCACCGTGCCGATCTTTGCGACGCTGCTGGGGGCATTGGTCCTGCGCGAACGCACGGGGTGGCAGCGGTGGAGCGCGGTGCTGGTCGGGTTCGTCGGCGTGCTGATCGTCGCACAGCCGGGCAGTTCGCACGTTCCGCTTTTCGGCGCGTTCGTCGGATTGATGGCGGCGCTGTTCGTCGCGCTGGTCGCGATTGCGCTGCGCCAGCTGCGCGAGGAACCGGCGGGGACGACCGTATTCTGGTTCTCCACGCTGACGCTGCCGTTCATCGCCACCGCCTATGCCTTCGACGTGCGCGCGCATGACTGGCTGACCTGGGTCAACCTGATCGCGATCGGCATGGTCGGCGGCATGGGCCAGATCGCGCTGACCGCCGCATCGCGCGCGGCACCGGTCGCGGTGGTGGTGCCGATGGACTATTCGGGGCTGCTGTGGGCGACGATCTATGGCTGGTTGCTGTTCGGCGTGCTGCCGACGCCGATGACCTGGGCCGGCGCGCCGATCATCATCGCCAGCGGGTTATTCATCGTGTGGCGCGAACATCGCCTTGGCCGGCAGAAGGTCCGCGCGATGGTCGAGGAGGACTGAGCGGGTCAGCCCTCCGCAATCTCCTCGCGAACCTGGGCATGGGCGAGCAAAGCGAACAACGCGCTGCCGCCCGCGATATTGCCCAGCAACACGGGGAAGAAGAACGACACCGCCTGCCCCGCGCCCATGTCGCCGTGCAGCAGCAACACCCACATCTCCGCCGACCCGGCCACGACGTGCGCGAACCCGCCAAGATCGATCAGCCCGGTCAGCAGCACGATCAGCGTGACCTTCTGCCCCTCGACGCTCGGCAGGGTCCACACCACGCTGGCGAGCAGCAAGCCCGACGGGATGCCGGCCAGAAAGCCGTCCATGCCGGTATGATGCAGCACGACGCCGCTGATCTCCACCAGTTCGGCGGCCTGCTCCGCGCCCAGTCCGCCCAGCATCGCGAACCCGGCAAAGGCGAACGTGCCGATCAGGTTCGCGACCAGAACGACGCCCCATAGCCGCAGGGTCCGGGTCAGGTTGCGCCCCGACGGATCGGTCGCCAGCGGCAGGACCGCCGAAAGCGTGCTTTCGGTAAACAACTGCATCCGGCCGAGGATCACCACGACAAAGCCCAGCGCATAGCCCAGCGCCTGCAGCAACGGCGTCCATGCCCCTTCGGGTACGGCTGTTTCCATCACGGCCTTGCCCAGCAGCGACAGACCGATCGCAATTCCGGCCGTCACCCCCGACCACATCAGCGATGCGGCGGGACGTTCCAGTTCTTCGATCCCCTGTCGCCGGACGACTTCATGCACGATCAGCGCGGAAGCGGCGCGACGATCGTCGACCACCTCTTCCTGTTCGGGGTCGAGCGCGACCTTGCGCTCCTCTTCGGTCGCGGCGTCGGGCGGAGGGGATGTTTCGGCCATGTACCGATGGCAACCGGTCGCATCCGACAAGGTTCCGCCCGAGCCGGCATCGTCATGGCGCGCCGTTTCGACAACCAAGCGTCCCCTTCCGCCCCTCACGCGAGCATTAACGCCGTTTTGACCCGTTTCGGCGCATCGTCGGCACATGGTTCGAACCGATCCCTGCCCGCCCCCCGCCAACCGGCTGTGCGAACTCGACGCCCTGCGCGGGCTGGCGGCGCTTGCGGTCGTGTTCTACCATTACAGCTACTTCATCCAGTTCATGGTGCCGGGCGCCACGCTGCCCGCGTTGCAGGTGCGCTGGGGCGATGACGGGGTGAAGCTGTTCTTCGCCATCTCCGCCTTTGCGATGCTGGCGACGCTGGATCGGACGCCGACGCTGCTTGCCTTTGCGCGGGCGCGGGCGCGGCGGTTGCTGCCCGAATATTGGCTGGCGATGGCGCTGACCGGCATCGTCGCCTGGCTATTCGGGCCGGCGCGGCTGGCCGTCAGCCCGATGGAATGGCTGGCGAACCTGCCACTGATGCAGAAGCTGACCGGTGTGCCGATGGTCGATGGCGTCTATTGGACGCTGAACGTGGAGGTCATCTTCTATACCCTGATCGCGCTGGCATGGCGGATCGGTGCGTTGCGGTCGATCGATCGGCTCGTCCTCGCCTGGCTGGCCGTCCGGCTGGTCTGCTGGCTGTTGCCGACGCCGGCATGGGTGCAGTTCGTGCTGCTTACCGATCATGCCGCCTGGTTCTCGGTCGGGCTGATCGCCTATCCCGTCTGGCGCGGCACCGCGCGCTGGCAGGATCAGCGGTTGCTGGCGGCTGCGATCCTGGGTGTGCAGGCGTTCACCGCCGGGTTGCACGCCACGCTGCTGGTGGTCGGGATGATGGCGCTGTTCTTCGGCATCGCGATGGGCCGGGTCCGCGGTCTCCGCCATCCGTTGCTGCTGTGGCTGGGCGGGATTTCCTACCCGCTCTACCTCGTCCATGCCGGGATCGGCTATGCGATCATCGCACGGCTACAGGCGGCGGGCATCAATGCCGACATCGCACAGTTGGCCGCGCTGGCAGCGATGATGCTGCTAGCGATGGCCGTCGGACAGGCGGGCGATGCGTGGCGCGACCGGCGAAGCGCCACACCACACCTGCGCCGGGCACCGACGTGACACCGCGCCCCGCCCGGCGACCGGGCGGGGCGGCGGGCCTCATTCGGCGGCTTCGGCCACCGGCGCCACGCTGTCCTTCCACGCCAGCACCGGCTTGCGCGCGGCAAGTGTCTCATCGAGGCGACGACGCGGCGCGAAGTGCGGTGCGGACTTCAGCGCCTGATCGCCGGCCTTGGCACGTTCGCCGACCGACTTCAGCGCGCCGATAAACTGGTCGAGCGCGGCCTTACTCTCGGTCTCGGTCGGTTCGACCAGCATCGCGCCGTGGACGACCAGCGGGAAATACACCGTCATCGGGTGATAGCCCTCGTCGATAAGCCCCTTGGCCACGTCCAGCGTCGAGAAGCCTTCGGCCAGGTTCGAATCGCTGAACAATGCCTCGTGCATACACGGCCCGCTGTCACCGAACGGCGCGTCGAGCGTGTCGTCGAGGCTGCGCAGGACATAGTTGGCGTTGAGGACGGCATCCTCCGCCACCTGCTTCAGGCCGTCTGCACCGTGGCTGAGGATATAGCTCAGCGCGCGGGTGAACATGCCCATCTGGCCATGGAAGGCGACCATCCGCCCGAAGCTGTCGGCGTGATGCTCGCCCGCGGTTTCCTCCTCGACCAGTACGAAGCGGCCGTCCTGCTTCTCGACGAAGGGCAGCGGGGCGAAGGGGGTCAGCGCCTTCGAGAACACTACCGGACCCGACCCCGGACCGCCGCCGCCATGCGGGGTGGAGAAGGTCTTGTGCAGGTTGATGTGCATCGCATCGACGCCGAGGTCGCCCGGCCGTACCCGACCGACGATCGCGTTGAAGTTCGCGCCATCGCAATAGACATAGCCGCCCGCCGCGTGCACCGCGTCGGAAATTTCCTTCAGGTCGCGCTCGAACAGGCCGCAGGTGTTCGGGTTGGTAATCATCACGCCCGCGACGTCAGGACCCAGCCGGTCCTTCAGCGCCTGCGTATCGATACGGCCTTCGGCGGTGGCGGGAATCGCCTTCACGGTGAAGCCGGCGAACGCCGCCGTCGCCGGGTTGGTGCCGTGCGCCGATTCCGGGACCAGGATCACCTTGCGATGGCCCTCGCCACGCTTTTCCAGCGCCGCCTTGATCGCAAGGATGCCGCACAGCTCGCCATGCGCGCCGGCCTTGGGCGACATCGCAACCGAATCCATGTTGGTCAGCGTGACCAGCCAGTGCGCCAGCTGATGGATCAGCTCCAGCGCGCCCTGCACCGTGTCGATCGGCCCCAGCGGGTGGAGATCGGCAAAGCCCGGCAGGCGTGCCATCCGCTCATTGAGGCGCGGATTGTGCTTCATCGTGCAGCTGCCTAGCGGGAACAGCCCGAGGTCGATCGCATAGTTCTGCCGCGACAGGCGGGTATAGTGGCGCACCGCCTCCGGTTCCGACAGGCCGGGCAGGCCGATCGCGCCCTTGCGGGCATGGTTGCCCAGACGCGAGGTGGTTTTCGGCGCGTCGTCGATATCGACGCCGGTGGTCTCGCCCGACCCGATCTCGAAAATCAGCGCCTCTTCGAGCATCAGCGCGCGATTGCCGGTGAAGGTCGCCTGTGCCGCCGGCGAAGCATCGCCCATTTCGGGACGCCAGCCGCTCTGGTTCACGCTCATGCTAGTACCTCCGTGAGCGCCGTCGCCAGCGCCTCGATATCTTCCTCGGTGACGGTTTCGGTGACCGCCACGACCAGCCCGTTGCCGAGCGCATTATCATCCGGATAGAGCCGCCCCAGCGACACGCCCGCCAGCACGCCGCGCTCCGCCAGTTCGCGCACCACCGGCCGCGCCTCGGTCGGCAGCTTCAGCGTGAATTCGTTGAAGAACGTCTCGTTGACCAGCGCGACGCCGGGCACCTGGGCCAGACGATCGGCGGCGGCACACGCCTTGGCATGGTTGACCTCGGCCAGCTTGCGCAGCCCCTTCTCGCCGAGCAGCGTCAGGTGGATCGAGAAGGCGAGCGCGCACAGCCCCGAATTGGTGCAGATGTTCGACGTCGCCTTTTCGCGGCGGATATGCTGTTCGCGGGTCGAGAGGGTGAGGACGAAGCCGCGCTTGCCCTCGGCATCGACCGTCTCGCCGCACAGCCGCCCCGGCATCTGCCGCACCAGCTTTTCCGAGCAGGCGAACAGCCCGACATAGGGACCGCCGAACTGCAGCCCGACGCCGAGCGACTGGCCTTCGCCGACCACGATGTCCGCGCCGAGATTGCCCGGCGCCTCGATCGCGCCCAGCGCCACCGGTTCGGTCACCACCGCGATCAGCAGCGCCTTTGCGGCATGGGCCGCATCGGCGATACGCCGCAGGTCGGGGATGCGGCCGAGAATGTCCGGGTACTGCACGACCACGCACGACGTGTCGGCATCGATCCCGGCGATCACCGCATCATCGTCGGTCGCGGCGTCCAGCACCGGCAGCGCCGTGGTCAGCACGTCGCCGGTGTACTTCGCCATGGTCTTCGCGACCGAGACATAATGCGGATGCACGCCGCCCGAAAACACCGCCTTCGCCTTGCGCGTCACGCGCCGCGCCATGGTCACTGCTTCCCAGCAGGCGGTCGAGCCGTCGTACATCGATGCGTTCGCCACGTCGCAGCCCAGCAGCCGGGCGACCTGGCTCTGGAACTCGAACAGCATCTGCAGCGTGCCCTGCGCGATTTCGGGCTGATAGGGCGTGTAGGCCGTCAGATACTCGCCGCGCTGGATCAGGTGATCGACGCTTGCCGGCACATGGTGGCGATACGCACCACAGCCGAGGAAGAACGGCACCGACCCCGCCGCGACATTCTTCGCCGCCAATGCCGACAGGTGCCGCTCCACCGCCAGCTCGCTGGCATGGTTCGGCAGGCCGGGCACCGGCCCGTCGAGCCGAGCGGATTCGGGAACGTCGACGAACAGGTCGTCGATGCTGTCGGCACCGATCACGGACAGCATGTCCGCGCGGTCGGTCGGGGTCAGGGGAAGATAGCGCATGATGGTCCTTGTTGGTCCGCTTCGGGGCGGCCTCATTCGTCATTCCAGCGACAAGCCGGAATCCACGGATACGGGCGTCATCGATTCAGAACGCGCCGGCCCGTGACCATGGATCCCGGCCTACGCCGGGATGACGCAGGCCGCGGGACAGACGGGTTCGCTTACAGCCGCGCGATATACGCGGCGTACTTCTCTTCATCCATCAGCTCGCCCAGCTCGCTGTCGTCGCGCAGCGTCAGCTTGAAGAACCAGCCATCGCCTTCGGGGTCTTCGTTGACCAGCGCAGGGTTGTCGGCCAGCGCCGCGTTCCCCTCGATCACCGTACCCGATGCCGGGGTGTAGACGTCGGAGGCGGCCTTGACCGATTCGACCACAGCGGCGTCGTCGCCCTTGGTCAGTTCGCGGCCATCGGCGGGGACGTCGACGAACACGATGTCGCCCAGCTGCCCGGCGGCATATTCGGTGATGCCGACCGTCGCGACTTCACCGTCGACTTCGATCCACTCGTGTTCCTGCGTGAAAAAACGGCTCATCGGGGCAACTCCCTCTTAACGGACGTAACGATGGGGGACGAACGGCATGGGCACGACCCGCGCCGTGTGCAGCTTGCCGCGCTGGCGCAGGGTCAGCGACCCGCCTTCCGCCAGCGCCGGCGGGCAATAGGCCATGGCGATCGGCGCCTGGACGCTTGGCGCGAACCCGCCCGAGGTGACGTGGCCGACGACATTGCCATCGGCATCGACCACTTCGGCACCTTCGCGCACCGGCTGGCGGCCTTCGACGATCATGCCGATCCGCTTGAGGGCGGGACCGGCGGCGCGTTCGGCGAGGATACGCTCGGCACCGGGGAAGCCACCTTCCTCGCGACGACGCTTCGACAGCGCGAAGCCGAGATCGGCGGCGACCGGCGTGGTGTCGGGGCTGAGGTCATGGCCATAGAGCGGCAACCCGGCTTCGAGGCGCAGCGAGTCGCGCGCGCCGAGGCCGATCGGCTTCACTTCCGGTTCGGCACAGATCGCGTCGGCGAAACCGGTGGCGGCGTCCTCGGGCAGCGAAATCTCATAGCCGTCCTCGCCGGTATAGCCCGAACGGCTGACCCACAGGGCATGGCCGTTCCAGTCGAAGCTGCCGGCGGTCATGAAGGTCAGCGCGGCGACGCCCGGCAGGATGCGGTTGAGCGCATCGACCGCCTTCGGCCCCTGCACCGCCAGCAGCGCGCGGTCGTCGAGGTGGTTGAGCGTTATCTCGTCGGCCAGATGCTCGCGCAGATGGCCGATATCGTCATATTTGGTCGCGCCGTTGACGACCATGTAGAAGGCGTCTTCGCCCGGTTCGCCATCCATCGGAAACGGGACGCCCGGCTCCGCCGCATTCAGCCGCGTGACCATCAGGTCGTCGAGAATGCCGCCCTGTTCGTCCAGCAGCAGCGAATAGCGGATCTTCGTCGGCTTCAGGATGCGCAGATCGCCCGGCAGCAGTGCCTCCAGCGCGGCGGTTGCGTCCGGCCCATGGATCAGCAGCTGGCCCATATGGCTGACGTCGAACAGCCCGGCGTTCTCGCGCGTCCACAGATGCTCGGCCATGATGCCTTCATACTGGACCGGCATCGTATAGCCCGCGAACGGGACCATGCGGCCGCCCCGTGCGCGGTGCCAGCCATCGAGCGGCAGCAGCTGCGGCGGCAGTTCCTCGACCGGATCGGTGCCGTCGGCGCGCAGTTCGTGGGCGGGTTCGGGGGCAATATCGCTCATGGGCCACGTCCTTCGTGTTAGGGGCAGTCGACGGACGCCCGGACGCACTGCGCCTGGCCACCATCGCCCCCTCTGTCACGGTACCTGAGAGCTTTCGCGAGGGCGGTTGCGCCCTTGCTTACCCCTTCGGTGGTCCGACCGTTTCGGCCGCGACGCTTTCCAGAGTATCTTTATGCCCTGCGCGGTCCCTGTTGCCTGAGAGATTCCGGGGCGGTTGCTCCTTCGGCGGCGGACATGTTCCGCACTCTCCCGCGCATGGCGTCGGCTGCAAGCCTGTGATGGCCGAAGCTCTGGCTCGGGCGTCGGGATTAGTCAATCGGGAAAGCGGGGTATGCGCGGACGGTAGAACCCCTCGTCATTCCCGCGAAGGCGGGAATCCATACACGCAACGGCAGTGACTCTTGTTCAAACGGCAGCGACTATGGATTCCCGCCTTCGCGGGCCTGACCAATGGGCCTACGTTCCCTGCCAACCTCAACGCGTGACGTTGTACCGCAGCTGCGCATCGGTCAGCTGGAAGCCCACCAGCGCCTCGAACGTCGCGGCCAGCACCGCCTGACGCACCGCCGGGTCCGACAGCGGGTCGATCGCCGCGTCCTGGTCCCCAGGCTTGCGGCGGCGGTTGATCTGGTCGCGGGTCTCCTGCGGCAGCGTCGCGGCGGCGCGGTCGACGACAGCGGTCCCCTGCCCCTGCGCCGATGCGCGCGCTTCGCCCGCCGCGAAGTTCAGCGTGATCTGCCCCACGCGCTTCGATACGACCTGCGTGCCCCCGCGCACGACCGACACGAAATAGGGCAGCGTCACCGTGCGCGCGGCATCCGTGCGGTTGCGGCGGGCCTGCACGTCGAAGCTGACGGTGCTGTTAATCGTATCCGTTCCCTCGACACAGTTCGCGCGGACGTTGGTCAGCGTGGCCACCACGTCGATCGCCTTCGCATCGGTGCTGCCGGCCGGGTCGAACAGCGTGATATCGCCGGTGCCGGCCGGCACGCCCGCCACCGGACAGGCCGAGCGCACCGCCGAGATGCCGACGCCCTGCGTCACGTCCAGCTCGCCGGTGCGCTTGCACCCTGACAGCGCGACAAGGGCGATAGTGGCGACGGCGACGGTTTTGCGGAGGGTCACGGAAATCTGTACCTTATGCACGGGTGCGGCGATGCCGCGCCTCCTGAATAGCGATGCTTCATAGGAACCGGCCTGCGCGCGCGCAAGCAATCGCGTGTTTGCGGTCGCGTGGACCGGCTTCACTTGGCGTGTCCTCCAACAAGCTGTAAGCGCTGGGGCCATGACCGACACCCAGCGCCCCGCCATCGAATTGCTCATCGCCGCCCCGCGCGGCTTTTGCGCCGGGGTCGATCGCGCGATCCAGATCGTCGAGTTGGCGATCCAGAAGCACGGCGCGCCGGTCTATGTCCGCCACGAAATCGTCCATAACAAGTTCGTGGTCGATTCGCTTCGGGCGAAGGGCGCGATCTTCGTCGAGGAGCTGGACCAGGTGCCCGACGGCGTGCCGGTCGTGTTCTCGGCGCATGGCGTGCCCAAGTCGGTGCCGGCGGCGGCGACCGAGCGGGGCCTCGAATATCTCGACGCAACCTGCCCGCTGGTGTCGAAGGTCCACCGCCAGGCCGAACGGCTGGTCGCATCGGGCCGCCATATCCTGTTCGTCGGCCATGCCGGCCATCCCGAAGTCATCGGCACCTTCGGGCAGGTGCCCGAGGGGCAGATGACCCTGATCGAAACGGTCGAGGA
This sequence comes from uncultured Sphingomonas sp., assembly GCF_913776855.1. GTDB lineage: Bacteria > Pseudomonadota > Alphaproteobacteria > Sphingomonadales > Sphingomonadaceae > Sphingomonas. Next base: position 986 of record NZ_CAJYQD010000049.1, on the reverse strand, counting down.
TGTCGCGAAGCTTGCTCCCGTCGATCCCGACAACCTCGCCTTCCTGACGCAGACCACGCTGTCGGTCGACGACACCCGCGCCATCGTCGAGGCGACGATCGCCCGCTTCCCGACCATCGTCGCGCCCAAGGCCGACGACATCTGCTATGCCACCTCCAACCGGCAGAATGCGGTGAAGGCGATCGCGCAGAGCTGCGACATGATGCTGGTGATCGGTGCGCCCAATTCGTCCAATTCGGTACGGCTGGTCGAGGTGGCGGAACGCGAAGGCACCTCGGCCAGGCTGATCCAGCGCGCCGCCGAACTCGACTTCACATGGCTGGAGGGGGTCGGCACGCTCGGCATCACCGCCGGTGCGTCGGCGCCCGAAGTGCTGGTGCGCGAACTGGTCGACCGCATCGCCACCCGCTTCGACGTGACCGAACGCGAGGTCGAGATGACGCGCGAGACGATCGCGTTCAAGCTGCCGCGCGGCCTCGAAGCCGCCTGATGGCCGTCTATACGCAGGTGTCGGCAGAGGCGCTCGCGCGCTTCCTGTCTGCTTACGACCATGGCGAGCTGGTATCGGCCAAGGGGATCGCCGAGGGGGTCGAGAACAGCAACTATCTGGTCGACACGACCACCGGGCGCTTCATCCTGACGCTGTATGAAAAGCGGGTCGACCTCGCCGACCTACCGTTCTTCTTCGCGATGACCGATGCGTTGGCCGATGCCGGCAACCCGGTGCCGCGCGCGCTGCCCGACCGGGCGGGACAGGTGATCCAGACGCTGGAGGGTCGCCCCGCCTGCCTGATCGAATTCCTGTCAGGCGTGTCGGTCAGCCATCCGACCGCCGCACAGGCCCATGCGGCGGGCGCGGCGCTGGGCGCACTACATCGCAGCCTGGCCGATTTCGCACCGACCCGTGCCAATTCGATGGGTGTGGCGGTGTGGCCAAAGCTGTTCTCTGACTGCGCCGATCAGCTCGATTCGATCCGGCCGGGCCT
>NZ_CAJYQD010000048.1 GCF_913776855.1 uncultured Sphingomonas sp. | reverse complement strand
TTCCACCATCTCGAAGCGCCGATCGAGCGCGTGACCGGCTTCGACACGCCGTATCCGCACAGCCTCGAATGGGCGTATTTCCCGGGGCCGGTCCGCATCGGACAGGCGCTCAAGAAGATCATGCAGGACTGAACCGCCATGGCACGTTTCTCTTTCCGCCTGCCCGATATCGGCGAAGGCATTTCCGAAGCCGAGATCGTCTCGTGGCACGTCGCCGTCGGCGACCGCGTCGAGGAAGACGGCCGTCTGGCCGACATGATGACCGACAAGGCGACGGTCGAAATGGAAAGCCCGGTCGCGGGCACGGTGATCGAACTGGCGGGAGAACCGGGCGACCAGATCGCGATCGGATCGACGTTGGTGGTGATCGAGACCGAGGGTGAGGTCGTGCAACCGGCCGAACCCGAGCGCGTCGAGGCGGAAAATCCGGGCGTCGAGGAGATTGCGGCACAAGATCCTCCCCGGTACGGGGAGGGGGACCATGCGCAGCATGGTGGAGGGGGAGCGCCGCTGAACGCAACCCCCGCGAGCGTTCCGCAGGAGGCCACCCCCCTCCACCGTCCTGCGAACGGTCCCCCTCCCCGCGAGCGGGGAGGAGCTTTGGCCTCCCCCGCCGTCCGCCAGCGGGCAAAGGACCTCGGCATTGACCTGTCCGCGGTCCATCACGACGGCCCGCATATCCGCCACGCCGACCTCGACGCATATCTCCGCTACGGCAGCGCACAGGGCTATCGCGCTCCGCACGCCTCGCGTGCCCGACCGGACGAAGCGGTCAAGGTCATCGGAATGCGTCGTCGCATCGCCGAGAACATGGCGGCGGCCAAGCGGCACATCCCGCACTTCACCTATGTCGAGGAAATCGACGTGACGGCGCTGGAGGCGATGCGCGCCGACCTGAACGCCGGCCGGGGTCACCGGCCGAAGCTCACCATGCTGCCGCTGCTGATCGTTGCCATCTGTCGCACGCTGCCTGATTTCCCGATGCTCAACGCCCGCTATGATGACGAGGCGGGCGTCGTGACGCGGTTCGGACGGGTGCATCTGGGCATGGCGGCGCAGACCGACGCCGGACTCATGGTACCGGTGATCCGCGATGCGCAGGACATGAACCCGTGGCAACTGGCTGGCGAGATCGCCCGCCTTGCCGAAGCGGCGCGGACCGGCAAGGCGAAGTCCGAGGAACTGTCGGGCGGCACGATCACCGTAACGTCGCTCGGCCCCCTGGGCGGGATCGCGACGACGCCGGTCATCAACCGGCCCGAAGTCGCGATCATCGGCCCGAACCGCATCGTCGAGCGTCCGGTGTTCCGTGCGCGGGCGGGCGGCGGCGAAGAGATCGTCAAGGCCAAGCTGATGAACCTGTCGATCAGCTGCGACCACCGCGTCGTCGACGGCCATGATGCCGCCAGTTATGTTCAGGCGTTGAAGCGGTTGATCGAGACGCCGGTTCTGCTGTTCGCCGACTGACCCTCTGGTCATCGCCCGTACAGCCTTCCGGCGTCAGGATTGCCGGGACGGGAGGCTGTACGGATGATGCGACGGACGATGATGATGTTGGTGGCGATTGTCAGTGCGGCACCGGCCGCGCTGGCGCAATCGGCGGATTACGACTTCGCCTATGTCTACCCGCCACAGGTCGCCCGGATCGCACCGCTGAAGGTGTGGGTCGAGGCGGACAGGGCGAAGCTGCGCGCAAAGACCGCCTCCGATGCGGCGGCGTTTCGTCGCGAAACCCGTCGCGACGGATCGCCTTTCCGCAAATATGACGCGTCGAAGGAATGGCAGGTCGTGGCGGATACCCCGCGGTTCCTCAGTCTGTCGATGAGCGTCTATGGCTATACCGGCGGCGCGCACGGTTCGACCGGATCGGGCGGACTGTTGTGGGACAAGCGCGCGGGCAAGCGGCTCGATCCCAAGGCCGTGTTCGTGTCGGTTCCCGCGTTGCAGGCGGCGGTGGCGAAACCATGGTGCGCCTGGTTGCAGCGCGAGCGCGTCCGGCGACTCGGGTCGGCATCGTCCGAGGACGACATCTTCGGGAAATGCCCGGACGTGAAGGAACTGACGGTGCTGCTGGGATCGTCCAACGGCAAGGCGTTCGACCGCATCGGCCTGATAGCCGACCAATATGTCGCCGGTTCCTATGCCGAGGGGCCGTATGAATATACGCTGCCGGTGACGCCGGCCGTGTTGCGCGTGGTGAAGCCGGAATATCGCGCGGCGTTCATGGCGCGGTAATTCCTCCCCGCGGAGCGGGGAGGAATTACCGCGATCGCTTCGCCGAACATCAGCGCCCGCACGAACCGCACCGGCGGCGAACCGTGCGAAATCGCCGCGTCGTTGTAGCGCATCAGGTCGAACTTGCCGCCCGCCCGGCGCTGAGCCTCGCGCCGCATATCCATATGCTCGCTATAGCCGACGAAATAGCTGAGCAGCTGCGTCGACCCCAGCCGGGCGCGGGTCCATTTGCCCGCCGCCTCGCGCTCCTGCTGGAACGCGCCCTGCATCATCAGCTTCATCGCCTGCGCCTCGGTCAACCCTTCGGTATGGATGCCGATGTCGAGCAGGGTGTTGGTGATCGAGCGCATCCGCATCTTCAGCACGGTCAGCTTGAACAGGGGGTCGCCGTCCAGATAATCGGCATCGGCCATCATCCTCTCTGCATAGACGGCCCAGCCTTCGACGAACGGTCCCGACGACAGTACCGCGCGCAGCACCGACTTGTTCTCGTTGCTGTGCGCGATCTGGAGGTAATGGCCCGGCATCGCCTCGTGGATCGACAGGTCGTGGATCATATAGTCGTTATATTCGCGCAGGAACGAGGTCGTCTGCGTCTCGGTCCAGTCTGCCGGGATTGGCGACACGGCATAGAAGGTGCCTAGATTCTTTTCGAGCGGCCCCGGACTGTCGCAATAGGCGACCGACACGCCCTGCTGGAACTTGGGCATCTCGATGATCTGGACCGGGGTGGTCGGCACGCGGACCAGTTTCTTTTCGCGGACGAAGGCGGTGGCCTGCTCCAGCGTCGATCGCGCCTTGGCCATCACCTGCGACCGGGTCGGCCGGCGGGCGTAGCTCATCTCCAGCGCGGCCTCGATCGCCCTTTGCTGCTGGGCCGCGGTCGGCCTTGCCGGCGTCGGCGGTGCCTTGGGCCGGCCGCGCAGGACGAGGCGGGCAAGGCCGTACATTTCCGCCCGCGTGTCCGCGGCGGCGCGGACGGCGCGCGCCTTGATCTCGGTCCGCGAGAGGGGGGAGAGCAGGGCGAATTTCACCTTCTGGTCGTATAGCTCCGGGCTGAGGCGGAAATCCCCCTTGGCCGCCGGAACCAGCACCATGTCGAGCCAGCGTTGCTGTTCGGCGGTCGCGTTCTTCAGCGTCGCGACCGCGCGGTCGAAGCGCGCGCGATCGGCACGGCCCAGCGTCGCGCGGTGCGGCGCCAGCATCGTGTCGACGATCTGCAGCACGCCCGCATTCTGCCTGGCGACGGTGGTCGCATAGATCGCCGGCACGCGCGCTGGCACGATGCTCTCCCGCATCTGCGCGAACATCGCCGGGACCTGTTCCATCCGCTTCGTCGCCGAGCGCAGCCGCTGCGGCCAAGGCGCGAAATCGCGCGCGGCCAGCGCGTACAGTCCGCCCGAGATGGTACCTGCCGCGCCCTGCGGGTCCCACGCGAACGGCTGCAATTCTTCCAGCGTCCACAGCTGATAGCGCAATTCATTGTCGAGCAGCGCGGCATCGACCTGATCGTCGCGTGACAAGGATGCGCGGGGGATCGCGTCGAGTTCGCTCAGCGTCGCGCGCAGGAACGCCGCATCGCGTGCGCGCCCGGCGGCGGACAGGTCCTCCACCTGATCGTCATAGGCGTGGTTGCCGAGCGCGGTGGCATAGGCCGGATGCAGCCGCGCCATGCCGTCGAGATAGCGTTTCGCCAGCCGCGCGAAATCACCCGCCGGTCCGCTTTGCGCCAGTGCCGGAAAGCTGCCGGCAAGCGGCGCGAGCGCCATCAGCGCGACGAAGTGGCGACGATACATTCGATATTCCCCCAAGGTCTTCGGCACAGGCTATCGCGGTGGTGGCGCGGCACAAGCGCTTTTAGGCGACCCCGCCGACGTCGATGGCACGCGCGAAGACCTCGGCGAACATCTCGGGCGTCAACCGTCCGGTATTCTGGTTGTAGCGAGAGCAGTGATAGCTATCGATCAGCACAACCCCGCTTGGCATCCGATGCTCTGCCAGATGCCCGAACCGTGCCTTGGGCAGGCGGCCGCCCAGCGCCTTCACCGCCGACTGGTGCGCGACAGCGCCCAGCGCGACGACGACCCGCAGCGATGGCATCGCCGACAGGTCGGCGTCGAGGAACGGGCGGCAGGTGCGGATTTCCTCTGGCGTCGGCTTGTTCTCGGGCGGGAGGCAGCGGACGGCGTTGACGATGGCGATCCCCTTGGGAACCGGTGCGTCGCCGACCTTGCCGGCATAGGCCCCTTCCGCCAAACCCGCTTCGACCAGCGTGTTCCAGAACAGTGGCCCGGACCGATCGCCGGTAAAGGGGCGACCGGTGCGGTTGGCACCCTGCAAGCCGGGGGCGAGGCCGATGATCGCCAGCCACGGATCGGTGTCGGCGAGCGGCGGAACCGGGGCGTTCCACCAGTTCGGATGTTCGACGCGCAGGCTTTCGCGCAGCTGGACGAGGCGCGGGCAGAACGGGCAGTCGCGCGCGGGATCGTGCATGTCGGGGGCGGGGGCAGGGGCAGGGGCAGGGGCGGTGTCGGTGGGGGTAGCGGTTTCCATCCTCAGCCGATAGGCGCAGCCGATGACGACCTCAACCTATGCGATTGCGATCGGTTCGAACCGACCGGGCCGACATGGCGGTCCGGTCGCCGAAGTACGTGCCGCCATCGCCGCGTTGGCTGGCGTGCGCGCCATCGCGCCGATCGTGGCCAGCGCGCCGCTGGGGCCGTCGCTCAGGCGCTATGCCAACACCGTGCTGTTGTTGGATACGTCGCTGTCGCCGCCCGATATGCTTGCGCAGTTGAAGGTCATCGAACGCAGCTTCGGCCGGAGACGCGGCCGACGCTGGGGAGCGCGGGTGATCGACCTCGACATCATCCTGTGGTCGGGGGGCAGCTGGCACAGTCCCGGCCTTTGCGTGCCGCATATCGCGTTTCGCGAGCGGTCGTTCGTGCTCGGCCCGCTGCGGCACGTCGCACCCGACTGGCGCGATCCGGTGTCGGGACGGACGATCCGCCAGCTGCACCAACTGGTTGACCGCGCCCGTCCACGGGACTAGGGGCGGGGGCTTCGTGGGCCCGTAGCTCAGTTGGTAGAGCAACGGACTTTTAATCTGTAGGTCTCGGGTTCGAATCCCGACGGGCTCACCACATCCGCACCGCCGGGATTCTTCGGCGTTCGCCGTTACTTAGGCTCGCACTCACCGATGCGCTTGCCCTCGACATGGACCTTTTGCGACATCGTGGTCTTGCCGGTCATTTCCATCTGCTGATCGGTCGTGAAGCTGGTCGGCGTGAAGGTGCCGGTCGTCTTGCCCTTCATCTGCGTGTCGCCGGGCAGCTTGCAGCTGACTTCGCTTTCGATCTTGCCGCCGGCGAAGCTGTTGCTGGTGACGGTACAGTCCGCGCCGGACTGCTTCAGCATCTCCTCGGGACCCTTTGCCGCCTGTTCGGGCGTAATGCAGACGCTGGCGGTCTGGGCCGGCGGGTTGGCGGGCATTCCGGCGGGCATGTTCGCCATCTTCAGGTCGCTGACCTGCGTGCGGACCTCCCACTTGCCGGCTTGCAGCTTCGGCGTTTCGGCACCCGATCCGGTTTCCGAGGACACGACTTCACCGGTCGCGGAATTGCTGGTCAGGGTGGTCGAGCCGGTCTTCTGGTCGCCGCACGCCGACAGCGCCAATGCGCCCAGCGCCACAAGGGGGATCAGTTTCTTCACGCATCGCACTCCTGCTATGGTTTTCGGGCGTCACTTTATCGCGCTCCCGCGTTGCGACAGGCATGAGCGACACCCTTCGTCCTGAACCCCGCCCGTCCCGTCGCGTTCCGTGGAGCATCATCGGCATCGCCGCCGCCGGGTTCGTGCTGCTCACGCTGTTCTTCCTGGCGGACCGGGTGGTGGCGGGGAGCAGCTTCGCGTTCGACCGGCGGTTGTTGCTGGCGCTGCGCGGCGCCGATGGCGCGCCGGTCGCATCGGCGAAATTCACGTCGATGGTGCGCGACATTACGGCGCTCGGCAGTACGACGGTACTGGCGCTGGTCGTCGCCTTCGTCGCGCTGTTACTCGCCAGCGCCGGGCGGTGGCGGACAGGCGCGCTGGTCGCGGCGGCGTGTGCCGGCGGCAGCTGGGCCAATGTCCTGTTCAAGCACGCTATCGCCCGCACGCGCCCCGACCTGGTGCCGCACCTGATGGCGGAGACGTCGAACAGCTTTCCGAGCGGCCATGCTGCCAATTCGGCGATCGTCTATCTGACGCTGGCGACGCTCGCCTGGCCGTTGCTGCGCCAGCCGGCAGCGCGGGCGTTTGCGATGGGGTCCGCCGCGCTGCTGGTGGTCGCGATCGGGGTCAGCCGGGTCTATCTGGGCGTGCATTGGCCGAGCGACGTGCTGGCCGGCTGGTTGTTCGGCGCGCTGTGGGCAATCGGATGGTGGCGGATCGAATTGCGGGTCCTGGGCGGGCGGTAACGACGGAAACCTTTGCGAGCGGGCGCAGGGCGGGTTAGCGTTAGCGCAAACAACGATATGATGGAGGGATGGATGACGGCGAGAATCGCGCTGGTACTGGCATCGTTGGTGGCGGGTGCAGGCATCGCGCAGGCGCAGATCGCACCGGTCGGCGGCGCGCCGAGCAGCTCCCCCAATTCCGAGGACACGACGCACAGCGTCAACAACGACCGCGACCAGCAATTCGCGCTGGACAAGATCCGCGACGAAGCCGGCACGACCGTCGACGCCCGCGCGTCGCGCCGCAGTTCAAAAACGATCGTCGCGGCGACCGCCGCCGACCTGACCGTCGGCGCGTCGGTGTTCGACAAGACCGGCGTGGCGCTGGGCACGATCGAGGCGGTGAAGCCCGAGGGCGTGCAGTTGCTGGCAGGCAGTTCGCGGGCGATGGTCCCGGCGGACGTGTTCGGCAAGGTTCGCGGGAAACTGGTGCTGAACGTCACCAAGGCCGAGTTCGCGCAGCAGACGGGGGCTGGCGCGCGCTGATATCGCTTGGTTGACCCGAACGTCAGTCCGGTGAAGGCCGGGATTTCCGGGTGGCTGCTCGTACAAATAGCTGGACGAGGCCCAGCCTTCGCTGGTGTGACGTTTTGGGTGGGTCGGCGGCCGGCGGTTTTACAGAACGCGCTGCGCGTATCATGCGCTAGTCAAGAGCTGCGTACTCCCGCGCAGGCACAACCTCTGCGAAAGTCTCCGATCCGTACCCCGGCGAAGGCCGGGGTCCAGTTGTGGGACCTGAGTTAGATGCGGAAGAGCCTTCCCAACTGGACCCCGGCCTTCGCCGGGGTACGGTTAGGCGTCGGCTCTAATCCAGATTTCCGCCGAGTTCGTGCGCAGCTGGGGGTTCAGAGCAAAGGCAGGGCGGCGTTCGTGGCTCTGGGTCCCCGCCTGCACGATGATACCCGCACCGGGAAGCCCGTCCTACCCGCCCAGTTGCACCAGCAATGCCTGTGCCGCCAGCGTTTCCGCCTCTTGTTTCGACGTGCCCGTCGCTTCGGCCGCCGCCAGCTTGCCGATGGTCACGCGCACGGTGAAGCGCGGGGCGTGGCCGGAGCCGCTCTTGTCGACGATGGCATATTCGGGCGGGCGGCGGTTGTTGGCGGCGGCCCATTCCTGCAGCGCCGATTTGGGATGGCGCGGCACGCGCAGCTGCGCGTCGATTCGCGATCCCCACAGATCGCGCACCAACGTGCGGGCGGCGTCATGGCCATGGTCGAGGTAGAAGGCGCCGATCAGCGCTTCCATCACATCGCCCAGCACATTGTCGCTGTCGCCCGCGCCATCGTCGCGCGCCTGCTTGCCGAGCTTCAGATGCGGCACGACGCCGATGCCGCGGGCGATCTCCGCACAGACCGCGCCGGTCACCAGCGCATTGAACCGTTTCGACAGTGCGCCTTCGCTCTCCGCCGGGAAACGTTCGTACAACCATTCGGCGACGGCAAGCCCCAGCACGCGGTCGCCGAGAAATTCGAGCCGCTCATAAGTCGCCTTCGCGGTGCTGCCATGCGTCAGCGCCCGCGCATAATCGTCGATCCGGGTCGGCGCGCGGCCCAGTGCCTGCGCCACCCAGCCATGGAGGGCGTCGCTCAGAAGCCTTCCCCGATCCGGTGCCAGCGCGCGGCCGATACCCAGGTCCATGGCAGCAGCCACTGCGCCGAGCCATCGGTCGAGAAGAAGTTCACGACGGCCTTGCCCTCGATATTCTCCAGCGGAACGATACCGATGCCGCCGCCTTCGCGTGCCGGGAAGCGGCTGTCGGCGCTGTCGTCGCGATTATCGCCCATCAGGAAGGCGTGGCCGGCGGGCACGGTGAACACGCCAGTATCGTCGGCCTCGGTCGTGCCGAGGTCGAGGACGTTGTAGCTCTTGCCATTGGGCAGCGTCTCGCGGAACTGCGGATAGGCGCAGACCGGCTGGTTCGCGACGACCTTCTGGAAGCTGTAGTCGCAATCGGTATTGGGCGACACCGGCGCGATCCAGTCGGCGACGCGTTGCTTCGGGATCGCCTTGCCGTTCAGGAACAGCTGGCCGCCACGCATCTGCACCGTGTCGCCGGGGATGCCGATCACGCGCTTGATATAGTCCTGCTTCGCGGCCGGCGGTGCCTTGAACACCACCACGTCGCCGCGCGCGGGCGTGCGGGGCAGGATGCGGCCGGGGATCAGCGGGATGCCCCATGGCAGCGAATAGCGCGAATAGCCGTAGTTCCATTTGGTGATGAACAGATAGTCGCCGATCATCAGCCGCGGCTGCATCGACCCCGATGGGATCGAGAAGGGCGAGAACAGGAACGACCGGATGATAAACACCACGATGGCGAGCTTCAGCAGGAAGACCATCAGGTCGGCCCCCTCCGAACGCTTCGGCTTGGGGGCGGGCGCGGGCGGAGTCGGCGTGAGGGAAGCCGGTACGGGGTCGAGAGCCATGGAACGAGCCATGCTTGCGCCGGGGCGAGGCGTCAAGCGGGTTGGGGGTTTGTCCGATGGTCGGGCGGGAGCGGAGGGAGACCCCAGCCTTCGCTGGGGTAACGTTTGGGGCAATGGGGTGATGCGGCCCGTCATCTTTTCCTTGTTCGTCACCCCAGCGCAGGCTGGGGTCTCATTCGGCTAACACGATCCCGTCAAACAGGTCCCGCCATTCCGGGTTCGATTCAGCAATCAGTCGGTATTTCCATTCGGTTCGCCACGCCTTCAGCGCCTTCTCCCGCCGGATAGCGCTTCCGATGTCTTCGTGCCGTTCTGCCAGCACCAGCGTCCTGATCCCGTATTTCCGGCAATAGGCGGACCCCTCATCCCGTCGGTGTTGCCACACCCTCGCCGACAGATTCGAGGTCACCCCGACATAGGTCATGCCGAACGGGCGGTTCGCCATGATATAGGTTCAGCCGCCGCGCATCGGGTAGGCGTATCGTGATGCGGAGGGAGATGCCAGCCTGCGCTGGCATCACGTTGGGTGGAACGAAGTAGAAGACAGTGGACCTCCCCCCGGTCCCCGCTCTAGGGCAGCCCCATCCTAACCGACGACAGCACGAGGGACGATATGGCGATGCAGGACTGGTCCGCGATCGAGGGGCTTGGCAGCACGAAGCTCACCGAACTGTTCGCAAATGATCCCGACCGGCTGGCCAAGCTGACCGTCGATGTCGGCGGGCTGCATTTCGATTTCGCCAAGACGCACCTCGACGATGCCGCGATCGCGGCGTTCACCGGCCTTGCTGCCACGATGGATCTGGCCGGCAAGCGCGACGCGCTGTTCGCGGGGCAGGTGGTCAACGTGACTGAAGGGCGCGCCGCGACCCACACTGCCGAGCGGGGCGAAGGCAATCCGGACGATGTGGCGCAGGCGCGGGCGTTCCAGTCGCGGATGCGGCAGGTGATCGACGCGATCGAGGCGGATGCGTTCGGACCCGTCCGCCACATCCTGCACGTCGGGATCGGTGGATCGGCGCTTGGCCCCGACCTGATCTTCGATGCGCTGGGGCGTGACGAGGACAAGTACGATGTCGCGATCGTGTCGAACGTCGACGGGGTGGCGATGGAGGAGGCGGTTAAGGGGTTCGATCCCGCCGCCACGCTGCTGGTCGTCGCGTCCAAGACCTTTACCACGACCGAGACGATGCTGAACGCCGAATCGGCGATGGCGTGGATGCGCGAGGGCGGGGTGGAGGACCCGTTCGGCCGCGTGATCGCGCTGACGGCTTCACCGGACAAGGCGGTGGAATGGGGCGTCGATGAAACCCGCGTGCTGCCGTTCGCCGAGTCGGTCGGCGGGCGATACTCGCTGTGGTCGACGCTGGGATTCCCGTTCGCGCTGGCACTGGGGTTCCAGGCCTATGAGGAATTGCTGGAGGGTGCGGCCGAGATGGACCGCCACTTCCGCCTGACCGAGCCGGCGAAGAACGCGCCGGTGCTGGCCGCCTTTGCCGACCTCTACTACTCGCAGGTCAAGGGTTGCGAGACGCGGGCGACCTTTGCCTATGACGAACGGCTGCGGTTGCTGCCCTCCTATCTACAGCAGCTGGAGATGGAATCGAACGGCAAGTCGGTGACGGCGGCGGGCGAACCGCTGGGCCGTAATTCGGCGGCGATCACCTGGGGCGGGGTCGGCACCGATGCGCAGCACGCGGTGTTCCAGTTGCTGCACCAGGGCACGCGGATCGTGCCGCTGGAGTTCGTCGCGGTGATCGAGGCGGGCGATACGCTCGACCCGGCGCATCACCGGCAATTGCTGCTCAATGCCTTTGCGCAGGGTGCGGCGCTGATGGCGGGCAAGGCCAATGCCGATCCGGCGCGCGCCTATGCCGGCGACCGGCCGTCGACGGCCATCCTGCTGCAGGACCTCGACCCGCGCACGCTGGGCGCGCTGATCGCCTTTTACGAGGCGCGGGTGTTCGTGAACGCGGCGCTGCTGGGCATCAACCCGTTCGACCAGTTCGGCGTCGAACTGGGCAAGGAAATGGCGAAGGCAGCCGATCGGGGCGGTCAGACGTTCGATGCGTCGACCAACGACCTTCTGGCACGGGCGGGACTTGCATGAGCGACTATGATTACGACCTGTTCGTCATCGGCGCGGGATCGGGCGGCACCCGCGCCGCCCGCGTGTCGGCGGCGCATGGCGCGAGGGTGGCGGTGGCCGAGGAATATCGCGTCGGCGGGACCTGCGTCATCCGCGGCTGCGTGCCGAAGAAGCTGCTGGTGTATGGCGCACATTTCGCCGAGGATCTGCGCGATGCGAACGCGTTCGGCTGGGACGTGCCGCCGCAATGCGACTTCAGCTGGCCGCGCCTGCGCGACAATGTGCTGAGCGAGGTCGACCGGATCAATGGCGCCTATACCAGCACGCTGGAGAATCACGGCGTCGACATCCTGCACGAACGCGCGATGGTTACGGGACCGCATTCGGTTAGGCTGGCGAGCGGGCGCGAGGTGACGGCCGAGCGCATCCTGATCGCGGTCGGGGCCAAGCCGGCGGTGCCGACCTGCCCCGGTGCGGAACATGGCATCACCTCGAACGAGGCGTTCCACCTCGACGCGATCCCGAAGCGCATCCTGATCGCGGGGGCGGGCTATATCGCCAACGAGTTTGCGGGCGTGTTCCACCAGTTCGGCGCGCACGTCATCCTCATCAACCGCACCGACGTGATCCTGCGCGGCTATGACGAATCGATCCGCGACCGGTTGCTGCAGATTTCGATGACCAAGGGCATCGAGTTCCGCTTCCATGCCGAGTTCGAGGGCATCGAGAAGGGCGAGGATGGCTGCCTGACCGTCAAGATGTCGAACCATGAACCGGTGACGGTCGACATGGTGATGTTCGCCACTGGCCGCGTGCCCAATACCGAGGGGCTGGGGCTGGAGAGCGCGGGCGTCGAGCTGGACGACAAGGGCGCGGTCAAGGTGAACGACCAGGCGCAGTCGTCCTGCCCGTCCATCTATGCGGTGGGCGACGTCACCAACCGGGTGCAACTGACGCCGGTCGCGATCCGCGAGGGCCAGGCGTTCGCCGACCGCACCTATGGCGGCAAGGATGTCACGCTCGATTACGACTGCATCCCGAGCGCGGTGTTCAGCCATCCGCCGATGGCGGGCGTCGGCATGACCGAGGGCGAGGCGAAGACCAAGCTCGGGTCGGTCAAGGTCTACCTGTCCGACTTCCGCCCGATGAAGAACGTGCTGGCCGGCCGCAACGACCGCGCGCTGTACAAGATGATCTGCGAGGAAACGACCGGGCGGATCGTCGGGCTGCACATGATCGGGCCGGATGCGCCGGAGATTTTGCAGGCGGCGGCGATCGCGGTGAAGGCCGGGCTGACCAAGGACCAGTTCGACCAGACGGTGGCCTTGCATCCGACGATGGCGGAAGAACTGGTGCTGATGAAGTAACATACGTCACCCCAGCGAAGGCTGGGGTCTCCCGCGGCGAGGCGCGCGTTCCGTTACCGGGAGATCCCAACCTTCGCTGGGATGACGTTCGCGGCCGGGCGGGCGGGCTTGGTCAGCTCTCCGCCAGAATTACATCGGCCTCGCTCGTCGCCGAGCCGCCGACGCGTTCGCCGATCGTCGCGGTGACCGCGACATTCATCGTCACGTTGCCCAGCGTCCGTACGATGTCCGGCAGCGTCTCCACCGCGACCAGCAGCGCCAGCGGCTCGACCGGTACCCCCATCGCGACGGCGATCGGCGCGATCGAGGAGACGAAGCTGATCTGCCCCGGCAGGCTCGCCGCGCCCATCGTCGTGATCGCGCCCGCCGCAATTCCTGCCGCGATCTGTCCGGCGCCCAGCGGCACGCCGAACACATGCGCGACGTAGAGCGCGACGCCGAGGTTCATTGCCGGCCCCGTAGCCCGGAACAGCGCCACCGCCATCGGCAGCACCACGCCCGACGTCGCCACCGGCACGCCGACATCGCCCGCGCCCTTCAGCATCGCGGGGAGCGAGGCGAGCGAGCTTTGCGTCGAGATCGCCACCGCCTGTGCCGGCGCAGTCGCCTTCAGGAAGCGGCTGATCGGCACCCGCCCGCCGAAGCGCGCCAGCGGATAGGCGAGCAGCCAGATGCCGAGGCCTACGCTCATCAGCACCAGCACATAATGGATCAGCGCGCCGAACGCCGCCGTGCCCGCCCGCGCGCCGACGACATAGCCCAATGCGAACACGCCGATCGGCCCCAGCCACAACACCCAGTTGATGACGATCAGCATCGTGTCGGCAATCGCCTGGAAAAGGCGCACCAGCACGCCGCGATTGTCCTGCGGCAGGCGGGTCAGCGCAAAGCCGAAGACGAGGGTGAACAGGATCAGCGGCAGGAACTGGTCGTTCGCTGCCGCCGAAACCGGGTTGGTCGGCACAATCGCGACGAGGAAGTCGGTGAACGGCGGGACCTTTGCCGCCGGGGCGGCGGTGCCAAAGGTCGATCGCAGTGCTTCGGCCGCCGTGTTTCCCAAGGGAAACAGGTCGAGCAGCGTCAGCGTGAACAGCGCGCCCAGCGCCGAGGAGGTCCACAGGATCGCGATGAACAGCAATAGCGAACGCGTGGCGATCCGCCCGGCGCGCGCGGCTTCCGCCGTCTGGGCGATGCCGGTGATCAGCAGCGACACGACCAGCGGCACGATGGTCATGCGCAGCGCGTTGAGCCACGCCGTGCCGATCGGTTCGGCGATGGCGATGCCCGAAACGGCCGTGTCGGGCGATTGTCCCGCCAGCACCACGCCCAGTGCCAGCCCTGCACCCAGTCCCGCCAATATTCGTGTCGCCTGCGACATGCTCGCCCTTTTGCAAAAGTGGCGGTAATACCCCGCCCAACCGAACGCTCAACCTGAAGGCGTATGTGACGATGGCAAGGAAATATTTCGGCACCGACGGTATTCGCGGCCTGACCAACACCAAGCCGATGACTGCCGAGATGGCGATGCGGATCGGCATGGCGGCGGGCGCGCACTTCCGCCGGGGCGACCACCGCCACCGTGTGGTGATCGGCAAGGACACGCGCCTGTCGGGCTATATGCTGGAAAATGCGATGGTCGCGGGCTTTACCTCGGTGGGCATGGACGTGGTGCTGGTCGGGCCGCTGCCGACCCCGGCGGTCGCGATGCTGACCCATTCGATGCGCGCCGATATGGGCGTGATGATCTCTGCCAGCCACAATCCGTATCAGGACAATGGCATCAAGCTGTTCGGCCCGGACGGATACAAGCTGTCCGACGCCGACGAACTGGCGATCGAGGAACTGATCGACAGCGAGATTGAGCTGTCGGCGCCGGGGGACATTGGTCGCGCCAACCGGATCGAGGATGCGCGCGGACGCTATATCCACTTCGCCAAGTCGACCTTCCCCGAAAATCTGCGGCTCGACGGCATGAAGCTGGTCGTCGATTGCGCGAACGGCGCGGCCTACAACGTCGCCCCGTCGGCGCTGTGGGAACTGGGCGCGGAGGTGATCGCGATCGGCGTGACCCCCAATGGCAAGAACATCAACGACCGGGTGGGGTCGACCGCGCCGCAGACCCTGTCCGAAACCGTCGTCGCATCGGGCGCGCAGGTCGGGATCGCGCTGGACGGCGATGCCGACCGGCTGATCGTCGTCGACGAAGCGGGCAAGGTGATCGACGGCGACCAGCTGATGGCGACCATCGCCGCCAGCTGGGCGCGGGCCGGGCGGCTGAAGGGCGGCGGGCTGGTCGCCACCGTCATGTCGAACCTGGGGCTGGAGCGGCATCTGGCGGCGCAGGGTCTTGGTCTCGTCCGCACCGCCGTGGGGGATCGTCATGTCCTCGAAAAGATGCGCAGCGCCGGGTATAATGTCGGTGGCGAACAGTCGGGGCATATCATCCTGTCCGACTATGCGACGACCGGCGACGGGCTGGTCGCGGCATTGCAGGTGCTGGCCGAGATCAAGCGCGCCGGCGCGCCGGCGAGCGAGGTGCTGCACCGCTTCGACCCGCTGCCGCAGCTGCTCAAGAATGTCCGCTTCGCCGGGGGCAAGCCGCTCGACGATCCGCGAGTGAAGGATGTGGTCGCCGGCGTCGAGGCCGAACTGTCCGGGCGCGGACGGCTGGTGCTGCGCGCGTCGGGGACCGAACCGGTGATCCGGGTGATGGCCGAGGGCGAGGATGCGGCCCATGTCGAACAGGTTGTCGATCGCATCTGCGACGCGGTGCGGCAGGCGGCGGCCTGATGCTGGCGATGAAACCCGCGTGCGAGCGGTGCGAGGTGCCGTTGCCCGCGGCGGCGCATGGCGCGTTCATCTGTTCGCGCGAATGCACCTTCTGCGCGGATTGTGCCGACGAGCTGGACGAGGTCTGCCCGAATTGTCGGGGTGAGTTGGTGGATCGCCCGACGCGCCGCAAATAATTCTCCCCGGCACGGGGAGGGGGACCGTCCAAAGGACGGTGGAGGGGGGTGTCGGCGCAACGCAACGGTTCCGTATGCGGCCAACCCCCTCCACCAGCTTAACTGGTCCCCCTCCCCGTGCCGGGGAGGACTTTCAACGTCTTCCCGCCGCTGCTAACCCCACCCTATGACCACACCCCGTATCCTGATCGTCGCCGGTTCCGATTCCGGCGGGGGCGCCGGTATCCAGGCGGATATCAAGACCGCGACAATGCTGGGCGCGCACGCGATGACGGCGATCACCGCGGTCACCGCGCAGAACACACTGGGCGTCGATGCAGTGCATCCGATCCCGACCGACATGGTGATGGCGCAGATCGATGCCGTGGTGCGCGATATCGGCGTCGATGCGGTGAAGATCGGCATGATCGGATCGGCGCGCACCGCGCACGCATTGGCCGACCGGTTGCGCGACCTGCCCGGCGTGCCGGTGGTGTTCGACCCGGTAATGATCTCCACCAGCGGCGCGCGGCTGGCCGATGAGGCCACGGTCGCGGCGTTCGAACGGTTGATGGCGGTGGCCACGGTGGCGACGCCAAACCTGCCCGAACTGGCGGCGCTGGGCGGCGTGGGCGAGGTGCTGTCGCGCGGTTGCGCGGTGCTGGAAAAGGGCGGGCACGGCGAGGGCGAAGTGCTGGTCGACCGGCTGCATCAGCGCGGAAACGGCGCGGCCCCGCGGGTCGAATGGTCCAGCCCCCGTATCGACGGCATGGCGACGCACGGCACCGGCTGTACCCTGTCGACTGCGATCGCGTGCGAACTGGCGAAGGAATGGACGCTGGTCGAGGCGATCGGCCGCGCGCGCAGCTTCGTGCGGATCGCGATGCTGGGCGCCGACGAACTGGGGCGCGGGGCGGGGCCGATGGCGCAGCAGGGGGTGCGGCTGGACCTCAACCAGTCGCGCTGGTCGCCGATGCTGAACCAGGTGACGGTGCCGGCGACCGACGTCCCGGCCAGCGAGCATTTCTATCGCTTGCTGGGATTGAAGGCGATCGTACGTTCCAGCCGCCGCTATGCCCGGTTCGAGAGCGAGGGCGGGGCGACGTTCTCGATCGAGATGACCGAGGAGCGCAAGGTCCCGGCGGTCTATTTCGAGGTCGGCGACCTGCACGTCGTGGTCCATTATCTGAAAGGGCAGGGCCTGTCGTTCGCGCAGGAGCCGATCGACCGGCCGTGGGGCTGGCGCGAAGCGCGACTGTTCGATCCGGCGGGCAACGAAGTGTGCCTGTACCAGGCGGGCGAGATGCGGCGTTTCCCGCCGTGGCGCATTGCCGATGCCTGATTTTTCCCACGAGGCCCGCCATGCCGGGCCGGTGGCGGGGGTGGACGAGGCGGGGCGCGGGCCACTGGCCGGGCCGGTGGTCGCCGCCGCCGTCATCCTCGACCGCGAGTGCGTGCCCGAGGGGCTGAACGATTCCAAGCAGTTGAGCGCGAAGCGGCGCGCGGCGCTGCACACGCGGCTGCTGGACTGCGCGACGGTGGGCGTCGGGATCGCCAGTGTCGAGGAAATCGACCGGCTGAACATCCTGTGGGCGACGATGCTGGCAATGGAACGCGCGGTCGATGCGCTGGGTATCGCGCCGGCCATGGTGCTGGTCGATGGCAATCGCTGTCCGAACTGGCGGCATCCGAGCGTCGCGGTGGTCGGTGGCGATGCGATCAGCCTGTCGATCGCCGCCGCGTCGATCGTCGCGAAGGAGGTGCGTGACGCGGTGATGGTCGCGGCGGACCGGGAATATCCGGGCTATGGCTGGGCGTCGAACAAGGGTTATGGCGCGAAGGTGCATCTGGAGGGGTTGCGCACGCTGGGCGCGACGCCGCTCCATCGGCGCAGCTTCGCACCGGTGGCGAAGGCGCTGCTTCTCTGACGATCTTCCCGTGCCGGAGAAGATTTGCGGTGAGTTGAGTGCTACCAGATATGGAGTCTGGGGCGGGGCGGTACGCTCAATATCTGCCATGCGCCGACTCGATTCGTCGCCGTAACGAATCCGGCTGCTCTCAGGAGTCAAGCATTACCTCTTGACCGCGACTCGTGGATTCCGCGAGATGGCGGCAATGCAAGGGGAATGACGACGATGGTGGCAGTGAAAACCCGGCGGAAGAAGGCAGCGACCAAGGCGGTCACGCTGCCGCTCGACCGGATCCTGATGGACGATTGCATCGAGGCGATGCGGTCGCTGCCGGCCAAGTCGATCGACTGCATCTTCGCCGATCCGCCGTACAACCTGCAGCTGGGCGGCGACCTGTTGCGGCCTGATGGCAGCCAAGTCGATGCGGTCGATGACGATTGGGACAAGTTCGACAGCTTCGCCGCCTATGATCGCTTCACCAAGGCGTGGCTGAAGGAAGCACGCCGCATCCTGAAGCCCGACGGCACGATCTGGGTCATCGGCAGCTATCACAATATCTACCGCGTCGGATCGATCGTGCAGGACCAGGGCTTCTGGATCCTGAACGATATCGTGTGGCGCAAGTCGAACCCGATGCCGAATTTCAAGGGCACGCGCTTCACCAACGCGCATGAGACGATGATCTGGGCATCGATGGGGGAGAAGGCGCGCTATACCTTCAACTATCGCCAGATGAAGACGCTGAACGACGAGTTGCAGATGCGATCGGACTGGGAATTTCCGATTTGCGGCGGGCAGGAGCGGCTGCGCAAAGAGGGCACGAAGGTCCACCCGACGCAGAAGCCCGAGGCGCTGCTGTACCGCGTGTTGCTGGCATCGACCAAGCCGGGCGACGTCGTGCTGGACCCGTTCTTCGGCACCGGCACCACCGGCGCGGTCGCCAAGCGGCTGGGGCGGCATTTCATCGGGATCGAGCGCGACGCGACCTATGTCGAAGCGGCGACGGCCCGGATCGAAGCGGCGCTGCCGCTGGATGAATCGGCGATCCGCGCGATGCGTGCGCCGACCAAGCCGCCGCGCGTGGCGTTCGGCGTGTTGGTCGAAAACGGCCTGTTGCCGCCGGGGTCGGTGGTGACGGACAGCAAGCGGCGCTTCCGTGCGACGGTTCTGGCCGATGGCTCGCTGCTGTCCGATTGCGGGGCGGCGGGGTCGATCCACAAGCTGGGGTCGACGCTGCAGAATGCGCCGTCGTGCAATGGCTGGACCTTCTGGCACACCGAAGGGCCGAAGGGGCTGGTGGCGATCGATGCCCTGCGCCAGCAATGGCTGCTCGCGACGCAGCCCTGATGTACCTGCGCCCGGTCCGCTTTGTCGACACGCCGGTCGGGCTGCCCGATGGCGGGGCGCTGCGGCTGGCTGGGGGAATGCTGTGGTTCGCGGCCTATGAGGTACGCGACCGGGCGGGGCTGCGGGTCACGGTGCCGGTCGAGACGTTCGCCGACTGGACCGCGACACTTTCGCCGGAACGTGCCGAGCGGGCGCGGTTGTTGCACCGGCGGATCACGGACGCCCGGCCGCCGCTGACGCTGGGCGAGCGGGTGTTGCGGTTCGATCAGCCGCAGGTGATGGGGATACTCAACGTCACGCCCGACAGTTTTTCGGATGGCGGCGCGCATGTCGGCGATCCGGCGGGCGCTGCGGCAGCAGGCGTCGCGATGGCGGCGGCGGGCGCGGCGCTGATCGATCTGGGCGGCGAGTCGACCAAGCCCGGTGCGGCGACCGTGTGGGAAGGCGACGAGATCGCTCGTGTCGTGCCGGTCGCTGATCGGCTGGCGGCAGCCGGGGTCGCGGTGTCGGTCGACACGCGCAAGGCGGCGGTGATGGAAGCGGCGCTGGCGGCGGGGGCGCAGATCGTCAACGATGTCGCGGCGCTGGCCTATGACCGCGAGGCGCTGGGTGTGGTTGCGGCGCGTGGGTGTCCGGTCGTGCTGATGCATTCGCCCGCACCGGCGGAGGGGCCGCATGGCGGGAACGGCTATGGCGACCCGCTGCTCGACGTGTTCGACTGGCTGGAGGCACGGGTCGACGCGGTGGTCGCGGGCGGGGTCGATCGCGCGAAGATCATCGTCGATCCGGGGATCGGGTTCGGCAAGGCGCTGTCGGACAATCTGGCGCTGGTGAACGGACTGGCGCTGTTCCATGGGCTTGGCTGTCCCGTGCTGCTGGGCGCCAGTCGCAAGCGGATTATCGGCGCGCTGTCGAACGAGGCGCCGGCCGACCAGCGGCTGGGCGGATCGGTCGCGCTGGCACTGGCCGGGGTCGAGCGCGGGGCGCAGATCGTGCGGGTGCATGACGTCGCGGAGACGGTTCAGGCGATCCGGGTGTGGCGCGGTTTGCGGGATGCGGCTTTGGTTGCGGGGTAGGCACCCCCGTCAGTCCCGCGCAGGCGGGAGGCCATATCCGCAACCGTATCGACCCCATCGAAACGCTGGCGGTTATGGATTCCCGCCTTCGCGGGAATGACGCCAGCAGTAGGTTTAGGCGCCACCAAGCCGGTGGATCAACCCGCTCCCCCTCCGCTATAGCGCGCACCATGGTTCGCCTATTCCTGTTCCTCGCTGCGCTGTCGGCGCTGTTTGCCGGTCCGGCGCTTGCCCAGCAGAACGGGTTCGACCTCGACGGGCCGGAAGTGGCGGTCAGCGTCACGCGGGGCGGGGTGGAACTGCCGGTAGCGGCGGTGCCGGCGCTGCGCGGTGGCGACACGCTGACCGCCCGCGCGCTGCTGCCCGCCGATCAGTCGGCGCGGTATCTGCTGGTCGTCGCGTTCCTGCGCGGGGCGACCAATCCGCCGCCCAAGAACTGGTTCTTTTCGGTCGAGACGTGGAAGCCGAAGAAGGACGTGCTGACCTTCACCGTTCCGCAAGGTGCGGAGCAGGCGATCCTGTTCCTCGCCCCCGAAGCGGGCGGCGGCTTTTCGGCGGTGCGGGGAGCCGTGCGCGGGCGGCCGGGGGTGTTCGTGCGCGCGGCGCAGGACCTGTATCAGGCATCGCTCGACCGGCAGCGGCTGGACGCGTTCGTCGGCGCGATCGGGCGGATCGGCGATGCCGCGCCCGAACGGCTGGCGACCGCCGCGCCGGTGCTGGCCGAGGCGCTGCGGATCAAGCTGAACGCCGATTGCCTGTTGAAGCAACGCACGCTGCAGGCGGCGTGCCTGACCCAGCAGCGCGACGCGCTGGTGCTGCAGGCGCAGCGGGGGGCGACGCTCACCGAGACGCTGACCGGGGCGCCGGTCGATATCGCCTACCGGGTGGCGGCGACGCGCGAGGGCGGGGCAGGGTATTACAGCCCCTATATCGGTTTGGCCCGCGACCTCGCCCGGTTGTTCGGCGCGTTTCGCAGCGCGCAATATCAATATCTGCCGGCACTGGCGCTGGGGCAGGGAAAGGCGATCCACCTGCAGCTGAACAGCGCGCCGTCCTTCCAGAATCCGCGATCGGTGCTGGTCGCTCCGCTCCCGCCGATCGGCGACGCCCCGCCGCCACTGTGGCGATCGGCCGCGCCGGGGGCGTTGTGCCTGGCCAGGCCCGACCTCGTGCTGCCGCTGGACGATGCAGCGTTGCTGTTCGCGACCGATTATGCCCGCGACCTGACGCTGAAGGTCACGGCGGTGGACGGCAAGGTGTCGCTGTTGAAGCTGACCCCCGATGCCGAGCGCGGCGGGCTGGTGCCGAGCGGCGGCGTGACGGTCACCGGGCCGATCGGCGAGGCGGTGGTGCAGGGAAGCTGGGGTTTCGACCGGTTCAGCGGGCCGCGCGTACCCGCGCAGATCGATGGGCCGGGGGCATGGGCGCCACAACCCGATGCGAATGTCATCGTCGGGCGTGACCATCCGCTGGTGCTGCGCGGCGGCGCGGCGGCGTGCGTTTCGGCCCTGACACTGCGCGATGCGGGCGGCCTCAGCCGCTCGATCAGCTGGAAGGCGGCGGGCGCGGACGGGATCGAGGCGACGCTGCCGCTCGGCAAGACGCGGCCGGGGCCACTGACGCTGACGGTCGTGCGCCACGGTGCGGTCGCCCCGGACCAGATTGCGCTCAACGGGCGGGCGGAACCGAGCCGGCTCGACCGGTTCACCGTCCATCGGGGGGATAGGGACGGCGTGCTGGAAGGCGCACGGCTGGACCAGGTGGCGGGACTCACGCTGGGCGGTACGCGCTTTGCGCCGGGCACACTGACTCGGGCGGGCGATGGCGACCGGCTGGTGCTGACGGCCGAGCAGTCGCCTGATGAAACTGCCGATACGACCGCTGGCGTGCAGCTGCGCGATGGGCGCAGCGCCAGTGTGCCGGCGACGGTCGCGCCGGCGCGGCCGGTGGTGCAGTTGCTCGACCGGCGGGTGGCGTATGATCCACCGGCAGGCGCACGACCGATCGTACTGCCAGACGCGCTGGTGCCGACAGCCGCCGCTTTGACCTTTTCCGCGCGGGTAACCGGGGGACTGGACGGGCCGGAAGACGGGATCGAGATCGCGGCGGGCGATGCGACTAAGCGGCTGACCATCGCGTCGGGCGCGGTGCAGCAGGTCGGCGGCGACGTGCTGGTGACGACGATCGCACCACAGGCCGCGTTCGGACCGGCCGTGTCGGGCGACCTGCGCGTGCGGGCGTTGCGCGGCGGTGCGGCGGGCGACTGGCAAACGCTGGCAAGGCTGGTACGGCTACCGGTACTGACCGCGATCGACTGTCGCGACACCTGCACCGTGACCGGCCGCGACCTGTTCCTGGTCGCGGCGATCGGGACGTCCCCCGACATGGCCGGAGCGGCCACGCTGCCGGGCGGGTTCGTCGGCACGTCGGTTTCGATCCCGCGCGGCGGCGACGGGACGCTCTACCTGAAGCTCCACGACGCAGGCGACGCGGTGCTGCAAGTTAAGTGACCCGTCCGCATCACTGCGCCGCGCGCTGGCTCATCGAATAGGGCGCAGCGGCGGGGCCGGTCGCCCATGCCTTGTTCGGGGTCGGTCCCATCACGAAGCGCAAGGTGCCGCCGGCCAGGATCTCGTCCTGCGAAATCCACGTACGATCGAGCTTGCGCCCGTTGAGCGTCGCCGACTGGATATAGACATTGGCCACGCTGTTGTTCGGTGCCTCGACCACGAAGCGCTTGCCGTTTTCCAGCGCCAGTTCGCTGCGACGGAACAGCGGCGACCCGATGACATATTGGTTCGCGCCCGGAGTGACCGGATAGAAGCCCAGTGCGCTGAACACATACCAGGCCGAGGTCTGGCCGTTATCCTCGTCGCCGGGATAGCCGTCGGGCTGCGCGGCATAGAGGCGGCGCATCACGTTGCGAACGTGCCACTGCGTTTTCCAGGGCGCGCCGGCATAGTCGTAGAGATAGATCATGTGCTGGATCGGCTGGTTGCCATGGGCATAGTTGCCCATGTTCACGATCTGCATCTCGCGGATTTCGTGAATGACCTGCCCGTAATAGCTTTCGTCGAACTTGGGCGGGCTGTCGAACACCTGATCGATCTTTGCGACGAAGGCGCGGTCGCCGCCCATCAGGTCGATCAGGCCCCGCACGTCCTGAAACACCGACCAGCTATAGTGCATCGAGTTACCTTCAGTGAAGGCATCGCCCCATTTCAGCGGGTTGAACGGCGTCTGGAACGTCCCGTCCTGATTGCGGCCGCGCATCCAGCCGACCGTCGGGTCGAACAGCTTGCGGTAATTCTGCGCGCGTGCGCGGAACATCGCGGCGTCGTTCTTTTTGCCCAGTGCCTCGGCCAACCGCGCGATGGTGAAGTCGGCATAGGCATATTCGAGCGTGCGGGCGGCGTTCTCCTTGATGCCGACGTCATAGGGAACGTAGCCTAGGCGGTTGTAATATTCGACGCCTTCGCGCCCGACCGCGCTGATCGTCTTGCCCTCCGCCGATTTCGGGCGGCCGACGCTGGTCGTCGCGTTCTTCAGAATCGCTTCGTACAGCGTTTCGATATCGTAGCCGCGAATGCCCTTGAGATAGGCGTCGGCGATGTTCACCGCCGAGTTCGATCCGATCATCACGTCGCGGTGTCCGGGGCTGGCCCACTCGGGCAGCCAGCCGGATTCGCGGTAGGTGTTGGCAAGGCCCTGCATGATCTCGCCATCGAGCTTGCGCTCCATGATCGTGAACAGCGGAAATACGGCGCGGAACGTGTCCCAGAAGCCGTTGTCGGTGAACATCGGCCCCGGCAACACCTGCCCATTATAGGGGCTGTAGTGAACCATCTTTCCCGCGCGGTCATATTCGTGGAAGCGGCGTGGAAAGAGCTGCGTTCGGTACAGTGCCGAATAGAAGGTGCGCACATTGTCGAGGTCGGGATCGTCGACCTTGTACCGGCCCATTAGCGCGGACCAGGCAGCGCGGGCCTTGGCCTTCGTCGCGTCGAAATCGTCGCGGCCCAGTTCGCGGTCGAGGTTCAGTTGCGCCTGTTCGGCACTGATGAAGGAGGAGGCGACACGGACATTCACCTGTTCGCCCTTGCGCGTCCTGAACCCGACCAGCGCGCCGACGCGCTTGCCTTCGGCCCGTGTCACGCCGCTCTGGCGCTTGAAGCCGTCACCGATCGTGTCGGCAACGGTGAAGTCGTGGTCGAATTCCAGCACGAACCAGTCGCGGAAATTGGCCGGTACGCCGCCGCTATTGTTGCTGGCATAGCCGATGATGCGGCGCTGTTTCGGCAGGATGGTGACCGCCGACCCCTTGTCGAACGCGTCGAGCAGGATCCAGCTCTGATCGCTTTCCGGGAAGGTGAAGCGGAACTGCGCCGCCCGCTCGGTCGGCGCGATCTCGACCGTGGTGTCGTAATCGGCGAGGTAGGCGCTGTAGTAATAGGGGCGAGCGGTTTCCGCCTTGTGCGAATACCACGACGCGCGGTCGGCCTCGGCCAGTTTCGGCGTACCCGTCATCGCCATCAGCGAGAAGGCGCCATAGTCGTTCATCCACGGGCTGGGCTGATGGGTCTGCTTGAAGCCCCACAGCTTGGTATCGCGGTAGCGATAGGCCCAGCCGTCGCCGGCCTTGTTGGTGGTCGGCGTCCAGAAATTCATGCCCCATGGCAGCGCGATCGCCGGATAGGTGTTGCCGTAGGACAGTTCATAGGTCGAATCCGTCCCCATCAGCGGGTTGACCAGATCGACCAAATCGGCGCGCTGGTCCTGCGCCACGCCGGGGGTGAGGGGAGCGAGGATCAGCGCCAGCGCGGTGGCGGGGGCGGTCAGGCGGGGCAGGGCCATGCGGCGGTCCTCTCTCAACGGGTCGGCAGGTGGTGGCGGGCGCGGTCCCAGAATGTCGCGTCGAACGTCCGGGCGGCGCCGATGATGGCGGCGTCCTCGGTATCGGCATGGACCGCGATATGGGTGGTGGGCAGGTGCTGGCGAAGCACCGGGCCGAACAGGTCGAACGCGCCGCAGATGCGACCGCCGAGCATGACGGTTCCGGCGCCGAAGCGATCGACCCAGGGCGAAAGGATCGTGCCGAGATTGTCGCCATAATCGGCAAAGATCGTAGCGGCGGTTTCGTTGCCGGCGCGGGCCGCGTCGGCGGCGGCGACAACCGTGTCGATACCGTCCAGCCGCTGTGCGATGCGCGCGGTCAGCCAGCGGGCAGAGACATGATCGTCGGCGATGCCTTCCCGAAAGGGCAGGTGCCAGAGCGAGCCGTGCGGCGGTACGTCGTCACCGTCGATCGCGGGTATGCCGTCGCGCAGGAACGCCGATCCTAATCCGGTGCCCAGCGTCACGCCGACGACATTGCCCCGTGCCGGCGTTGCGCCGATCGCGACGCAGCCGACCGCAAAGGCGGTGGCGTCGTTGAGGAAGCGGACCGGGCGGGGATGGCGCAACGTTTCGGCCAGCGCCTGCGCGACATCGACGCCGTACAGCGCGGCGAATTTCCCGTTCCCTTCGAAATAGGCGATGCCGGCGGTGTAGTCGAACGAGCCGGGCATCGCGATGCCGATGCCGCGCACCTGATCCGGGCCGACCCGCTCGACCACGGCGTCGATCGCCCCGGCCCATGCCGCGATCAACGTAGCGCGGTTGTCACTCGGGGCGCAGGCAACGTGTTGAAAGGTGTCGGCGACGAGTGCGCCGGGCGCATCCTGCGCAATGGCTGCTGCTGCGACATGATGTCCGCCAATGTCCACCCCGACGATCATCGGCACCCGCTCTCCCCCCGTTCGGCGCGACGGGTTCGTCGTCGCCTGCCGGGGCCGTGTAATCCATTACATCGATCAAAACCAACCCTAATTTGCGGTTGCGCTGCTTTGCCGGACGATGAGTTCGTGGGACAGGATATGGACGGTATCGTCGGCGGCCTTGCCCTCGATCCGGTCGATCAGGATTTCGCACGCCTTGGCGCCCATCGCTTCGGCCGGCTGGGCGATGGTGGTGAGCGACGGGGTGGAGTGCGCCGCGAAGCTGATGTCGTCGAACCCGGTGATCGCCAGGTCGTGCGGCACCCGAAGCCCTCGCGCGGTGGCGGATTGAATCGCGCCGATCGCCATTTCGTCGTTCATGCTGAAGATCGCAGTCGGGCGGTTCGGCAGCATCAGGAACTCGTTCGCCGCTGCAGCGCCCGACCCCATCGACCAATCACCGAAGCGGACCAACGCCGGATCGAACGCGATCCCGGCGGCTTCCAGTGCGGCGCGATAGCCCTTCATCCGGTCGACCGCGTGCGGGTTGGCAGCGGGGCCGCTGATCGTCGCTATGCGGCGATGGCCGGCGGCGATCAGGTGGTCGGCCATTTCCCGCGCCGCGCCGGCATTGTCGATGCGGACCGACGGTGCCTGGGTGAGTTCGCAACCGCAGGCATGGACGATCGGATAGCTCGCCGCCCGTTGCCGCGCATTGAAGCCATAGTCGGGCGACAGCTGGATCACACCATCGGCGAGGCGGGTTTCGACCAGCTGTTCATAATGCGCCTCCCGGTCGCGGGAATCGCGCGTGTCGCCCAGAAATACCGAATAGCCGCGTCGCCACGCGATCGATTCGATGCCGGCAGTCACATTGGCAAAGAACGGGTTGGCGATGCCCGGCACCAGCACCAGCACCGAAAAGGACCGGTCGGAGCGCAGGTTGCGTGCCAGCAGGTTCGGCCGGTAATCGACCGCCTCGACCGCCGCCATCACGCGGGCGCGGGTCGCCTCCGTCACCTTTTCCGGGGTGCGCAGCGCGCGCGACACGGTGGCGGTCGACAGGCCCGCCGCGTTCGCGACATCGATGATACTGCTCATTGCCCCTACTCCCCGGCCTATCGTTCTGCCAACCGCCGGTTCCAAGTCAAGCGGGCGGGCAGGAAGAGCGCGATAGCGCCGGCGAACCATGTAATCCATTACATTATTCGCTTGCGAGGGCGGTCGATGCTGCCTAGGCTTGGTCCCGACAAAGCGGTCCCGTTGCGGAGCCGGTACAGGGGGAGGGCGGCGTGGCGCCGATCGACGGGCTGATCGTGCTCGCATATCTCGTGGCGACGCTGGCGATCGCGCTGAAGGTGCGCGCGCGCGCCGCCGAGAGCATCGACAGCTATTATCTCGGCAACAAGCGGATGCCCTGGTATCTGCTGTGCCTGTCCGACGCGTCCGGCATGTTCGATATTTCGGGCACGATGTGGCTGTCGACGCTGCTGTTCCTGTACGGGATGAAGAGCATCTGGCTGCCATGGTTGTGGCCGGTGTTCAACCAGGTGTTCCTGATGGCGTATCTTGCCGTGTGGCTGCGGCGGTCGAATGTGCGGTCGGGGGCGGAGTGGATCCTGTTCCGTTTCGGCGACAATCGCGGCAGTCGCTTGTCGCATCTGTCGGTCGTGCTGTTCTCGGTCATCTGCGTCGTCGGGTTCCTGGTCTATGCGTTCGTCGGCATCGGCAAGTTCATGGAATTGTTCCTGCCGTGGGAGGCGATCGGCCCGGCGCTGGGACTGACGCTCAGCCCGGCGCAGGTGCCGGTCGCCTATGCGGTGTTCTTCACCACCCTGGTCACGGTCTATGTCGTGTTGGGCGGACTGCCGGGCATCGTGTGGACCGATGTGCTGCAATTCGGGATCATGACGCTGGCGGCGTTTTTCGTTGCCGGCATGGCGATGACGATGGTGACCCCGGCGCAGATCGCCGCCGCCACCCCGGCAGGGTGGATGAGTCCCGGCTTCGGCTGGCATCTGGGGCTGGACTGGAGCGCGATCCGGCCGGAGGCGGCGGCGAAGATTGCGGGCGACGGCTATGAACTGTTCACCGCGCTGATGATGATGATGCTGTTCTCCGGCATCCTGAAGAGCGCCGCCGGTCCCGCGCCCAGCTACGACATGCAGCGCGTGCTGGCGACGCGATCCCCGCGCGATGCGGCGAAGGTGACCGGCTTCGTATCGGTGGTGCTGATGCCGATCCGGTACCTGATGATCGCCGGGTTCACCGTGCTGGCGCTGGTGTTCGTCGACCGGCTGGACCTGGCATCGGGCGGCAAGGTTGATTTCGAGAATCTGCTGCCCGCCGCGATTCAGGCGTTCATGCCCGCGGGCGTGCGCGGGGTCATCATTACCGGGCTGCTGGCGGCGTTCATGGCGACCTTTGCCTCCAGCCTGAACGCGGCGCCGCTCTACATCGTCAACGACGTGTACCGGCGGTACGTGAACCCGGATGCGTCGCAGCGGCTGCTGGTACGGCTGAGCTATGCCGTGTCGGTCGCGGTCGTGCTGCTGGCGATGGGGATCGGGCTGTTCGTCGCGTCGATCAACGATGCGCTGCAGTGGATCGTGTCGGGGCTGTGGGGCGGGTACACCGTGTCCAACGTCATCAAATGGTATTGGTGGCGCTTCAACGGCGAAGGCTATTTCGCCGGCATGGTGGCGGGCATCGCCTGTTCGCTCAGCTTCCCGTTCGTGTTCGGGCCGCTGCTGCCGCAGGCGGGGGCGATCCTGCCGCTGTACCTGTTCCCGCTCATCATCCTCGTGTCGGGCGCGGTGGCGATCGGGGCCAGCCTGATGACGAGGCCGACCGATCCGGCGGTGCTGCTGGGCTTCTACAGGCAGGTGCGGCCATGGGGCTTCTGGAGGCCGGTGCAGGCGCTGTTGCAGGCGGAGAACCCGGCGGCACAGCCCAATCGCGAGCTGCCGCGCAACGCCTTCAACATCGTGGTCGGCACGCTGATGCAGACCGCCCTGGTCGCGACGCCGGTGTTCCTGGTGGTCAAGAATTTCGCCGCGATGGCCGCGTGCCTGATCGTGGTGATCGTGTGTGGAGGAATTTTGTGGCGGACCTGGTATCGGCGTCTGGCCGACTGGCCCGAGGATATGGCCGACGGCCCGGCGGAGCCCGCGGCGTGAGGTGGTTCGCAGGCGCAATGCTACTGGCGCTGGCGGTGCCCGCCTTGGCACAGGAGGCGGACGATCCGGTTGCGTGGGTCGATCCGATGATCGGCACCGATGGCGACGGCCATGTCTTTCCCGGCGCGACGCTGCCGTTCGGGATGGTGCAGCTCAGCCCGTCGAACAGCCGCGACGGATGGAAATGGACCTCGGGCTATCATTACAGCGACACCGTGATCGACGGGTTCGCACACACCCATATCAGCGGGGCGGGGCTGGGGGCGCTGGGCGACATCCTGTTGATGCCGACCCGAGTGGCGGGCACGGCAATGGGTGCGCTCAACAAACCCGGCGCCGGCTATCGCTCGCGCTTTTCGCATGATCGGGAACAGGCGCAGGCGGGCTATTACCGGGTCCACCTCGACGATGCCGATGTCGATGTCGAACTGACCGCGACGCTGCGCACCGGTTTCCACCGCTACCGCTTCAACGGAACGGGCGAGCGTTATGTCGTGATTGATCCGATCCATGCGGTCGGCGACGACCATGCGCTGGAAAGCGGGATCGAGATCGTGTCGGAACGTGAAATCCGCGGCTGGCGGCGCACGATCGGATCGTCGGCCGGGGCGCGGACGGTCTATTTCGTGGCGCGCTTCTCGCAGCCGTTTGCTGCGGCACAACTGACCGAAGCCGACCGGCCGGTTGCCGGGCGGGCGGGCAAGGGCGCAGCGCGGCGAACCTATGTCCGGTTCGGCAAGGATGTCGGGCAGGTCGAGGTAGCGGTGGCGATCTCCCACGCTTCGGCGGAAGGGGCGCTCGCCAATTTTCGGGCCGAGGCCGAGGGCAAGGACTTCGACACGGTGCGGCGCGCGGCGCGGGCGGCGTGGGCGACGCGGCTGTCGGCGATCCGTATCACGGAGCCGGATGCGGCCAAGAAGCGCATCTTCTACACCGCCAGCTATCACGCCGCGATCGCCCCGAACCTGGTGTCGGACGTGACAGGCGACTACCGCGTCGAGGGGCGGGTGCTGCGGTCGAACATCCCGCAGTTCAGCAATTTTTCGAACTGGGACACCTATCGCGCGGTCCACCCGCTGCTGACCATCGTCGACCCGGCACAGGCCGGCGGAATCGTCGCCAGCATGGTGTCGCGCCACCGCGATGCCGCCCTGATCCTGCCCAGCTGGGAAGCGGTCGGCCATGATAACCGGGTGATGATCGGCTATCCGATCGTGTCGATCATTGCCGATGCGGTCATAAAGGGGCTGCCGGGGGTCGATCCGGCCAGCGCCTATGCCGCGATCCGGGCGAGCGCGTTCGATCGGACGAAGCACAGCAACGTCTATGACCTGAACGGCATGGACGGCTATCTGCGCTATGGTTTCGTCCCCGCCGATGTCGCCAGTTCTGTGTCGAAGACGACCGAGCAGAATTACGAGGACTGGACGATCGGACAGGTCGCGGCGAAGCTCGGCCGTGCCGACGACGCCACGCTGTTTGCCGAGCGTGCGACCGGGTGGCGGCAATTATACGACCCGGCCAGTGGCTGGCTGTTGCCGATGCTGGCCGATGGCCGGTTCGCGCCGATGCGGCGGGACGATTGGGGTGACCTCAATCGCAACTATGTCTCCGGAAACATCTGGGCCTATTCCGCCTATACCCCGCACGACATGGCGGCGGCGATCCGGCTGCATGGCGGGCGCAAAGCCTATGGCGACTGGTTAGAGCGCATCTTTCGCGACACCACGCCGATCGGGGGCGAGCAGCATGTCGATCTGTCGGGGTTCGTCGGCCGCTATGGCCATGGCGACGAGCCGGGGCATCAGATGCCGTACCTCTTCAACCTCGCCGGACAGCCGGGGCGGACGCAATATTATGTGAACCGCGTCGTGCGCGAAATGTATTCGGATCGGCCGGGCGGGTTG
The DNA here is from genome assembly GCF_913776855.1 of uncultured Sphingomonas sp. GTDB lineage: Bacteria > Pseudomonadota > Alphaproteobacteria > Sphingomonadales > Sphingomonadaceae > Sphingomonas. The sequence continues at coordinate 52,900 of NZ_CAJYQD010000048.1, read as the reverse complement.
GTCAATAATGACGATCTGGGCCAGATGTCGGCGTGGTATGTGTTCAGTACGCTGGGGTTCTACCCGGTCGCGCCCGGTGACCTGACCTATCAGATCGGCGCACCCTATCACCGCCGCGCGACGATGCGCCTGCCGGGCGGGCGGAGCTTCACCGTCGAGGCAGAGCGGCTGTCGGCGCGCAATATCTATGTCCAGTCGGCGACGTTGAACGGGCAGCCTCTGACCAGGACCTATCTGACGCACGCGCAGTTGCTGGCCGGCGGCACGCTGCGCTTCGTAATGGGTTCGCAGCCGTCGCGCTGGGGCAGTCGGCCGGAGGATAGCAGTCTCGGCGCGTTCGACGACCGGGCACCGGTGTCGGTGACGCAGCGTGCGCCCTGGGTACCCTATGATCCGGTCGAGGACCCACGCTTTGCCGTGACGCGCGACGTGACGCTGCGGACGGCGGGCGGTGCGATCCGCTATACGCGGGACGGCGGCGAGCCGACGCCGCGCTCGACCCGCTATGCCGCGCCAGTGCGGATCGACCGCGACACGGTGATCCGCGCCGCCGCGTTCGATGCGAAGCTCGGGCGCAGCACGACGCTGGAGCGGCACTATGTTCGCAGCCTGCTGAAAGGGCTGGCCCCCGGTTTCCCGCGCATCTCGTTGGCGGAGGATGGCATCGGTTACGGTGCGAAGGACGGCGCGATGCTGATCGACGGGATCGTCGGCGGGCAGGCCTATGGCGACAAACGCTGGACCGGGCGCGTGGGCGACATCACCGCGACCATCGACCTCGGCGCACCGAAGCCCGCGCGCATCCTGACCATCGGCTATCTCGACGATGCGATGAACGGCATCATGCCGCCGCGCCGGTTCGAGGTGCTGGCCGGCGACGATCCGGCCCGCCTGACCCCGATCGCGACGCGCGACGTCGCCCCGTGGCGCGGGGTGACCCAGACGGTCGAGCGTATCGCCATCCCGCTGCCGGGACGCCCCTATCGCCATTACCGCGTCCGTGCGGTCGCCTGGGGCGACATGCCCGCTTCCCTCAAGCCGCGGGGCAAGCCGGCCTGGCTGTTCCTCGACGAGATCAACCTGCAATGATGCCTGCCACGACCCGCCGCACGCTCGACAGCGGCTGGACCTTTCGCCAGTTCGGGGAGGAGGCATGGCTGCCGGCGCAGGTGCCGGGGTCGAACTTCACCGATCTGTGGCGCGCGGGGCTGATCGAGGACCCGTATCATCGCGACGCAGAGCCGCGCCTCCAATGGATCGAGCGGGCGGATTGGGAATATCGCTGCACCTTCGACGTGACCGCCGACGAACTGACGGGCGACAGCGTGGCGCTGGTGTTCGATGGCCTCGACACGCTGTGCGACGTGCGGTTGAACGGGACGGAGCTGTTGTCGAGCGACAATATGTTCCGGTCGCACCGGGTCGAGGTGCGCGACCGGCTGCGCGTCGGCGCCAACGAACTGGCGCTGCAGTTCCGCTCGCCCGTACGCTACGGCGAAGCGCGGCAGGCGGCGGACGGCTTCACCTATCCGGCGGAAAACGACAAGACCGCCGTCCATGCCAGCGTCTACGTGCGGAAAGCGCCCTATCATTTCGGCTGGGACTGGGGGCCGAAATATGTGCCGTCGGGCGTGTGGCGGTCGGTGTGGCTGGACGTGGTGCGGCGCGGGCGGATCGTCGACGTGCAGTACCGGATCGAAGCGTTGAGCGAGGAACAGGCCATCGTCGCGTTCGACGTCGAGGTCGAAGGCGCGGGCGAGGTCGAGATCAGCTGTGACGTGGCCGGTATCGCGCCGGTGCGCGGTACGACGGCGCGGGTGGTGATCGACAACCCGCATCTGTGGTGGCCGAACGGGTTGGGTGAGGCGTTCCTCTATCGCTTCACCGCGACGCTCCACGACGATGCCGGCGTCATCGACCGGGCAAGCGCCCGCGTCGGGTTGCGCACCATCCGCGTGCGCAACGAACCGGATGTGATCGGCGAATGTTTCGAGATCGAGGTGAACGGCCGCCGCACCTTCATGAAGGGCGCGAACTATATCCCGTCTGACAGCTTCCTCGAGCGCGTGACGCCGGAACGCTACCGCCAGTTGTTCCGCGATGCGGTCGACGCCAACATGAACATGCTGCGGGTATGGGGTGGCGGAACCTATGAAAGCGACCTGTTCCACGACCTAGCCGACGAACATGGCATCCTGATCTGGCAGGATTTCATGTTCAGCTGCACGCTGTATCCGTCCGACCCGGCGTTCCTGGCGAACGTCTCGGAGGAGGCACGCCAGCAGATACGGCGGCTGCGGCGGCATCCCTCGCTGGCGCTGTGGTGCGGCAATAACGAGGTGTCGCTGGGCATTGCGCACTGGAACTGGCCGACGACCTTCGGCTATCCGGCCGACCTGTTCGAACGGCTGGTCGCGGCAAATCGCGACCTGTTCGAACGGCTGCTGCCCGATCTGGTCGCGCAGCATGACCCGGAGCGCTTCTACCTGCCGTCGTCACCCATCGGCTTCTGGAACGATCCTACCGACGATCGCCGCGGCGACAATCATTATTGGGGCGTGTGGCATGGCGAGGAGCCGCTGAGCGCCTATGCGGAGCGCGTGCCGCGCTTCATGAGCGAGTACGGCTTCCAGTCCTATCCCGACATCGCCTCGGTCGAGCGCTTCACCGATCCCGCCGACCGCGTGGTGGGGTCGGCGGTGCTGGCGCTGCATCAGAAGCATCCGCGCGGCGACGCGATCATCGGGCGGTTCCTGCGCCACCATTATGGCGAACCGCGCGACTTCGCCGCCTTCTGCACGCTCAGCCAGCTGACCCAGGCGGATGGATTGCGCATCGCGTTCGAGGCGCATCGCCGGGCAATGCCGCGCTGCATGGGATCGCTCTACTGGCAGTTCAACGACTGTTTCCCGGCGATCTCGTGGTCGAGCATCGATCATTATGGCCGGTGGAAGGCGCTGCATTATCAGGCGGCGCGGTCATTCGCGCCACTGATCCTGTCGGCGGAGCCGGTGGGCGACGGATTTGCGATCCACGCGGTGTCGGACCTGCTCGATCCGATCGTGGCGGATCTGGTGGTCGAGCTGCTCGATTTCGACGGCACGGTGCGCTGGAAGATGGTCGAGCAGGTCACGGTGGCCGAGAACAGCGCCGCTATCGTCGCGCGGGTTCCCGCCGCGACAGGCGATGTGCTGGTCAGCCGGATCGTCGGCGCTTCAGGGGAACGCGCCCGCGACGTGCGGATGGTGCGCGATGCGACCGCCTGTCGGCTGCCCGATCCGGGGCTGTCGGTGCGGGCCGAGGATGGCGCCGTCGTGGTGCGCGCGGAGAGGTTCGCACGGGCGGTCAAGATTGCGGTCGATGCAGCTAACCTTTCCGACAATTATTTCGACCTGTTGCCGGGCGAGGAACGGCGGGTGACCCTGCGCGAGGGACGGTTGGCCGAGGATGCGCCGGTCGCGGTCGCCAGCCTGGTCGACTGGATCGCATGAGAGGAGCGCTCGCCGCCGTCGCGCTGCTGGCGTCCGCCCCGGCGGCGGCGCAGGGTGCGCCACTGTCGCTGACCATCGACGAGCTGCTGCGCTGGACCCCGGACGGGCGGACGGCTGACAGCGGCAATGTCGCGCGCGTGCCGGTGGTGCCGCGGTTTATCGCCAAGCCGCTGCGGCGGGGGGCGGCGATCGATCCGCAGGTGCGCGTCCTGTACGCCCCGGACGGGATGAACGACCTGGGCGGGCATCGCGGGCGGCTGTCGCGGTTCAACGGCTATGTCTTTACCCATTGGCCGCAGATCGACATCCTCGCCTGGTTCGCGGGCACGGCGGATCGCGGCATCAACCTGCCGTCGCGCGGCTGGGTGGAGGCGGCGCATCGCAACGGTGTGGAGGTGATCGGCACGGTGTTCTTCGCGCCCGTCGCATGGGGCGGGTCGCCCGAAACGGTCGCGTCCTTTCTGCGCCGCGATGCGCAGGGGCATTTCCCGGCGGCACGACAGCTGGTGCGCATCGCGCGATATTATGGCTTTGACGGCTGGTTCGTGAATGCCGAAACCGCCGAAGCGGACGGCGCGGCGATGATCGACTTCATGGTCGAACTGCGCGCGGTCGCACCGGCGGGCATGAGGGTCCATTGGTACGACGCGCTGCTGCCCGATGGTCGCGTCCGGTGGCAGAATGCGCTGACCCCGGCCAATGCCCGCTTTCTGCAGGACGGAACGCGACGCACGGCGGATGCGATGTTCCTCAATTACGACTGGACGCGGGCGGGACTGGCCGAAGGTGCGGCGCTGGCCGAGCGCATGGGCCGCAGCCGTTACGACGTGTTCATCGGCGCCGATCTGTGGCCGGCGCGCGATGCCCAGCCGGCGTTCCGCAACGGCGGCTGGCTGGACGCGCTGCGCGCGCGGCCGGGTGGGCGAGCCTATGGATCGATCGCGCTGTTCGCGCCGCATTTCGGCTATAGCTGGCCGGGGGATGCCCGCACGCCACGCTTCAGCGATTTCGATCGCGACCCGCGCGATGTCGTCCGTTTCTATGATGCCGAACGTCGCCTGTTCGCGGGTGACGATCGCAATCTGGCGACAACGGGGGGCAAGGGCTGGCCGGGCATCGCATCGCTGGCGCCGACCAGGGGGCTGATCCCCGCCTTGCCCTTCATCACCCGCTTCAACATCGGTCATGGGCGGGTGGAGGCGCGGCGGGGCGTCGTGGTCGGCGGTCCGTGGCACGACATGGCGCGACAGGATACGCTGCCGACCTGGCAGTTCGCGACGCTGGGGGGGCGAAAGGTCGCGGTCAATTATGATTTCGACGCGCCGTTCGACGGCGGATCGTCGCTGCGCATTGCGCCTCAGGAAACAGGCGGGCGGGTGGAGGTGCCGCTCTACGCCCTGCGTCTGAATCGGGCGGCCACGGTGACGGCGGTCACGCGGGGCGGGTCAGGCTATGCCGTGCGGGTCGGGCGTTCGAGCCGGTCCGTCGCAACAGGCCCCGGATGGCAGCAGACCCGCTGGTGCGTGCGGCCGGCCGTGGGGGAGGTGCGCCTGTCGGTCCTCGTCCGGCCCGACGCCCGCAGCCCGCTGAACGTCGGTCAACTTGCGATCGAACCCGGCTGCCGGGATTAGAAAGACTCTTGACATATTCGCCATGCAACGTGCATGTAATCGATTACATCATCGATAGTTCGAATCGGCATCAGACCGGGCGAACGCGCAACAGCGAGGCGGGCGGCCAAGGCCGTCGCCTGAAAAGGGGAGGACGGGATGAAGAATTTTCGGATGGGCGGGCGCGTTCGCGCGGGGCTGATGACCGGTGTCGCGGTCGCCGGCATGATCGGGTTCGCCGGTATGGCCCAGGCGCAGGCGACGGTCGGGGCCGATCCGGTCGCGACCGACGCGCCGGTGACGACGGCCGATGAGGGGCAGGGCGATGGTGAAATCCTCGTCACCGGCTATCGTTCGTCGATCGACCGCAACCTGCGCGACAAGCGTAATTCCGCGGCCGTGGTCGAGGTCATCACCGCCGAGGACATCAGCAAATTCCCCGACCGCAACGTCGCCGACGCGCTTCAGCGCGTGCCGGGCGTCGTCATCACCCGTGATGGTGGCGAAGGACGCACGGTCAGCGTGCGCGGCCTGCAACCCGACCTGACGCTGACGTTGCTCAACGGCAACTATATCGCGTCGTCGGAAACGAACAGCGAGGCGACGCGCTCGTTCAACTTCCTGCTGATGCCGTCCAACCTGCTGGGCAAGGCGGAGCTGTTCAAGTCGTCGGAAGCACGCATCGATGAAGGCGGCATCGGCGGCACGGTGATCCTGCACACCCGCCGCCCGCTCGACCTGCCGGCATGGTCGGGATTCCTGACGGCCGAGGGCACCTATGCCGACACGACCAAGGGTGTGGACCCGCAGGTTTCCGGCCAGCTGTCGTGGAAGAACAAGGACGAGACGTTCGGCGTGCTGGTCAGTGCGACGTGGCAGAAGCGCCAGACGCGCACCATGAGCGCCACGACCGAGGATTGGTTGTGGTATGACCAGAACCCGTCGCGCAGCGGTGTCGACGTCAACGGCACGCCGTTTTCGCCGCAGCCCAGCGAATGGTGGGGCCAGTCGGGCTTCAACGACCAGAATGGCCGGCTGTATTCGGGCTTCTTCATGCCGACCGCGGTCAATTTCGGCATCCGCGACGAAAACCGCGAACGGTTGGGCATCCAGGCGACGGCGCAGTGGCGGCCGACCGACGCGCTGACGCTGACCGCGAATTATTTCCGGTTCAACCTGACCGGCGACTACGTCAACAATTCGCTGAAGATTCCGGAATGGAACATCGCGCGCTATGCCGGCGACGGCAACTGGGCGGGCGGGCGGCTGCTCGACAAGCTGACCTTCGACCCGAGCGGGACGATCGTGACCGGGGCGCAGTTCAGCCTTGTCAACGGCAAGAAATATTAGTGCAGCGAGGCCGAGGCGGCGGCGGGCGGCCAGCGCCCCGGCGGCTGGGGTCCGGACGACTGTACCGTGCCGACGCCGCAGCTGACCGGCGGCTACAGCCGGGAAGAAGCGCTGTCGCAGACCGCCGATTTCGAGGCGGAGTATAAGAGCGACAACTTCGTCGGTGCCATCAAGCTCGGCCGCACGTGGTCCGAAGGCGGTCCGTCGATCAACTTCCGCATGTCGGCCAAGCCGCGCGTGGCAGTGAACGGTGCCTATCAGCCCGGCAACCGCTTCAGCGCGTGGGACCTGACCGGCACCCCGACCATGACCTTCTCGCCCGACCTGCAGGATCGCATCCTGGGCGGGCTGGCCGAGATCGACGTGGGGTCGACAGATTCGTCGTGGATCAACACGCGTATCTCGCAATATTACGGCCAGGCCGACGGCACGTGGCTGATCTCCAACGGCGCATTCGATTCGCTGCAGTTCGGCGTGAAGTATCGCGACGGTACGGTCCATCGCAATACCGGCAACACCATCTGGAATTGTCCGGGGACGACCACGCGCTATCAGCAGTGCGACACGACGGCGAGCACCGCGCGGCCCGAATTCTTCCTGTCGAACCCGATCACCAATATTCCCGGCGGGTTTGCCGCGAACGTGTTCCCCGGCATCAACTTCACCAACTATCTGAGCTATCTCGACGATCGCTACGGCGGGTCGGTGCGGTTCGAGGAGCCGGACTTCATCTACAATGTGGGGGAGAAGATCTGGTCGGGCTATCTCCAGGCCAATATCAAGAGCGACCGGTTGCGCGGCAACTGGGGCGTGCGGCTGGTCCATACCAGGCAGCGCGCGGAATCGACCGATGCGGTCGAACGCTTCCTCGATTATTTCGCCGATGGTCCCGATGGCCGCCCGCTCGCCTGTACGCCGGGCGCCGCGAACCAGATTTGCGAGAGCGGCTTCGTCCGTGCCGAGGTGCGGCAGAAGACGTTCGAGCTGAACACGCTGGAAAAGACCTATACCGATGTCCTGCCCAGCCTGAACCTCGCGTTCGACGCCACGTCGAACCTGGTCGTGCGCGGCGCGGTGGCAAAGGTCATCGCACGGCCGGCGTTCACCAACCTTGCCTTCCCCGGCGCACTGAACTTCGTGTCGGAGGAATATAGCAGCGACCGTGTGGCGGGCGGCGGCACCAGCCAGCCCGGATGGACCGGCAGCGGGTCGAACAAGGACCTGGAAGCGTTCCAGGCGTGGCAGTACGACATCGGCCTCGAATGGTATTACCATCGCGGATCGGTCATCGGCGTCGGCCTGTTCCGCAAGGACGTGAAGAACTTCGTCGTACCGGTGTCGCAGGATCAGGCGGTGACGATCGGCGGCGAAACGGTCAATGTCCGCAACTTCTCGACCCAGGCCAACGGGCAGGACGGTGTTTCGCAGGGCATCGAATTCTATGCCCAGCATACGTTCGATTTCGGGGTGGGGTATCAGGCCAACCTGACCTTCAACGACACGAACCTTGCCGCCGTCGTGCTGAACGGACGGGAGATCGCCAAGTCGCCGCTGGTCGGCAGCGCCAAGAACCAGGCGAACTTCACGCTGTTCTATGAAAACGACAAGTTCCTAGCCCGCGCATCGTACAACCGCCGGGGCGAGGTGGTGAACGGGACGCACAACCAGCTGACCATCTACACCGAACCCTATGAGCAGGTGGATTTGAACGTCGCCTACAACCTGACGCCGCAACTGGTGCTGTCGGCTTCGGTGCTGAACCTCACCAAGTCGGAACTGCGCCAGCATCTGGGCGACGATACGAAGGCGCGTTTCTGGACCAACGGCTATTCGGGCCGCATCCTGTTCGCCGGCGCGACCTTCAAATTCTGAAGGATCGGTCCCGTACGCCTCTCGCGTACGGGACCGATTTCGCCGATAGGACGCTCCGATACGTCCCCGATCGCCGCGTGTAACGGAGCTTCAGGCCGCATGACCGACAACCGCATCCGTTCGATCGTCGTGCTGGGCGGCGGTAGCGCGGGCTGGATGGCGGCCGCGGCGCTCGCCACCTATCTGGGGCGCGCCGTGTCGGTGCGGCTGGTCGAATCTGAAGAGGTCGGCATCGTCGGCGTGGGGGAATCGAGCGTCCCCCATATGAAGACGTTCAACAGCGAGACGCTGGGCATCGACGAACGCGAGTTCGTGATGCGCACCCATGCCACCTTCAAGCTCGGCATCCGCTTCACCGACTGGGGCCGGGTCGGCGACAGCTATATCCATGGTTTCGGCACGATCGGGCAGGGGCTGGGGCCGCTGCCGTTCCACCAGTTGTGGCTACGCCGGTTCCTCGCCGGCAAGGCCGCGCCGCTCGGCGACTATTCGCTCCAGACCGTGGCCGCCCCCGCCGGCCGGTTCCAGTGGGACGGCCCGGCGGGCACGCCGTTGTCCGACATCGCCTATGCCTATCATCTCGACGCCGTGCTGTACGCGCGGTTCCTGCGCGAACTGGCCGAACGACGCGGGGTCGAGCGGATCGGGGGAAAGGTCGTCGGCGTCGAACAACAGGGTGAGAACGGCCATGTCGCCGCGATCACGTTGGCCGATGGCCGGCGGGTCGAGGGCGAGTTCTTCATCGACTGTTCGGGGTTTCGCGGGGTTCTGATCGAACAGACGCTCAAGACCGGCTATCTCGACTGGCGCCACTGGCTGCCGTGCGACCGGGCGTTCGCGGTGCCGTCGGAGACAGTCGGCCCGCCGATGCCCTATACCGAAGCGGCGGCAAGGGACTCCGGCTGGCAATGGCGCATCCCGTTGCAGCATCGGGTCGGCAACGGCCATGTCTATTCCAGCGCGTATGAAAGCGATGAACAGGCGATCGCGACGCTGCTGGGTACGCTGCAGGGACAGGCGCTCGATGTGCCGCGCCAGCTGCGCTTCACGGCGGGGCGGCGGGCCATGGCGTGGAACGGCAATGTGGTGGCACTGGGCCTTGCCGCCGGGTTCCTCGAACCGTTGGAATCGACCGGCATCTATCTGGCGCAGGCGGGTATCCGGCGGCTGCTGGGGCTGTTTCCGGGACGCGATTTCGACCCCGGACTGGCCGAGCGGTTCAACCGCGAGACGGCGTTCGAATATGAGCGCACGCGCGACTTCCTGGTGCTGCATTACAAGGCGACGACGCGCGACGACACGCCGTTCTGGCGCTATTGCCGGACGATGGACGTGCCCGATCCCCTGCGCGAGGCGATGGCGCTGTTCCGCGCCGATGGCCGCTATTTCCGCAACGGCGAGGATTTCTTCGCGCTGCCCAGCTGGGTACAGGTGATGATCGGACAGGGGATCATTCCCGCCGACTACCACCCGATCGTCGATGCCATGCCCGAAGGACATCTCGACCAGTATCTGGCGCGGGTGCGGGGGGAGATCGCGCAGGCGGTCGCCACCATGCCGCCGCACCACCAGTTCATCGACCATCATTGCCGGGCAAAGGTCGCCTGACCGTCCCCGGCGCACTATCAACGGAGAATACCCCATGCCGACCGATCGCCGCACGTTGATGACGCAGGGCGCACTGCTGGGCGCAGGGCTGGCGATGGGCGGTGTCGCGCCGCTGGCACGGGCTGCGGACAAGACGGCGTATCCCAGCAAGCGCCCGGCGCCCGCCGATCGCCGCTTCGTGAGCAAGGCGGTTGAGCAGGAGATCGCGCGCGTCAGCCGGATGATCGCCGATCCCGAACTCGCATGGCTGTTCGCCAACGCCTATCCCAACACGCTCGACACCACGGTGCGGATGGGGACGGTCGACGGAAAGCCCGACAGCTTCGTCATTACCGGCGACATTCCCTGCCTGTGGCTGCGCGATTCGGCGGCGCAGGTGAAGTCGTACCTGCATCTCGCGCCCAAGGATGCGAAGCTGCGCGAGCTGTTCCGCGGCCTGATCGCGCGGCACGCCCGCAGCGTGCTGATCGATCCCTATGCCAATGCCTTCATGGAAGACCCGACGGCGAAGACGTCGCTCGAATGGGCGAAGGTCGACGAGACCGAGATGAAGCCGGGCGTCGCGGAACGGAAGTGGGAGATCGATTCGCTCTGCTATTCGATTCGGCTCAGCTACGGCTATTGGACCACCACCCGCGACGCCGCACCGTTCGATGCGACCTGGGCAGAGGCGATGCGTGCGATCGTGCGCACCTTCCGCGAACAGCAGCGCAAGGATGGGCCGGGGCCGTACAAGTTCCAGCGCGCCAGCCGCCAGCCGACCGAGACGCTGCTCGCCGGATACGGCGCCCCGACGCGCAAGAACGGCATGATCCATTCCGGTTTTCGCCCGTCGGACGATGCCTGCCAGTATCCGCTGTTCGTACCGGCCAATATGTTCGCGGTGACGACGCTGCGCGAAATGGCGCAGGTCGCCAATGAAGCACGCAAGGACAGCGCCCTCGCCAATGACGCGACCGCGCTGGCGAACGAGGTCGCCGCCGCCGTGGCGCAGCACGGAACGATGCGGCTGCCCGACGGCAGCGACGTGTGGGCCTATGAAGTCGACGGTTTCGGCAATACGATCTTCATGGACGATGCGAATGTGCCCTCGCTCTCCAGCCTCGCCTGGCTGGGCTGCGTGTCGCCGACCGACGCGCGGTGGCAGCGCACGGCGGCGGCGGCGTGGAGCGAAGCGAACCCGTGGTTCTTCAAGGGCAAGGCCGGCGAGGGGATCGGCGGCCCGCATCAGGGGATGGACTATATCTGGCCGATGTCCCTGATCGTGCGCGGGCTGACCGCCACCGACGACGCGACCATCCTGAAATGCCTCGCAACGCTCAAGCGCACCCATGCCGGCACCGGCTTTATCCACGAGGCGTTCGAAAAGGACGATCCGGCCAAGTTCACCCGCGACTGGTTCGCCTGGGCCAATGGCCTGTTCGGCGAATTCGTCCTGCACCTTGCCGCCACCCGTCCGCAGCTGCTGAAGGCGCCGCTGGACCGCATCGCCGTCTGACAGGGGAGCGCATGGGGGCTTGTCCACGCGACGGAAAGGAATATGTACCAGCCGTTATGGAAAAGACCGTCACGGCCACCGCCAAGGGCCGCCCCAGAGAATTCTGCACCGACCGGGCGCTGGCAGCAGCGCTCGGCGTCTTCTGGTCCAAGGGCTATGAAGGCGCGTCGATGGCCGACCTGACCGACGCGATGGGGATTACCAAGCCCAGCCTGTATGCCGCATTCGGCAACAAGGAGGCGCTGTTCCACAAGGCGCTTGACCTCTACGAGGCCGAGAAGCTGGAATATATGCGCAAGGCATTGCAGCAGCCGACTGCGCGCGGCGTGGCGGAACATATCCTGCGCGGCGCGATCGATGCACAGACCAGCAGCTGCGATCCCAAGGGGTGCCTGGGCGTCATCAGCATGAATGCGTGCGGCGCCGAGGCGCAATCGATCAAGGCCGATGTCATGCAGCGCCGCGCATCGTCGCACGCCGCGCTGGTCGAACGGTTCGAGCAGGCCAAGCGCGACGGCGACCTGCCCGAAACCGTCGATATCGCCGGCCTGACCGGTTATCTCTTCGCGATCCTGCAGGGGATGGCGGTACAGGCCGGATCGGGCGCGACGCGTGCCGATCTGGAGCGTGTGGCCGCCACCAGCCTGATGATGTGGCCAGGACGATAGTATATTCTACCGACCGGTATAAAAGTCGTTGACGACTCGTTTCGCTGTTAATATACCGGTCAGTATAGAAGGGGTGGCCGACGTGACCGCCTCCGGCTTTCGCAAGGATGCCGATATGCCCGAACCTGCTTTCCGCGCGTCGTCCCGGTAACCCGGCGGCACGCGCCACCCATTTTTCATCGTCGACAGACCTGCCCCCGCCCGGCGACCGTGCCGTGGGGAGCGATGGTCTGCGTCCATCTATTCGGCGTCACCCGCAAGGGGCCTTGGCGGCGGCACGATGTTGCCTGCCGGGCGAGGGGTGCTGCCGCAAACGGGAGGAACTTCATGGCCTATCTTCATTTCTCCAGCGACCCGATCCTGTCGCCCTTCATCGGCGCCGACGTCATGGCGCCGGATGCCAGCCCCAAGAAGGCCGCCGCGACCGGGCTGACCGCGCTCGAATGGTCGGTCGTCGCGCTGGCGCAGGGCGATCGGCTGTCGTCGCTGCGCGAACCGTCGCCACTGTCGGTCGCGCTGGGCCGGGTGTTCGGGCGGGGCGGGCGCTCGCCCAATCTTGCCGATCCCCGGCTGGAGGCGCTGCGGCGGATGGCGGTGCTGAGCTGGCATCGCGGTTTTGCGGTGCCGACGCATGAACTGACGGCGTTCCTGCGCGCCGGCTTCACCATCGATCAATATGAGGCGATGGTGTCGAGCATCGGCGCGGCTGCGTCGGAGGGGCAGGCGAAACGCCGGTTCCGCGCCTGAACGGCCCGTCTATCCCGCGAACAGCAGCGTCACGCGCAGCCCCGGCCGGTTGTCGGCGACCGCGATCGACAGCCCCAGCCGCTGCGCGGCGGAGCGGACGATCGCGAAGCCCAGCCCGCTGCCCTCGCTCCCCTGACTGCTCGACAGGCGGGTGAAGCGATTGCCAAGCTGTTCGAGATCGGCGGCGGGCAGGCCCGGTCCGTCATCGGCGACGGTGACCGCGACCCCGTCCGCCGTCGTCGCCACCGCGATCACCACGCGGCCGCCGCGCCGGTTATAGCGGATCGCATTGTCGAGCAGGTTCGACAGGATTTCGAACAGCAAGGTGCGATGGCTCTGGACGCTCGGCGCATGGTCGGCGTCCAGATCGACCTCGACCCCCGCCTCGATCGCCTGCGCGATGCGGCGGTTGAGGACGGCGATGGCCAGTGGGCGTAGGTCGACCGGTTCGAACGGTGGGGCGGTACCGGCTTCTTCGGCGCGGGCGAGGGCGAGCAACTGCTTGACCAGATGTTCCAGTCGGTCGGCGGCATCGGCGATCTCGCCCAGCGCCGCCGGATCGCCGCGCCGGGCCAGCGTTACCTGTAACTTCAATACCGCCAGCGGGGTGCGCATCTGGTGCGAAGCATCGGCGGTGAAGCGGCGCATCCCGGCGGTCGCGCTGTCCAGCCGGGCGAGCAGGTGGTCGAACGCCTGCGCCAGCGGTCGCAGCTCGACCGGCAACGGCCCGGTGGCGAGCGGCGACAGATCGGGCGTGGCGCGGGTGTCGCGCGCCGCGACCACGCCGCGCAGGCGGGAGAGGGGGCGCAGGCTCCAGCCGAGTGCCGGGCGGATCAACAGCATCGCGACGCCCACCAGCGCGATTTCGCCGAGGATCAGCGCCAGCAACAGCCGGCGTTGCAGCGCGTGGCGACCGTCCAGCGTCTCGGCCACCTGCACGATCACCGGCTGGCCGATGCGCGGCAGCGAGCGGCGGACCTCGGCGATGCGGATCGGCTGGTGGCGGTAGCTGGCGTCGCGAAAGCGGGGAGTGTCTAGCGCGAGGTCGGCGATGCGCGGCGGCGACAGGTCGGCATAGCCGGTCAGCAGCCTATTCCCAACCGCGATCCGGTAATACACATTATCGCGCTCGCTATTCTCCAGCATCCCGAATGCGGCCGGGGGCAGGTCCATCGTCACCTCGCCCGCCTCCACCTGCACCGTTTCGGCGATTGCGCCCAGCGCGCCGCCCAGCACCCGGTCGTTCGTCCGCCGCACGACATCGGCGATCAGCGCCGCACCCGCGACCCCCAGCAGGACGGCGATGGCAAGCATCGGCGCCAGCATCGCGGCGAGCAACCGCGTGCGCAGCGCCGGGGCGCGACCGGGATCAACCGGCATCGAGCAGATAGCCGACGCCGCGCACCGTCCGGATCGCCGGTCCGTCGGGGGCGAGCTTGCCGCGCAGCCGGGTGATGTTCACCTCGATCGCATTCGGGCCGACCGGATCGTCATAGCCGAACACTTCGCTTTGCAGCGTTTCGCGCGGCACGATTTGCCCGGCGCGGGTGGCCAGCGCGTCCAGCACCGCCCATTCGCGCCGCCGGAGGTCCAGTGTCCGCCCGCCAACCTGCGCCTGACCGGTCGATCGGTTCAGCGATAGCGAACCGATGACCAGTTCGGGCACCGGATCGCCGCCCCGCCGACGGCCGAGCGCGCGGATGCGGGCCTCCAGCTCCTCGGGTGCGAAGGGTTTGCGCAGATAATCGTCGGCACCGAGGTCGAGGCCGCGTACCCGATCGTCCAGCGCGTCGCGTGCCGTCAGCATCAGTACCGGCACGCGGTCGCCGCGTTTGCGCAATGCCTGCAGCACCTGGAACCCGTCCAGATCGGGCAGGCCGACATCCAGCACGACCAGCGCATAGGGCTCGGTCGCCAGTACCATCAGCGCATCCTCGCCGCCGCCGACATGATCGACCGCATGACCGGCCCCGCGCAGCAGCGCCACGATACTGCGTGCCAGCGGTGCATCGTCCTCGACGATCAGGATTCGCATCGGAACCGCGCGCGGTGAAAGGCGGGTGACAGGTTCGGTTTGTACGACATGCTGCGAGCTTACCCGAACCCAGATGCGGGAAGCGAGAGGACCTGATGAAAGCTTTTACGATCCTGTTGGCGATCCTGATCGGATATGCGGTGCCGGCCACGGCGCAGCGGCCGGCGGGGTACCCGCGCTCCTATGACGCGCTGGTCGATGCCGCGCGGGCGGAACGGGTCGTGCGCGTCTATGGCAATGCCGATGCCGCTGCGATGGCGCCGCTGATCGCGGTGTTCCAGCGGACCTATCCCGGTGTCACCGTGCGTTACGAAGACCTCGAGTCGCGCGAAATCTATCGCCGGGTCGTCGTCGAGGCGCGCAGCGGCCGGCCGGGCGCCGACCTGGTCTGGTCGTCGGGCATGGATCTGCAGGCGAAGCTCATCAACGACGGCTATGCGCAGGCCTATCAAAGCCCCGAGAAACCGGCGCTGCCGTCGAACGCCGTGTGGAAGAATATGGGCTATGGCGTCACCGCCGAACCGGTCGCCTTCGTCTATAATCGCCGCCTGATCCCCGCCGGGCGCGTGCCGCGTACGCATGAGGCGTTCGAGACATTGCTGCGCGCGGGCCGCGTGCCGCTGACGGGCAAGGTCGCGACCTACGATCCGGCGCGATCGAACGTCGGCTATCTCTATCTGACCGAGGATTATGCGATCACCCGCGACACGCGGTCGCTGGTGCAGGCGATGGCGGCGACGCGGCCGTGGCTGTCGCCGACCACCGAGCCGATGCTGGAAGCGGTGGCGGATGGCCGGATCGCCATCGCGTATAATGTCGTCGGCCCCTATGCGCTGGCCGCCGCGAAGCGCGATCCCCGGATCGGGGTCGTGTTCCCGCGCGACTATACTCTTATCGCCTCGCGCGTCGCGTTCATCGCCCGCGATGCGCAGCGCCCGGCGGCGGCCAAGCTCTTCCTCGATTTCCTGCTGTCGCAGGGTGGCCAGACGCTGCTGGCGAAGCAATGGCTGCTGCCGGTGCGCAGCGACATCCGCGCACCGCGCCTGTCCACCGAGCAACAGCGACCGATCCGCGTCGGCCCCGGCCTGCTCGTCAATCTCGATACGATCAAGCGTCGGCGGTTCCTCGCCGAATGGCGCGCGATCCTGACCCAAGGAACCAAGTGATGACGTTGTTTCGTAGCGGTTGCGCGATCGCGGCGCTGATCTGCGCCACCCCGGCATTGGCGCAGGCGCCGACCCAGGAAGAACTGGCCGCGCTGGTGAAGGCGCAGGCCGAAGAGATTGCGGCATTGCGCACCCGGCTCGACCGGCTGGAGGGGGCGCAGGTTGCCGCCGCCCAGCCAGCGCCCGCGACCGCGCCGGTTGCGGTGGCACAGGCCCCCGTACCGGTTCCGTCGCAGACCGGGCGCAACGTCACCAGCCCGTTCGCGCCGCAGCTGGTGCCGCCCGGTCCGGCCGAGCGCGACGTGGCGCAGGCGCGGCAGGCCAATGCGGCGGGCGTCACCACCGAATGGGGCGCGGGCCTGCCCGTGTTCCACTCGGCCGACGGCATCTACACCTTCAAGCCGCGCGGTCGCATCCTGACCGATGTGAGCTCGACCTTCGGGTCCGACTATGCCGGCCGCAACATCACCACGACGGGGATGCGCGCGCTGCGCCTCGGCCTCGAAGGCGGGGTGGGGACGCATTTCTTCTACCAGTTCGAAAGTGATTTTTCGGAGAATCAGGTCGACATCGTCACCGCGTTCATCGGCTGGCGCAACCGGATCGCGCCGGGCCTCGATTACGACGTCCGCGCCGGCCACCTGTTCAACGATCGCGGGTTCGAAGGGTCGACAGGATCGGATTCGACGCCGTTCATGGAACGCACCGTGGTGTCGACCGCGATCATCCCGCAGCGCGGATTCTATGGCGTCGGCATCATGCCGCGCCTGTTCTGGAAGACAGGCCACGCATCGCTGACCGTTACCGGCGACCGGATCGACGGCAACCAGTCGGGCAACGACAGCCGCACCGTGCTGGCCCGCGCGCACTGGAACCCGATCAAGACCGGCAACAGCGTCCTGCATCTGGGCGCATGGGGGTTCGACGAGGGGCTGGCGGCGGGTGCCACGACGCTGACCCGCAACACGGTGATCGGCGGGCGCTTCAACGGCGCGCTGCGCGTGTCGTCGGGGACGCTGACCGGCGGGACCGGCACTACCGGCTATGGCCTCGAACTCGGCGGCTATGTCGGCCCGGTGTGGCTGATGGGCGAGGCGGGGCAGCGGCACGCGCGGCTCGACGCCGGCCGCCCCGATTTCGTCAGCAAGGCATGGAGCCTGTCGGGGGGCTGGTTCGTCACCGGCGACCTGCCGCCGTACAACCCGCGGCTGGGCAGTTTCGGCCAGCCCAAGGTGCTGCGCCCGATCTTCGAAGGCGGGCCGGGCGCGATCGAGCTGACCGCGCGCTACGAAAATCTCGACTATTCCGACCTGCTGACCGGCGGGCAGGGCTGGGCCGCGACGCTAGGGGCCAACTGGTATCTCAACAGCTTCACCCGGTTCCAGTTCAACGTCGTCCATTGGAACACCGACAACCGTGCCGGCGCCTTTGTCGGCCCCGATGACGGGCAGACCGTCATGACCCGCGTCGCCGTCACCTTCTGACCTTTCAGGGAGCATTACGCCCATGAACCTCGCGCTGCTCGGCTTCCTGATGGTGGCCACCTTCATGACGCTCATCATGACCAAGCGGATGACCCCGCTGGTCGCGCTGATTACCGTTCCCACCGCCTTTGCGCTGTTCGCCGGTTTTGCCGGCGGCCTGGGCGACATGATGATCGACGGGATCAAGAACCTCGCGCCGACCGGCGTGATGCTGCTGTTCGCGATCCTGTTCTTTTCGATCATGACCGATACCGGGCTGTTCGACCCGCTGGTCAACCGGCTGCTGAAGGTCGTGCATGGCGATCCGCTGCTGATCCTGATCGGGACGGTCGTGCTGTGCGCGATCGTCAGCCTCGATGGCGATGGGTCGACGACCTACATCATCACCATCGCCGCGCTGCTGCCGCTCTACAAACGCTACGACATGAACCGGCTGTATCTGTGCTGCCTGTTGATGAGCACCAGCGGGGTGATGAACCTGACGCCGTGGGGCGGGCCGACCGCGCGGGCCGCCAGCGCGCTGAAGCTCGATCCGGCCACGCTGTTCCTGCCGCTGATCCCCGGCATGATCGCCGGCCTCGCCTTCCTGATCGGCCTTGCCATCTGGTTCGGGCGCAAGGAGCGTCGCCGCATCGGGCACGTCAAGGCGAACGAGCCGACCGCCTTCACCGGCATGGCGGTGTCGCAGTTTCCCGAAGCCCGCCGCTATCACCTGCGCTGGTTCAACGGCGCGCTGACGCTCGCGCTGATCGCCGGGCTGGTGCTGGGCATCCTGCCGCTGTCGGTGCTGATGATGCTCGCCTTCGCCATTGCGATGATCGTCAACTATCCCCAGGTCGCCGAACAGAAGGAGCGCATCGCCGCCCACGCCGGCAACGTCCTGTCGGTCGTGTCGCTGATCTTTGCCGCCGGCATCTTCACCGGCATCTTGTCGGGCACCGGCATGGTGGAGGCGATGAGCAAGGAAGTCGTCGGCTTCATCCCGCCCGCACTCGGGCCGTACATGGCACCGATCACCGCGCTGCTCAGCCTGCCGTTCACCTTCTTCATCTCCAACGACGCCTTCTATTTCGGGATGCTGCCGATCCTTGCCGAAGCGGGATCGCATTACGGGGTCGAGCCGATCGCCATCGCCCGCGCGTCGTTGATGGGACAGCCGGTCCACCTGCTCAGCCCGCTGGTACCCTCGACCTATCTGCTCGTCAGCCTGGCGGGCATCGACCTCGCCGATCATCAGCGCTTCACGCTGATCCCGGCGACCATCGTCTGCGCGGTCATGACGATCGTCGGCATGGTCGTGCTTGCCTTTCCGTTCGTCAGCTGACGCCATGCACGACCTCTGGAACCAGATCGTCAGCGATTTCGCGAATATCGGGTCGCCGTCCGCGCTGGCGGCGTTCGGACAGGTGGTACTGATCGACGTGATGCTGGCCGCCGACAATGCGATCGTCGTCGGTGCGCTGGCCGCCGGGCTGCCCGCCGACATGCGGCGCAAGGTGATCCTGATCGGGGTCGGCGCGGCGCTGTTGCTGCGCGTCGCCTTCGCGCTGGTGGTGACGCAGCTGTTGCAGGTCACCGGACTGGTCTTTGCCGGCGGGCTGCTGCTGGTGTGGGTCGCGTGGAAGATGTGGCGCGAGCTGCGCGGCGAAGCCGGCGAGGATGCGGTCGCGCAGGCCGCGCCGCGCAGCTTTGCCGGCGCCGCCTGGGCCGTCGCGATCGCCGATGTCAGCATGAGCCTCGACAACGTACTGGCGGTGGCGGGCGCGGCGCGCGACCATCCCGGCATCCTTGCGGTCGGGCTGATCCTGTCGGTCGCGCTGATGGGGGTTGCCGCCAACGTGCTGGCGCGCGTCATCGAACGCTATCGCTGGGTCGCCTATATCGGCCTTGCCGTCATCCTCTACGTCGCGTGCCGCATGATCGTCGAAGGGCTTATCGACCCTTCGCGCGGCGTGCTGACGCTGTTCGCCTGACCTTGCAGGAGCTTCCATGATCCAGCCTTCGATCCCGCTCGTCCTGCTCCCCGCCATGGGGTGCGACGGACAGCTCTGGGCGCGGCAGGTCGTCGACCTTGGCGACATCGCGCATCCCGAACTTGGCGACCTCACCGTCGACGACAGCCTGCCGGCGATGGCGGCGCGCGTGCTGGCCCACGCACCGCCGCGCTTCGCCGTCGCCGGGGTCAGCCTGGGCGGCTATGTCGCGCTGGAGATGATCCGGCAGGCGCCCGAGCGGATCGCGCGTGTCGCCCTGTTCGGGACGCGCGCGTCGATGGAGATGCGCGCGCGGACGGTCGGCGAACAGGGGCTGCTCGCCACCGCGCCGCACGCCGATCCGATGCTGACCCCGATCATCAGCGGCCCCGTGCAGGCGATGGCCGAGCGGGTGGGGGCGGAGGTGTTCGAACGGCAGCAGCGCGCACTGCTCGCCCGGCCCGACCTCGACGCCGCCATCGTCGCGGTGCGGGTGCCGACGCTGGTGGCGGTGGGCGACCGCGACCGTATCTGCCGGGTCGAGGATGCGCAGGCGCTGGCGACCCGCATTCCCGGTGCGCGCTTCCACGTCATCCGCAACTGCGGGCATCTGTCGCCAATGGAGCGGTCGGGCGAGGTCACGATGCTGCTGCGCGACTGGCTGGGCGAGGACTGAGCGCAAAGGATCGACGCGGCCGATAAAGCCCGTACAAGGGCTGTCCCCGATTGCTGCCCGAGAAGTCGATGTCCGATACCCTGAAGGTGCTGCTGCAACATGTCCTGCCCAAGCAGCGGATGACCGTCCTTGCCGGTCGCATCGCCGGGGCGCGGGGCGGGGCGATGACCACGCGGCTCATCCGCTGGTTCGTCGGCAAATATGTTGTCGACATGGGAGAGGCGGCGAACCCGGACATCGCCAGCTATGCGACGTTCAACGACTTCTTCACCCGCCCGCTCAAACCCGGTGTCCGCCCGATCGCGGCGGCGGATTTCGTCTGCCCGGTCGACGGCGCGATCAGCCAGCTGGGGGCGATCGACGACCAGCATATGGTGCAGGCGAAGGGGCATCGCTTCACCACCACCGATCTGGTCGGTGGCGACGCGGAACTGGCCGGGCGGTTCCAGCATGGCAGCTTCGCCAATCTGTACCTGTCGCCCAGGGACTATCACCGGCTGCACATGCCCTGCGACGGGCGGTTGCTGCGGATGATCCATGTGCCGGGCGCGCTGTTTTCGGTGAACCCGGTCACCGCGCGCGGCGTGCCGAACCTGTTCGCACGCAACGAGCGGGTGGTGTGCGTGTTCGAATCCGCCGAACACGGCCTGTTCGTGATGGTGCTGGTCGGGGCCACCATCGTCGGCAGCATCGCCACGCCGTGGCATGGCGTCGTCAACGCGAAGCGCACGGGCAAGCTGTCGGAATGGACCTATGCCGATCGCGCCATCTTCCTTGCCAAGGGGGAGGAGATGGGCCGTTTCCTGCTGGGTTCGACGGTCGTGATGCTGTTCGAACGCGACCGGATCGCCTTCGCGGCCGATTGGGGCCCGGAGCGGACCGTGCGGCTAGGCGAGCGGATGGGCGACCGCCCGGCCTGACATCCACCCGTCTCGCTATGGCGACGGCGACCCGGTGCAGCCGGGTGGCGGGCGACGGTTATCGGGTGCCGTCCGGAATGCGCAGCCCCGCATCACACCGAAACTTGTTCGGCAATCCTGGGCATCGGTAACGCGCTAACCGTCTGACAACGCGGTCAATGTGACCTTCTGGCATCACTTCCCTGAGAATGTTCACATAAACATTACGGTCGGCTTGACTTGCTCCTACCCCTGAGAAAGTGAACGTTCTCAATAAACGCACAATATGATGCGCACGAAAAGGGGAGGACTGACATGCGTGGCAACGCCACTCGTACCGTTTCGCGTTGGATGATCGGGGCATCGGCCGGCGCGCTGGTCGCCGTATCGGCCCCCGCCCTTGCCCAGGACGCGGCGGCGACGCTCGGCCAGCCGGGGGGTTCGGAAATCCAGACCCCTGCGGCGCCCGAGGCGGAGGGCGACGAGATCCTCGTTACCGGTATCCGCGCCAGCCTTCGCGACGCGCTGAACATCAAGCGCAATGCGCAGGGCGTGGTCGACGCGATCAGCGCCGAGGATATCGGCAAGTTCCCCGACACCAACCTTGCCGAATCGCTCCAGCGCATCACCGGCGTGTCGATCGACCGCGCCAATGGCGAGGGCTCGACCGTCACCGTGCGCGGCTTCGGTCCCGAATATAACCTGGTCGTGCTGAACGGACGCCAGCTGCCGACCTCGACGCTGGGCGACGGCGCCAGCGCGCCGGCTTCGCGCTCGTACGACTTCGCCAACATCGCGTCCGAAGGGATTGCGGGCGTCGAGGTCTACAAGACCGGCCGCGCCGCCGTGCCATCGGGCGGCATCGGATCGACGATCAACATCAAGACGCCGCGCCCCCTCGACCGCCCCGGCATCCGCGGATCGGTCGCGGCCAAGGGCATGATCGACACGTCGCAGAACGGCAAGGATCAGATCACGCCGGAACTGTCGGGCGTGTTCAGCAGCACCTTCGGCAGCGAGGACCAGTTCGGGTTCCTGGTGTCGGGCAGCTATCAGAAGCGCAACGCCAGCGTGAATACCGGATCGGTCGGGTTCGGCAATGCGTTCCTCGGCACTGAAAACGACTGGGGGACGCTGGGCGCCGAAGGGCCGAACGTCATCAACCGTCCGGGTCCGACCGACGTGTACGAAGTGCCGCAGAGCGCGGCCTACAACCTGACCGACATCCGCCGCGAACGGATCAACGGGCAGGTCGTGTTGCAGTATCGTCCGGTCGAATCGCTGACCGCCACGGTCGATTTCACCTATTCGCGCAACAAGGTGGAAGCGCGCGACAGCAGCGTCGGCATCTGGTTCAACTTCGGCGACACGTCGAGCGAATGGACCGACGGTCCCGCCGCCGGACCGGTCTTCTACACCGAACGCTTCGGACCCGGAAAGGACCTGTCGTACAGCGGCTCGCTGACCGCCAATGTCAGCGAGAACAAGTCGCTGGGCGGCAATCTGAAGTGGGAAGCGCCCGGCGGCGTCACCGTGACGCTCGACGCGCATCATTCAACCGCGGAGTCGAAGCCGACGAACCAGTTCGGCTCCAGCACCTCGGTCGGCTCGGCGATCTTCGGCGTCGCATCGCAGACCGTCGACTTCACCAAGGACCTGCCGGTCATCTCGTACGTGATGCAGCCGGGGATCGATGCGCTGAACCCCGCGAACATCAACGCGACCGGCAATTCGTTCCGCAACGCGTATTTCCGCGACGAGATCAACCAGGTGCAGCTGAGCGGTCATTACGACCATGACGGCGACTTCCTCGATTCGATCGACTTCGGCTTCTCCTATGTCAACAACAAGGTCCGCTCGGCCTATGGCTTCGTCCAGAACGATACCTGGGGCGGCGTAGGCACCCCGGCGGACCTGCCCGACGACCTGTTCACCCGCGTCTCGCTGCCGGACAAGTTCCGGGGGGTGAGCGGCGCGAAGGACGGGATCATCCCGGCCTATTACAAGTTCGATTTCGAACGGATGGTCGGCCTGCTCGACCAGAAGTTCGGCATCTGCGGCGGCGACGGCAACTGCCTCGCCCCGTTCGAGGCCGATCGCCGCATCACCGAGAAGACGATCTCGCCGTTTATCCAGGTCAACAACGCGTTCGACCTGCTCGGCCGTCGTTCGCACCTGATCGCGGGCGTGCGCTATGACCAGACGACAGTCAGCTCGTCTTCGCTGACGCCGATCCCGGTCGGCACGGCATGGGTCGCGCAGGGCGAGTTCAACATCGTCTATTCGGCACAGAGCGACTTCCTGACCAGCAAGGGCAGCTACGACAACTGGTTGCCGGCGGTCGATTTCGACATGGAGGTGCTGAACAACGTCAAGCTGCGTGCGTCGTACAGCCACACCATCACCCGTGCGGACTATAACAGCCTGCAGGGTGGCCTGACGCTGAACCGCCAGTTCGGCATCGCCGGCGGCGGCGGGTTGCAGGGCAATCCGAACCTGGTGCCGTTCCTGTCGAAGAACATGGATGTGTCGGCCGAGTGGTATTACGCACCGACCAGCTATGTGTCGGCCGGCTATTTCCGCAAGAAGGTCAGCAACTTCATCAACTCGCAGGAGGTGCAGCGTTCGGCGTTCGACCTGCGCAATCCGGCCAACGGCCCGCGTTTCCGCGCGGCGCAGGCGGCACTGGGCGGCACGACCGATACCGGGCGCATCCGCGACTATATCCTGCGCAACTTCACGCAGGGCGTAGAGGTCGCCCGTAACGCGGCCGGTGCCCCGATCCTCGACGTGAACGGCTATTACACCGGGCGCATCCTGGGCCTGCCGGAGGACGGGCTGGTCGACTTCCGCGTCGGCACGCCGTTCAATTCGGACCAGACGGCGACGCTCGACGGGTTCGAATTCGCGATCCAGCACAGCTTCTGGGACACCGGCTTCGGCACGATCCTGAACTATACGATCGTGCGCGGCGACGCGAAGTTCAACAACGCGCTCGACCCCAATGTCGGCCAGTTTGCGCTGGCGGGTCTGAGCGACAGTGCGAATGCGGTGCTGTTCTATGACAAGGCCGGGTTGCAGGGGCGTGTCGCCTATAACTGGCGCGACAAGTTCTATGCCGGGGGCAACCCCAACCCGACCTATGTCGAGGCGTACGGACAGGTCGATGCCAGCGTCAGCTACGAGTTCCGCAAGGGGCTGACGCTGTTCGCTGAGGCGATCAACCTGACCGGCGAAGGGCGTCGCGGGCATCGCCGCAACGAAAACTTCGTGACGTTCGCGCAGCCGGGCTTCGCGCGCTATACCGGCGGCGTGCGCTTCAGCTTCTGACGCCACGAAGCGTTACCGGGCGGCCGCGTGCCGCCCGGTGGCCGGATGACGGGACCAGTATCGCGTGACGCAGCGGGTAAGACGGATCGTGGTCGTCGGCGGGGGCACCGCCGGATGGCTGGCGGCGTGCCGGCTCGCCGCGGCGGCGGACCCGCACGCTCCCGAACCCTTGTCGGTCACATTGGTCGAATCCCCCGACATCGCGACGATCGGTGTGGGCGAGGGGACGTGGCCGACGATGCGCGGGACGCTCGCGCGGATCGGCATCGACGAAGCGACGTTCCTGCGCGCCGCCGACGCGTCGTTCAAACAGGGGTCGCGCTTCGACGGATGGCGCACCGGTGCGCCCGATGATTTCTACTACCACCCCTTCACCGCGCCCGCCGACCTACCCGCCGCCGATCTGCTGCGGGGATGGAGCGAGGGTCGTTTTGCCGAGCGGGTCTGTGCGCAGCCGATGGTCTGTGCCGAAGACCTTGCCCCGCGCCAGCCGGCGATGCCGCCCTATGCCGGGGCGCTCAATTATGGCTATCACCTCGACGCGGGGAAGTTCGCCGAACTGTTGCGAGATACGGCGTGCAACCGGTTGGGCGTACAGCATATTCGCGATCATGTGACAGCGGTCGAGGCGGCAGACGATGGCGATATCGCCGCCGTCGTCACGCGCCATTCCGGGCGGATCGCAGGCGAGCTGTTCCTCGATTGCACCGGCCATGCCGCGCTGCTGATCGGTCGCCATTATGGCGTGGGGACGATCGATCGCACGCCGATCCTGTTCAACGACTGCGCGCTGGCGGTGCAGGTGCCGGTCGCGCCCGACAGCCCGATCGCGTCGCAGACCAATGCCACCGCGCATGACGCCGGCTGGATCTGGGACATCGGCCTGCCCAGCCGGCGGGGGATCGGTTGTGTCTATGCGTCCGATTTCCTCAGCGACGATGCGGCGGCGGCGACCCTGCGCGGCTATCTGTCGCGGACCGCGCCGGGTGTTGCCTCCGACAACCTGTCGTTCCGCCAGCTGCGGTTCCGGTCGGCGCATCGCGAACGGTTCTGGCAGGGCAATTGCCTCGCCATCGGCCTGTCCGCCGGCTTCCTCGAACCGCTCGAAGCATCAGCCATCGTGCTGATCGAACTGTCGATCGATGCGCTGCTGGACGGGTTTCCGGTGGATCGCGACGCGATGGCGTTGCGCGCGCAGCGCTTCAACGCGCTGTTCCGCTATCGATGGGACCGGATCGTCGATTTCCTGAAGCTGCATTATGCGCTGAGCGAACGCGACACCCCGTACTGGCGCGCGCATCGCGACCCGGCGAGCTGGACCGCCTCGCTACAGGAACAGCTGGCGCTGTGGCGGACGCAGCCGCCATCACCGGCCGACTTCGCCCATGTGGGCGAGGTGTTTCCGGCGGCCAGCCATCAATATGTGCTGTACGGCATGGGCATGAAGCCGCCGCCGCCTGGACCGCTTCGCGCCGATCCCGGTGCCGCCGCCGCGCTGCATCAGGTGCGGCAACGCGCGCGGACGCTTGCCGCCAGCCTGCCGAGCAACCGTGCCTATTTCAACGCGCTCACCCCTCCTGCCGGAATTGCCCATGTCTGACCACCAACTGCTGAACGTCGCCGCGCACCGGGACCTGCGGGTCCGCCGCGAACGATCGGTCGCACTGGGCGATGGGGTGATGACTGCGCTGATCGTGCCCGACGAGTTCCGGCGGGTGCAGGGAAGCTATCCCATCCTGTTCCGCCAGAACCGCGAGCGCGACGGTTTCGTCGCGCTCGCGCTGTTCGGGTTCGACGCGGGTGAGAACCTGTTCCTGACCGAAGACCGCTGGGACGCGCCCTATCTGCCGCTGTCGATCGACATTCAGCCGTTCCTGATCGGCGGCGCGCCGGATGGCGATGCGACGCCCAAGGCGGTGATCGACCTTGCCAGCCCACGCATTGCGACCGATGACGGCGTGCGAATCTTCGACCGCGAAGGGCGGCCGTCGCCCTATCTTGACGTCATCCTTGAACGGCTGGGGGCGCTGGATGCCGGCTATCGCGGATCGGCGGCGTTCATGGATGCGCTCGACCGCTACGGCCTGCTCGAACCGTTCACGCTGGAGGTGACGCTGGACGACGGATCGACCAACCGGCTGGTCGGGTTCCATACGATCGCAGAGGAGCGCGTGGCCGAACTCGACGCCGCGACGCTGGGGCGGTTGAACGCCGACGGACATCTGCTGCCGATCTATATGGCGATTGCCTCCCTCGCGAACCTGCCGGCGCTGATCGCGCGCAAGAACCGGCATGGCTGATCTGCCCCCCATCGCCGAGGTCGAGGCGGCCGATGCGGCCACACTCGACCGGCTGCTGCGCGAGGCTACCGCACCGTTCGTGGTGCGCGGTCTCGTGTCCGACTGGCCGTTGGTCAAGGCCGCGCGGCAATCGTCGCAGGCGGCGCGCGACTATCTGGTCCGGCATCACCGCGACATCCCCTTCACCGTATCGGTCGGCCAGCCGGGCAGCGGTGGGCGCCTGTTCTACGACGATGCGATGGCGATGAACTTCGCAACCGTCCGGGCAAAGCTGCCCGATATCCTCGGTGAAATGGGCCGCGTGGAACAGTCGACCGATCCGCGCCCGATCTATCTCGCCTCCATCGACATGCGCGGTTTTTTCGAAGGGCTGGACGAAGCGAACCGCGTCGACCTTGGCACACGCGAACCGCTGGCCAGCATCTGGATCGGCACGCGGACCCGCATCGCCGCGCATAACGACCTGCCGGCGAACCTTGCCTGCGTGGCGGCGGGGCGGCGGCGCTTTACCCTGTTTCCGCCCGACCAGTTCGCGAACCTGCATCTGGGGCCGCTCGACAACACGCCCGCCGGACGCGCAGTGTCGATGGTCGATTTCAATGCGCCCGACGTCGAGCGCCATCCGCGTTTTGCCGAGGCACTGGCGCACGCGCAGGTCGCCGAACTGGCCCCCGGCGATGCGATCCACATCCCCTCTCTATGGTGGCACCATGTCGAGGGGCTGGAACCGTTCAACATCCTCGTCAACTATTGGTGGCGCGACCAGCCACGGTGGCTGGGGCAGCCGCAGGACGCGCTGCACCACGCGATCTTCGCCATTCGCGACCTGCCCGAGGATCAGAAGGCGCATTGGCGTGCGGTGTTCGATCATTATGTCTTTACCAACGACGACGCGGTGACCGCGCATATTCCGGAGGGCGGACGCGGCGTGCTGGACCCGCTGACCGCCGAGAGCGCGGGGCGGCTGCGCAGCTTCCTGTTGCGGCAGCTGGCCAAATGAGCGTCACCCGCGTCGTGATCGCCGGCGGCGGCACCGCCGGATGGATGGCCGCCGCCGCCATCGCCCGGACGATGGGCCGCATGGTGCAGGTGACGCTGGTCGAATCCGAAGCGATCGGCACGGTCGGCGTTGGGGAATCGACCATCCCGCCGCTCGTAACCTATAACCGGCTGCTCGGCATCAACGAGGCCGAGTTCATGGCGGCGACCGCCGCCACCTTCAAGCTCGGCATCCTGTTCGACGGCTGGCATACGCCGGACAGCCGCTATTTCCATTCGTTCGGCACGACGGGCCGCGATCATTGGGCGGCGGGTTTCCAGCATTACTGGCTGAACGGGCGCACGCGCGGGCATGACCAGCCCTATGACGACTATTGCACCGAACTGGTCGCGGCGTTGCAGGGCAGGTTCGCGCACCTGCCGAACGATGCGACCAACTATGCCTATCAGCTCGATTCCGGCCGCTACGCCCAATTCCTGCGGACCATGGCCGAGCGCGACGGCACGCAGCGGATCGAGGGGCGCATCGCGCGCGTCGAACTGGACAGCGAAACCGGCGACATCGCCGCGCTGCTGCTCGACGGCGATCGGCGGGTGGAGGGCGACCTGTTCCTCGACTGCACCGGGTTTCGCGCGCTGCTGATCGAAGGGGCGCTGCACGCCGGTTACGACGACTGGACCCACTGGCTGCCGTGCGACGCGGCGATCGCGGTGCAGACCGAAAGCGTTGGCCCGCCTTTGCCCTATACCCGCGCGATGGCGCATGATGCCGGCTGGCAATGGCGCATTCCGTTGCAACATCGGGTCGGCAACGGCATCGTCTATTGCAGCCGCTATCTGGAGCGGGACGCCGCGCTTGACCGGTTGCTGGGCAATGTCGAGGGGGCGGTCCGGACCGAACCGAATTTCCTGCGCTTCACGACCGGCGCGCGGCGCAAGCAGTGGCATCGCAACTGCGTCGCCATCGGCCTGTCGGGCGGGTTCATGGAGCCGCTGGAATCGACCAGCATCCACCTGATCCAGCGGGCCGTGCTGCGTCTGATCCGGCTGTTCCCGCACGGCGGCGTGCAGCCGGCGGACGTCGCCGAGTTCAACGACCAGCAATTGCAGGACATGGAGCAGATCCGCGATTTCCTGATCCTGCATTACAAGGTCACCGACCGCCGCGATTCCCCGTTCTGGCGGCATTGCGCGACAATGGAGGTGCCCCACAGCCTGCAGCAGAAAATCGACTTGTTCCGCCAGAGCGGACGGGTATTCCGCCGTAACGAGGAATTGTTCGGCGAGAATAGCTGGGTGCAGGTGATGATGGGGCAGGGGATCGTACCGGAGCGGCATCATCCGATTGCCGGCAAGCTGAGCGACGGCGAACTCGACCGGTTGCTGTTGATGATCCGGCGACAGGTGGCCGATACCGTCGCGACGATGCCGCCGCATGGCGATTATGTCGCGCGCTACTGCCCGGCGGATCGCCCCTGATGCCGCGTCGGCGTCAGGCGGTGACGATCAAGCATGTCGCCGCCGATGCGGGCGTATCGTTGCAGACGGTCAGCCGGGTCATCAACAACGAACCCAATGTCCGCCCCGAAATGGCGGAGCGGGTGCGCAATGCGATCAGTCGGCTGGGCTATGTCCCACTGATCGCGGCGCAGCGCATGGGCGGGTCGAAATCGCGCCTGATCCTGGCACTGAACGATCGCGACCGCACCATCGCCGGCTGGCAGAATCGCGAAGGGACCGATTGGGTCGACCAGATGCTGCTGGGCGGGATGCTGACGTGCAGCCGCCACGGCTATCGCCTGATCCTCGAACTGGTCGACACGCATAGCGACCATATCGAACGCGAATTGCTGGGTGCGATCGGCGCGCTCAGGCCCGATGGCGTGATCCTGACCCCGCCGCATTCGCAGGACCCGGTGATCCTCGACCTGCTGGAACGACAGGGTATCGGCATCGCGCGGATCGGGTCGCTGACGCCGGGGCCGGGCTTTTCGCTCATCATGGGCGACGAAGGGGCCGCGCGGATGGCGACCCGGCATCTGGTCGCGCTGGGCCATCGCCGCATCGGCTTCATCGCCGGGGCGAGTGATTATGAACTGAGCGGCTGGCGCGTCACCGGCTGGCAGGCGGCGATGGCGGACGCGGGGCTGGCCGCCGACCTGCTGGCGCCGGGCAGTTTCGACTATGCCTCGGGCTGGGATGCGGCGGGCATCCTGTTGGCAGCAGCCGATCCGCCGACCGCGATCATCGCCAGCAGCGACCAGATGGCGATCGCCACCCTCGAGCGTGCGCGCGAAGCCGGGATGGCGGTGCCCGACGACCTGTCGATCGTCAGCTTCGACGACACGCCGATCGTCCGTTTCGCGATCCCGCCATTGACCGCGGTGACGCAGCCGATCGCGGCGGTCGCCGCCCTGGCGGTCGAGCGGATCATCGCCGAACAGGCGAACGGCGATCCGGCGGGCGAGCCGCAATCGGTCGAGGCCGAACTGACCATCCGGGCATCGACCGCGCCGCCGCCTGCACATCGGCGCAACGCATTGCCGGCCAGCGATCCGGGCGGGCAAATGTAACCCGCCCGCCGAAACCGGTCGACGTGGTTTGCCCGGTTGCTATGACGTTCGCATGGGACGACGTTCGGATCATACCCGGCCGGAAATCGAACAGATGCTGGTGGTCGAGGGGCACAGGCATATGGCGGAGGTCGGCTTTGCGCGCTTCTCCGCGCGCGAGGTCGCAAAGCGGATCGGCTATTCGATCGGCACGCTGTACAATGTGTTCGGCAGCTATGATCGGTTCATCCTGGCGATCAACACCCGCACGTTCCAGCTATGGACCGCCGATCTGCGCGCCGCGTTGGCCGCCGCTGGCGACGATCGCATCCGCTGCCTGGTGGAGAGTTATTTCGCGTTTGCGCGCGGCCATCGCAACCTGTGGCTTGCGATCTACGATCATCACCTGCCCCCCGACCTGTCGCTGCCGGAAGATCAGGACCGGTTGCGCGGCGAACTGACCCGCATCGTGATGGAGGAGATTGCGGCGGTCCTGCCGACGGCCACCGCGGCGCAGGTGCCTTCGCTGGCGCGGTCGCTGGTCGCGACCGTTCACGGCCATTGCACCTTCGACATCGCCGGTTCGTTCGCGCTGATGGGGGAAACGGAGCCGGTGGAGATGGCGCTGGCGCGGGTCCGGGAATCGCTGGCCGCCGCGGGCGGGGGCACCGTGCATGACTGAAGATCGCGCCGGCGCCGCTATCGGCGCAAACCGGTGCGGTGTTTCGCGGTCGCACCCGCATGGCGCACCGCACGACTGAGCGGGGCGGGGGGCTTGATCGCCTTCAGGCTGATCGTCGTGCGGGTACGGGTCACGCCCGGCAACAGCGTCAGCCGATCGCGCAGCAGGTCGTCCAGCGCCTCGACATCGCGGCAGGCGATCTTGAAGAGATAGTCGGCATCGCCCGCGATCGAATGGCATTCGAGGATCGCGGCATCGTCCATCACCGCGGCTTCGAACGCATCGCGCTGACTGGCGTCGATCGCGACCTGG
Organism: uncultured Sphingomonas sp.; assembly: GCF_913776855.1. GTDB lineage: Bacteria > Pseudomonadota > Alphaproteobacteria > Sphingomonadales > Sphingomonadaceae > Sphingomonas. The sequence goes on along the minus strand of NZ_CAJYQD010000048.1, from coordinate 21,648 downwards.
ACGTGGGCGATGACGCTCAGCCCCAGGGCGGCGGGGTCGATGTCGGCGCGATAGCCGCGGATGACGCCCGCTTCTTCCATTGCCTGCACCCGGTTCCAGCACGGCGTCTTTGACAGGCCGTGCTCGGTCGCCAGCGTCGCGAAGGACTGGCGACCGTTCCGCTCTAGCGACTCCAGCAGGCCGAAGTCGACGGAGGTGAGGGTGGGCCGGGTCATCGGTCTGCAACCTTCGCAAGGATCGGAACGCTGTTCCGCGATCGGTAGCAGGAAATCCCCATTTTGCGAACAATGTCCCCGGATGGTCGCGATAGGATCGCTGCCATGGAAATGCGCCAGCCCCCGACCGCCCCGTCCGACATCACCTATGGCGGCTATCTGCAACTCGACCGGCTGCTCGATTGCCAAGTGCCGCTGTCCGACACCCATGACGAACTGCTGTTCATCGTCATCCACCAGGCCTCCGAACTGTGGCTGAAGCTGTGCCTGCACGAACTGGAGGCGGCGCGGACCGCGATCGTCGAGGATCGGTTGGGCGTCGCGTTCAAGATGATGGCGCGGGTGGCGCGGGTGCAGACGCAGCTGATCCAGAGCTGGGACGTGCTGGCGACCATCACCCCTGCCGACTATAGCGCGATGCGCGGCACGCTCGGCACCAGTTCGGGGTTCCAGTCGGCGCAGTATCGCGCACTGGAATTCATGCTGGGCAACAAGAACCCCGACATGATCGCGGTCCATGAACGCGATCCGGCGGTCCATGCGATGCTGATGGCGGCGGCGGCGAAGCCCAGCCTGTATGACGAAACGCTGCGGTTGCTCGCCCGGCGCGGATTCGCGATCCCCGCCGACCATCTGGACCGTGATTTCACCCGGGGCTATGTCGCGTCCGAAGCGGTCGAAACGGCGTGGCGCGACGTCTATGCCCGGTCCGAGCGATATTGGGACCTGTACGAACTTGCCGAAAAGCTCGTCGATCTGGAATATCGGGTGCAGCTCTGGCGGTTCGGCCATCTCAAGACGATCGAACGGATCATCGGGTTCAAGCGGGGCACCGGCGGGACGGCGGGCGTTCCCTATCTAGCGCGGGTGATCGACCAGGTGTTCTTTCCCGAATTGCTGACCGTACGGGTCGCATTGTGATGGAGACGGCGATGACCGGCATGGCGACACTGGACGCGGCGCGAGCGCGGGATGCGGCCGATCCGCTGGCCCCAATGCGCGCGCGGTTCGCGCTTCCGGCGGGCAAGATCTATCTCGACGGCAACTCGCTGGGCGTGCTGCCCCAGCGAACGATGGCACGGATGGAACGGGTCGTGACCCGCGAATGGGGGCAGGACCTGATCGGCAGCTGGAACGCGCATGACTGGATCGGTGCGCCGTTGCGGATCGGCGATCGCATCGCGCCGCTGATCGGCGCGGCAGCGGGAGAGGTCGCCGTGGCCGATTCCACATCGGCCAACCTCTTCAAGCTGCTGGCCGCAGCAATTGCCGCCCGGCCGGGACGTCGCACGATCCTGTCGGAACCGGGCAATTTCCCGACCGACCTGTATGTCGCCTCCGGGGTGGCGGACTTCATGGGGGCGACGCTGAAGACGGTTCCGGCCGACCGGATCGTCGAGGCGATCGATGATGATGTCGCGGTCGTCCTGCTGACGCATGTCCATTACAAGACCGCGCGCAGGCTCGACATGGCGACGATCACCGCAGCGGCGCACGCCGCGGGTGCGCTGACCCTGTGGGACCTCAGCCACAGCGTCGGCGCCGTGCCGGTCGACCTCAACGACGCCGGCGCCGATCTGGCGGTAGGATGCGGGTATAAATATCTGAACGGTGGGCCGGGGGCGCCGGCCTTCCTGTTCGTCGCCGGGCGGCACCACGCCCGGCTGCGGTCGCCGCTGTCGGGGTGGATGGGCCACAGCACGCCGTTCGCGTTCGACGACGGCTATGACCCCGCGCCGGGTATCGCGCGGTTCCTCTGCGGAACGCCACCGATCCTGGGGCTGGCCGCGTTGGAAGAGGGGCTGGCGCTGTTCGAGGAGGTAGACTTTACCGCTGTCACCGCCAAGTCGGTGGCGCTGTCGACGCTGTTGATCGAACGGGTCGAGGAACGCTGCGCCGCGTTCGGGCTGGAACTGGCGACGCCCCGCGACCCGGCGGCGCGGGGTAGCCATGTCTCGTTCCGCCATCCCCACGCCTATGCGCTGTGCCAGGCGTTGATCGAGGACGGTGTCGTCGGCGACTTCCGCGCACCCGATATTCTTCGCTTCGGCCTGACACCGCTATATCTGGGCTATGCCGATGTGTGGCAGGCGGTGGAGAAGCTGCACGATATTCTGGAGCAGCGCCGGTGGGACGATCCGCGCTTCCGCGTGGCGATGCGCGTGACATGATGGACGAACCCGGCCCTCGCCCGCTCGTCTGGCACGACCTGACCAGCCGCCCGCGTCCGACATGCGACGCGACGATCGCCTATGGCTCGGATGCGATGCAGAAGGTTGACGTCTGGTTGCCCCGGCAGGCCGGGCCGCATCCGACCGTACTGATGGTGCATGGCGGATGCTGGCAGACCGAGGTTGCCGACCGGCGCTTGATGGACTGGGTCGCCGACGATCTGCGCACCGATGGCTATGCGGTGTGGAACATCGATTATCGCGGTGTCGACCGCGCGGGTGGCGGCTATCCCGGCACCTTCCTCGACGCTGCCGCCGCGGCCGATGCCGTACGCGACCATGCCGCGCGGTTCGACCTCGATCCATCGCATGTGGTGGCGGTCGGCCATTCGGCCGGCGGGCATCTGGCGCTCTGGCTGGCGGCACGGCCGCATCTGCCCGCCGACAGCCCGCTGGCGAGCGCCAAGCCGCTGAAGGTGGCGCATGTCATCAGCCTGGGCGGCCTGCCCGATCTCGAGGATGTCGCGGCCAGCCCCGACAATGGCTGCGGGACCGAAGTCGTCGCGCTGCTGGTCGGGGAGGGTCGTCGCGACCCCTATGCCGATACGTCTGTCTCACGTCTTCTGCCGCTGGGCGTGCCGCAGGATCTGGTCAACGGCCAAGCCGACCGGATCGTCCCGTTCCGGATGGCGACCGCCTATGTCACCCGCGCACAGGCGGCTGGCGATATGGTCGCGCTGCACGAGGTCGCCGATACCGGGCACGTCGAACTTCTCACGCCCGACACCGCCGCCTGGGCGACGGCGAAGCGGTCGATCGCGCAAGCCTTTGCCCGCCGACCGATCGACGATCGCCATGCGCAATGATGATGCCGAGCGTCGCCCGGTCCATGCTCGGTGCCGTTCATCGGGGCGTCCGATAACGGCTTCGGTACCGTCGACCGTGCGGGCAAGGTCAGGCAGCACAGTGCCGGCGGCCATTCGCTGCCGCACTTGCGCGGTACCGCCTCGGAAAACCACGCACCAGGGGCGTTCGCGACCGATATGCAGTTCAATCACCTCGCCCAACGGCAAGTACGCTGCCGCCTTCGCCGAGGGCGTTGCCGCGCCGAACGTGCCTTTCCTCCTGCCTGCCAGAGGCACGGCGACGCGGGATGTCGGTCGCAACCGTCGAAAGACCCGCGATCATAGGGGCGTAAGGCGCCCTTCGCCTCACACAAGGTGTCCGTCGCGATGAAGCGAGCGACAGTGCGACAGAAAGGCGGCGGCGGCGGGCGATAGCGAGCGCTGCTTCAGATATGCGATGCCAATCTTCCGCTCGACGATCGGCGCTTCGAGCGGCCGCCAGCCTACCGCAGGGTTTGCGAGCATCGTGATGGTGGAATGCGGCAACACGGTCACGCCCAGCCCGGCGGCAAGCAGGCCACCCATCGTCACCAACTGCGACACTTCGTACAGCGGCCGCACGGTGATTCCCGCGCGCAGCAGCGCCGCATCGGACATGACCCGCACGCTGCTGCTGGTTGCCATCGCAAGGAAAGGCGCCTCTGCCAGGGTAGACCATGGCGCTTCGCCGGCAACGTCGAACGGTGATCCGGACTGGAACGCCAGGACGCAGCGGTCGGACAGCAGCGGTTCGAACAGATAGTCGGGTTCGGCCGCCTCGGTGACGAAAGCGACGTCGATCTGCCCGTCGCGCAACTGGCGGTAGAGCGCGCCGGCAATGTCGTCGCGGATCACGATTTCGACCGATGGGCTGCGCGCGATGTAGCTGCGGATGACGCGCGGCAACGCGGCGGCGGCAAAGGATGGCAGCGCACCGATCACGATCCGCCCCCGCATTCCGGTCAGATCCTTCGACAAGGTGGCGAATGCATGGTCGAAATCGGCGATCAGCCGCTCGACGGTCGGCACCAGCATCGCCCCGGCGCTCGTCAGTTCGACCCGGCGTGAACTGCGATCGAACAGACGTACGCCCAGATCGTCTTCCATCAACCGGATCGTCCGGCTCAGTGCGGGTTGCGAAAGGTTCGCCAACCGGGCCGCTTCGCTGAAGCTGCGCGTGCGGGCGACCGCCATGAACATACGCAACGTCGTCAAACTGGGGGTACGGCTCATCCGATCCTCTCGATCCATCGATCAGCTTTTCGCATCGATCGATGTCAACATTCTATTTTCATTATCATATCGAACGATCGATAACCCGTCGAGCGGAAGGAACCGGCGCCAACAGCCGGACCGTCCGACGAGAGCCGATGTCCAATCGGCCGTCCTCACAGGGGAGGTTTTCATGCAAGGTCGCAAGACTCGTTTCACGCGTATCAGCCTGACCGCCTTGGCGCTCGGGCTCACGTCGCCTGCCATCGCCGCCACGCCGGCTATCGGCGGGCAGGATGGTTCCACCGGGCTGCCCGCGCCCGCTGTCGATCCCGCGCAGACCGGCAGCGCGCAGGACCCCGCCGCCGGCGTGAGCGCTGCGGGATCGCCGAACGCTCCGACCGGCGTTACCGGAGACGCGGGCGACGATGTCGATCGGCAGGGCGCGCTGTCGAACGACGCGCGGACCGGCGAGTCCGCTGACATCGTGGTCACCGGTACGAATATTTCAGGCGTGAAGGCGGTCGGCAGCGAAGCGGTGACGCTGACGCGCGAAACCATCATCGCCAGCGGCGTCGCTTCGGTCGCCGATGCGGTCAATACATTGCCGCAGGTCCGCAACCTCGGCGATTTCCGCGAGGGCGGAACGCAGGGTTCGTACAATTCGCAGCAGGGTTCGGCGATCAACCTGCGCGGGCTGGGTGCGCAGGCGACGCTGACGCTGGTCGATGGTCACCGCGTGGTGGGCACCGGCGCAGCCTCCAACTTCACCGAAGCCAATCAGGTGCCGATCGCCGCCGTCGCCCGGATCGAGGTGATCGCCGATGGTGCCTCCGCCATCTATGGGTCGGACGCCGTCGCCGGCGTGGTCAATTTCGTGTTGCGAAAGGACTTTCAGGGGGTCGAGGCATCGAACCGCGTGACCAATCAGTCGGGCGGTTTCCAGATTCAGCCATCGATCACCGCGGGCACGACGTGGACCGGATTGGGTGGCCTCGGCGCGGGCAACGTGCTGGTCAGTTACGAATATACGCATCGCGACCCGTTCCTGCGCGCGAAGAACCGGTTCCTCTTCAACGATCTGCGCCCGTTCGGCGGGCCGGACAACCGGTTGAACGGCACGACCGCCACGCTGGCAGGTCCGGCGAACATCTATGTCCAGAATGCCGACGGTTCGCAGAATCCGGTTCTGCCGCGGGCGGGGTTCTACACCTATTACGGGCTGCCGCAGGGCGCGAATGTCGCTCTGACGCCGGGCGACCTGCTGCTCAATCAGCCGAACCTGGCGGACAATGCCTATTATAACGACTATACCGGGCGGCTCGACCGGCATCAGGTGTCGCTGTTCGCCAACCAGGAATTCGGCCCCTCGGTCGAGGCGTTCGTACAGGGGACCTATTCGAACCGTCACACCTTCTCGCGCTCGCCGGCGTCGGCGGTGCAGAATGTGACGCTGTCCCCCTTCCTGTTCGACAGCGCAGGGGCGGTGACGACGGCGCGCAACCCCTATTACATCGCGGGCATTCCGGGGGTGGCGACGAACGCGCCGCTGAACGTGCAGTACAGCGCGCTGAAGGACATCGGATCGAGCAATTTCGACAACCGGTCCGAAACCTACTCGATTACCGCCGGTGCGCGCGTCAAATTGCCATGGAGCTGGCGTGCCGAGGGCTATTACACCTATGGCCGCGACGAGGCCTGCAATTACTGCCAGAGCGGGACGAACATCAATCCCAACGCCCTGCAATATCAAATCAATCTGGGCGCGATCAATCCGTTGAGCGCGCTGGCACTGACGCCGCAACAGCTTGCCACCATCGCGGGCGACAATGTCCAGCGCAGCGGCAACGGCCTCGACGATGCGCTGCTGAAGTTCGACGGCCCGCTGTTCGCGGTTCCCGCCGGCACGGTGCGGGCAGCGTTCGGTGGGGAACGCAACAAACAGTACAACTTCAACATCAATGGCGCGAACCGCAGCGCCACCAACCAGTTCCTGTTCGACACCACCGCCGACAACAGCCGCCTGTCGCGCACCATCTGGTCGGCGTTCGGGGAAGTCTATGTTCCGCTGATCGGGGAGGAGATGAACGTTCCGCTCATCAAGAGCCTGACGATCGACGCCGCGATCCGGTACGACGATTATTCGGACGTCGGGTCGACCTCCAATCCCAAGATCGGCGGGACCTGGGTCGTCAACGACGTCCTCAGCCTGCGTGGATCGTGGGGCACGTCGTTCCGGGCGCCGTCGTTGCCCGACGTGAACCTGTTCTCTTATTCAGCGGTCGGCGGCTTCGCCTTTTCGAACAACGACCCGCGCGTCGTGAACGGAGCAGGGCCGGGCTTCACCAATATCGGGGTCGTCGTAGGATCGAACCCCGAACTGCGCCCGGAAAAGGCGACCAACTGGTCGGTCGGTGGCAATCTTAAGCTTGGCGACTTCACGGCCGAGGCGACCTATTACAACATCCGCTATACCGGCCGCATCCAGCAGCCCAATTCGATCGCGGCGTTCCAGGCAGGGGGCTATCCCAATTATAACGGGTATAGCCAGTTCATCCTGCCGATCGCCAATCCGACCGGCTGCGTGAACACCGATCCCGCGACCTTCGATCCGGTGCTGCGGACCTATCTCAGCCGCACGCTGCTCTATGGCACGCTGCCGAACCCGTGCGCGGTCAATGTGCTGATCGACGGGCGCAACGCGAATCTGGCCGCAACCCGGCAAGACGGTCTGGATGCGTCGATCAACTATCTGCACAAGTTCGACGCGCTGACGGTGAACGCATCGGCAGCGGTCAGCTGGACGATCAGCAACGAGGAACAGGTCGTGGCCGGACAGCCATTCGTCGACCGGCTGGGCTTCTACAATTCGCCGACCGAATGGCGCGGGCGCGGGTCGGTGGGACTGGTGTATCGCGGGGTCAGCGCCAACGCGTTCGTGAACTATATCGGTTCCTACCTGAACGACCTCGCGCTGGGGCCGGTTGGCCAGTCGATCCCGCCGCAAAAGGTGGATGCGTGGACGACGGTCGACCTGACGCTTGGCTATGCAGCCGATCTGAAGAATGCCGGCACGCCGTTCAGCGGGTTCCGGACGTCGGTCACCATCCTCAACCTGTTCGACCGCGACCCGCCGATCGCGATCACATCAAACGGCGCGTTCAACGGTGCCTATTCGAACCCGTTCGGACGGACGGCGACGATGCAGGTGACGTTGAATTTCTAAACACTTGTCGCCGCGTCGTGAACAGTTCCACGATGCGGCGGGATGGATGCAACCGGGAACGGGGTCGGGCATGTTGGCAATAACCGGACTGATGGCGATCGGGGCGCTGCTCGCCGCCATCCTGTCCAATCGCGTATCGCCGCTGGTCGCGCTGATCCTGATCCCGGTCGCGGCCGCTGTCGTGGCGGGGGTGGGCGATCAGGTGCCGGCCTATATCCTGGCCGGGCTGGGCAAGATCGCGCCGGTTGCGGGAATGTTCATCTTCGCCATCCTGTTCTTTGGCGTGATGACCGATGCCGGGCTGCTGGCGCCGCTGGTCGCATTGGTCGTCCGCATGGTGGGGAACAGCCCGGAACGGATCGCCGTAGGAACGGCGATGCTCGCGCTCCTCATTCACCTCGACGGATCGGGTGCGGTCTGTTTCCTCGTCACCATTCCCGCGCTGCGCCCGGTGTACGACCGGATCGGGATGGATCGCCGGGTGCTGGCGTGTACCGCGTCGATGGCGGCGGGCGTCAATTTCCTGCCATGGACCGGTCCGACGCTGCGCGCGTCGGCATCGCTGGGTGTCCCGACCGCCACCTTGTTCACGCCGATGATCGGTGTGCAGCTGGTCGGCCTCGCCTTTGTCGGAGCAGCATCCTGGTGGCTGGGGCGGCGCGAGCGGTTGCGCCTTGCCGGAGTGTCGGGTGCGACCATCGATGCATCGCCACTGCCCGTGCCGGTGGCCACGCCCCCGGCCGGCGGGTGGCGCTTCGCAACGAACCTTGTCCTGACCGCCATCGTGATCGGCACGATGGTATCGGGACTGGTCGAACCGGTCGTAGTCTTCATGATCGGGACGGCCGTGGCGTTGGTGGTGAACTATCCCGGTGCGAAGGCACAGCGCGAACGGATCGACGCGCACGCCCATGCCGCGCTGCTGATGGCCAGCATCCTGCTGGCGGCGGGTGTCTTCACCGGGGTCATGACCGGATCGGGCATGATTGGCGCCATCGCCGCAGCAGGGGCCGGCCACCTCCCGCCGCAGATAGGGGGGCATCTCGCCGCGATCCTCGCGGTCGTATCGATGCCGCTCAGTCTGTTGTTCGATCCCGACTCCTTTTATTTCGGGGTACTGCCGGTGCTGGCCGAACTGGCGTCGGGCTTTGACATTCGTCCGGAGGAGATGGGCCGTGCCGCCCTGCTGGGACAGATGACGACCGGTTTTCCGATCAGCCCGCTGACCCCTGCGACGTTCCTTGTCGCGGGACTGAGCGGTATCGAGCTGGGCGCGCATCAGCGGTTCGCGATCCCCTGGTTGTTCGCCGCCACGTTGGTGATGACGGGGGCGGCGCTGCTGATCGGGGTGATCCCGCTATGACGACCACGCTCCCTCCTCGCGACTTCGTGCGACTTGGCGCCGGATCAGGTTTTGCCGGCGACCGGATCGAACCAGCGATCGAGTTGGTCGAACAGGGCGACATCGACTTCCTGATCTTCGAATGTCTTGCCGAACGGACCATCGCGTTGGCGCAGGAACGGCTGCAGGCCGATCCGGAAGGCGGCTTCGATCCCATGCTGCTCGAACGGATGCGTCGAATCCTGCCGGCGGCGCACGGGCGCGGGGTGCGGATCATCACCAATGCCGGCGCGGCGAACCCGGTCGCTGCCGCCCGCGCGGTTGCGCAGCTCGCCGGGCAACTGGGGCTGAGCGGCTTGCGGATCGCGGCGGTGACGGGTGATGACGTGCTTGCGATCGTTGCGGACAGCGACCTGCCGCTTATCGACCGGGGTGGCAGCGTCGCCGACCTGCGCGACCGGATGGTGTCGGCCAACGCCTATCTGGGCGCGGAGGGGATTGTCGAGGCGCTGGACGCCGCGGCGGATGTGGTCATCACCGGCAGGGTCGGCGATCCGGCACTGTTCCTCGCGCCGCTGATCCACACGTATCGATGGGCGTCCGACGACTGGGCGCGGCTCGGCCGTGGGACACTGGTCGGGCATCTGCTGGAATGTGCCGGACAGCTGACCGGCGGTTATTTCGCCGATCCGGGTCGCAAGGACGTGCCTGGCCTCGCCCGGCTGGGGTTTCCGTTCGCGGATGTCGATGTGCATGGCGATGCGATCGTGGGAAAGGTTGCCGGCTCGGGCGGGCTGTTGTCGGTCGCGACCTGCACCGAACAGCTGTTGTACGAAGTACTCGACCCCGCCGCCTATCTCCAGGCGGATGTCACGGCCGATTTCAGTCAGGTCGCGCTGGAACAGGTCGGGCCGGACCGTGTGGCGGTGCGCGGTGGCGGGGGATGCGCGCGGCCGGGTTCGCTGAAGGTTTCCATCGGCTATGACGACGGCTTCATCGGCGAAGGGCAGATTTCCTATGCCGGCCCCGGCGCGGTCGCGCGCGCGCAGCTGGCGTTGCGGATCGTACGCGAACGGCTGGATTTGACCGGCGTAGCGCTGGAGGAGGTGCGCACCGACATCATCGGTGGCGACGCGGCGGAGGCGGGCGCGGACCATCCGTTCGCCGAGCTCCGCGCCCGGATCGTCGGTCGAAGCCGCTCCATCGAAGGCGCCCACGCCATCGGGGCGGAGGTGGAGGCGCTCTACACCAACGGCCCGTTCGGCGGCGGCGGGGTCAGCCGGTCGACCCGCCGGGTGGTGGCGATCGCCTCCTGCCTGGTTTCCCGCGACGCGATCACCCCGACCGTCCAGCTGATCGAGGCGCATGATGCGGTTGCATGACCTTGCCCATGTCCGCACCGGCGACAAGGGCGACATCTCGCAGATTTCGGTCGTCGCCTATGACCGGTCCGATCATGACCGGATCGCCCGCACGTTGACCGGCGCGCGCGTCGCCGCGGCGTTGGGCATGTCGCCCACCTCGGTCCGCCGCTACGAACTGCCGCAACTGGGGGCGCTCAACTTCGTCCTGGAAGGTGCGCTGAGTGGCGGCGTCACCCGGTCGCTGGCGCTGGACGCGCATGGCAAGACGCTTGGCGCCCATCTGCTCACACTGGACATCGGGGACGACGCATGAGGCTGGCGTGCGCGACCGCACTGACGCTTGCGATCGTCCCGACCCTTGCCGAAGGGCGGTTGACCCGGATCATCGTCGAACAGCGCGTACCGGCGGGAGAGGGCTTTACCCTGCTGCGCGGTCGGTACGAAGGCGAACTGGATCCGCGCGATCCGCACAACCGGATCATCACCGACCTGTCGGCCGCACCGCGGACGCCGCGCGGCACCGTGGCCTATGGCGCGACCTTTGCGATCGTTCGGCCGAACGACGCCGCGCGGGTGAGCGGGGTGCTGTTCTACGACGTGCCCAATCGTGGCAATGCGCGGATCGGGGCGGACACTGCCGGCCATATCCGGGTAGTGAGTGGCTGGCAGGGCGACATCCCGCCTGGGCCGGGGGTACAGACGGCCAGCGTGCCGGTCGCTGCCGGCCTGACCGGACCGGTCCTGCAACGTTTCGTCGGGGTAGCTGCCGGTGTGCGAAGCGTGCCGATACTGGGTGGCATCGTCCGCCCGGTCGCGCGCCCCTTGCCGGTATCGCTCGATACGCGCACCGCCCGGTTGTGGACCCATGCGGCGGATGCTGCCCGGCTGGTCCCGGTGCCGGCGGGTCGCTGGGCCTTTGCCGATTGCCGCACGCGCCCCTTTCCGGGAAGGCCGGACCCACGGCACCTGTGCGTGAAGGACGGTTTCGTCAGCGATCTAGCCTATACCCTGGTCTATCGGGGGCGCGATCCGCAGGTGCTGGGCATCGGGTTCGCAGCGGTACGCGATCTGGTCGCGTTCCTGCGCCATGGATCGCGTGACGATCATGGCACACCCAATCCGGTTGCGGGACTGGTGCGCTGGCCGATCATCACCGGCACCTCGCAATCGGGCAATTTCGTCAAGAGCTTCCTGCATCTGGGCTTCAACGCCGACGAAGCGGGACGCCGCGTGTTCGACGGCGCCAATCCCGATATCGCCGCCCGGCAGGTGCCGCTCAACATCCGCTTTGCCGTGCCCGGCGGGGCGGCCGACCTGTTCGAACTCGGCAGCGAAGGGACGCTGTGGTGGAGCCGGTATCACGACCGGGTGCGGGGGCGGGGCACTTCCAGCCTGCTCGACCGCTGCCGTGCGAGCGATACCTGTCCGAAGATCATCGAGACGATCGGTTCGGCGGAGCTATGGGGCCTGCGCCTGTCGGCCGGGCTGGTCGGCACCGATGCGCGCCGCGACCTGCCGCTGCCGGCGAATGTTCGCCGCTATTATTTCGGATCGGTCACCCATGGCGGATCGACCCGCGGCGGCTTTCCGGTGACGGGCGAGGTGGCCGGGCCGGGCTATCCACCCTGTGCGCTGGCGCTGAACCCGGTGCGGACCGAAGACGCTCGACGCGCCTTGCTCGGGCGGCTCGTCGACTGGGTGCGCGACGACCGGATGCCGCCGGACAGCCGCTATCCCACGCTCGCGGCCGGTACACTGGTGCGGCCCGATGCGGCGGCGATGGGCTGGCCGGCGCTGCCGGGGGTGCCCCGGCCGGAGGCGGCGCTGAACAGGATGCCCGATTACGATGTCGGTCCGCAGTTCCGGTATGCCGATGAGAGCGGCGTAGTGTCGCATCAGCCGCCGCGCATCCGCCGCTACCTGCCGGCGCGCGTGCCACGCGTCGATGCCGATGGGAATGAAGTGGGTGGTGTCCCGCTGGTGCAGCTGGCGGTGCCGATCGGGACCTATACCGGGTGGAACATTCGTACCTCGGGCTATGGTCGTGGCGGATCGTGCGGCTTCATCGGCGGGTTCGTGCCCTTTGCCCGGACCGAGGCGGAACGTCGCGCGCGTGGCGACCCCCGCCCGTCGCTGACGGCGCGCTATCGCGACCATGCCGGTTTCGTCGCGCAGGTCCGCGCCGCTGCGGGGCAGCAGGTGCGTGACGGATGGTTGCTGCCGGAGGATGCCGAGCGAACCATCGCCGAGGCGGAGGCCAGCGATGTCCTGCGCTGAGTCCGCACGCCTTGCCATTGCCGCGATGGCGATCGCGGCGCTGCTGGCCGGATCGGTCGATGCGGTCGCGCGGACCTGCAATGCGCTTGCGGGGCGAACGACGGCAGTGACGGAATCGGACGGCATTTGCCGGGTGACCGGCGTGCTGCGACCGGTGGCCGGGTCGCGGATCGGATATCACCTTTGGTTACCGCCGCACGCCGGGTGGAGCGGGCGAATGGTGATGCTCGGCAATGGCGGTTATTCTTCGCGGCTGCCGCTGGCGGCGATGACCGAGCAACTGGCGCGGGGTGCGGCGGTGGTCGCGACCGATACCGGCCATGACGGCGACGATCCCGACTTTGCACGCGGTCGGCCGCAGGCGATCGTCGACTGGGGCTGGCGCGCGGTGCATCTGAGCGCGGTCGTCGCCAATCGCCTCGCCACGCGTTATTACGGTCGGGTGCCGCGCTACCGCTATTTTAACGGCTGCTCGACCGGCGGGCATCAGGCGCTGATGGAGGCGCAGCGCTTTCCCGGCGATTTCGACGGGATCGTCGCGGGCGCTCCGGGCGCGGCGCGGGTGCGCCTGAACGCCGCGTTCCTCTGGCAATATCTCGCCAACCATTCTGCGGGTGACGATTCTCGACCCATCCTCGGCCAGCGGGAACTGACGCTGCTGCAACGAGGGGCGCTGGCGGCCTGCCGGGCGGACAACGGTGCCACCGCCGGCGGACTGGCTGGCGATGGCTGGCTGAACGATCCCGTCGCCTGCCGCTTCGATCCGGGCATCCTGGCCTGTGCATCGGGTCGAACCGGCCCATGTTTGTCACCGGAACAGCTCGCCGCCGCCCGCCGGATGTATCGCGGTGCAGTTGACCCGCGCAGCGGCGCGCGGGTCACCAACCCGTGGCTGCCCGGCAGCGAAGCGGGATGGACGGCCTATCTGTCCGATGGCGGACGGCAGCAGCCGGCGCGGACGAGCTTCTGGCGGGTCTGGGCCTTTGCCGATCCGGCATGGTCGTGGTGGCGGTTCGATTTCGGCCGCGACCTTGACCGTATCCGTCGCACGCTGTCTCCCAAGATCGATGCGGTCGACCCGAACCTTGCGCGGTTTCGTGCGTCAGGGGGCAAGCTGCTCCACTATCACGGCCTTGCCGATCCGGTGGTGTCGCCGTTTGATTCGATCCAATATCATTCGGCGGTCGCCGCGCGGATGCCGACCGCCGACTGGTATCGCCTGTTTCTCGCCCCCGGCATGGGGCATTGCGGCGGCGGACCGGGATTTTCGCGCTTCGATCCGCAACAGGCGATCGAGGCGTGGGTCGAACGGGGGCGCGCACCCGACCGGTTGCTCGCCCGTCCAGCCGATCCGATGGTCGACACCACGCGCCCGCTCTGCCCACATCCGACCCGCGCCGTCCATATCGGCGGCGACCCGGCGCGTGCCGACAGCTTCGCCTGCCACGGCATGAACGACACCAACCAGAACAAAGATTCGAGGGAGAAGACCGCTTGAAACCCCTGCTGCCCCTTGTCGCGGGTGTCGCGCTCGCTGTGTCGTTGCCGATGCCGGTGGTCGCCCAGACGGCTCCGGTCGCGACCGGTTCGTGGACGGACGCCCGCCAACCGACCGAGGCGCGCGTCGCCGCGTTGCTGGCGGCGATGACGCCCGAGGAGAAGTTGACGCTGATCTTTGGTCAGTTCGCTACCGATTTTCCGCCCAAGCAGTTCACCGCACCTGCCGGCGCCCGCGAAGGGTCGGCGGGCTATGTTCCCGGTATTCCCCGGCTGGGCATCCCGGCGCAGTGGCAGGCCGATGCCGGGATCGGCGTCGCCAGCCAGGGTGGCGCCAGGCGCAAGCGCGAGCGGACCGCGCTCCCCTCCGGCCTAGCCACCGCCGCGACCTGGAACCCCGAACTGGCAAGGCGGGGCGGGGCGATGATCGGGGCGGAGGCCTATGCATCAGGTTTCAACGTCCTGCTCGGCGGCAGCGTCAACCTGACGCGCGAGCCGCGCAACGGGCGCAATTTCGAATATGCCGGCGAGGACCCGCTGCTGGCGGGTATCATGGCGGGCGCGCAGATCGCCGGCATCCAGTCGCAGCACGTCGTATCGACGATGAAGCATTTCGCGTTGAACGATCAGGAGACCGATCGCAACGCCGGCAATGTCGTGATCGACCCGAAGGCGGCGCATCTGTCCGACCTGCTCGCCTTCGAAATCGCGCTGGACCACGGCGATCCGGGCGCGGTGATGTGCGCCTATAACCGCGTCGACGGCCCGTTTTCGTGCGAGAGTCCTTGGTTGCTCACGAAGGTGCTGCGGGGCGAGTGGGGCTTCAAGGGCTATGTCATGTCCGACTGGGGCGCGACCCATTCGACCGAGGCGGCATCGGCGGCGGGGCTGGACCAGCAATCGGGCTATCCGTTCGACGTAAAGCCGTTCTTCGGCGCGGATATGCGCCGCGCCATTGCCGATGGACGGGTGCCGCCCGCGCGCATCGACGCGATGGTCGGACGCATCCTCTATGCGATGCTGCGCCACGGCCTGTTCGACCATCCGGTAACCGCCGCGCCGTTCGACCTGCCGGCCGACATGCTCGAGCGCAACGGTGCGGTCAGCCGCGCCGACGCGGCCGAAGCGATCGTCCTGCTCAAGAACAGCGGCAACGTCCTGCCGCTGGCGGGGAGCGCGAAGCGGATCGTGGTGATCGGCGGCCATGCCGACAAGGGGGTGCTGGCGGGCGGCGGGTCATCGCTTGTCTATCCCAAGGGGGGCAATGCCGTTCCGGGGCTGCAACCCTCCTTCTGGCCGGGGCCGGTGATGTATTACCCGTCCTCGCCGCTCGAGGCGTTGCGCCGTCGCCTGCCCGGTGCGACCATCGACTTCGTCGACGGCACGGACCGCGCGGCGGCAGCCACGGCGGCAGCGCAGGCCGACCTGGCCATCGTGTTCGCGACGCAATGGGCGGGAGAGGCGTTCGACGTGTCGCTGACGCTGGCGGATAACCAGGACGCACTGATCGATGCGGTGGCTGCGGCCAACCGCCGCACCGTCGTCGTACTCGAAAATGGCGGGCCGGTGCTGACCCCCTGGGCGCCGCGCGTCGCCGGCATCCTGACCGCCTGGTATCCGGGGACGGAGGGTGGGGAGGCGATTGCCGACGTGCTGACCGGTCGCGTCAATCCGTCGGGCCACCTGCCGATGACCTTCCCCGCCAGCCTCAACCAGCTGCCCCATCCCCAGCCGCCGGCCAAGGGCGAGTTCCGCTATACCGAAGGGGCGACCGTCGGCTATAAATGGTTCGATGCCAAGGGCCTGACCCCCGCCTTCGCCTTTGGCCACGGCCTGTCCTATACCGACTTCCGCTATAGTGGCCTGACCCTGACGGTAAGGGACGGCGCGATCGAGGCGCGGTTCAAGGTCGCAAACACCGGCCGCGTCGCTGGAAAGGCGGTGGCGCAGCTCTACGCCGCCGCGCCGGGCTGGGAGGCACCCAGACGCCTCGCCGGTTTTGCCAAGGTCGACCTGGCGCCGGGGCAGAGCCGCGCGGTCCGTGTTGCCGTCGATCCGCGATCGGTGTCCGATTACGATGTCGCACAAAGCTGCTGGCGCCCGACGGCCGGTCGTATCGGCTTCACGCTGGGCGGATCGTCCGCCGACCACGCCGCGCAAGCCAGCCTGACGCTCCCCGCCGCCGCGCTGAAGGGCGCACGGCTCTGCCCCACTTCGTGAACCCCGTTTAAAAGGAAACGCACCGATGAAGCGCATCACCAAAGCATTCGTAATCGCCTCCACGTTGACCGCGATACCCGCCGCGGCCCAGCCTGCGGGTCCGACGGTCCGTACCGATAACGGAGCGGTTCGCGGACAGACGGCCGATGGCGTCGAAAGCTGGAAGGGCATTCCCTTCGCCGCCCCGCCGGTCGGTCCGCTGCGCTGGCGCGCGCCGCAACCCGCGGCGAAGTGGACCGGCGTGCGCGACGCCACGCGATATAGCGCGGATTGTATGCAGAAGCCGTTTCCGAGCGACGCGGCGCCGCTCGGCACCACCCCGGCCGAGGACTGCCTCTATGCCAATGTCTGGCGACCGGCGGGGGTCAAGGGCAAGCTGCCCGTTCTCGTATGGATCTATGGCGGTGGCTTCGTGAACGGCGGTGCCTCGCCGCCGACCTATGCCGGTGCGAACATGGCAAAGAAGGGTGTGGTGTTCGTCAGCTTCAACTACCGCGTCGGCCGCTTCGGCACCTTTGCCCTGCCGCTACTGACTGCGCAGAATGCCGATGGCGGGCGCCTGGGCAATTATGGGATCATGGATCAGGTCGCGGCGCTGCAATGGGTGAAGCGCAACATTGCGGCGTTCGGCGGCGACCCGGCGAACGTGACGATCTCCGGCGAGAGTGCCGGCGGTATCTCGGCCCATGCGCTCGTCACCTCGCCCGAAGCCAGGGGCCTGTTCAACAAGGCGGTGGTGATGTCCGGCGGCGATGCCAAGGCGTTCACCGCCAACACGCTGGCGGATGTCGAGAAGATCGGCGGCAACTTCGCCCGGACCAAAGGCATCGACCCTGCCGCCCCGGACGCGCTGCAACGCTTGCGCGCGCTGTCGGCCGAGGACGTGCTCGACGGGCTCAACATGGCGCAGATGTCGGGCCGGGCCGGTGCGCCGCCGACCAATTCGGGGCCGTTTGTCGATGGGAAGGTCGTGGTCGACGTCCGCAAGGCATATGAACAGGACCGCTTCGCGCGGATACCGATGATGATCGGGGCGACCAGCGCCGACATCGGCGGCAAGAGCGGCTTCATGATCGCCGGCGGGCGTGAGGCATCGGCAATGATCGCCGACAAGGGCGTGCCGGTGTGGGCGTATCGCTTCTCCTATGTCGCGGACTCGGTCGGGCAGGGCGGCGCGCAGCACGCGACCGACATCCCCTATTTCTTCGACAACGTCCGGATCAAATATGGCGCGCAGACGACCGCGAAGGACGAGGGCACAGGACAGGCGATGAGCAGCTACCTGGCGAATTTCGTGAAGCGCGGCGACCCGAATGGCGGGTCGATGCCGCAATGGCCGCGCTACACCCGCGCCAGCGACACGCTTGCCGACTTCGCCGCCGACGGCAGGGTCGTGGTTGGACGAGACCCCTGGGGTGCGGAGATCGATCGGCTGTCGCAGGCGCTGGCGGCGGCCAAGGCATCGGGGCGCTACACCACGCTGACGACGCCGATCGGCGAACTGCTCGACAATCCGGCGACCCGCACCGTGCTGGAGCGGCATGTGCCCGCCTTCCTCAAGAACCCGCAGCTCGACATGGCGCGGGGCACCACGCTGTACGGGTTGCAGACCTATCTGCCCGATCAGTTCACCGATGCGCTGCTGGCGACGATCGATCGCGATCTCGCGGCCGTGCCGGTCAGGAAGTAAGATGACGAACGGGGGGAAGCGCGAAATGCGCAGGATGATCGCTGCCGCCGGCGCGTTGGCGCTGGCGGCGGGGGTGGTCGTCGTCGCTGCGCCGCTCGCGGCGCGGCAGGCGGGAGCGACGGCGCAACCATGGATGAATGGCCGGCTGAGCGCCGAACAGCGCGCCGACCTGCTGCTCCGGGCGATGACGCTGGAAGAAAAGGCCGGGCAGGTCTCGCAACAGTTCATGTTCGGCGCGTTCGAACAGTTCGCGCCGATCGTGAAGAGCGGCAAGGTTGGGTCGCTGCTGTTCGTCACCGACCCCGCCGTCATCAACCGGTTGCAGCGGGTAGCGGTCGAGGAAACCCGGCTGAAGGTGCCGCTGATCTTCGGCTATGACGTCATCCACGGCTTTCGCACCATCTTTCCGGTGCCCATCGCCAATGCCGCGTCCTGGGACCCGGCGGGTGTCGAGCGGGCGCAGGCGGTCGCGGCCGCTGAGGCACGCGCGGTCGGCATCCATTGGGCGTTCGCGCCGATGGTCGACATTGCCCGCGATCCGCGCTGGGGCCGCATCGTGGAGGGCGCGGGCGAGGACCCGTTCCTGGGGTCGGCGATGGCGCGCGCGCAGGTGCGGGGGTTTCAAGGGCCGGCGATCGGCGCCCCCGGCCATATCATCTCCGGGCCGAAGCATTTCGCCGGCTATGCCGCGGCGGAGGGCGGACGCGACTATGACAGCGTGTACCTGTCGGAATCACAGCTATACAACGTCATCCTGCCGCCCTTTGCCGCAGCGGTAGAGGCGGGCGCGGGCAACGTCATGAGCGCCTATATGGACCTCAATGACGTCCCCGCCGTCGGCAACAAATGGCTGCTGACCGATGTCCTGCGCGACCAGATGGGCTTTGACGGCTGGGTCGTGTCCGATGCCAATGGCACCAAGAATCAGGTGGTCCAGCATTTCGCCCGTGACGAGGCCGATGCGGCGGTGCGCAGCATCGATGCCGGCAACGACATGGAAATGTCGTTCGGTCCGGCTGCCTCCGCCGAGACGCTGGCGGCGTCGGTCCGGGCGGGCAGGCTGACCGAAGCGGTGCTCGACCGTGCGGTCCGCCGTATCCTGGTGGGAAAATTTCGCATGGGCTTGTTCGAACGGCCTTATGTCGACGAAGCGCAGGCGAAGGCGACGCTGGCCGATCTCGGCCATCGGCGCGAGGCGCAGGCGGCGGCGGAACGGTCGTTCGTGCTGCTGAAGAACGACGGCAACGCCCTGCCGCTGGTCGCCGGCGCGCACAAGCGCGTGGCGGTGATCGGCGCGATGGCCGATTCGAAGCGCGACATGCTCGGTCCCTGGGCGTTCCAGTACGACCTGCCGGAGACGGTGACGGTGTTCGAGGGCGTCCGCGATCGGCTGCGTTCGGCCGCGACCGTCGAGACCGCGCCGGGCGTGCAGCTCAAGCGCAACGTGCCATCGATGTTCGAAGCGATCACCATTCCGGGTGTCGCCAAGCCCGAACCGCGGTGGGACGCGGCGCGCGCGGCAAGCGAATTCGAACGCGCCGTGGCGCTCGCCAAACGATCCGACCTGATCGTGCTGACGCTGGGCGAGGCCGAGGATATGAGCGGCGAGGGTGCTTCGCGGTCCGACCTCAAGCTGCCAGGCGACCAGCTGCGCCTGTTCGAGGCGATGCTGGCCACCGGCAAACCGGTGCGGGTGGTGACGATGAGCGGTCGTCCACTCGAACTGGGCGAGGTACTCGATCGCGCACCCGCGATCCTCCACGCATGGTATGGCGGGACTCGGGGCGGAACTGCGATCGCGCGGACGCTGTTCGGCGACGTCAATCCGGGCGGCAAGCTGCCGGTCACCTGGCCCCGCAGCGTCGGGCAGGTGCCGATCTACTATGCGCACAACACGACCCATGCGCCAAAGGATCAGGGCAAACGCTATTGGGACATCCCGTCCACGCCGCAATTCGAATTCGGCTATGGGCTGAGCTATACCCGGTTCGAGGTCGGTGCGCCGGTCCTCGATACCGCAACGCTCCGGCCCGGAGGTCGGATCGTGGTGTCGGTGCCGGTCACCAACACAGGCAGCCGCGCCGGCGATGAGGTGGTGCAGCTTTACATCCACCAGCAATCGGGCAGGGCGTCGCGCCCGGTACGCGAACTCAAGGGCTTTCGCCGCGTGACCCTGCGCCCCGGCGAGCGGCAGACGGTGCGGTTCGAACTGGACGAGGGCAGCGTGCAATATTGGAGCGCCGCTGCGAAGGGCTGGGTAATCGATCCGGGCACGTTCGATCTATGGGCTGGCGCCAGTTCGAACGCCGACCGCCACATATCCTTTCAGGTTGCCGGCCTTCCTCGGCCGGGACGGGGTTGGAGCGTCCGGAAGAAGTGAACGGGGGACAGGTTTAAGGAGCCACGCGAAGCCTGCATGACCGACACTGCGAGAGGTCGTTCGACCACGATCCTGTTCCACGCCCGGTCGACGCGACACAAGATGCGATGGCGCAGCGTCGACCGGAACGGCGGGGAGAGGAGGTGCGGATATACGCCGAGCGCCTGCGCGCCTGGACCGACGGGCCATAGCGCCTGTGGGCGCGGCGAGAATATAAAATGCCGGCACATGAAGCATTCCCGAGAGCGACCACACCGACCGCCTCGCGCGCACACAGTGCGCTTAAGAACGTCTAAAAGGCTCGGAATGACTGCCAAACCTGCGCAATCCGCCATTCTGGCGAGTGCTGGTGACCCCTACGGGAATCGAACCCGTGTTTCAGCCGTGGAGCAAACTTGTTGAATGAAATCAACGCTAGTTGCCCGATGTTGCTGGAAAAGTGTACCGTTAAGTATCAACAGCTTAGCGGGGGCGGGGCACCGTGGCGATGTCGGATTGCGCATACTGCTGCGCGATTTTCTCGGGTGTCCGTGCCTTTAAGGGCAATCTAAGAAACACCATCCGCTCTGTGCGGACTTGTAGGGGCGTTTGGCCCAACCGACGCTGCCTTTCAGACTGGTTATCGTTATAGTCCGTCGCAGGCGAACACGCTTCGCCAGTTCGCTGGGAGACGCTGATGATCAATCTGAATACCGCTACCGCCGCAGAACTTGACGAAATTCAGCAGTTACGCGGGCACGGTTTCGAGATCGTAAGATACAGGGAAGAGCGTGGTCGCTTCGACGAAGTGCGACAACTCGAAGAGGTTCCCGGCTTGGCCGGCAAATGGAACGGCGCCGAAGAAAATGTGTCGCTAGTGTAATTGGCGTCATTGCTGGAAAGTTTAATTGCAGAGGGGCAAACGGACTATTCGACTCCCGAAAGAGGCCATTCGTTGCGCCCCTTCTTTCCCGTTTCCCCGTCCGCGACAGGTGTTTTCGGAGACATGCAAACAGGAACAGCTTTTGAGAAAGCAGGGGCCGCAGCTGACCGTCGCCGCAGACTAGGCCGTAGACTCATAAGCCCGGAGCCACAGCCGCATTGAGGCGAGCTGGACCATCGCGAGGAAGTTGGCGGCGAGCTTGTCGTAGCGGGTGGCGACGCGGCGGAAGTGCTTCAGCTTGGAGAAGA
>NZ_CAJYQD010000047.1 GCF_913776855.1 uncultured Sphingomonas sp. | reverse complement strand
CTTCCTGTGCGAACGCCGGCGTGGCGAGCGCCACCAGCGCGGTGGAAGCTAGATATGCGAAACGCGAAAATGCCATGGACCCCTACCCCTTATATCCGGGCGCGAAATGCGCCCCCCCGAATGTGGCCGCGACGGGCGAGACGACATGCGTCCAGCATTGGTACTTGATTGGCACCATGCAGGCTCGTTTTGGTCGAATGCAATGTGACCAATCGCGATCATAAAATCTACATAAAAATGAAAACATTCTGCACTGGTGAGAAAATCAACGAGATTTTGGCAGGAATGACACTGTAAGTGGGCTGCAGGAGGCTATCATGTAATTATATGTCGCGTATTATATATCTCGTCGACGATATGTAATCGATTAAGCTAGAGCCAAAGCGTGCGTAGAATGCAGTCCAATCCATGCCGCCGCGCTATAGAGGCGCCTGAAACGACGGTTGTTGAACCATCGAATCGCCATTGATTAATACCAAAAACGTACCTATCGAGAGTGCGTGCCAGCTTCGTCCGCATCCTCCTCCGGTCCTGCATCCGCGCCGTTCGTCGGCGGGGAGAGCTTTTCCGAACGGGTCGGGCTGCTGCGGGGCGACGCCCATGCGCCACTCTATGTCCAGCTGCAGCAGCTGGTGCGGACTGCGATCGAACGGCGCATCCTGCAACAGGACGACGCCATCCCGCCCGAACGCGACCTTGCCGCCGAATATGCCGTGTCGCGCATCACCGTGCGCAAGGCGATCGAGGGGCTGGCGAACGAAGGGCTGGTTTTGCGCAGGCGCGGGGCAGGGACCTTCGTGGCGGCGCGGGTCGACAAGAGCTTTTCCAAACTGTCGTCCTTTTCGGAGGATATGGTCGCGCGCGGTCGCGTGCCGAGCAGTGCGTGGGTGGCCAAATCCGCCGGGCTGGTAACGCCCGAGGAATCGATGTCGCTGGGCCTTTCGCCGGGCACGCCGGTCTATCGGTTCCAGCGGATGCGCTTTGCAGACGACGTGCCGATGGCAGTCGAATATTCAGCGATCGCGGGCCACTGCCTGCCGAACGTCGATGCGGTCGGCGACTCGCTCTATGCCGCATTGGAGGTGACCGGATGTCGCCCGGTGCGCGCGTTGCAACGGCTGCGCGCGATGGCCTTTCCCGCCGAACAGGCGCGGCGGCTGGGCGTGGAGGTCGGCCATGCCGGACTGTTCATCGAACGGCGCGGTTTCCTGCCCGATGGCGACACGGTCGAATTCACCCAATCCTATTATCGTGGCGACGCCTACGACGTCGTTGCCGAACTGAACGCAAGCTGATCCGGCGCTGGCCGGGACCAAGAGGGGGTAGATGACGTCCACCGTTCAGGCCGAGCCAATGCCGGCCGCCGCCGCTCCCGCCGCAGAGGCGACCGCGATGCACCGCGAGGCCGGGGAGGGCGCCGCATCGGTCGCCCGGTTCCTGTCGCGCAACGCCGCCACGCTCGCCGCGCTGGGCGAAACGCTGCGCGCCGATCCGCCGGCACTGGTCGTCACCTGCGCGCGCGGGTCGTCGGACCATGCCGCGACCTATGGCAAATATCTGGTCGAGACGCTGTGCGGCGTACCCGTTGCCAGCGCCGCGCCGTCGGTGGCCTCCGTCTATGCGACGCGGATGGAGCGGATGAACGCGCTGGTGATCGCGGTGTCGCAATCGGGCCGCAGCCCCGACCTGCTGCGCACGGTCGAAAGCTACAAGGCGGCGGGTGCGCGCGTCGTGGCGCTGGTGAACGTCGAGGATTCGCCGCTCGCGGCGCTTGCCGACACCGTGCTGCCGTTGTCGGCGGGCGCGGAAACGTCGGTTGCGGCCACCAAGTCGTTCATCGCCTCGCTCGCGGGCCTCGCCGCCATCGCCGCGCACTGGAGCCAGGATGCCGAGCTGCTCGCCGCGCTCGACGGCCTGCCCGCACAGCTGGAGGTGGCGTTCGACCTCGACTGGACGCCGGTCGCCGACACGCTGGTCGATGCCCGCAACCTGTTCGTGATCGGGCGCGGCTACAGCTTTGGCGTCGCGCAGGAAGCTGCGCTCAAGATGAAGGAAACCTCGGCGCTCCATGCAGAGGCGTTCAGCAGCGCGGAGGTCCGTCACGGGCCGATGGCGATCATCAACGACGGCTTCCCGCTGCTGGGCTTCGCGACCTCGGACGATGCCGGCGACGACGTGCGTTCGGCGGCGGCGGAGTTCGCCGGGCGCGGCGCCGCGGTCCATCTGGCCGATGCGGCGAACCCGGACAGCCATCCCCCGGCGATCCGCAGCCATCCGGCGATCGAACCGATCCTGATGATCCAGAGCTTCTATCGCATGGTCAACACGGTGTCGCTGCGGCGCGGGCTGAACCCCGACCAGCCGCCGCACCTGCGCAAGGTCACGGAAACGCGATGAGCAACTTTGTCTTTCGCGGCGGGCGCGTCCTAGCCGATCACTGTACGCAGGACAGCTGCGCGTTCCGGGTCGAAAACGGCGTCATCGCCGATTTCCATGGCGGGCACGACGCGGAGGTCATCGACCTCGACGGCGGCTGGCTGGTGCCGGGCTATGTCGATACGCAGGTCAATGGCGGCGGCGGGGTGCTGTTCAACGACCACCCGACCGTGGAGGGTGTCCGCGCGATCGGTGCGGCTCATGCGCAGTACGGCACGACCGCCTATCTGCCGACGCTCATCAGCGATTCACTCGATATCGTCGCCGCCGGCCTCGACGCCGTGGATGCCGCGATCGAACAGGGCGTGCCGGGCGTGGTCGGCATCCATGTCGAGGGGCCGTTCCTGAACCCGGTGCGCAAGGGCATCCACGACGCGAAGCATTTCCGCGCGCTGGACGATGCGGCGATCGACCTGCTGACGCGCCCGCGCAAGGGCGTGGTGATGGTGACACTGGCGCCCGAGCGCAACGACGTCGCGTCGATCGAGCGGCTGGTCGCTGCCGGCGTGATCGTCAGCATCGGCCATAGCGACGCGACCTATGAACAGGCGCGCGCCGCGATCGATGCCGGTGCGCGGGGTGTCACCCACCTTTACAACGCCATGTCGCCGCTCAAGCATCGTGAGCCGGGCGTGGTGGGTGCAGTGCTGGAGGACCAGGCCGTCTATGCCGGGTTGATCGTCGACGGGGCGCATCTGCATCCCGCGGCCATTCGCGTGGCGCTGAACTCGCGGCCGGTCGACCGGTTCATGCTGGTGACCGACGCGATGCCGACGGTCGGCGCGGCCAGCAAGGAATTCGTGCTGAACGGACAGCCGATCCATGTCGAGAACGGCGTGTGCGTCGACGACAACGGTACGCTGGCGGGCTGCGACCTCGACATGGCGACGGCGGTCGCGAACACGGTCGAGCTGGGCGTCGCGTTCGAGGATGCGGTGGCGATGGCATCGGCCAACCCGGCCGCGTTCCTGCGCCTGTCGCACCGCATCGGCAGCATAGATATCGGCCACAGCGCCGATTTCGTATGGCTCGCCGCCGACCTGACCGTGCGCGGCACGTGGATCGCGGGCAACCGCATCGTCTGATGATCCGGCCCGGCCGGCGCCAAGGGGTGCGGCCGGGCCACCTTATCCAAGGGGGCAATGATGACCGCCATCCAGCTGACCGCGCCGCTTCACGGTTGGGCGGGCGCACTCGACGACGTACCCGATGCGGTGTTCGCCGGGCGGATGCTGGGCGACGGGGCGGCGATCGATCCGCTCGGCACGACGCTGCACGCGCCGTGCGACGGACAGGTGCTGACGCTGCACGCCGGCGGCCATGCCATCACCCTGCGCGGGGAGGGCGGGGTCGAGCTGCTGATGCATGTCGGCATCGACACGGTGCAGCTGGGCGGCAGCGGCTTTGTCGCGAAGGTCGCGGTCGGCGACATGGTGACGCGCGGCCAGCCGCTGATCGATTTCGACCTCGACGCGCTGGTGCAGGCTGCGCCATCGCTGATGACGCCGATCATCGTCACCAATGGCGACCGGTTTCGCATCACCGATCGCAGCGGTGGCCGGGTGGTCGCGGTCGGCGATGCGCTGCTGACGCTGGAGCCGCTGGACGCGATCGCTGCGGCGCAGGATGCGTCAGGGGAGCGGGTCGAGGCGGACGTCCGCGTTCCGATGGCGCACGGTATCCATGCCCGCCCGGCGGCGCGCATCGGCGAGGTCGCGCACGGCTTCACCGCCACCAGCTGGCTGGCGAAGAACGGAACCGAGGCCAGGACGTCGGGCGCGGTGGGGCTGCTGGGCCTGGGCATCCGGTTCGGCGACACGATCCGCGTCAGCGCCAGCGGCCCCGATGCGGCACAGGCGGTCGACGCGCTGGTCGCCCTGATCGAAGGCGGGATCGGCGAGGGCGTGGCGCACGCCCCCGCCGCGCCGATCGCCGCCCCGCCGCCCGTACCGCCGGTTGAACTGCCCGAGGGGCAGCTGGCCGGTACGCTGGCCGCGCCGGGCTTCGCCATCGGCACCGCCCGCTGGCTGCGCGTCGCCGACATTGCGGTGCCGGTCGACGGGCAGGGCGCGGGCGTCGAGGCTGCGCGGCTCGACAGTGCGCTGGCGGCGGTGCGCGACCGGCTGGCGTCGCAGGACGGCACCGGCGCGGGCGCGGCGATCCGCGCGGCGCATATCGCGTTCCTGGGCGATCCCGAGTTGCGCGAGGCGGCCGACCGCGACGTGGGGGCCGGGCGCGACGCCGGTCATGCCTGGCGACAGGCGACGCGAGCGCAGGCGACGACGTTGCGGTCGCTGGGCGATGCGCGGCTGGCCGAGCGCGCCGACGATCTGCTCGACCTCGAACGGCAGGTGTTGCGCGAACTGACCGGCGCGGCGGACGATGCGATGACCTTTGCGCCGGGCACGATCCTGCTCGCCGACGACCTGTTGCCGTCGCAGGTGATGGCGCTCGACCCGGCGTGTGTCGCGGGCCTGTTGGTCGAGCGCGGCGGCCCGACCTCGCACGTCGCGATCCTCGCCGCGACGATGGGCCTGCCCGCGCTGGTCGCGGTCGGCGCGCCGCTGACGGGTATCGAGGACGGCACGATGCTGATCCTCGACGCCGATAGCGGCGTGATCCATGTCGCGCCCGATGAAGCGGCACTGGCGTCGGCCCGCACCGGGATCGAACGCCGCGCCGCCGACCGTGCCGCCGCGCTGGCGCAGGCGGCGGAACATTGCGTCACCACCGACGGCGTCCGCATCGAAGCGTTCGCCAATCTGGGATCGGTCGAGGATGCGGTGGTCGCCATGGCGAACGGCGCGGAAGGATCGGGGCTGTTGCGCACCGAATTCCTGTTCCTCGACCGCGATACCGCACCCGATGCCGCCGAACAGGCCGCGCTCTATGGCGACATTGCCGCCACGCTGGAGAGGCGGCCGCTGATCGTGCGGCTGCTCGACGTCGGCGGCGACAAGCCCGCCTCCTACCTGCCGATCGCTCCGGAGGAAAATCCGGCGCTGGGCCTACGCGGTATCCGCGTCGCGCTGGCCATGCCGGAAATCCTTGAGGCGCAGCTGCGTGGCATCCTGTCGGTCCAGCCGGTCGGGCAATGCCGGATCATGGTGCCGATGGTCGCCAGCGTCGACGAAATCACCGCCGTCCGTGCGGCGGTCGACCGCTTGCGCGGCGAGATGGGGATTGCCGATCAGGTGGAGGTCGGCATCATGGTCGAGACCCCGGCGGCGGCGGTGACGGCGGCGACGCTCGCCGCCCATGCTGATTTCCTGTCGATCGGGACCAACGACCTGACCCAATATGCGCTGGCGATGGATCGCGGCAATCCGGCGGTCGCCGGCGGCGTCGACGGGCTGCATCCGGCGGTGCTGCAACTGATCGCGCACACGACCGAGGGGGCGAAACGCCATGGCCGCTGGGTCGGCGTCTGCGGCGGCCTCGCCTCCGACCGGCTGGCGATCCCGCTGCTGATCGGCCTCGGCGTCACCGAATTGTCGGCATCGCCGCGCTTCGTCCCCGACTTAAAGGCGCTGGTCCGGCGGCTCGATACCGTCGCCTGCCACACGCTGGCCATCCGCGCGCTGGCGGCATCGTCGGCACGCGAGGTCCGCGCGCTTGCACGCGAATTTCTTCAGGAGCTGTCCGCATGAAGTCGATCGTCGAAGCGCTGCAACCGATCGGCCGGGCGCTGATGCTGCCGATCGCGGTCCTGCCGGTGGCGGGGCTGCTGCTGCGGCTGGGCCAGCCCGACCTGCTCGACATCGGCCTGCTCGCGGCGGCGGGCGATGCGCTGTTCAACAATCTCGGGCTGCTGTTCGCGATCGGCGTCGCGTGCGGCATCGCCCGCGACGGTAACGGCGCGGCGTGTCTTGCCGGGGTCGTCTGCTATCTGGTCGTCAAGAATGGCGGGCCGGTGTTCCTGACCGTGCCGGCCGACGTGACGCAGGGCTTCAACGACGCCACCGCCGCCATCCTGTCGGCCGCGTGGAAGGCAAAGGCGTTCGGCAAGCTGGACGTGCCGATCGGTATCGTTTCCGGCCTGATCGGTGGCGGCTTCTACAATCGGTACGCGACGATCAAGGTGCCGGAATATCTCGCCTTCTTCGGCGGGCGGCGGTTCGTGCCGATCGTCAGCGGGCTGGCCGGCGTCGGCATCGCCATGGTGCTGGGGCTGAGCTTTGCCGGGATCAGCGCGGCGCTCGATCTGACCAGCCGCGCGCTGGTGGCGTCGGGCAGCTTCGGGCTGTTCGGCTTCGGCCTGCTCAACCGGCTGCTGCTGGTGACCGGGCTGCACCATATCCTGAACAATGTCGCGTGGTTCGTGCTGGGCGATTTCAACGGGACGACCGGCGACCTGCGGCGCTTCTTTGCCGGCGACCCCCATGCCGGCGCGTTCATGGCCGGGTTCTTCCCGGTGATGATGTTCGGCCTGCCCGCCGCGTGCCTTGCCATGTACCGCTCTGCCTTGCCCGACCGGCGCAAGGCGGTGGGTGGTATGTTGCTCAGCCTTGCGCTCACCAGCTTCCTGACCGGCGTGACCGAGCCGATCGAATTCTCGTTCATGTTCCTAGCCCCCGTCCTGTACGCGATCCATGCCGTGCTGACCGGCGTGTCGATGGCGGTGATGGATGCGTTGGGCGTGCGGCTGGGCTTCGGCTTTTCGGCCGGGCTGTTCGACTATGTGCTGAACTATGGCAAGGCGACGCAGCCGTTGCTGCTGCTGCCGATCGGCGCGGTCTATTTCGCGGTCTATTACGGGGTGTTCCGCTTCTTCATCGTGCGGTTCGACCTGAAGACGCCCGGCCGCGACGCCAGCGTGGCGCCGATGACCGGCGGTGCGGTCGAGGCGGGGGAACGGGGTCGCGCCTTTCTGGCAGCGCTGGGCGGCAGCGCCAACCTTGCCAGTATCGGTGCCTGCACCACGCGGCTGCGGCTGGTGGTGGCGGACCAGGCGCTGGTCGACGAAGCCGCGCTGAAGGCATTGGGCGCGATGGGCGTGATCCGCCCGTCGGACCGTGCTGTGCAGGTCATCGTCGGCCCGATCGCCGATCAGGTTGCCGAGGAAATCCGCGCGGCGGGGACCGGCGCGCCGATGGCCAAGGTCGCGGCGGCGTTGGACGAACCCGCCGGCGAGAAGGCCGAACTGTCCCCGGCGCTGGTTGCTGCGCTGGGCGGGGCGGGGGCGATCGCACAGGCGCAGGCGCTGGCCGGGCGTATCCGCATCGAACTGCGCGAACCACGGTCGGTGGACGCTGCATCGCTGTCGGGCGTGCGCGGCATGGCACAGCTTACGCCGACGACGTTGCACCTGCTGGTTTGAGAACGTTCTCGGTGTGTTGCTCAAATAGCGCACCGCATTGCAATATTGGTTGCAAGGATGAAAACCCGTTTCACGTGATATTGACCCCTCCTGCGTGCTGGCGGAAAGATGTCTCACAGGTGAAATGATCCGCGCGATGTGGTGATGGCGGTCTGACCCGAGTGCGGGGGAAGGGGCGAGTGGGATCGCACCCGATCCCGCGTTTCGATCGACGGTCGGACCCCATGCCCCGCGCGGCACCAACAGGGGACGTCCATGAAATCGATCACGAAGCTGCTGACGACATCGTGTCTGGCAACCATGCTCGCCGGTACTGCCCAGGCGCAGACCGGCATCCCGGCGGATGCGCCGACGCCTAGCGGCGAACCGGCCGCCGCCAGTGCATCGGACACCGACGAAGCCATCGTCGTCACCGGCACGCGCATCCGCCGCCCGAACGTGACGTCGGCCGCCCCGATCCAGTCGGTGACGTCGGAGGAAGTCCGGCTGCAGGCCGCGGTCAATGTCGAGGAAGTGCTGAACCGCCTTCCGCAGATCGCGCCGGACAGCCAGCAGAACTACCAGGATTCGGACGGTCGCCAGCGGATCAAGCTGCGTAATCTGGGCTTCGAACGTACGCTGACGCTGGTCGATGGCCTGCGCCTCGGCACGATGAACGGCGTCGATGCCAACATGATCCCGACCGCGCTGATCGAACGGATCGACGTGCTGTCGGGCGGTGCATCGTCAGTCTATGGATCGGACGCGGTCGCCGGCGTCGTGAACTTCATCCTGAAGAAGGACCTCGACGGCGTCAGCATCAACGCCAACTATAACTTCTACAACCACCAGAACCGCGACACGCTGGTCAGCCCGTTGGCGCGCGCCGCCGGCTTCGCTTCGCCGCGCGGCCTGACCAACGATGGCGGGCGCGTCGACCTGTCGCTGGCGGCGGGCAAGAACCTGTTCGACGGTGCGCTGAACGTCACCGGCTTCGTCAATTATCGCAAGGGCGACCTGGTACCGTTCGACGCGCGGTCGTCGTCGCCGTGCCAGCTGAACGAGGCCAGCAAGGACGGAGTGCTGAGCTGCCAGGTGTCGACCTATGTCCCCGGCGGCTATATCTCGCCGCGTGGCGGTCCCAACAACGGGTCGGTGTTCGTGAACAACCCGAACGGCACTCGCACGTTCGTGCCGTTCGGTCCGGGGACGCAGGCGAACCCGTTCGATGGCTATTCGTACCAGCGTGAGAATGAACGCGTGAACGCCGGTGGCTTCGTGACGCTGAAGCTGGCCGACGCGCTCGAATTCTATGGCTCGGGCATCTGGTTCCGCGATGAGTCGTCGAACCGCTTCCCCTCGCGCGTGTTCGCATTCAGCTCCTATGGCAGCACGCCGTATCAGGTGAACTGCAACAACCCGTTCCTGTCAGCGTCGCAGGCGACGTCGATCTGCGGCAATGCGGCGGGCACCGGGGCGCTGATCCCGCTCGACGTGCGCTATCGCTTCAACGCGCTGCCCTATGTGAAGGACACCTATATCAACAGCGCCTTCCGGGGCGTTGCCGGGATGCGCGGCGACTTCGCCGAAGCGTGGCATTACGACGTTGCCGGCGTCTATGCCCGCAACCAGATGGATACGACGTTCGGCCCGTTCCCGACGTTCGACCGGGTGAACCGGTCGCTCAATGTCGTGAACGTCAACGGCACGCCGACCTGCGCATCGAAGGTGTCGGGCGTCGATACCGCCTGCGTCCCCTTCGATGCGTTCAGCGCGAACAACAACAACCAGGCGCTGGCCGACTACCTGTTCGCCGGCCGCAACGGCACGTCGACCACCATCGGTCTGCTGTACGATGTCGTCGCGAACGTCACCGGTGACCTGGGCAAATACGGCATCACCAGCCCGCTGGCCGAACAGGGCATCGCGCTGGCGATCGGCGGGGAATATCGCAAGGACCGCTATATCGGCACCGCCAATGCCGCCTATCGCGAGGAAAATGGCGGTGAGGATTTCCAGCTGCGCCAGAGCGTCAAGGAAGCCAATGCCGAAATCCAGGTCCCGCTGATCCAGAAGCAGCCATGGACGCACCTGTTGCAGGTCAATGCCGGCTATCGCGTGTCGAAGTACGACACCAACCCCGACACCTTCAGCACCTACAAGCTGGAAGGGCTGTGGGCGCCGGTCGAGGACCTGACGTTCCGCCTGTCGTACAACAAGGCGCAGCGCGCGCCGACCGTTATCGAAATCCGCCAGGCGACACAGAATAATTACGGCCGCCAGGGCGGGTCGCAGAATGATTTCTGCGCCAGCACGCCGCGCCAGATCGTCGATCCGACCGATCCGACGGGCACGCGCCGCATCACCGTGTACGACGCGCCGGTCGCATCGATCGAGGTGTGCCGCGCGACCGGTCTGTCCGACGCGCTCTATGGCAGCCGCACGCTGTCGTGCCCCGACAGCCAGTGTACCGTCCGCACCGGCGGGTTCACGGTCGATCCGGAAACCGCCTATACCTATACCTTCGGTCTGGTGATGAAGCCGCGCTTCGCGCCCGGCCTAGTCTTCTCGGTTGACCGCTTCCTGATCGATATCGACGATTCGATCGGCTATAACGACTATAGCTATTATCAGGACGGATGCCGGACGAGCGGCGGCGACCCGTATTTCTGTTCGAAGATCGTGCGCGATCCGACGACCGGCATCCTCTACAATGCTCCCGCCAGCAACCCGACGACCGGCTATATCCAGCAGGGCACGACCAACGCGTTCAAGACCAAGGCGCATGGCTGGGATTTCCAGGGACAATATGCCCTGCCGATCGACAGTGTCGGGACGTTCGACTGGATCTTCAACGGCACGCTCACCACGCTGGCGGGGGGCAAAGATTCGCCGATCCTGCCGCTGCGCGACTGCACCGGCTATTATGCCAATGGCTGTGGCCAGCTGATCCCGAAATGGGTCCATGGCCTGCGCACGACCTATACCACCCCAGACAAGATCGCCTCGATCTCGCTCAACTGGCGGCATGTCGGGTTGCTGACCAACGCCAGCAATTCGGGCGATCCCGATCTGGGCGGTACGGTGGCGAACGCGCGCAAGACCTTCTATCGCATCGACCCGCAGGATTACTTCGATCTGGCGTTCGTCTTTGCGGTGGCGCGGAACTACACGTTCCGGCTGTCGGCGAACAACTTGCTCGACCGGATGCCGCCGATCCTGCCCAATTCGTACAACGTGGCGCTGGCCCGCAACAATACGATCCCGCAGCGCTATGACTCGCTCGGGCGTCAGATTGCTGCCGGGGTGTCGATCAACTTCTGACGATCGGCCCAGGTCGACGGATCAGGCCCGCTCCCCGACCGGGGGCGGGCCTGTTCGCGTCAGGCGTTGCGCAGGCTGGCGGATTTGACGATTGTGCTGCGGCCGTCGTCGCCGGTGACGGCGTAGGTGAAGCCCGGCAGGATCGCGAAGGCGCCGACCTGTCCGTTCCGATCCATCGCGAGGAAGCCGACCTGCACCCCGTCGAGCGCCGAACCCCGCAGCTTCGCGATATGCTCGACCGCCTCGCGGCAGGCGTTCATCGGCGTCATTCCCGCGCGCAGCGACGACACGACGCGGGCGGTGCCGGCGATGCGGGTGACTTCCTCTCCCAGGCCGGTGGCGGTCGCTGCGCCGACGCCCGCTTCGACGAACAGGCCGCTGCCCACCTGTGGTGAATCGCCGACCCGGCCGTGCAGCTTGAACGCCATGCCCGACGTGGTGCAGGCCCCGGCCAGCGCACCGTTCGGCGCGCGGGCGATCATGCCAATCGTGTCATGGTCGAGCGGCCCGCCGAGCGGCGTGCGCCGGTTTTCGCTGTTGGCGACCGGCGCGTATTTCGACGTCTTGAGCCATTTGCGCCATTCGGCCTCTGCCTCCGGCGTCAGCAGCTTTTCCGCCGTGAAGCCCGATTCCAGCGCAAACTGCCGCGCGCCGTCGCCGACCAGGAAGGTGTGCGGCGTGCGCTCCATCACCGCGCGCGCGACCGAGATCGGGTGAGCGATGTCCTCCAGCGCGGCGACCGCGCCGACATGGCCCCGATCGTCCATGATGACCGCATCCAGCGTCACCCGCCCGTCGCGGTCGGGATAGCCGCCCTTGCCGACCGAATGGTTGGACAGATCCGCTTCGGGAACCTTCGCTCCGGCTTCCAGTGCGTCGATCAGGCTACCGCCGCTGCGGAAGCGGGCGACGGCGGCGTCATTGGCGGCGGCACCGAAGTCCCAGGTGGAAGCGACGAGCAGTGTGGCGGCGGCGCGGGGTTGCGCGGGCAGGCGGGCGGCACCGGTCGCGGCGGCGAGGCCGGCGATGGCGGAGCGGCGGGTAATGGTCGGCATGGGTGCCCCTTTTACTGGTGATGCGCGGTTGTGCGCACTCACCGGCAAAGGGGCAAGGGGATCAGATCGCGATCTCGCGCAGCACGGCGTCCAGCACCGGTATGCCCGCCGGGGTCAACGCCAGCCGGTCGCCATCGCGCACCAGTAGCCCCTGCCGCGCGAGCAGCGATACCGCGTCCGCGCGCACGATCGCATCGATCGGCCGTGCGCCCAGCGTCGCGATGCGGGCAAGGTTGATGCCCTCGCGCATCCTGAGGCCCATCACCAGCGCCTCGGTCACGCGTTCGTCGGGGGTGAGCGCATCCTCGCGTTCGATACCGTGGCCGTTGCGTTCGACGGCGGCGATCCAGTTTTCCGGCTTCTTGCGGCGTACCGTCGCCATGCCACCACGCCGGCCATGTGCGCCGGGACCGATGCCGGCATAGTCGCGATAGCGCCAGTAGGTGAGGTTGTGGCGGCTCTCCGCGCCCGGCCGGGCGTGGTTCGACACCTCGTACAGCGGCAGCCCGGCGGCGCGGGTCAGCGCCTGCGTCGTTTCGAACAGGTCGGCGGACAGGTCGGCATCGGGCAGGGTCAGCTGCCCCTTTGCCGCGAGCGTGGCAAAGCGGGTGCCGGGTTCGATGGTCAGCTGGTAAAGCGACAGATGCTCGGTCCCGAACGACAGCGCGCGGGACAGTTCCGCCTCCCATCCGGCAAGCGACTGGTCGGGCCGGGCATAGATCAGGTCGAAGCTGACCCGCGCGAAATGGCGCTGCGCTACGTCCAGCGCGGCCAGCGCCTCGTCCACGCCATGCGCGCGTTCGAGGAAGGCGAGCGCATCGTCATGGAGCGCCTGTACACCCAGCGACACGCGATTGACCCCCGCGGCGGCGATATCGGCGAAGCGGGCGGCCTCGACCGAAGAGGGGTTGGCCTCCAGCGTGATCTCGAGCGTGTCGGTCGGCGGCCAGTGGGTGCAGGCTGCCTCGATCACCGCCGCGACGGTCGCGGGCGGCATCAGCGACGGGGTGCCGCCGCCGAAGAAGATCGACGCCAACCGGCGACCGGGCAGGGCGGCGGCCTCATGCGCCAGGTCGGCCAGCAGCGCGTGCAGCCACGCCGCCTGGTCGACGCTGTCACGAACATGGCTGTTGAAGTCGCAATAGGGGCATTTCGACACGCAGAACGGCCAATGGACGTAGAGCGCCAGAGGGTCGGGGGCGGGTGCTTGGTCGGGCTGCATTGCCGTCCCATATGGGGGCGATGCGAGCGATACAAATGCTGATGGCGGCACTGCTGCTGGGTGCCTGTTCCGCCGGACCCGCCCATGTGCCCGAACGCGTGGTCGAACCGCGCGCGTTCGAAGGGAACGCGCCGCGGGGGAGCGCGCAGTTGCGACAGGCGATGGAGGCCGGGCACCGTGCGGCGCGGGCGGAGGCCGGATTGCCGGGGCTGACCTGGGACCTGGCACTGGCGCGCGATGCGCAGGCCTATGCCACGACGCTGGCCGCCGCCCGCCGCTTCGAACATTCGCCGCAGCCGCGCGGCGTGCCTGAACAGGGCGAGAATCTGTGGACTGGCACGCGCGGCGCCTATCGCTATGCCGAGATGGTGGGGCATTGGGTCGCGGAAAAGCGCGACTATGTGCCGGGCATCCTGCCGGCGGTGTCGCGCACCGGCCGATTCGAGGATGTAGGCCACTATACCCAGATCATGTGGCGCACGACCCAGCGGTTCGGCTGTGCCGAGGCGAGCAGCGCGAAGGACGATTATATCGTCTGCCGCTATGCCCCCGCTGGCAATTATCCGGGCCAGCGTGCGTTCTGATCGGATCAGCCGCGCGCGCCGGCGATCATCTTCGCGGCAATATGACGGACCGCGCCGTCGTCCTTCTCGCTGCCCGACGACGGATCACCCAGCTTGTCGAGGCTCGCCTCCAGCGCATCGAGCAGGCCAGGATGCTGCCCCTCGACATAGCGCATCGTCCAGAACAGCAGGTGTTCGACCGCGATCTCGCGGTGGCGGGTTTCGGTGATCGCGTCGGACATGGGCAATTCCTTTCGGAACGCCCAATGCCCGGACGCGGCCGGGCGTTCCGTCCCTAGAACACCGCCTTCACCAGTTGCGCGAACGCATCGGCGCGGTGGCTGATCGAATGCTTGTGGTCGGGATCGATCTCGCCATAGCTCTGGTCCATGCCGTCCTGAACGAACATCGGGTCGTAGCCGAAACCGTGCTGCCCGCGTGGCGGCCAGACCAGCTGCCCGTCGACACGCCCTTCGAACCATTCGACATGCCCGTCGGGCCATGCCAGCGCCAGCGCGCAGACGAAATGCGCCGCGCGGCTGTGGTCGGGGCCGGTCGCCTGCATCCGGTTCTCGACCAGTTGCATCGCCGAGCCGAAATCCTTGGACGGCCCGGCCCAGCGGGCGGAGAAGATGCCCGGATCACCGTTCAGCGCCTCGACGCACAGGCCGCTATCGTCGGCGAGTGCGGGCAGGCCGGACAGGTCGGCGGCCTGCAATGCCTTCAATTCGGCATTGGCGACGAAGGTCGTGCCGGTTTCCTCCGGTTCGGGCAGGTCGAGCTCGCCCGCCGAGATCGGCGTGACGCCATAGGGGCCGAGCAGCGCCGCGATCTCGCGGATCTTGCCGGGATTGTGGCTGGCGATGACGAGCTTGCCGGGCGTCAGCTTGCGGATCGCCTGCGGCTCCTTGCCCTCGCCGCTCATCGGCCGGTCGCCCGCAGCTGTTCGGCGAAGATGCGGCCGCAGCCGATGCGCGCGAGGCGCAGCAGGCGCAGCAGCGCCTCTTCGTCATAGCACGCGCCCTCGGCGGTGGCCTGGACCTCGGCGATATTGTTGTCGCTGGTCAGCACGAAGTTCGCATCGGCATCGGCGGCCGAATCCTCGATATAGTCGAGGTCGAGGACCGGCGTGCCGTTGTGGATGCCGCAGCTGATGGCGGCGACCTGACGGCTGATCGGATCGACCTCCAGCTTGCCTTCGCGCATCAGCCCGTCGACCGCGAGGCGGAGTGCCACCCACGCGCCGGAGATCGACGCGGTGCGGGTGCCGCCATCGGCCTGGATCACGTCGCAGTCGAGCGTGATCTGTCGCTCGCCCAGTGCCTTGAGGTCGACGACGGCGCGCAGCGACCGACCGATCAGCCGCTGGATTTCCTGGGTACGGCCCGACTGCTTGCCCTTGGCCGCCTCGCGGCTGCCACGGGTATGGGTGGCGCGGGGCAACATGCCATATTCGGCCGTCACCCAGCCCTCGCCCTTGCCGCGCAGCCACGGCGGCAGGCGTTCTTCGAGCGAAGCGGTGACCAGCACCTTGGTATCGCCAAAGCCGATCAGGCACGAACCCTCCGCATGGCGGGTGAAGTTCGTCTCGATCGTGATGGGGCGCATTTCGTCGGGGGTGCGGCCGGATGGGCGCATGGGAATCTCCTGAAATTTGCATCAGCACTAGCCGCCCGTTCATCGACGCGCCAGTCGTTGCCGGGTATCGCCGGTTCGACAACGAAAACGGGAGGACGCCATGAAGATCATCGCCTTGGGATTGCTGCCGGTGCTGGGCGGGTGCGTGATGGCGGTCGGCAATACGACGACGCCCGCCGCGCCGCCGGTCGCGATCGAGCGCGAGACGATCAGCTATGAAACGTCGCGCTGTTTCGGCACCTGCCCGGTCTATCGCGTCACGATCCAGCCCGACGGGACCGGCGTGTTCGAGGGGCGGCAGTTCACCAAGGTCGTCGGTACGCGCAATTTCCGCGCGACCCCTGCGCAATATCGCGCCTTCGCCGCCAAGTTGCAGCCCTATCGGCCGCAGGGCGAACAGCTGATCCAGCCGGGACAGCCGGGGTGTGGGCAGGTGGCGACCGATATGCCCTCCGTCGACATCCGCTGGAACGAGGTGTCCGGCGCGTCGCAGCATCTCTCGCTCTATTATGGCTGCCGGATGCACGATCAGGCGATGAACGAGGCGCTGCGCTCGGCGCCGAACGAACTGCCGATCCGCCAGTTTATCGAGGCGCCGTAATATCCTCCCCGCTGCGCGGGGAGGATATGCTTTTCCGCGAGCCGCAACCGCCCTACATTCCTCCCATGGCCCAACCGATCCACGAACTGACCGACCGCGCGCGCGACGTGTTCCGGATCGTGGTCGACAGCTACCTGGCGACGGGGACGCCGGTCGGATCGCGCACCATCGCGCAGCTGTCGGGGCTGAACCTGTCGCCGGCCTCGATCCGCGGCGTGATGCAGGACCTGGAGGTCGCCGGGCTGCTGGCGGCGCCGCATGTCAGTGCGGGGCGGATGCCGACCGAGACGGGGCTGCGGCTGTTCGTCGACGGCATGATGCACGCGATGGAGCCATCGGCACAGGAACGCGCGACGATCGAGGCGCAGGCAGGCAATGCCGGTCCGGTCGAAGAAGCGCTGGCCGGTACCGCCGCTGCCCTGTCCGGCCTGTCGGCAAGCGCCGGCGTCGTGCTGGTGCCCAAGCGCGAGCCGGTGTTGCGGCAGGTGTCGTTCGTGCCGTTGTCGGGCACCCGCGCGCTGGCGGTGCTGGTCGGCGCCGACGGATCGATCGAGAACCGCGTGCTGGACATCCCCGGTGCCAGCCCTGCCGCGCTGGTCGAGGCGGGCAATTACCTGACCGCGCGCCTGTCCGGCCTAACGCTCAGCGAAGCCCGCGCGCGGGTCCTTCGGGAAATCGGGCAGGAGCGCGCCGAACTGGACGCCGCCGCCCGCGCGCTGGTCGAACGCGGCCTGGCGATGTGGAGCGAGGATGGCGACCATCGCCCGGTGCTGATCGTGCGGGGGCAGGCGCGGCTGATCGACGATGCGGCCAGCCACGACCTCGACCGCGTGCGCCAGCTGCTCGACGAGCTGGAGGGCAAAGAGGAAATCGCCCGGCTACTCGAATCGGCACAGGATGGCGATGCCGCGCGGATCTTTATCGGTTCTGAAAACAAATTGTTCGCATTGACCGGATCGTCGGTGATCGCCAAGCCGGTCCGCGCGCTGGACGGGCGCGTGGTCGGCGTCGTCGGCGTGATCGGGCCTGTCCGGTTGAACTATGCGCGCGTCGTGCCCATGGTGGATTTCACCGCCGCAACGCTGGCCCGATTGCTGGGCTGACAAAGAAGAGACTGGAATGAACGACATACCCGCCAACGACGATACGAACGACCTGCGCGAAGCCACCGCAGAGGCCGCCCCCGAAGTCGCCGAAGCGGATCGCAGCGCCGAGCTGGAGGCGAAGCTGGCCGATGCGCAGGCCGAGGTGCTGTACGCCCGTGCCGATCTGCAGAATGTCCGCCGCCGCGCCGAAAAGGAAGTGGCCGATGCCCGCGCCTATGCCGCTACGGCGTTTTCGCGCGATATCCTGTCGGTTGCCGACAACCTGTCGCGTGCGCTGTCGGCGATCCCCGACGACCTGCGCGGCGACGACCGGATGAAGGGCCTCGTCACTGGCCTCGAAGCTACCGGCCGCGAGCTGGAGAGTGTGTTCGGGCGCCATGGTATCACCAAGATGGTGTCGGTCGGCGAGTCGCTGGACCCGAACAAGCACCAGGCGATGTTCGAAGTGCCGTCGGCCGATGCGAAGCCCGGCACGGTCGTGCAGGAAATTCAAACCGGCTACATGATCCGCGACCGGCTGCTGCGCCCGGCGCTGGTCGGCGTGGCCAAGGCGCCGGAGGGCGGCGCCTGAACGACGCGGTCCGGCCCGACCTTGCCACGCCGCCGCGGTTCGAGCGGATCGTCCACCCCGAGGCGATCGTCGATCCCGCGGCGCTGGCGCAGGCGCTCGCCCATATCCCCGCCGATGCTGGTGACGGCGTGGCGCTGCGCCGCGCCGCGACGGCGGTGCTGCGCAATGCGATGGCGCGCGGGCGCGGTGAGATCGAACGCCGGCTGCGTGCCAATCCCAGCCACGGATTGGAGACGGCGGCGGCCTATGCCTATCTGACCGATGCGATCCTAGTTGCGCTGACCGGTTTCATCGTCGGGCGAGTCCATCCCAACCACAATCCGACCGCTGCCGAACGTATGACGCTGATCGCGGTCGGCGGGTATGGCCGCGGCGAGATGGCACCGCATTCGGACGTCGATATCGGCGTGCTGACGCCGTGGAAGCAGACGCCGTGGTCCGAACAGGTCATCGAATCGACGCTCTATGCGCTATGGGATCTGGGGCTGAAGGTCGGCCATTCGTCGCGCTCGCTCGACGAGATGGTGCGGCAGGCAAAGGCCGACGTCACCGTCCGCACCGCGCTGGTCGAGGCGCGCTATGTCTGGGGTGACACCGCGCTGTATGCCGAGGCGGCGCAGCGGTTCAAGGCCGAGGTGCAGGAGGGCACCGCACGGACTTTCATCGCCGAAAAGCTGGCCGAGCGTGACGCGCGCCACAAGAAGCTGGGCGACACGCGCTATGTCGTCGAACCGAATGTAAAGGAGGGGAAGGGGGGACTTCGCGACCTGCACGCCCTCTTCTGGATCGGAAAATACGCCTATAATGTCCGCCGCGCCGCCGATCTGGTGGCAGCCGGGCTGCTCAGCGCGCCCGAACTGCGCAAGTTCAACCGGGCCGAGGATTTCCTGTGGGCGGTGCGCTGTCACCTCCACCTCATCACCGGGCGGGCCGAGGAGCGGCTGACCTTCGACGTGCAGACCGAGATCGCGACACGGATGCGCTATAGCGACCGGGTGGGCAAGTCGCGCGTCGAACGTTTCATGCAATATTATTTCCTGCAGGCGAAGCGGGTCGGCGACCTGACCGGCATGTTCCTCAGCCATCTGGACGAAACCTATGCCGCGCGGGGCAGCCGGTTCGGCTTTCCCCGGCTGCGGCGGCGTCCGCGCCGGCTGCACGGCTTCGTGCTGGATCGCGGGCGCCTCGCGCTGCCCAGGGACGATTTCTTTGCCGACGATCCCGTCCGGCTGATCGAGATGTTCGCGCTGGCCGACCTGCACGGCCTTGAAATCCACCCGCTGGCGATGCGCGCGGCGGCGCGCGATGCGCGGCTGGCGGCGCAGGTCCGGTCGCACCCGCGCGCCAACCAGCTGTTCCTCGACGTGCTGACGTCCCCGCGCGATCCGGAGCTGGTGCTGCGCTGGATGAACGAATGCGGCGTGTTCGGCCGCTTCATTCCCGATTTCGGCCGGATCGTCGCGCAGATGCAGTTCGACATGTACCACCATTATACGGTGGACGAGCATACCATTCGGATGATCGGCCTGCTGTCACAGGTCGAACGCGGTATCTGTCGCGAGGAACATCCGTTGGCGACCGGGCTGTTCGGCGGCATCGTCCAGCGGCGCGCGCTCTATGTCGCGGTGCTGTGCCATGACATCGCCAAGGGGCGCGGCGGCGACCATTCGATCCTGGGGGCGGAGGTCGCCGAGCGGCTGTGCCCGCGCCTGGGCCTGACCCCGGCCGAGACCGAGACGGTCGCGTGGCTGGTCCGTTATCACCTGTTGATGTCGGCGACCGCGTTCAAGCGCGACCTGTCGGATTTCAAGACGATCCTCGACTTCACCGGCGTCGTCCAGTCGCCGCAGCGGCTCAGGATGCTGTTGGTGCTGACCGTTGTCGACATTCGCGCGGTCGGGCCGGGCACGTGGAACGGGTGGAAGCGGCAGTTGCTGACCACGCTGTTCGAAACCGCCGAAGAGGTGCTGCGCCTGGGCCACAAGCAACGCGGGCGCGACGAGCGGATCGCGGAAAAGCAGGAGACGCTGCGCGCGGCACTCGGCTGGGACAAGGAGACGCTGGCCGCCTATGTCCGGCATCTTCCGCCCGCCTATTGGATCGCCGAACCGGACGACGTGATCGTCGCCAATGCACGTGTGGTCGACCAGTCGGGCGACACCCGCCTGACGATCGAAACCAGCGTGGACGAGGATCGCGGCGCGACGCTGGTGACAGTCCATGCCGCCGATCATCCGGGCCTGTTCTATCGCATCGCTGGGGCGATCCATGCGGCGGGCGGCAACATCATCGATGCGCGTATCCACACCACGCGTACCGGCATGGCGCTCGACAATTTTCTCGTCCAGAACCCGCTCGGCGGACCGTTCGACGAAGCCGGGCAGTTGCAGCGGCTGAAGACTGCGATCGCCGATGCGCTGGCCAACCGCATGAAGCTGAACGACCGGCTGGCGGCCAAGCCGCTGTCGCGCGCGCGTGCCGAGGCGTTCCCGATCGAGCCGAACGTGCTGATCGACAATGCCGCGTCGAACCGCTTCACGGTGATCGAGGTCAATGCCCGCGACCGGCCGGCGCTGCTCCACCATCTGGCGCAGGCACTGTTCCAGTCGAAGGTGACGCTGCATTCGGCACATGTCGCCACCTATGGCGAACGCGCGGTCGATACCTTCTATGTAACCGACCTGACCGGCGACCGGATTACCGGACAACTGCGGCTGAAATCGCTGGAGCGACGGTTGCTGGACGCCGCGGCGGGCAAGGATTTTGCCGGCTTCGCGTAATTCCTTGCGTATGGGTAGGAATTGAATTAGCATCTGGCCATGGGTCTGCTGATCTTGCTGCCGTGTGTAGCCTTCGTCGTGATGGCGGTCGCCGCCATCATCGCTTCCGCCAACAGCCGGCCGCGCCGGCGCGCCAGGGAGGGCGATGGCGGATATATCGGCGATGGGGGAGGGTGGTTCGACTTCTCTTCCGCCGATGGATCGTCGCATTGCGGCGGTGACGGGGGTAGCGACGGCGGCTGCGGCGGGGATGGTGGCGGGGGCGGCGACTGAACCGCCCCCTCACGCATCGCCGGCCGGTATAGGGCCGGCCGCGCGATCGGCTAATATCCGGTCAGGCGACCTGCCGTGCGGGACCGGTGCAGGACAGTTCGGCGCGGATCGCCGCCACTTCCTCCAACAGGCGGTTGATCTGTGCTTCGGCGCGCAGGTTGGTTTCGTAATCCATCCGCGCCTCCAGCCGGTCCTTCGCCGCCTGCCGGTTCTGGCTCATCATGATGATCGGCGCCTGCAGCGCGGCCAGCATCGACAGCATCAGGTTGAGGAAGATGAAGGGAAACGGGTCGAACGCCCGCGCGCCGAGGATCACGGTGTTGAGGATCGACCACCCCACCAGGAACAGGCAGAAGGCGGTGATGAAGCCCCACGAGCCGCCGATTGCGGCCACGCGGTCGGCCAGGCGTTCGCCCAGCGTCATCGTGTCGTCGAACGCGGCGTTGGGGTCGCGCACCGAGCCGGTGCGACGGAAGGGATCGGTCAGAAACCGGATGGTGGTGTTCATGCTATGCACCTCACGCGATGCGACCGGCCGCGCCGGCCGATCCCCCGCGAGGCGCCCG
Source organism: uncultured Sphingomonas sp. (assembly GCF_913776855.1). Taxonomy (GTDB): domain Bacteria; phylum Pseudomonadota; class Alphaproteobacteria; order Sphingomonadales; family Sphingomonadaceae; genus Sphingomonas. The sequence continues at coordinate 74,833 of NZ_CAJYQD010000047.1, read as the reverse complement.
AACGATCAGGCGATACGGGGTGACGGCCGGTGCGGCACGGTCAATCGACTGGAATCGTTATCGGACATGGACCCTGTCTCGGGACGTTGGCGGAAATGAGCGGCCGAAGCCGTCCGGCAGCGCGGATGCGCCTGTCGGACGCGTCGGTCAAGACGGAGAAACATGAAAAAGCCGTCATGTTCACGAGGGAACATGACGGCTTTTCGGGTCGGAAGACCAGGGGCTGATCCATCCGGCTGAAATCGGACGTCATCCTGGCGAAGGCTGGGATCCCCGGTTGCAGCGCGGGACAGGAGCCGCTGGAGGTCCCAGCCTTCGCTGGGGCGACGGTTCCGGTCAGATGGATTCGGCTCCGGTACTGTTTCCTTCGCGGTCACTCCCGCTTTCGCGGGAACGGTGCGCCATGCTGTCGGCCTTATTTCGGCGACAGCACCATCAGCATCTGGCGGCCTTCCATGCGCGGATAAGCTTCGACCTTGGCAATTTCCTGCGTCGCTTCGGCAACCCGCTGCAACACCGCCATGCCGAGCTGGCCATGGCTCAGCTCACGACCACGGAAACGCATCGTGACCTTTACCTTGTCGCCCTCGGTGATGAACTGCTCGACCTTCTTCATCTTCGTATCATAATCATGATCGTCGATGTTCGGACGCATCTTGATCTCCTTGATCTCCTGCGTCTTCTGGGTCTTGCGGGCGAGGTTCGCCTTCTTCTGCGCCTCGTACTTGAACTTGCCCACGTCGAGGAACTTCGCGACCGGCGGGTCGGCGTTCGGCGACACTTCGACCAGATCGAGTCCGACCTCGGCGGCGGCCTCGATGGCGGCGCGCGTGAACATCACACCCAGATTCTCGCCCTCGTGATCGATCACGCGGACCTTCGGGCTCTGGATGAACTCATTGAATCGGGGGCCGTTCATCGGCGGCGGCGCATTCGGGCGACGCATCATGGGCGGACGGATAGGTGCTGCTCCTGTAGTTATCGAAAGTTCTATATAATCAATCTTGCGCGGTTACGAAAGGTTCCGCGCAAGATCGGGGGCAAGTGCCTCCGTCTTCAGCATCGCGACCAGTTCGTCGAGGGCGATGACCTGCTGCCCCTGGCTGCCCAGACGGCGCAGCGCGACGGTGCGTTCTTCCGCCTCGCGCTTGCCTACCACGACCAGCGCCGGAACCTTCGCCAGCGAATGTTCCCGCACCTTGTAGTTGATCTTTTCGTTGCGCAGGTCGGTTTCGACGCGGATTCCCGCCGTTTTAAGCGCGGCCATGACCTCGTTCGCATAGTCGTCGGCGTCGGACACGATCGTTGCGACCACCGCCTGCACCGGCGACAGCCACATCGGCATCCGCCCGGCATGATGCTCGATCAGGATGCCGAGGAAGCGTTCGAACGTCCCGAGGATCGCGCGATGCAGCATCACGGGGCGGTGGCGATTGCCGTCCTCCCCGACATAGGTTGCGTCGAGTCGCTCGGGCAGCACACGGTCCGACTGGATCGTGCCGACCTGCCACGTCCGCCCGATCGCGTCGGTCAGGTGGAATTCCAGCTTGGGCGCATAGAACGCGCCTTCGCCCGGTAGTTCCTCGAACTTGTCCTTGATGTCCTGCGACAGGTTCGACGACAGCACCGCCTCGCGCAGTTCCGCCTCGGCCTTGTCCCACATATCCTCGCTGCCGAAGCGCTTCTCGGGGCGCAGCGCCAGCTTCACGGCGTAATCGGTGAAACCCAGATCCTGATAGACCGAATCGAGCAGTTCGCAGAAGTCGCGGACTTCCTGCACCAGCTGATCCTCGCGGCAGAAGATATGCGCGTCGTCCTGCGTGAACTGGCGCACGCGCATGATGCCGTGCAGCGCGCCATGCGGTTCGTTGCGGTGACAGCAGCCGAACTCCGCCATGCGGATCGGCAGGTCGCGATACGACTTGATCCCCTGGCGAAAGATCAGGACGTGCGCCGGGCAGTTCATCGGCTTCAATGCCATCATATCGGCATCGGCACTGACGATCGCGCCCTCGTCCTCGGTATTGGGGATTTCGTCGGGCACCACGAACATGTTCTCGCGATACTTGCCCCAATGGCCCGATTGTTCCCATTGCCGCGCGTCCATCAGCTGCGGCGTCTTCACTTCCTGATAGTCGTGCGCGTCGAGCCGGCGGCGCATATACGCCTCCAGCTGCCGCCACATCATATAGCCCTTGGGGTGCCAGAAGACCGATCCCTGCGCCTCGGACTGGAGGTGGAACAGGTCCATCTCCGCGCCCAGCTTGCGATGGTCGCGCTTGGCGGCCTCCTCCAGCCGGGTCAGATGCGCGTCGAGCTGCTTCTTCGACAGCCAGCCGGTGCCGTAGATGCGGCTGAGCATCGCGTTCTTCTGGTCGCCGCGCCAATAGGCACCCGACACGCGCGTCAGCTTGAACGCCGCCGGATCGAGCTTGGCGGTCGATTCGAGGTGCGGCCCGCGGCACATGTCGAGCCACTGGCCCTGACGATAGATGGTCAGTTCCTCGCCCTCGGGCAGTTCGGCGGCCCATTCGGCCTTGAACGTCTCGCCCTGCTGGGTCCAGCGGTCGATCAGCTGCTGGCGGGTCACGACCTCGCGCTCGAACTTCTCGCCCTTGGCGATGATCTTGCGCATCTCCGCCTCGATCAGCGGCAGGTCCTCGTCGGTGAACATGCCGCGACCCGGGGCGGGCGCGAAGTCGTAATAGAAGCCGTCCTCGGTCGCCGGGCCGAAGGTGATCTGCGTGCCCGGATAGAGCGTCTGCACCGCTTCGGCGAGAACGTGCGCGAAGTCGTGGCGGTGGAGTTCCAGCGCGTCGGCCTCGTCCTTCGCGGTCACCAGCGCCAGCGACGAATCGCCCTCGAACGGACGGTTCAGGTCACGGACCTGCCCGTCGACCCGCGCGGCGATCGCCGCCTTGCGCAGACCCGGCGAGATCGCGGCGGCGATGTCGGCGGGAGTAGTGCCCGGCATCACCTCACGGACGGCACCGTCGGGAAGGGTGATGCGGAACATTGCGGACATGAAGGAACACCTGAAATGTCGGAGGATAAACGCCCGTCGGTTAGCGGCTGGGCGGGGCAAGGGCAAGGATATGCCGTATCCTGGCGTTACTCCACCGCCGCCCCGGCATCGGTATAGGTGATGCGGATGCGAACCCAGCTGCCGATTAGCGGCCTGCCGCCAACGCGCGGCGGCAGGATGCGGAACTGCCACGCCGCCTGTCGCACCGCTCCGGCCAGCCCCGACCCCCGCGCCGACTGGCCGATCTCGCGGCAATCGGTCACCTGGTTGTTGGGGATCGTGCGGCACGCCACCTCGCCCCAGCCGGGCTGGGCGTGGCGGGGCAGGTAGGTCGACAGTTCGGCATGGGTCGGGCGGCGATACCAGTCGGCGGCGTAAAGCCGCTCCCCGCCACCGCTACCCCCGCCGGCATCGGTGTCCGCATCGCCGTCGCCGCTGTCGCCCGCCGCGTCGCTGCGTCCAGCGCCTTCGCTGGCGCTACGCGTGCCGGGCGTGATCGCGGCGCGCGCGAAGTCGCGGCCGGTCATCGGAATGACCTTCGACCAGACATCGTCGGAGGGCGTGGCGGGCACTGGCGGCGGGGGTGGCACGTCGGGTGGCGGCGCGACGGCGGCGACCGGCGGTGCGGTGCTGGAACTGCCGGCCGCTGCCTTGCGCTGCACCTGTTTCGCGGGCGTGGCTGCGGGAGCGACCCGGTCGGCGGGCAGCATGTCGACCACCAGCGGCGATTTCTCGCCTGGCGGCGGCGACATCATGGTCGGCGCGATGCGCAGCAGCAGCCACAGGATCGCGACATGGATGGCGACCACCAGCGCCAGCGTCGCGATACGGCGCGGCAACGGAACCGGGCGACGCGCCGAAAACCCTTCCTGATACACTGTCGACGCCACGCAACGCCCCTAGCGCAGCCCGCGCGCATACGCGATGGGAAAGACGCGATACCGGCGATGTCGTGGAAATGGAGCGGGTGAAGGGAATCGAACCCTCGTCGTGAGCTTGGGAAGCTCCTGCTCTACCATTGAGCTACACCCGCTTGGGAATGCCGCCCTTACCGAACTGATCCGGCGGGTGCAAGCGGGCGGTGCAACTTCCCATGGGCTGCCACGGTGGCTATCGCAGGTGGCATGACGCATCCGACCGCCCCCGCCGCCGTGCCCGGCACGATCCGCCATGTCGCGATCGTCGGCGCGGGATTTTCCGGCACGCTGCTGGCGATCAACCTGCTGCGCCATGACGGCCCGGCGGCGACGCTGATCGAGCGGGGCGATGCGGCGGGGCTGGGCGTCGCCTATGGCACGCGGCAGAGCGATCACCTGTTGAACGTCCGCGCCGCGAACATGAGCGCCTTTCCCGACCGGCCCGATCATTTCACGGCGTGGCTAAGCGAGCGGGGCGTGGGTGCGGGGGCGACCGATTTCGTGCCGCGCGCGCTGTACGGGGTGTATCTGCGCGAGACGCTGGCGACGGCGCAGGCCGCGGCGCCGGGGCGGCTGACCGTGGTCGACGGCGAGGCGGTCGCGATCGATGGCGCGACGGTCCTGCTGAAGGATGGCGATCGGGTGGATGCCGATGCGGTCGTGCTGGCGGTCGGCAATCTGGCGCCGCAGGTGCCGCCGGGGCTGGGCGGGATCGCGGATCGGCCGGCCTATATGGGCAATCCGTGGGCCGCCGGCGCGACCGAAGGCCTGGGCGATGATGACACGGTACTGCTGATCGGTACCGGGCTGACGATGGTCGACGTCGTGCTGTCGCTGGAGGCGCAGGGGTTTGGCGGGCGGGTCGTCGCGCTGTCGCGGCGCGGGCTGCTGCCGCATCGGCACGCGCCGGCCACGGCGTCCCCGCAACCGCTGGTCGAGCGCCCGCGCCCACCGCTGTCGGCAATTGTCCGATCGGTGCGGACGCGGGGGCAGGCGATCGGCTGGCGCAGCGCGATCGACGAACTGCGGCCGTTTACCCAGGGTATCTGGGCAGCGGCCGATCCGGTCGAGCGCCGCCGCTTCCTGCGCCATTTGCGGCCATGGTGGGACATTCACCGCCACCGCCTGGCCCCCGCCGTTGCCGATCGGGTCGAGGTGATGGTGGCAAGCGGGCAGCTGACGCTGTTGGCGGGGAAGAGCTGCGACGCGCATCAGGCTGATGATGGCGGTGTCGTGGTCGCGTGGCGGCCGCGCGGGGAGGAGGCCCCTCGTCAGCTCCGTGCGACGCGCGTGATCTCGTGCATCGGGCCGCAAGGGGATGTCGCCCGCACCGACGATCCGTTGCTGTCCGCGCTGGTCGGGGAGGGGCGTATCCGTCCCGACAGCGAACATCTGGGCATCGATGTCGAGGTGACCGGGCGCGTGCTGCACGATGACGGGACCAGCGACGACCGGCTGTTCGCGATCGGACCGATGACGCGTGGCGCGTTCTGGGAAATCGTCGCGGTCCCCGATCTGCGGCGACAGGTGTGGGACGTCGCGCGGTACCTGTCCAACGCGCATTGGGTCGGCGGCGAGGGACTGTAACGCCGCATTGGGGCGATCGTAGAAATGCTTCGTTGTGACAGAGAGCCTGCCACCCGAAGTGTTCGCACATGCAAAAATCTCGGAAAATCCTGCCGTCCTTCGGCATTCAGGTCGCGATCGGCATGGCCGCAGGCGTTGCGCTGGGCCTGGTCGCGGCGCGGGCGGGCGGTGCGGACGGAGCGATCGGCACCGCACTGCACACCATCGGCCAGATTTTCGTGCAACTGCTCAAGGTGCTGGTCCCGGCGCTGGTCTTCACCGCCATCGTCGGGTCGATCGCGGCGCTGCGCGACCTGCCCAATGCCGCGCGGCTGGTCGGACAGACCCTGCTGTGGTTCGCCCTCACCGCGCTGATCGCGGTCTCGATCGGTATCGTCCTCGCGCTGACGCTCCAGCCCGGCCTACATAGCGCGGTGCCGATCGCGAGCGCCGCGCAGCCCGCCACCGTGGGCAGCTGGCTCGATTTCCTGAAAGGGCTGGTCCCGGCCAACCTGCTCGGGTTGACCGCATCGACGAAGGTCGCGGACGGCGCAGCGACGACCACGCTCGGCTTCAACATCCTGCAGATCATCGTCGTCGCCATTGCAGTCGGCGCGGCGGCGGTGCGGGTCGGGGCGGCGGGGGAGCCGTTCCTCGCCTTCAACACCTCCGCGTTGATGATCCTGCGGCGGCTGCTGCGCTGGGTGATCGCGCTGACGCCGATCGGGTCGGCGGCGCTGATCGGCGATGCGATCGTCCGCTATGGCTGGGGCACGCTGTCGTCGCTGGGTGCCTTTGCCGCGACGGTGTATATCGGCCTGGGGCTCGTGCTGTTCGTCGTCTATCCGACGCTGCTGATCCTGCACCGCATCCCGCCCTTGTGGTTCTTTCGCCGGGCGTGGCCCGCGATCCAGCTGGGCTTCGTCACCCGCTCCTCGGTCGGTACGCTGCCGGTGACGCAGGAGCGGACCGAACAGGCGCTGGGCGTGCCCGCCGCCTATGCCGCCTTTGCCGTGCCGCTGGGGTCGACGACCAAGATGGACGGCTGCGCCGCGATCTATCCGGCGGTGTCGGCGATCTTCGTCGCGCAGTTCTTCGGCCTGCCGCTGGGGGCTGCCGACTACGCGCTGATCGTGATGGTGTCGGTGCTGGGGTCGGCGGCGACGGCCGGTCTGACCGGCGCGACCGTCATGCTGACGCTGACCCTGACCACGCTCGGCCTGCCGCTGGAGGGGGCGGGGCTGTTGCTGGCGATCGACCCGATCCTCGACATGGGCCGCACCGCCGTCAACGTCGCGGGACAGATGCTGGTGCCGGTGATCGTCGCCAAGCGTGAGGGGCTGCTGGCGGCCCCCGCCGACTACCCGGCGGAGGTTGCGTTAGGGTAGCAGCAGCGACGCGTCGCCATAGGAATAGAAGCGATATTCCTGGGTGATGGCATGGGCATAAGCGGCCAGCATCCGCTCGCGCCCCATCAGCGCCGATACCAGCATGAACAGCGTCGATTTGGGCAGGTGGAAATTGGTCATCAGCCCGTCGATCCCGCGAAAGCGATAGCCGGGCGTGATGAAGATCGCGGTGTCGCCCTCGAACGGCTGCACCTGTCCCTGTGCATCGGTGGCGCTTTCGATCAGGCGCAGGCTGGTGGTGCCGACCGCGATCACCCGGCCGCCGGCGGCGCGCGCCCCGTTCAGTCGGTCGGCGGTCGCCGCATCGATCCGGCCCCATTCGGCGTGCATCTGGTGATCGTCGGTGTCGTCGGCCTTCACCGGCAGGAACGTGCCCGCGCCGACATGCAGCGTCAGCGTGGCATGGCCGATCCCCGCCGCCTCCAGCGCCGCCATCAATTCGGGCGTGAAGTGCAGCGCGGCGGTGGGGGCTGCGACGGCGCCGGCCTCGCGTGCGAACAGCGTCTGGTAATCCTCGGCATCGCGCGCGTCGGCCCCACCGCGCTTCGACGCGATATAGGGCGGCAGCGGCATTCGCCCGGCCCGTTCCAGCAGCAGCTCGACCGGTTCGTCCCCCGCGAAATCCAGCGCGAAGCTGCCGTCCGCGCCCTTGTCGCCAGCGATCGCGGTGACGCCCGCGCCGAAATCGATCGTGTCGCCATCGCGCAGCCGTCGTCCGTTGCGGACGAACGCGCGCCAGCGGCGCGGGCCTTCGCGCTTGTGCAGGGTCGCGCCTATGGTCGCGTCGCCGCGCCGGCCCTCCAGTTGCGCCGGAATGACGCGCGTATCGTTGAAGACCAGCAGGTCGCCGGGCCGCAGGCACGATGGCAGGTCGCGGACGCCCCTGTCGAGCGTCTGGTCACCATCCAGCACCAGCATCCGCGCCGCGTCGCGCGGTGCGGCAGGGCGCAGCGCGATGCGGTCGGTCGGTAGTTCGAAGTCGAACAGGTCGACGTGCATGAGAGAAAGCGGAGCGTTTAGCGGGCGCGGGTCGGCTGCGGGCGCCTGGCCGCCGGTGCGGTCGCGGCGGGCTTGCGCGGCATCGTCGCGGGCAGCGGCGCGACGGCTTCGGGCAGCGCGACCGGGGCTGCGGCCTGATAGGGTGGCGGATTGTCGCTGGCGATATAGGCGTGGACGATGCGCGACGGATTCGCCGGCGGTTCGCCCCGCTCGATCGTGTCGACATATTGCATACCGTCGATCACCCGTCCGAAGACGGTGTATTTCTTGTCCAGCGCCAGCTTGGGCGCCAGCATGATATAGAACTGGCTGTTCGCGCTGTTCTCGTCATTGGCACGCGCCGCCGCGACCGCGCCGCGGACATGGGGGAGGTAGTTGAACTCCTTGTCCACGTTCGGCAGCTTCGACCCGCCGGTGCCGTCGCCGTCGGGATCGCCGCCCTGCGCCATGAACCCGTCGATCACCCGGTGAAAGGTCAGTCCGTCGTAGAACTTGTCGCGGGTCAGCGTCTTGATCCGCGCGACCATCTTCGGCGCGACATCGGGACGCAGCCAGATCGTCACCCGCCCGCCGGTCGACAGGTCGAGGATCCACAGGTTGCGGGTGTCGGTGGTCGACGGCGGCGGTTCGCGGCCGGGCACGTCGATGACCTGTGCCAGCGCGGGCAGGGCAAGGAACGAGGCGATGACAGCGAGCAAAAGGGCAAGACGACGCATGAACTTCCCGAAACGCGCGAGGAAACCAAAAGGCATGAGGCGAGCCGCATAGACCATGTGATCGCTTGCGCCAATCTGAACATGACACATGCCGTCGGGGCGAAAAGGGCAAAAGGGATTGGCAAACGACCGAACGCGCGGCTATCACCCGTGCGACTGGACGGAAAACCGATCGGTCCGGCGTCGCTTCCACGAAGGCGACCGGAGAGGGGCAGGGCGCGAAATGCGCCCGACGACAAGGGCTGTTGAATGGCGACTGACGAAGATCAGCACGTACCCGCAGGCGGCGCGACTGCGCTCGACGGCGGGCCGGATAATCCCCGCAGGCGCGACTATCTGTCGATCGGCGCGGTGGCATTCGCCGGGGTCGGCGCAGGCGTGATCGCGCTGCCGCTCATCAACCAGATGTCGCCTGCCGCCGATACGCTGGCGCTGTCCACGACCGAAATCGACCTGTCGGCGATCGAGCCGGGACAGGCGATCAAGGCAACGTTCCGCAAACAGCCGCTGTTCGTGCGCAACCTGACGCCGAAGGAAATCGCCGAGGCGAATGCCGTGCCGGTCAGCACGCTGCGCGATCCGCAGACGCTGGAGGAGCGCACCAAGACGGGCAAAAACAACTGGCTCATCACGCTGGGCGTCTGCACGCACCTTGGCTGCGTGCCGCTGGGCGCGGGCGAGGGTGAGAACAAGGGGCCGTACGGCGGTTATTTCTGCCCGTGCCACGGGTCGGCCTACGACACCGCCGGGCGTATCCGCTCCGGTCCTGCGCCGCAGAACCTGCACGTTCCCGAATACGCATTCACGTCCGACACCGTCGTGACGGTCGGCTGAGGAGAGAGTCATGAGCTTCCCCTGGGCCAAGCATTACGAACCGAAACAGCCGCTGATGCGGTGGCTGGACGAGAAGCTGCCGCTTCCCCGGTTGGTCTATAACGCCGTCGGCGCCGGTTATCCGGTACCGCGCAACCTCAACTATTTCTGGAACTTCGGCGTGCTCGCCGGGGCCGCGCTCGCGGTGCAGATCATCACCGGCATCGTGCTGGCGATGCATTATGCCGCGAACGGTGCGGTCGCGTTCGATTCGGTCGAACGCATCATGCGCGACGTGCCGTCGGGCTGGTTCATCCGCTATGCCCACGCGAACGGTGCGTCGATGTTCTTCATCGTCGTCTATACGCATATCGCCCGCGGCATCTATTACGGGTCGTACAAGGCGCCGCGCGAGATGGTATGGCTGCTGGGCGTCGTCATCTTCCTGCTGATGATGGCGACCGCGTTCATGGGCTATGTGCTTCCCTGGGGGCAGATGAGCTTCTGGGGCGCGCAGGTCATTACCGGCTTCTTCTCGGCGATACCGGGCGTGGGCGAGACGATCCGCGTGTGGCTGCTGGGCGGTTATGCGCCGGACAATGCCGCGCTCAACCGCTTCTTCTCGCTCCACTATCTGCTGCCGTTCGTGATCGCGGGCGTGATCGTCCTGCATATCTGGGCGTTGCATATTCCCGGCTCGAACAACCCGACCGGCGTGGAAGTGAAGGGGCCGCAGGATACCGTGCCCTTCCACCCCTATTACACCGCCAAGGACGGCGCCGGGCTGGGCGTGTTCCTGATCGTGTTCGCCGCGCTGATCTTCTTTGCGCCGAACCTGCTGGGCCACCCGGACAACTACATCCCGGCCAACCCGCTCTCGACGCCGGCGCACATCGTGCCCGAATGGTATTTCCTGCCCTTCTACGCGATCCTGAAGGCGTTCACCGTCGACTTCATTTTTCCGGCGAAGCTGTGGGGCGTGCTGGCGATGTTCGGCTCGATCCTGCTGCTGTTCTTCCTGCCGTGGCTCGACAAGTCGCCGGTCAAGTCGGCCAATTATCGTCCGACCTATCGCATCTTCCTGGTCGTGCTGCTCGTCGACGTGCTGGTGCTCGGCTATCTCGGCGGGGCGGAGGCGACGCCGATCACGGTACTGCTCAGCCAGATCGCGGCGGGATATTATTTCGCGCACTTCCTGGTCGTGCTGCCGATCGTGTCGGCGATGGAGCGTCCGCGTCCCCTGCCCAATTCGATCACCGAAGCGGTGCTGAAGGGCGAGGGCGGCACGTCGCCCGCGCAGAGCGCCGCCCATGGTCACGCCACCCCGGCCGCGGCCGAGTAAGGGAACAACGATGCTCTCCTTCGCTTCCCGCTTTCTCGCCCGCAACCTGAACCTCGTCGTCGGGGCAGGCTTCCTGTTCGCGCTGCTGCTCGGCATCTTCTCGACCGTCGGCGGCATGATCAACGACACGCCGGTGCATTCCGCCGAGCATGAATTCCACATCAAGGACCGGCGCGATGCCGGGCTGCAGTCGGCGGGCCTGTTCGGTACGTTCGACAAGCGGCAGCTGCAGCGCGGGTTCCAGGTCTACAAGGAAGTCTGCTCGGCCTGTCATTCGATCCGGCTGGTGTCGTTCCGCGATCTGCAACAGCTTGGCTATGACGAAGGTCAGGTGAAGACGATCGCCAGCGACTGGCAGATCGAACAGCCGAGCGTGAACCCGGAGACGGGCGAACCGGCGACGCGCAAGAACCTGCCGTCGGACCGCTTCCCGCTGGTGTTCGCCAACGATGTCGCCGCGCGTGCCGCCAACAACAATGCGGTGCCGCCCGACCTGTCGCTGATGACCAAGGCGCGCGACGATGGCCCGGACTATGTCTATTCGCTGCTGACCGGCTATCGTGACCAGCCAGCGGAACTGCTCAAGAAGTTCCCCGATGCGAAGACGCCGAACGGGCTGCACTACAACCCCTATTTCGCCACGCTGAACCTCGCCATGGCGCCGCCGCTGACGGCGGACGATCAGGTCCAGTATCAGGACGGCACCCGCGCGACCAAGGATCAGATGGCGAAGGACATCGCGGCGTTCCTGACGTGGACCGCCGAACCGAACCTGGAATCGCGTCACGCGGCGGGTGCGGCGGCGGTGATCTTCCTGCTGATCTTCACTGCGCTGGCGTTCGGTGCCTATCGCAACATCTGGCGGGACATGAAGCATTGAGTAGCGCGGATGGCGTCGGACGACATGAGATCGCCCGGCGCATCCGTACCATTCCGGATTTCCCGAAACCCGGCATCCAGTTCCGGGACATCACGACGCTGATCCTCGATCCGGAGGGGCTGCGGCTGGCGGTGCAGGGCATGGTCGATGCGGTGCAGGGACCGATCGAGCTGGTTGCCGGGATCGAGGCGCGCGGTTTCGTCTTCGCTCCCGCCGTCGCGCTGGCGCTGGGTGCCGGCGTGCTGTTGATCCGCAAGGACGGCAAGCTGCCGGGCGCGACCATCGCTGAGGATTATGCGCTCGAATACGGCACCGACCGGATCGTGATCCACGCTGATGCCTGTGCCCCCGGCGCGCGCGTCCTGCTGGTCGACGACCTGATCGCGACCGGCGGCACGGCCCGCGCGGCGGTGCGGTTGCTGCGCAAGGCGGGCGCCACGGTCGAACAGGCTGTCTTCGCGATCGACCTGCCCGATCTGGGCGGTGCCGATGCGTTACGGGCCGACGGGATCGCGGTTTCCGCGTTGGTGGGGTTTTCAGGGCATTGATCGGCACAGGGCGTAACAAGCTCTGCCATTATTGCGCTGGAAATCCTGCGGGCGATTGTCTGAGGCTGAGGAGTTGCCGGGAAGGCGCCTCGCCGGACCCGTGCCGCCCAAGATCGGTCGCCTTTGCTGGGCCGATCGCATGATCGCCCTGACCTTGTTCGCTGCGGCGACCCTTTCCGTACCGGAAGAGCCGCTGGCAGGACAGTTACGCGCGGCCATCTGGGACGATTTGCAGCGCAATGCGATCATCGGCAATGGCAACCGAGTGGCCGCGTCGTGGTACGAGGCAGGGGGAAGCGAAAGCCCGGCGCCCCGGCTACACATTCAAGCGCTGGATTGTGCCAAGGCTCGCGCGGGCCAGCGTTGTTCGTTCATCCTGTGGCGCGAGGGAGGACCGCGACGGGTTCGGGGCGAGGTTGCGCCCGATCGAATATCCTGCCGGGCGCAATTCGTTCGCGGGCAGGATCTCGGCAATTGGAGCGTGCGGCACTGGCCGCCCCGGCGCGTTGGCCATAGCCGGACAGATATGCGCTGTCGGGTCGTGACCGTGACTTGATTCCAACCATTCCCGCGCGAAGGCAGCGCCAACATATCAGCGGTTTTCGAAGGTAGATCGGGCGACCTGAGAAAGCATCCATTCAGCCGGCGTGGCGGATGGTGCCGCATGGACAGGAACCGGCGGTCGCTACCGACCGTTGTTTCCCATCACCATCATGATCGGCGCCGCGCCCAGGCTCGTCGCCTGCGGGAGCAGACCCATGTTTTATCGGCTACGCGCGATCCTGTTGACCCTTGCGGCGGGGGCGGGCGTATCCGCCTGTGCCTATGGCGATTATGGCTATGGTGGCGTCAATGTCGGCTATGCCTCGCCCGGCTATTATGGCGGGGGCTATGGCGGCTATTATGACAATTATGCCGGCGGCTTCGGCGATCCCTACTGGGGTTGGTTCGGCGATTATTATTATCCGGGCACCGGCTATTATGTCTACGACCGCTATCGCCGGCCGTTCCGGTGGAACGATCGCCAGCGCTATTATTGGCAGCAGCGGCGCGACCGGTGGCGTGGTGACTGGGGTGGCGGCCGGCCGCGCTGGGACAATTGGGATCGGCCGGGCTGGAACGGTCAGCGCCCCGGTTTCGACAATCGGCCAGGCTTTCAGAACGTCCCACGCGGCAGCAGCCAGTCGCCAATTCCCCGTCGTCCCGATGGCTGGCGCGGCGATCGCCGTCCGGGCTTCGACGATCGGCGCGGGTTCGAGAATGTCCCGCGCGATCGTGGACGGCCCGGCGGCTGGCGAGGTCGATCGGACGCCGCACCGGGTGCCCCGGATGGCCGCCCCGGTTTCGATGGTCGCCTCGGCTTCCGCAACGTGCCGCGTGGCAGCAGCCAGTCGGCCATGCCATCCCGCGAAGGGCCGCCGGCCGGTGCCGCGCGCGGCTTTGAGCGGCCCGAGGGCATTCGTCCTGGTGGCGGTCGCTTCCGCGGCCCGGAAGGGCGCGGGTCGGGACGTCGGACGCCCCGGTCGGAATGATCGTCCGGTCAGGTTGCGGGCGCGGCCGCGCGGGTTGCGATCAGCGCTTGTGAGATGAAGGTCATCACGACCTGATCGTCCTGGTTGCGGACAGTCACCCGGCTGGCGACGCTGCCCATTTCGGGGCGGCTGGACGAGGGTCGGGTCGACAGCACCTCGGTTTCGCAGTGCAGGGTATCGCCCGGATATACCGGCCGCCGCCACCGCAGCTCGTCGATCCCCGCCGCGCCCAGGCTGGCGACGGGATCGATCCGCCATTGTTCGACCAGCATCGCCATCGTCATCGCGCAGCTATGCCACCCGCTGGCCGCCAGCCGACCGAAATGCGTTTGCGCTGCGGCCTCGTCGGACAAGTGGAACGGTTGCGGGTCATATTGCCGGGCAAAATCGATCACCGCCTCTCGCGAAACGGGGTAGGAACCGAAGCGGGCGGTGTCGCCGACGGCGATGTCTTCGAAATAGCGCATAGGACCAGTTTCATACCGAAACCTGCTGGCTGCAAGCCTTGAGCGGGCAGGTGGCTGAATTTTTCCCCAGGCATCACGGTTCGGGCCGGGGGTGTCGGTTGCCCACCCGTCCCACGATAGCAGCAGGTGTCATGCGGCTGCGATCGTGGCGGCAACGGTCGGGGTCCGGAAACCCGTGACGGTATCCCCGCGACGCCCCGGTTCAGGCGTATCGCTATCCAGCCGATCCCATAGGCCAAGCAGCGGAATCCGATCGATCGCGTTCCGCGCAGGCCGAGGCAGGTCGCTACGCCCCTCCTTTGAATCCGTCTTATCGCAGCGCGGCTGCGCCAATCCCGGCGTCGCCGTCCAATGTCGGGTCTGGCGCAATACCCAGCATCCGGCGCAGCAGCGGGTGGATCGCGGTGTTGCGGAAGGAGGGCAGCTTCACACCCGTACGGAACGCCGGCCCGTTCGCCACGAACATCGCCTGCATCTCCGGCGCGGCGTCGTCATAGCCATGCGCGCCGCCGGTTACCGGCCGGGTGGGGGCGGATGGTGCGATCGTCCAACCGATCTCGGCAAGACACAGGAAAGCCGCGACGCGCGGATTGGTGCCGTAGCGCAGGCGCGCCGGGATCGCGGCCTTGGGCCAGCATTGCATGTGCGGATGCGGCCTGGCGAGTGCAGCGGCCAAGGCGCGTTCCTGGCCCGGTGTGGAATCGATCGCGGCATAGGGGCCGGTTTCGATCAGGCGATAGCTGCCGGTCGGGATCACGCGGTCGAGGGCGATGACGCGGTCGGTGGCGATCGCCGCCATGCCATGGTCGGCGACGACGATCAGGTCCGCCGGTTGCCCCAGCGTCGCCAGTTCGCGCTGCAAGCGACCGATCGCGGCATCGACATGCGTCATCGCGGCGCGCGTTTCCGCCCCTTGCGGGCCATGTTCATGTCCGGCGGCATCTACGTCATCGAAATACAGGGTGACGAAGCGCGGGCGGGTCGCGGCGGGGCGGCGCAGCCAGTCGATCACCGCATCGACGCGCTGGTTCGCATCGATCGCCTGATTGAATGCCTGCCAGTCGGACGCATGGGCACCGCCGGCATAGACGCCGTGGTCGGGCTTGCCGCTGCCGCCCCAGGCGACCTCGCTACCCGGCCAGAACATCGTCGCGCTGCGGATGCCAGCCTGTTCGGCGGCGATCCAGATCGGTTTGGCGGTGTTCCACCAGAACGGATCGGTGGTTTCCATGGTGAAGGTTTCGCCGGGGCGGGCGGCGTCCTCCATCTTGTTGCCGACGATGCCGCTCTTGTCGGGACGGACGCCGGTCGCGATCGTCCAGAAATTGGGGAAGGTCTTGGTCGGAAAGGAGGGCTGCATCGACGCGGAAACGCCATCCGCCGCCAGCCGCGACAAGGTCGGCGTGACCGCAGGCGACAGATAGTCCGGTCGCGCGCCATCGATCCCGATCAGGATCGTGACCGGCGTACGCGTTTTGACGGCCGCCATGGGCGACCGGACGGGGAGCGAATGACCAGCGCAACCGCCCAGCAGGGCAAGCGCAGCGAACAGGGAAGGGAACCGCATGACGATACAATATATCGCTAGAAGATGACGCCGTGATGAAGGGTCAGACGTTGAAGCGGAACAGCATCACGTCGCCGTCCTGCACGACATATTCCTTGCCCTCCGCACGCAGCTTGCCTGCATCGCGGGCGCCGCTTTCGCCCTTGCACGCGACATAATCGGCAAAGGCGATGGTTTCGGCGCGGATGAAGCCGCGTTCGAAATCGCTGTGGATTTCGCCCGCCGCCTGTGGTGCCTTGGCCCCGACCGACACGGTCCAGGCGCGGGCTTCCTTCGGACCGACCGTGAAGAAGGTCAGCAGGTGCAGCAGCGAATATCCGGCGCGGATCACGCGGGCGAGGCCGGTTTCGGCAAGGCCCAAGTCGGACAGGAACTCGGCCCGATCGGCCGGTTCCATCGTCGCGATCTCCGCCTCGATCGCGGCGGAAACGACGACGGCTTCGGCACCTTCGGCCTTCGCCTTGGCAAACACCTTTGCCGACAGCGCGTTGCCTTCGGCGGCGTCTTCCTCGTTGACGTTGCAGACATAGAGGACCGGCTTGGCGGTGAGCAGCTGCGCCTGCGCGAAGTGGCGTTCCTCTTCCTCGTCCTTGACCTCGGTCAGGCGGGCCGGCTTGCCTTCGCGCAGCAGGTCGAGCGCGCGGCCGAGTACGACCGCGGCGACCTTGGCTTCCTTGTCGCCCTGCTGGCCCTTCTTGGTCAGGTTGGGCACGCGCTTTTCGAGTGACTCGAGATCGGACAGCATCAGTTCGGTTTCGACCGTGTCCGCATCGGCGATCGGATCGACGCGATCGTCGACATGCTGGATGTCGTCATTCTCGAAACAGCGCAGGACGTGGACGATCGCATCGACCTCGCGGATATTGCCCAGGAACTGGTTGCCCAGCCCCTCACCCTTCGACGCGCCGCGCACCAGGCCGGCGATGTCGACGAACGCCAGCTGCGTCTCGATCTTCTTGGCCGAGCTGGCGATCTGCGCCAGCGAATCCAGCCGGGGGTCCGGAACGGCGACGTTACCGACGTTCGGCTCGATCGTGCAGAAGGGATAATTGGCCGCCTGTGCCGCCTGAGTCTGCGTCAGCGCGTTGAACAGGGTGGACTTGCCGACATTCGGCAGCCCGACGATACCGCAGCGAAAACCCACTTGGTGCAATCCCGGTGATGATGGAAAGCCCGCCCCTTAGCGCCTGCCGCGCCGATTTGCTACCAACGATAGTTGAAGCTGACGCTGATCCGTTCGCCCTTGCCGGCATGGGGCATGACCTCGTGGCGCAGCCAGCTTTCCCATAGCAGCAGTGTGCCCGGCCGGGGAGCGACGGTTTCGAACGTGCCGGGGCGGGTGGGTGCGGCCATCAGCATCGGCAGCCGGGGGTCCTCGAACCGGATGCCACCGGCACCTTCGGGAACGGCGACATAGACGGTGCCCGACACGACGCTGTGCGGGTGGAGGTGACCGGAATGGCCGCCGCCGGGCTTCAGCAGGTTCACCCACAGGCTGTCGAGCTTCAGCTTGCGCCCGGCCAGTTCCATGCCGCACGCCGCGGCGAACTTCGCGGCATGACGATCGAGGACGCGCTTCAGGTCGGCGAACACCGGGTCGCGCAGCGGCAGGTCGTTGAGCGAGGCATAGGAGGTATAGCCGCGATAGCCATGCTCCTTCGACCAGCGACGACCCGCCATATCCTCTTCGGCCAGCGCGCGGACCGAAGCGTCGAGTTCATCGACCAGCTGGGCATCGGCGAGATCGGCTTCGTAGAGCTGGGTCGGGAACAGGGTGCGGACGGTCATGGATGCGGCTTGGCCGATCGGACACGTTTTGGAAAGGGTCAGCGGCGGTGCTGCGACAGGAACGCCCAGAGCGCGTCATTGTCGACGACCCAGCTATGCCCGCCACCGACCGTGATCCTGCCCGCGACGTCCGCGCCGTTGCGGCAGCCGGTATAGCGTTCCTCATACACCTTGGGCGCGACCCAGCGGGTGGTGGGCGCGGCGGTGCAGCCGTTGAGGCCGGCCCAGCGCATTTCGGCAGCGTGCATGGTGTAGGACCAGTATCTGGCGCCTCCGCCCTGGATCGGGTTGGTGGTGTCGGCGTCGCCGGCAAAGGCAAGGACCGGCAGCGGCTTCGACGGACGGCAGGTCGTCGGATCGGGGCGGGCGGGGTCGCTGGCGAGCGGGTTGCCGGCACGCAGCCCGACCACGGGGGCAATGCCGGCAAAGCGATCGGTCGCGACGCAGCCGAGCCACGACGTCATCCGCCCGCCGCCCGACAGGCCGGTGGCATAGACCCGCCCCGGATCGACACAGCCTTGCGCAGCCAGCTGATCGATCAGCGCGCCGATGAACTTCACATCGTCGGGCGCATCGGGGCCGGGAACCGTGCCGGCGACAGTCGGCACGCCGGGAATGTTCCAGACGAAGCCCTTGTCATGGGCAATGCCAGCATCGGGCGCGGCGACGATGAAGCCGTGCCGATCCGCCGCCTCGGCCAGCCTCGAATCACGCAACATCGCTGCGCCGGTGCTGCCGCTGCCGTGGAGCAGGATGACCAGCGGGGCAGGTGCTTCCGGTACCTGGGCGCGGGGCAGGTGGATCAGTACCGTGCGACCGTCCGGGCCGACCACGACCTGTCGGTCGCCGCCGGGGGCGAGGGAGCAGTGCGGGGCGGCCTGTGCCACGGTGCCGAGCGACAGGAGGAGCAGGCCGGTAAGCCATTGGATCAAACGGGTCATTGCGTGGGTGTACCTTTCCGGCACGCGACGGGGCAAGGTCGGGGACCCATGACCGCTAAGGATGATCCTGCAAAGCGGCCCTCGATTGCCGGTCAGGCGGCTAGGCGCAGCGTGTTGCGCCCCTCGCGCTTGGCGACGTACAATGCCTGGTCGGCGCGGCGCAGCAAGGCTTCGGTGGTTTCGCCGGGCAGTCGTTCGGCGACGCCCACGCTGATCGTCACCGGTGGCCGATCGGCGCCCGCTTCGATCGCGCGGCGGATCCGTTCGGCGACGCGCAACGCCGTGGCCGTGGTGGCGTCGGGCAGCAGCAGGACGAATTCCTCCCCGCCGAACCGACCGATCACGTCCGCCTTGCGCAACTCGGCGGTGGCGATGTGCGCGACGCGTTGCAGCACCACATCGCCGGTGGCGTGGCCATAGCGATCGTTGACCTGCTTGAAATGGTCGATGTCGAAGATCGCGATCGACACCGGGCCGCCATCTGCGTCGGAGGTCGACACCGCGCGTTCCAGCGCAGCCAGCGTGCGGCGGCGATTGGCGATGCCGGTCAATTGGTCGGTTTCGGCCATGATCGTGGCGATGCGGGCGGCTTCCTCCGCTTGGAGCCGGGCGTCGTCGAGCAGGGTTTCATGCGCGACCTGCACCGTGACGTCCTGGATGATGCCGAACAGGCATACCGATCCGTCATTGTTGATCCGATCGATTTCCCCACGCGAAAAGACGTGACGCACTTCGCCATCGGGCCGGACGATCCGCGCGCGAAATTCGAACCCGGCATGGTTGGCCATCGCTTGTTCGATCTGGTCCGTCACCATCGCGCGGTCGTCGGGATGATACGCGTCCAGTGCCGAGCCGAGCGTCGGGGGCACGGTATCGGGGATGCCGTGGATGCGATACACCTCCTGCGACCAGGTGACCCGCTGCTTGCCGGTGTCGAGACGCCAGTGGCCGACCTGTGCCGCGCTTTCGGCCAGTTCGAGCAGCCGCATCTTTTCGGCCAGCCGGGCAAGCAGCCGGTCGCGTGCGGCAAGCAGGGTCGCGATCGGCAGCGACGCGGCAAAGGTGGTGAGCAGATAGCATTGCAGCAACAGGCTGCGTTCGAGCGGCCCGATATCGTCCTGCGCAATCGGCCCGATGCCGAGCGCCAGGGCCGTGGTCGACAGCATGGCCACGATCATCACCCCGCCCGCCGCGCCCAGCGGGCCGAGCCAGAACGCGGCCAGCAGCACGGCCAGCATCGGCGCGAACAGGGGCGGATAGCTCGATTGGGCAAAGGTGATCGCCGAGACGACCGCGATCAGGAGGAAGACGGCTATCGTCCTGGCGATCGATTGCGGTATCGCCTGGACGCGCGGGCGATACAGCGCCCGACCGAAGATCAGGATGACCGGCGCCACGACGAAGATGCCAAGCAGGTCCGTCGACAGCCACGACAGCCAGAACAAGGCAAGCCGTTCGGGTATGAGTGGGAGCGTGGTCGTCGTGATCGTTGCACTGAGCATGGTTCCGGCCAGGGCCGCGCTGCCGAACCGCAACAGGTCGCGTTGGTCGAGAAAGGCGGTGCCGCGCCGGCCGTCCCGGCGCAGCAGCCATACCGCCAGGATCGATTCGCTGATATTGGCGACGGCGAAGGTAAGCGCGGTTGCTGGCGGATTACCGATCGCCAGGTTGGCGGCCAGCGCACCGATAGTTGCGGCAACCACGTGCCACGCGATCCGTTCGCGCGGTGCCAGCAGCAGGACCGCGAGCAGGATACCGCTGGGCGGCCACAGCGTGGCGATCCCGTCATTGCCCAGCGTCAACGTCAGCGACAGGAACGCAGCGCTGAAATAGGTGCAGCCCGATAGCATCGAAAGGATCACGGAGCGCATTACGCGCGCAACGGATTCGGTGGATCGGGCCATGCCGAGACCTTGGGGCATATTGGTTAAGGGATGTTTGCCTGCGCTCGGCACGCCCGGTACGCCGTGTACCGTCCCCGCTATCGCAAGGGGAGGAACAGGTCGGTGATCGCGTCGCGTTCCGCCACGTCGGGATAGAAGCGGACCCGCTGGCAGAATAGCGGAACGTCGCGCAGTTCCTCACCGCTATCGGGCAGCCAGTCGCGATAGAGATGGAGCGCCGGGGCCTCGAGGTCGTCGGCTTGGCCTCTTAACCGCACCACGGCGCAGCGGCCGCCGGGGATCAGGCCGATGGTAACCCCGTCTTCTGGCGGAAATACGCGATCGGTAGCGACGCACAGGTCGATGCGGACCGGGCCGGCCGCCAACGCCTGCGTATCGCTGTGAAAGAGGTTGAAGGTCGCATGGTCCGCCGGTGACAGGCGGTTCGCACGTCGCCACGCGATGAAGCGGCGGATGGTGTCGCCGATCGTCGCCATGTCGCCGACATGGGACAGGATCGCAACGCGGGTGTCGGGAAAGTCGCGCAGGGTGACGTCGTAGGTCGGCATGGATCGGTTCCTCGCAAGATCCAGCGGCAGGAGCGCCGCGCGCCACGGTGCCCAGTCGGGCACGGAACGGAAGGACGATGGCGATTGTCTGAAGCGCCGGCGAAAGGCGCGGGCAAAGGCATCGGGCGCATCATATCCCACATCGAGCGCCACGTCGGTCACGCGGTCGCCGTGGAAGGCGAGCCGGTGCGATGCCCGCTGCAACCGGGCGAGCTGGACGTAACGCTGTACCGGCAGGCCGAAGGTCGCGACGAACTGGCGGTGGAAATGATATTTCGAGAAGGCTGCGACCGCGCTGATGCGAGCAAGGTCGAGATCGTCGTCGAGATGCCGGTCGATATGGTCGAGCGCCCGCTGCATCCGGTCGTGATAGGGGGAGGCGTTCGCCGTCATGTCCGTTCCTTGTGTGGCACGGGCATATGCACACGGGAAGGGGCGGGGCGCTCGACCGATCTTGCGGTGTTGGGGGGGGCGAGAGGTGGTCGGGGGCGCCGGACACTGCGCTTATCCCATCCGCCGCGCGACCTCGTTCATGAAGCGCACATCGTCGTTCGCGGCCAGCCACGGCGACTCCGCTGCGACCGCGCCCAGCAGGTCGGTCAGGTCGTCCAGTTCCGCCTTCGCGAAATTGCCCAGCACATAGGGGGTTACCCGATCCTTGTGTCCCGGATGCCCGATGCCGAGGCGGATGCGGCGGAAGTCGGGGCCGATATGGGCGTCGGTCGAACGCAGCCCGTTATGCCCGGCATGGCCGCCGCCGACCTTTACCTTCAATTTGAACGGCGCGATATCGAGTTCGTCGTGGAACAAGGTCACGTCGGCGGGTGCCAGCTTGTAGAAGCGCATCGCTTCGCCGACCGCGCGGCCGCTTTCGTTCATATAGGTGCCGGGTTTCAGCAGCAGGATCTTTTCCGACCCGATCCGTCCTTCCTGTACCCAGCCCTGAAAGGCGCGTCTGGGTGCGGCGAAGCCATGGACCTCGGCGATCGCGTCGACCGCCATGAAGCCGATATTGTGGCGATGCATCGCATATTGCGGGCCGGGATTCCCCAGGCCGGTCCAGAGCTGCATTGCGGGGTCCTTCGGGTGGGTGGCGCGCGGCTGTAGCGGGTGTGAGCGCTTTGGTCACGTTCCGGATGGGAAGCGCGCTGCCTCAGTCGGGGGCCGGCTCCCCCGAACGCAAAAGGGAGCGGAACGACCTCGGCCATCCCGCTCCCCAAAGCTGCGCAAGGCGGGGCGGATCAGCCCTCGGCCTTGTCCTCGCCTTCGGCGTCGGCTTCGTCCGCCTCGGCTTCAGCAGCGGCTTCGGCCGACTGTGCTTCGGCGACTTCGGCGTCGAGCGCTTCGTCCTCGGCGGTCAGCGTGGTCGGCGGCGTGATCGTCGCAACGGTCACGGCGTCTTCCGAAGCAGTCGCCTCGGCACCGTTCGGCAGCTTGACGTCCGACAGGTGGATCGATTCACCGACTTCGCGGCCGGTCAGGTCGACGACGATCTCGGTCGGGATGTTCGACGCTTCGACGGTCAGTTCAATTTCGTGCGCAACGACGTTCAGCACGCCGCCGTCCCGCTTGATGCCGGGCGCGTCGTCTTCGTTGGTGAACACCACCGGCACGGCGACGGTTACCGTCGCATTCTTAGCGATGCGCAGGAAGTCGACATGGATCGGCTGGTCGGTGACGACGTCGAAGGCGACGTCCTTGGCCAGCGTCCGCACCTTCTTGCCACCGACATCGACCATGATGACCGAGTTCATGAAGTGGCCGGTCATCAGCTGCTTCATCAGCTCACGCGCGTTCAGGTGGATGCTTTCCGGATCCTGCTTGTTGCCATAGATCACGGCGGGGACGCGGCCATCGCGACGCAGGGCACGGGAGGCTCCCTTGCCTGCCCGATCGCGCGTCTCGGCCGACAGGTGCAGCGTATCGCTCATCATGTCTTCCTTAGAATGCTTGGTTCATGTGTCTTGCGCGGCCGGGCCTCCAGGGATGACCCCGGCACGAACAAGCGCGGGCGCATAGGGGAGTTCGTGGCGTAAGGCAAGGTTTGGGGGCGTTACCGCACCCGCGTCACCGCCACCCCCATCGCCTGCAACCGCGCCTGCACGCTGCCCGGCCCCGTCAGGTGTCCCGTGCCGACCGCGACGAACCGCGTTCCCGGCTTGCCCATCCACCTGGCGATCATCCCGGCCCATGCGGCGTTGCGCCGGTCGAGCAGCGCGGTGCGGACCGCCGGGCCGGCTTCGTCCATGTCGCTCGCCAGCAACCGGTCGAGCGTGGCTACGTCGCCCCGGCCCCAGGTCGCGACGATACGGTCCATCGCCGGCACCGGATCGGGATCGGCAAGGACACGGGCGAGCATGGTACGCTGCGCCGGTTGCGGCAGGGCGGCAAAGATGCCGAGTTGCCGGTCGAGCGTTTCGAGTGGCTCGATCGCGGTGCCGCTGCGATCGGCGAGTCGCGCCAGCAGCGTTTCGGGCGCGGGGGCCGGGGTGTAGCCGGCACGGGCCAGCGGCTGGGCAGCGAGGGTGGTCGCGGCGAACCACGGGTCGGTCGCGTCGAAAGCCTGTGCGGGAAAGCCGAGGTCGCGCGCGCGCCTGCGCAGGCGTCGGTCGAGGTCGGACGGCAGCGGTGCCGGGCGGACCGGTGCGACCTTCACCAGCGCCCGCGTCATCGCATCCGACGTGGCCGGTGCGATTTCGAGGGTGAGGACGTCGCTGTCGGCAAAGGCGTTCGCCACCGCCCCGGTCAGCCACGGTGTACCCGGCCGCAGCTGATGCACGCTGCCGAACAGCCAGATCGTCGTGTCACCGTCGCGCGCGACCCATAGGGCGGGCCTGAGCGCTGCCGGGGCCGCGACCGGGCTGGCCAGCGACAGCCAGCCGAACAGTGCGGCGACGATCCGGGCGATCATCCGCGCAGGCGCTGGACGATGCGGGTCGTGACCAGCGCGGCGATGGCGATGGCCCAGCCGATCAGCGCGGGAAACTTGAACCCCAGCGGCTGTTCCGCCAGCGACAGCACCGGCAGCGAAGCCAGCGCGACAATGCCCGCCATTGCCAGCGCGGCCGTTACCTGCTGTCGTTCGACCTCGTCCGAGCTGCGCCACATCCGATATTTGACGACCAGCACGACCAGCAGCGCGATGGCCGTGGCGATGTAGCCGGCATGGCTGCGCGTTTGAATCGCCCGATCAGGGTCATATGCGCCGCTGAATCCCTCCACGAGGCCAAGGAGGAAGACGGCGAGCAACGGAGCCAGCGCGGCCGTTACAATCGCCATAATCATCAGCGTCCGGCGCCGCCGCTGGCGCTGCCGTTCGCGGGCGGTGCCCCATTCTTCAACCATCGACGTCATCCTCGAAAATCTGTTCGATCGGCAGGCCGAACAACCGGCTCATGCGGAACGCTAGTGGCAGCGACGGGTCGTGCTTGCCGGTTTCGATCGCGTTCACCGCCTGTCGCGACACGTCCAGCCGGCCGGCCAGTTCGGCCTGGCTCCAGTCGCGTTCCGCGCGCAAAATCTTCAGCCGGTTCTTCACGAACCGCTCACCGCCACGATAGCGACACCGCCGCATCACCGAGCTCGGCGGCGAAGGAAATGCCGCTGGCTGGTGCGGCTGGCGGTACTGCCCGGTCGTTGCGGTTGGCAGCCATCGCGGCGACGGCGGCGCACAGCGCGACGACGAACAGCGTGCAGCGTTGGGTGTCGGGGCGGGGCATCGCTAGGCCTTCCATGTCAACGATCAGCGACAATGTGTCGTGTTTACCTGACTATCTATCTGTCGATTCGGCCGTTATGTCAATACTACCTGACATCGTGTCGCCAAGACCTGACATCCGGTTCGCTTGACCGGTGATCGGCGATCCGGCTAGGCGCGGGACATTCCTGCATTCAAAGGCGAAACCATGTCCGCCCCGCTCAGCTTCCAGAAAATGATCCTGACGCTCCACGATTATTGGAGCGACAAGGGTTGCGTCATCCTGCAACCCTATGACATGCGGATGGGGGCGGGGACGTTCCACCCGGCGACGACGCTGCGCGCGCTGGGGCCGGAACCGTGGAATGCGGCCTTCGTCCAGCCATCGCGCCGGCCGACCGATGGCCGCTATGGCGAGAACCCGAACCGGCTGCAGCATTATTACCAGTATCAGGTGATCCTGAAGCCTTCGCCGCCCAATCTGCAGGAGCTGTATCTTGGGTCGCTGGCGGCGATCGGGATCGACTTCACGCAACACGACATCCGCTTCGTCGAGGACGACTGGGAATCGCCGACGCTGGGCGCATGGGGCCTGGGCTGGGAAGTGTGGTGCGACGGGATGGAAGTCACCCAGTTCACCTATTTCCAGCAGATGGGTGGGTTCGACTGCAAGCCGGTCGCGGGCGAGCTGACCTACGGCCTCGAACGCCTCGCCATGTATATCCAGGACAAGGACAGCGTGTACGACCTGGCGTTCAATGACGCCGGCGTCACCTATGGCGACGTGTTCCTCGAGAACGAGCGGCAAATGTCGAAATGGAATTTCGAGGTCGCCGATACAGACGGCCTGTTCGATTTGTTCAGGAAGGCGGCGGCGGAGTGCGAGAATGCGCTGGCCAACGACGTGCCGATCGCGGCCTATGAACAGGCGATCGAGGCGAGCCATGTGTTCAACCTGCTGAACGCCCGCGGGGTGATCTCCGTGGCTGAGCGGCAGGCCTATATCGGCCGGGTGCGCGATCTGGCGAAGGCCAGTTGCGCGAAGTTCATCGAGACGCAGACGCCCGCGTGGCAAGCGAAGTATTCGGGGTGGGTGGCATGACCGATTTTCTGCTCGAACTGCGCAGCGAGGAAATCCCCGCGCGGATGCAGACCAAGGCCCGCGAGGACCTCGCCAAGCTGTTCGTTGGCGAACTGGCGAAGGCCGGAATCGCTGCGCCGCGGATCACGACCTATGCGACACCGCGCCGTTTGACGCTGATCGCGCATGATTTGCCGGACGCAACCGAGCCGGTGCGGGAGGAAGTGAAGGGGCCGCGCGCGTCGGCGCCGCCGCAGGCGCTGGAAGGGTTTTTGCGCAAGACCGGGTTGACGCGGGAGCAGTTGACCGAGCGGGACGGCGTGTTGTTTGCGGTGACCGAGGTGCCGGGGCGTGAGACGGCGACGGTTCTGTCGGCCGCCATCCCCGCGATCGTGCGCGCCTTCCCGTGGCCCAAGTCGATGCGCTGGGGCACGGCCTCGCTCAGCCCGGAGTCCCCACGCTGGGTACGGCCGTTGCAGGGCATCATCGCGCTGTTCGGGACTGCGGTCGTGCCGTGCGAGGTCGCGGGCGTGACCAGCGGCGCGGAGACGATGGGGCATCGCTTCCACCACGACGGCCCGGTGACGATTACGTCGGCGGACAGCTATGTCGAGACGTTGCGCGACGCCCATGTCATCGTCGACCAGAATGAGCGCGCTGCGATCATCGCGGTCGGTGCCAAGATGGCGGCGCAGGGCGCGGGCCTGACGCTGGTCGAGGATGAGGGGCTGCTGGCGGAAAATGCCGGCCTCACCGAATGGCCGGTGCCGCTGCTCGGCAGCTTCGACGAGGCGTTCCTCGCCGTGCCGCCGGAGGTGATCCAGCTGACCGCGCGGGTGAACCAGAAGTACTTTGTTTGCCGTGATGGCGCGGGGCAGTTGGCCAATGCGTTCGTCTGCACCGCGAATATCGACGCGGCGGATGGCGGCGAGCGGATCGTCGCGGGTAATGCCAAGGTGCTGGCGGCGCGGCTGTCGGACGCGAAATTCTTCTACGAAACCGATCTGAAGACGCGGCTGGAGGACCAGCTGCCGAAGCTGCAAAAGATCGTGTTTCACGAGAAGCTGGGCACGGTCGCCGACAAGGTCGAGCGAGTGGCGAAGCTGGCGCGGTGGCTGGTCGAGAGCGGCGTCGTAAAGGGCGGGGACCCGGCGCACGCCGAGCGCGCCGCACGACTGGCGAAGGCCGATCTCGTCACCGGCATGGTCGGCGAGTTCCCCGAATTGCAGGGGCTGATGGGCGGCTATTACGCCGCCGCGCAGGGTGAGCCGGTCGAGGTCGCCGAGGCCGTGCGCGATCATTACAAGCCGGTCGGGCAGGGGGATGATGTTCCGACTGCGCCGGTGACGGTGGCCGTGGCGTTGGCGGACAAGCTGGATACGCTAATCGGCTTTTTTGCGATCGATCTCCCGCCGACTGGATCAAAAGATCCGTTTGCGCTTCGTCGAGCGGCTATCGCTATGGTCAGCGCGCTGGATGCAACGGGATTTAGACTGCCGTTGAATGCAGTCTTTCAGTCTGACTATTTCATTCAGTTCATGAACCGTCTTAGCGGGCCGTTGGATCGCGTTGCGACTTTTAGGCGCGACTATGAAGCTTTCGACCGTGCAGGGATTCTGCAATCTGTCGATTTTGATCGCGTTGTTGATGCAATTGCGTTTAACGACGCCTTCAAATCGAAAGCAACTGAACTAGTCCAGAACGCTATGCGGCTACTAGACTTCTTCGCCGACCGCCTGAAAGTCCAGCAACGTGAGGCGGGCGTCCGTCACGACCTGATCGACGCGGTGTTCGCGCTGGGCAGCGAGGACGATCTCGTCCGCCTGCTCGCCCGGGTCCACGCGTTGCAAGCCTTCGTCACCACCGAAGACGGCACGAACCTGCTCGCCGGCTACAAGCGCGCCGCCAACATCCTGAAGAAGGAAGCTCCGGGCGCCAGCAGGCATATTCCTGAAACCGGCGAGGAAGACCCGCTGGCGATGGTGGAAGACCCCGATTTCGCGCCGGTCGTGGCCGAACTGGCGCGGGCCGAGCGGGAAGCGAACGCCTATGATCGCGAACCGGCCGAAGCGGCGCTGATCGCGGCGCTCGACGTGGCCGAGCCACGGGCGGAACAGGCGATCGAGGCGGAGAATTTCGCCGGGGCGATGGCGGCGCTCGCCAGTCTTCGTGCACCGATCGATGCGTTCTTCACCGACGTTACGGTCAACGATGCCGACCCGCATAAGCGCACCGCGCGGCTCAAGCTGTTGGCACGGGTCCGCGACGCCGTACACCGGGTTGCCGATTTTTCGAAGATCGAGGGCTGACCAATCGGTTTAACCCGTTTAACGGGGTGGGGAACGGGGGGTGATTCGTCGCCCGTTGGCACTACCAAACCCCGTGGCCCTCGCGGTCCCGGATGGAAAGGGAACGAGCATGACGCAGTATGTCTATCGGTTCGGCGGCGGGGTTTCGGACGGGGGGTCGGGCGACAAGACGCTGCTGGGCGGCAAGGGTGCGAACCTGGCGGAAATGGCGTCGATCGGCCTGCCGGTGCCGCCGGGCTTCACCATCGCGACGACGATGTGTACCCGCTATTACGAGGACGGCGAGCGCTTCCCCGACAGCCTGCGCGATGAAGTCGCGACCGGCATCGCCCATATCGAGGGGATCACCGGCAAGCGCTTCGGCGACCATGGCGATCCTCTGCTGGTGTCGGTACGTTCGGGCGCGCGGGTATCGATGCCGGGGATGATGGACACAGTGCTGAACCTCGGCCTGAACGACCAGACGGTCGAGGGGCTGGCGAAGGTGTCCGACGATGCCCGCTTCGCCTGGGACAGCTATCGCCGGTTCATTCAGATGTATTCTGACGTGGTGCTGGAACTCGACCATGGCCGGTTCGAGGAAGCGCTGGAAATCGCGAAGGAAGATCGCGGCTATTATCTCGACACCGACCTGACCGCCGACGACTGGCGCGAGCTGGTGGCGCAGTACAAGGACATCGTGGTCGAGCTGTGGGGCAAGCCGTTCCCGCAGGACGTGCAGGACCAGTTGTGGGGCGCAATCGGCGCGGTGTTCGGGTCGTGGCAGGCGGATCGGGCCAAGGTCTATCGCCGGCTGAACGATATTCCAGGCGACTGGGGCACGGCGGTCAACGTGCAGGCGATGGTGTTCGGCAATATGGGCGACACCAGCGCCACCGGCGTCGCTTTCACCCGCGATCCGTCGACCGGGGCGAACGCCTATTATGGCGAATTCCTGATCAACGCGCAGGGTGAGGACGTGGTCGCGGGTATCCGTACGCCGCAATACCTGACCACCGCCGCGCGGGCGGCGGCGAACGCCAAGCCGCTGTCGATGGAAGAGGCGATGCCCGACGCCTATGGCGAGCTGGCCGCCGTGTTCGACCGGCTTGAGCGGCATTACCGCGACATGCAGGACATCGAATTCACGGTGCAGCAGGGCAAGCTGTGGATGCTGCAGACGCGTTCGGGCAAGCGTACCGCCAAGGCCGCGCTCAAGATCGCGGTGGACATGGCCGAGGAAGGGCTGATTTCGCGCGAGGAAGCGATCCTGCGCGTCGATCCGCAGGCGCTGGACCAGCTGCTGCACCCGACGCTCGATCCGAAGGCCGCGCGCGATGTGCTGACCAAGGGGCTGCCGGCATCGCCGGGGGCCGCCAGCGGTATCGCGGTGTTCGATAGCGACACCGCCGAGCGCCGTTCGAACGCGGGCGACGCGGTGATCCTGATCCGCACCGAAACGTCGCCGGAAGACATTCACGGGATGCACGCGGCGCGCGGCATCCTGACGGCGCGCGGCGGCATGACCAGCCATGCCGCCGTGGTGGCGCGCGGCATGGGCCGGCCATGCGTGTCGGGGGCGGGGTCGATCTCGATCGATGCGAAGGCGGGCGTGATGAAGATCGCCGGCCGCGAGATTCGCGAGGGCGACATCGTCACCATCGACGGCGCGACCGGTGAAGTGATGGCGGGTGCCGTCGCGACCGTGCAGCCCGAACTGGCCGGCGATTTCGGCACGCTGATGGAATGGGCCGATGGCGTTCGCCGCCTAAAGATCAGGACCAACGCCGAAACCCCGCTCGATTGCCGCACCGCGCGCGATTTCGGCGCGGAGGGCATTGGCCTCTGCCGGACCGAGCACATGTTCTTCGAACAGTCGCGCATCACCGCCGTGCGGCAGATGATCCTGGCCGAGGACGAAGCGGGCCGGCGCGCAGCGCTCGACAAGCTGCTGCCCGAACAGCGCAGCGATTTCGTCGAGATTTTCGAGGTAATGGTCGGGCTGCCCTGCACCATCCGCCTGCTCGATCCGCCGCTGCACGAGTTCCTGCCGCATCAGGAGGCCGAGTTCGCCGAAGTGGCTCAGGCCGCCGGCATCGCGGTCGACCAGTTGAAGCGGCGTGCAGCCGAATTGCACGAATTCAACCCGATGCTGGGCCATCGCGGGTGTCGCCTCGGCGTGACCTATCCCGAAATCTACGAGATGCAGGCGCGCGCGATCTTCGAGGCCGCGGTGATCGTCGCGGAGAAGTCGGGCGAGGCGCCGATCCCTGAAGTGATGATCCCGCTGGTCGGCACCCGGCGCGAGCTGGAACTCATGAAGGCGGTCGTCGACAAGGCCGCACAGGCGGTCTTTGCTGACAAGGGGCGGACGATCGAGTATCTGGTCGGCACGATGATCGAACTGCCGCGCGCCGCGCTGAAGGCCGGCGAGATCGCCGAGGCCGGGCAGTTCTTCTCGTTCGGGACCAACGACCTGACGCAGACGACGCTGGGTGTCAGTCG
Source organism: uncultured Sphingomonas sp. (assembly GCF_913776855.1). Taxonomy (GTDB): domain Bacteria; phylum Pseudomonadota; class Alphaproteobacteria; order Sphingomonadales; family Sphingomonadaceae; genus Sphingomonas. Next base: position 44,300 of record NZ_CAJYQD010000047.1, on the reverse strand, counting down.
CGACGATGCCAGCCGCTTCCTGGGCGCCTATGTCGAAAAGGGCATCTATGCGCGCGACCCGTTCGTCTCGATCGATGTCGAGGGCGTGGGCGAGTTGATCGAACTGGCGGCCGAGCGCGGGCGCAAGACGCGGAGCGACATCAAGCTCGGCATCTGCGGTGAACATGGCGGCGATCCGGCGTCGATCGCCTTCTGCGAAAAGGTCGGACTCGATTACGTGTCGGCCAGCCCGTACCGCGTGCCGATCGCCCGGCTGGCGGCGGCGCAGGCGGCGCTCATCAAATGAAGGCGGCGGCGTTCAGTGACCGTCCGCGGGTGACGAAGGACGGGTACGACCGGATCGGCCCGTTCCACCCGGCCTTCGTCTGGGGCGCGGTCCTCGCGTTCGACCTGATCGTGGTCGTGGCGCTGCTGCTGGCGGTAACCAAGATCGGCGACAAGGTGGAGGATGTGATTTTCCCCGGCGGGACGGAATGGGTGACGTTTTAGGGTCTGTGAGGATTCTTCTGAAGTTGATGGCGGCATTGAGGATGTGGATCATCGCTTAGAAACTGCGGTCGGTCTTACAGTCGCGCATGGCGATGCATTGGAACTGCTTGAGCTTGCAGAAGCAGTTCTCGTTGAGGAGCTCCACGCGTAGATTGCGGCATCGATCTTGAGCCTCTGCGCACGGCCGGGTGCTGGGAGATGGACGATCCGCACACCGCGATCGTCGAGTTCAGCGACGAGAGCGTTGTTGTCCAACGCCTTGTCCGCGACTAGCCCTGCAAAGGCGATGCCCTCGATCAGCGACGGGACTTCGACGCTGTCGTGGCGCTGGCCCGGCATCGGGCGAAAGCGCACCAGATCACCCAGTGCATCGGTCAGCGCGAGGATCTCGGACGTCATGACGCCTCTGGAGCGACCGATAACCTGCCTCTGAGCCACTTTATGCGCCTGGGCCGTGACGTTGGACCTTGACGATCATTGCATCGACTATAGCATATTCAAGGTCCGGCTCATCCGACAGTGCGTCGAATATCCGCCGGAAAACATCAGCTTGGTGCCAGTCTCGGAAGCGCCGAAACACCGTGCTCCAGTTCCCGAACCACTCCGGCAGATCGCGCCATGAGCTGCCCGTGCGCGCGATCCACGACACCGCCTCCACGAACAGCCGGTTGCCCAGGCCGCTCCAGCGGGGTCCGTCCGTTTGCACAATAGTGCGGTTCGATCTTCGCCCATCGGGCGTCTGTCAGTACGTCTCGATCCTTTCATATTGTAAATTGCATCCTAACGGCATTGTGAATCCTCATGCGCCCTAAGCTTAGGACCTATTGAAGCGTTTGTATAACTGGCCTGGGTTGATCCCCGCGTGTGGGGGGAGACCTTCAGCCGCACCGCGTCGAGCGCCATCTTCAGGGTTGATCCCCGCGGGTGAGCGAAAAGCGTCACGGGGTATAACCGGCGGCCATGGCCCGGTTGACGGCGACGCCGGATCGTTTGAGGTTCATGCTTTGCCTGTGTCCGGAGTAGCCATGACCGCATCCGCCGCCGCTGCGGTCCCGCCTGCCGCCGCCCCGCATCCCGGACGCAGCGCGATGCTGCTCTACGGTCTGCTGGGCTTTGCCGCCGGGCTGCCCTTCTACATGTTCTCGACCGTGCTGGCGCTCAGGCTGCAGGCGCATGGCGTGGCGTTGACGGTGCTGGGGTTCTTTGCGTGGGTGCAGCTGCTGCCGACGCTGAAGTTCGTGTGGGCGCCGCTGCTCGATCGCTATGACGTGCCGGGGTTCAGCCGCTTCTGGGGCAAGCGGCGCGGGTGGATCATGCTGGCGCAGCTGGGCATCGTCAGCGCGATGGGGGCGATGGCGTGGACGGCGGACGATGCGTCGCTGCCGGTGACCGCGCTGTTCGCAGTGCTGCTCGCCTTCTGGACCACGACGCTGGAGGTCGCGGCGGATGCGTGGCGGATCGAGCTGTTCCCGACGCAGGACCAGCAGGGGCCGATCGTCGCCGCGAACCTGTGGGGATATCGCACGGCGATGGTCGCGGCGGGGAGCGGCGCGCTGTTGCTGGCCGACAATGGCGGGTGGACGATCGCCTATCTGCTGGTCGCGGTGGCGGCGTTCCTGCCGTTCCCGATCCTGAGCGCCATGCGGCCGGAGGTGGGGCGCGGCGGCGGGCGGATCGTCGCACTGCTGACCGGGATCGGCGGCGGTGCGGTCATCCTTGCGGCTGCATGTGCCGTCACGGCGGGCGTCGGTTATGTCCTGCTGGGCGCCGCCGCCGCGATCGGGATCGATGCGAAGAGCAATGTCACGCCGTGGGTGCTGGGGCTGTGCATGGTCCCGTTCGTCGCCATGGCCGCCGCGCTGCCGTGGATTCGTAAGGCACCGCCGACTGCGCCGATCCGCACCTCGACCGCGATCGGGCCGTATGTCGATTTCTTCTGGCGGTTTCAGTATGCCGCGATCCTGCTGATGGTCTTCGTCTCGCTGTACCGGATGGGCGATGTGCTGGCGCTGAACCTGTCCAAGCCGATGATAAAGGGGCTGGGCTATACGCTCAGCCAGATCGGGCGGGCGGACGGCGTGGTCGCACTGGCGGCGAGCATGGTCGGTGTTGGCTTAGGCGGATGGATGGTCACGCGGCGGCCGATGCTGTGGGCGCTGGCGGTGGGCGCGGTCGTCGCGGCGATCGGCAATTTCGGGTTTGTGTGGCTGGCGCATCAGCCGGTGAGCGAGGTGACGCTGTATGTCGCCACCGCGCTGGACCAGTTCGGCAACGGCTTTGCGGGCGCGGTGTTCGTCGTCTATCTCTCGCTGCTGGTGAACCCGCGCTATCCCGGCGCGCAATATGCGTTCCTGACCGGCTTTGCGTTCCTGTTGCCGCGGATGCTGGCGGGCGCCGGGGGATCGATGGTCGGGGTGATCGGCTATGACGGGTTCTTCCTGTTGTCGGGCGCGGTAAGCCTTGCCGCGATCCCGTTGCTGCCGGCGCTGTCGAAGATTCGCGCGCGGGAGGATGACGCGTGATCGACCGGGCGTTCAGCGAAGCCACACGGTTTGTCGCAGAGGGGCGGATACCGGGGGCGACGCTGGGGATCGTCACCGCCGATGGTGCGCGGGAGGTGCGGGTTGCCGGACTGGCGCAGCGTGTGCCGGAGGAACGGCCGCTGACGCGAGACCATTGGTTCGACCTGGCGTCGGTCAGCAAGGTGATCGCGACCACGCGGTTCGTGCTGCAACTAGCGGACGAGGGGCGGATCGACCTCGACCGGCCGCTGACCGATGCGATCCCCGACCTCCGTCAATATGACGTGGCCGGGGCGGCGGAGCGGCGGCTGACGTTTCGCGATTGCCTGGTCCATCGCACCTTCCTGCCGGCGGTCGAGCCGATCTATACCTATGGCGACGATCCCGCCCGGCTGCGGGCGTTCGTGTTGCAGCGCGAGTGGAAGCACGGGCCGGCGGTCTATTCGGACATCAACTTCATCCTGCTGGGGATCGCCATCGAGCGGATCATCGGTGCCGGGCTGGAGGCGCTGCCGCTGGGGCCGGGGCTGAGCTGGGGACCGCCGCCGGGGCCGGCGGTGGCGACCGAGCATTGTTCGTGGCGCGGACGGGTGCTCGTCGGCGAGGTCCATGACGAAAATTGCTCGGCGATGGGCGGGCGGACCGGCCATGCCGGGCTGTTCGGGACGGTCGACGGGGTGCTGGATTTCGCGGCGGGGCTGCTCGACGGAAGCGGGGCGTCGCCGGCGATGCTGGACGCGATCCGGACGCCGGTCGAGGGGCACCGGACGGCCGGGTGGGAAATCCGCTTTCCGGGATGGTCCGGGGGGCAGGCCTGTTCGGCGGGCACCATCGGCCATACCGGTTTTACCGGAACCGGGCTGTGGGTCGATTTCGAGCGGGGACTGGCGTGGACGCTGCTGACCAACCGGGTGCATCCGACGCGGCATTTCGACAGCGGGATTTTTGAGTTGCGGCCGGCGACCGGGGATGCGGTGGTGGCGGGGTTTGATGGTAGATCAGTGGTTTAGTGGTTAGGGGCGATTTCAAAGTTCACGAAGTTCACACTTGCCGCGTTTTCGTGTGGCGTTTGGTTTGGGGCGGGGTTCGGCGGTTTGAAAGAGCCTGCATAGGGTAGCGGGGCGGCGGTTTGTAGGAAAGCGTGGGTGGGGGCTTCCGGTCGTCGAGAAGAAGCGGGACCCCGGATCAAGCCTGGGATGACGTCACGTCTGTCGTACCCCGGCGCAGGCCGGGGTCCAGTTGGCGAACGTTAGTAACTTGCGGCCAGACCTCTCCAACTGGACCCCGGCCTTCGCCGGGGTACGGTCCGGTTGGGGGTACATTCCTTGCGCGCCTTACGGTGCCTCGATCACCTCGCGCAGGACGCCGAGGAACTCGCTGGCCAGCGCGCTGGGCGGGCGGTCGAGCAGGTGCATCGCGTGGACGTCGAAGGTCAGCGACGGCTTCAACGCCCGCATCGCGAGGCCGTCGGCGAGCGAGGCTTCGGCGGTAAAATTGTCGACGATGCTCAACCCCACGCCCGCGCGGACCAGAGCGGCGGCGATGTAGAAGGTGCGGGCGGATGCCACCTCCTGCAATTCGATGCCGAGGCGTTCCTGCTCCTGCGCGAAGAGCTGGCCGATCGGGCCGCTGGCGGCCAGCGTGATGAAGGGGTGACCGACCAACTGGGGCAGTTCGATCCGCTGTGCGGCGTTCGGCAGGTCGGCGTCGCGGTAGAGGACGACCAGTTCGCCTTCGCCGAGCCACATCTTGCCGAGCGGGGCGCCGCGCGGGACTTCGGCGGCGATGGCGATGTCGGTCTCGCGCTCGTACAGCTTGCGCAGCAGGTCGTCGTGATGGACGGTCTGCAGGTCGAAGCGGACGTCGGGGCGTTTCGCCATGAAGCGGGCGACGGCGGTCGGCAGCGCACCGAGGGCAAGGCTGGGCAGGGCGGAGATACGCAAGGTCGCGCCGCCGCCGCTGCGCAGGTTGCGACCGGCTTCGCGCAGCGCCCGGACGCGTTCCTGAATGTCGGCCACGTCGCCGAACAGGGCATGGGCGTCTTCGGTGGGCACGAGGCGGCTGTTGGTCCGCTGGAACAGTTCGAAGCCGAGCAAGGTCTCGGCATGGCGTAGCGTTTTCGAGACCGAGGGCTGCGAGATGTTGAGCGCGCGGGCGGCGGCGCTGACCGATCCGTTGACGTAGACGGCGTGGAAAATCTCGATATGGCGCAGGTTCATGTCGCCACTTGGCCCCGATAGCGGCCCTCGTCCAGCCCGTCTTCGGCACGGGCGACCAGCGTGGCGACGGTCAGGTTGGCGCTGGCCGAGGCGACGGTGCGGGTCATGTCGAGCAGCCGGTCGAACGGGAGGACGAGGCCGACGACCAACGCGGTCTGTTCCGCGCCGACCCCGACCGCGCCCAGCATCGCCGCGAGCATGAACAGCGAGGCGGAGGGAACGGGTGCGGTGCCGAACGCGGCAAGCGCGCCGGTCGCGAGCATGACGCCCAGCATCCACGCGTCGGGGACGATCCCCAGCGCCTGCAACGCGAATTGACCGAGCAGGCCGACATACATCGCCGTCCCGTCCTTGCCGATGCTGGCGCCCAGCGGCAGCACAGTCGAGGCGATCGGGCGGGCGATGCCGAGATTGTCTTGGCTAACGCGTAGCGCGACCGGCAGTGTGGCGGAGGAGGAGGCGGTCGAGAAGGCGACGATCAGCGCGTCGACGATGCCGCGAAAGAAGCGCACCACCGGGAGCCTGGCGACGAAGCGCAGCAGCCCGGCATGGAACGCCATCTGAGCCAGCGTGCCGAGGATGACGCACAGCGCCAGCCAGCCGACGTTGACGAACACCGCCATGCCGCCCCCCGCGACGGCGTTGGCGATCAGGGCGAGGACGCCGAACGGGGTCACCTCCATCACGATGCGGACGAGGTGGAGCAGGACAGCGGACAGGCCCTGGAGCAGCGCCACTACGGGCTTGCCGGCCTCGCCCGACACCACGCTGGCGATACCGAGCAGGACCGCGACGAAGATGATGGCAAGCATGTCGCCCTTCGCCAGCGCATCGACGATGTTCACGGGTACGATGCCGAGCAGCTGGTCGGCGGGGGTGACCGGCGGCCCCAGTACATGCGGCGCGACGCCGGTCAGCGCGATGCCGCTGCCCGGTTGCAGCAGCAGGCCGAACCCCATGCCGACCGACACCGCGACCAATGTGGTGAAGGCGAACAGCGCGACGGTCCGCCCGCCGATCCCGCCCAACCGCCGCGGATCGCCCAGCGACGCGATGCCGGCGGCGATGGTGATGAGGACGACGGGCACGACCAGCATCTTGATGAGGCGGACGAACAGATCGCCGACGATCTTGATCGCCGCCGCAGCCTCCGGCCACAATAACCCGATCGCGACGCCCGCGAACAGCGCGCCCACGACCCGCTGCCACAGGGGAATCGCGAACCAGCGGCGCATCAATTGCCCCAGAAGCCGGGGGCGGGGGGTGACAACATGCCGTTATCGTCGGTGACGCCGCCGGGGCGGTCTTCGGACAGCCACAATGGCCCGTCGAGGTCGACGAAGGCGGCCTGTCCGGCGATCAGCATGGCAGGCGCGATGCCCAGCGACGAACAGACCATGCACCCGACCATCAACCCGAATCCCTTTTCACGCGCCCTGCGGGCCAGCACGAGTGCTTCGGTCAGCCCGCCGGTCTTGTCGAGCTTGATGTTCACCACGTCGTAGCGGCCGGCAAGGCGATCGAGGTCGGCAGCGGTGTGGAGCGCTTCGTCGGCGGCGATCGGGACCGGACTGTCGAACTGCGCCAGCGCGCCGTCCTCGCCCGCGGGCAGCGGCTGTTCGAGCAGGTCGACGCGCCAGTCGAGGAGGTGAGGCTTCAGCGTTTCGAGCGTGTCGATCGTCCAGCTTTCATTGGGATCGACGATCAGGCGCGGGGCACGCGCTGCGGCGCGGACGGCGGCGATCTGCGCGGCAGGGTCGGTGCGGTCGACCTTGATCTTCAGCAAGGGCACAGTCGCGACCTTTGCCGCCGCGCGGGCCATCGCATCGGGGGTATCGAGGCCGATGGTGATGGCGGAGGGCACCGCGACCGGTTCGCCCAGGCCGGCGAGCGCGGCGACGCTCCGCCCGGCGAGGCGCGCCTCCAGGTCCCACAGCGCGCAGTCGGTTGCGTTGCGCGCCGCACCGGCGGGAAGCAGGGCGGCGAGGTCCTTGCGGCAGGCGCCATCGGCGATGGAGGGGGCGACGGCACGGATCGCGGCCAGCGTGTCGTCGATCCCCTCGCCATAGCGGGCATAGGGGACGGCCTCGCCCTGGCCGGTCACGTCGCCTTGCGCGATCGTGACCGTGACGACATCGGCCGCCGTCTTGACCCCCCGCGAAATGCGGAAAGGGTTGCTCAGGCCGAAACGGTCATGGGCGACGTCGAGATGTCGAAGCATGTCTGCATCCAGTCGATGATCGGGTCCGCGCCGAAGCGATAGGGATCGGTGCAGGGCAGGCCGTGCGCTTCGGCGGTTTCGGCGCACAGACGGCGGGCCTCGTCCTCGGGCAGCTTCACCGTGTTGAGTGCGATGCCGACCGCCTGCACGTCCGGGCTGGTCAGGCGCGCGACCGACAGGTTGGCGGCGAGGCATTCGGCGATGCCCGGCACGGCATAGTGCGGCAGGCCACGCATATGGTCGCGTGCCGGGTCGTGGCACATGACGATCGCGCGGGGCTGCGCGCCGTGGAGCAGGCCGGTCGACACGCCGGCGAAGGACGGGTGGAACAGCGACCCCTGCCCCTCGATCAGGTCCCAGCCATCGTCGGTGCGTGCCGGGGTGATCGTTTCGATCGCGCCGGAGATGAAGTCGGCGACCACCGCGTCGACGGGGACGCCCGATCCGGCGATCAGGATGCCGGTCTGTCCGGTGGCGCGGAAGTCGGCCTTCATCCCGCGCGCGACCATTGTGCGCTCAAGGGCAAGGGTCGAATACATCTTGCCGACCGAACAATCGGTGCCGACCGTCAGCAGGCGGTTGCCCGCGCGGCGCCTGCCATTGCCGACCGGCAGGTGGGCGGGCGGATCGCGCACGTCGAACAGCTGGACGCCGGCGTCCTGCGCAGCCTTGACGATCTGCGGCACGTCACGCAGCCGCTGGTGCAGGCCGGAGGCGACGTTCATGCCGACCGCGATCGCGGCGAGCGCGTCGTGGATGAGCGCGTCGCCCATGCGGCCGCCGGCATTGGCGATGCCGAGGATCAGCGTGTTGGCCCCGGCGGCACGGCCCTGTGCGGCATCCATGCGTGGCAGGCCGAGGGTCAGCGGGCAGTCGTCATGCCGCCATTCGCCGACGCATTCGTCGGGGCGGAAGGTGGCGACCCCGCGCGAGGTCTTGATACCGACCGCGTCGTCGGAATGGCCGAGATAGAGGAGGAAGGGACCGGGGATCATCGCGCACCCTGCTGGCTGTCGGGACACCGGGATAGGGCGGGGGGTGGGCGGGTGCCCAATCATGCTGTCGCGGGGAGGTATAGCGGTTGGTTATGGGGTGGTCGGAGGTTGCGGTTGGGGTCTTCACGCCGGACTAGATCGAGACCTGTGCGAAGTGGTCCGATCACTCGAAAATCCCGTACCCCGGCGAAGGCCGGGGTCCAGTTGGACAGGCTTTTCCGTACCTTGCCGACGTCCCCCAACTGGGCCCCGGCCTTCGCCGGGGTACAAGAGGCGTGTTTCGCGAAGGTCTCGACTTGATCCGGAGTGACGGGCGGGTCAGGTCGCCGGACACTGTTTCGGCGTCGGGCGCAACAGCGCGCGGCCGGGGGCGGCGCCGGTGGTCGCGCCGTCCTTCAGCGCCAGCTTGCCGTTCACGAACAGCGCCTTGACCCCGACGCTGGGGATGCGGGGGTTCACATAGGTTGCGCGGGGGGCATAGTTCACCGGGTCGAACACGACGACATCGGCATAATAGCCGGGCTTCAGGTAACCGCGATGGTCCACCCGGTACATGTCCGCCGTCGCGCCGGTCGAACGGTGGATGAAGTCGCGCAGCGTGATGACCTTCCGCTCGCGGACATAGACCTGATATTTGCGCGGGAAGGTCGCGTATTGGCGCGGGTGGCCGTTCGATCCGTCCGAGCTGGTCACGACCCAAGGCTGGCGCATGATGAGGTCGGCATCGGCGTCGATCATGTTGAAGCTGGCGACCGAGACGCCGGCCGGTTCCTTGCCCGTCGCATCGGCGACGCGCAGGATCTTGATCGCGGCGTCGATCGGGTCGAGCTTCCACTGGTCCGCCATCTGGCCCAGCGTCTTGCCGGTCCACGGCATCCCGGCGCTGGTCAGCAGCAGCCAATCCTTGCCGCCGCGGCGGCGGAGATTCTCGGCCATTTCTTGCCTGATCTTCGCCAGCGTCGCCGGGTCGTCGAACCGCTGGATCAGGCGGGGATAGCCGCCGTCATTGGCCCAGCGGGGGACGAGCGAGGCGTCGACGCTGGAGCCGGACGCCAGCCAGGGATATTGGTCGGCGGTGACGTTCTGTCCGGCTTTCCGTGCAGCCTCGATCGTGGCGATCAGTTCGGGGGCCTTGCCCTGCACATCGACGCCCAGCGCCTTCAGATGGGCGATATGGACCGGCATCTTCGCCTCGCGACCGATCTCGATCACTTCCTTCGTCGAGTTGATCAGGCCGATCGAATAGTTGGATTCGTCGCGCTGGTGCGTGTCGTACATCCCGCCGCGGATCGCGGCCTCGCGGGCGATGGCGACCACTTCGTCGGTCTTGGCGAAGCTCTGCGGCGCGTAGAACAGGCCGGTGGAAAAGCCGTACGCGCCTTCGCACATCGCCTTGGCCACCAGCGCCTTTTCGCGGGCCAGTTCGGCGGGGGTGGGGGCGCGGTCGTCCTGTCCCAGCACCCGGCCGCGCACCGCGCCGAAGCCGACGAACGGCGCGACATTGGTGCCGATGCCGCCGGCCATCAGCTTGCGCGCATCCTCCGCGACATCGGGCGTGCCATATCCGTCGACGCCGATGACGATGGTCGACACGCCCTGCGCCAGCCATGGGAGGTTCAGCCGCTCCTTCGCATCGGTCGAGCGGATATAGCTGTCGGGATGGGTGTGGGCGTCGATGAAGCCGGGGGCGACGATCTGGCCCTTCGCGTCGATCACCTGCGCCGCCGGTGTCCGGCGGGTCGGGCCGACATAGACGATGCGATCGCCGGCGATTTCGATGTCGCCGGTGATCGGCTCTGCATTCGCCCCGCTATAGACGGTGCCGCCGCGGATCACGATGTCGACCCGAGGTGCTGCGGCGACGGCCGGACCCGCAAGCGCGGCGAGCAGGGCGATCAGGGGCAGGCGCGTCATCGGCGATTCCTTTGCGAATTGGGCGTGAGCGTAGCACGGCGCGCGGCCTTTCCGTCCACCGCGCTTCGGCTGAACAGCAGCGGCAGGGGGCGTCCGGCGATCCATGGCGCAACCTGGTCGCGATAATGCGGGCTGCGCGCATCGTTCGACTGGCCGGGCAGGTTCAGGAACACCGAATTGTCCCATGCGCCGACATCGATGACCTGCAGATAGCTGGCCCCGCCGCCGACACGCCAGCCGGGGCCATCGCCCAGCCAGCGGGCCATGACGGTGTAGCTGTCGCCGCCCGATGCCCCGCCCTCAATCGGGGGGAAGGCGGCGGCGATGGCGGGGATGCGCGACAGGGGGTGGGCGATGCGGACCTGATGCAGGCTGCCCCAGCGCCATTTGGCCGGATCGGGGCCGAGCAGCGACTGGGCGGTGGCCCATGCCGACGCCAGCGCAGGCGCCAGGACCGTTTCGCGCAGCGTGCCATGGGGATTGGTAAGCATGGTCAGCAACACCGACGAATCGATCTCCGTAATCAGCGCCTTGCCCCGCGCCGGGACGACATCCGCCAGCACGCGTTTCGACACGTCGCGCCACAGGATTTCGAACAGCGCGGCGGGGCCGCTATCGGCGGTGAGGCGCCCGTCCCAGCGCCGCAGCATGTCGCCCGCCGGCGAAGGGGTGGCGGGCAGGACGGCCAGCAACTGGCGCGCGGGCGTCGATACCGTGTCGAACTGCAACGCCACGCTGTCGGCCACGCTGTGCTTCGGCTGGGCGGCGAGGACGTCGGCGATCCGTTCGTAGCGATAGGGCGCGCGGAACGAGAAGGCGGGGATGCGGTCGCGCGGCCAGTCGGCGGGCAGGTTGTTCTGGTTGGCGGAGGCGAACCAGCCTTTCTTCGGGTTATATTCGTTGGGCAGCGACGCGAAATCACGCATCCCGGTCCAGTCGTAGCGCCCGTCGCCCGGCACCGGCAACAGCCCGTCGCCGCGCTTGCGGATGGGGGCAAAGCCGATCACCTGCCACCCGGTATTCCCCGCCGTATCGGCGTAGTGGAAATTGGTCGGCGAAGGGTGGAGGCGGAATGCCTTGCGCAGCGACGCCCAGTCGCGCGCAAGATTGATCGCGACCATCGCGAAGGCGCCGCCGCCGCCCGGCTGCATCGCGATCGACGCCAGCACGCTGGCGCGGCGTTTCGCCGGATCGTGCGACACGACCGGGCCCTGCACCGAATAGCGCAGCGTCGCGACATAGGGCGCGGTGCCTTTGACGGGGATCGCCACGTCGATCTTCGTGAAGCGTTTCCAGCCGCCATTGTGGCGGTAGCGTTCGGGATCGGCCGGATCGAGGTCGAGGATGAACAGGTCCTGCTGGTCGATATGGAAATTGGTGCGGCCAAAGGCGAAGCGGTCGGTATGGCCCTGCATGATGCCGGGCAGGCCGGGCGCGCCGCCGCCGATCACGTCGAGGCCGGGGGCGGTCAGATGCGCGACATGGCGCGGGCCGAAGCCACCGATGCCGAGATGCGGATCGTTCGCCAGGATCGGGCGGCCGGTCGCGGTACGGTTCCCGGCGACGGTCCACGCATTGCTGCCGGCGTTGGCGCGCTCCATCGGCCCTTCGGCTGGATCGCGGGTCGGGGTGTCGGGGCCGAAGGGCAGCCCGCCCTGGCGCAGCACGCCGAGGTCGGCGGGGGAGACGGCGGCGGTGTCGAGGCCGTCGGGGACGGTCATCTGCCAGCTGGGGCGCAGCGGCGCGACGATCGCGTCGAGGTCGAGCAGACCGATCGCCGCCAGTTGCGCCCGGCGGATTTCGTCATCGGCGTTGCCGATCGCGCCGCCGCGGGCGAGGACGAAATCCTCGATCGCCCATTTGATCGGCTGCACGCCGAGGATCGCATATTCCTGCGGCAGCAAGGTCGGGTCGGCCAGCACTTCGTCGATGCGGGCGTTGATGCCGGCGATATAGGCGCGGGTGCAGGCCAGCACGTCGGCCGGCACTTTGCGCAGTTCGGCGTTCAGGTCGCCGCGATAGTGGAACAGGCGTGCGGCGGCATCGTGTTTCGCGAAGTCCACGCCGAACGCCTCGGCCAGCCGACCCAGTTCGCGTCGATGGCCCAGGTCGATCTGGAACAGCCGGTCGCGCGCGACGACATAGCCCTGTCCGTAGAATGCGTCGGGAATGGTCGCGGCGCAGATATGGGGCACGCCGTAGATGTCGTCGACGATCTCGATCGGGGCGGAGAGCGTGTCGGGTGCGGCATGGGCGGCTACGGGCGCGAGGGCGACCATGGCGGCCGACCCCTGAAGGAAGGCACGGCGGTTCATCATCACTTGGCGTCCCCAAAGCTGCAGGCGGCCAAAGGCTAGGCCAGTGGCGCGCGCGCAGGGTATGACAACCGCGCCCCGGCCCATAGGGCGCGTTTATGGCAGGGCCGCCCATAATCTGCGGCTATGGTTTGGTGAAGCGATAGAAGCCGTGCATCGCTTGACGCTGGTCCCTCCCACCGCGCAGCTTTCGCCTTCGACACGGACGACGTTGGATCGATCCGGCGATGCCGCAGGAACCAACACGGTAACAGATGCAGCCCGACCTACGGGCGAAGGGGAGCATTCCATGACGACGACCATGCCCTTCCGGCGGACCATCCCGGCACTGGCCCGCGCGACCAGCCTTGCCGCCCTGTGCATCGCGACGTGCATCGCGACCCCGGCGTTCGCGCAGGAGGCCGTGCCCGCCCCGACCGAACAGGCCGCCGATCCCGCGACGCAGGCGGAGGGCGAAATCCTCGTCACCGGATCGCGCGTGGTGCGCGACGGGTTCCAGTCGCCGACGCCGCTGACCGTGCTGACGACGGCCGAGATCCAGAACAGCTCGCCGACCAACAACCTGGCCGATTTCGTGAACCAGATCCCGGCGGTGGCGGGCAGCCTGCGCCCGGCCAATTCGCGCCTCGCGATCAGTTCGGGGCTGGCCGGCATCAACGCGCTGAACCTGCGCGCGCTGGGCGAAATCCGCACGCTGGTGCTGCTCGACGGGCGGCGCTCGGTCGGGTCGAGCGTCACCGGGCTGGTCGACATCAACACCTTTCCGCAGGCATTGGTGAAGAGCGTCGAGATCGTGACCGGCGGCGCGTCGGCGGCATATGGGTCGGATGCGGTCGCGGGCGTGGTCAACTTCGCGCTCGACAAGACCTATGAGGGGCTGAAGGTCTCCGCCGACAGCGGCATCACCGAATATGGCGACGGGTTCAATTATTCGTTCAGCGTGGCGGGCGGGACCAGCTTTGCCGACGGGCGCGGCCATGTGCTGCTGAGCGGGGAGGTCGCGCATCGCGACGGCATCTTCCAGGTCGATCGCGAATGGAACGCGCGTGGGCGGGTGGTGGTCACCAACCCGGCCTATACCAATACCAACGGCCTGCCGCAGTTCCTGACGCTGAACCAGATCGGGGTCGCCAATGCGACGCCGGGCGGGATCATCCTGAATTCGACCGGCGGCACCGCCAACCGGCTGCGTGGCATCTATTTCGGGGCCGGCGGGTCGATCAACCAGTTCAACTACGGCAGCTTCAATTCGCCGGCCCTTGGCGGCAGCACCGCGCCGACCCGGACGCAGGGCGGCGACTGGCAGCTGAACGACCAGGGGCGCAATATCGGCCTAGACGCCGATGACGACCGGCACGGCGTGTTCGGGCGCGTCAGCTATCAGCTGGCCGACTGGATCACGGTGTTCGGCGAAGCGTCGTACAACTGGCAGAAGACGCTGTTCAATGCCGGACCGCAGCTGTCGACCACGACGACGCTGCGCAGCGACAATGCGTATCTGATCAACACGCTGGGCGCGGCGCGGCTGGCCGGGATCACGTCGGTCACGATCGGCACCACCGCCGTCGACCTGCCCTATCGCAAGAACAACAGCAGCCGCGACGTGCAGCGCTATGCCATCGGTGCGGAGGGCGATTTCCAGCTGTTCGGCAACAAGGCGGTGTGGAGCGCCTATGGCCAATATGGCGAGACGAATGCGCGCGAGCAGCTGCGCGACATCATGAACGTCGCGCGCATGGCGAATGCGACCGACGCGGTGTTCGCGCCGGCCGGCAACGCGCTGGGCGTCGCGGCAGGCACGATCGTGTGCCGGTCGACGCTCACCGCGCCGACCAACGGCTGCGTGCCGATGAACCGGCTGGGCGTCGGCGTCACCAGCCAGGGCGCGATCGATTACGCGCTGGGCGACCCGTATCGCGACCAGACGCTGAAGCAGACGGTGGCGGGCATCAACCTGTCGGTCGTGCCGTTCGCCACCTGGGCCGGCGATGTCAGCGTCGCGGTGGGCGGCGAATATCGCAAGGAAGAGGTGTCGGGCTATGTCCCGCCCGAGTTCCAGACCGGCTGGTCGGTCGGCAACTTCCTGCCGACCAGGGGCAGCTACAACGTCAAGGAAGCATATCTCGAAACCGTCGTGCCGCTGGGGGCCGGCGTCGAGTTCAACGGCGCGGTGCGTGCGACCGATTATTCGACCTCGGGCTATGTGACGACGTGGAAGGTCGGGACGACCTGGGCGCCGGTCGACGACATCCGGTTCCGCGTCACCCGGTCGCGTGACATCCGCGCACCCAATCTGAGCGAGCTGTTCCAGGCGGGCACGTCGCGCACCAACACGCTGACCGATCCGTTCACCGGGCGGACCGGCGTCACCTTCCGCGAGACGACCACGGGCAACCTGAACCTGAAGCCCGAGATCGCCGATTCGACCAGCGTCGGCGTGGTGTTGCAACCGCGCTTCATCCCCGGCTTCTCGTTTTCGGCCGACGGATTCCTCATCAAGCTGCAGGATGCGATCGGGCAGTTCTTTGCGCAGGACATCATCAATCGCTGTTTCGAGGGACGGACGGAGTTCTGCGCGGCGTACGGCGCCGACCCGCTGGGCGATCGCGAGTTCTTCTTCCGCGCCAGCCCGTTCAACTTCGCGCGGCAGACGGTGCGCGGGGTCGATTTCGACGCGACCTATCGTCTGCCGCTGGCCGATGTGGTCGACAGCGCGCCGGGCAATGTCACGCTGAAGGCGCTGGCGACACGTTATATCGATAACATCACCGATACCGGCGTGCCGAACGTCGTGCCGGTCGATATCGTCGGGCAGCTGGGCGGGGCCAGCCTGCCGAGCTGGATCTATCGCTTCAACGCGACCTACGACACCGACAGCTTCGCCATCACCGGTACGGCGCGCGGGGTTTCCGGGGGTACCTATTCAAACAACTATATCGTGTGTTCGACCAATTGCCCGGTCGGGCGGCCATCGGGGATCGTGTCGCAATTCCCGACGATCGACAGCAACAGGATCGACGGCGCGACCTATTTCGACCTCAACCTGACCGGCAAGGTCGATATGGGGGCCGGGGCCAAGGCCGAACTGTTCCTGAACGTCACCAACCTGTTCAATCGCGAGCCGATCCTGCTGCCGGAGACGGGGCTGGCGGCGAACAGCACCTATTCGGACCTACTGGGGCGGTCGTTCCGGGTGGGCATCCGGATGCAGACGCGGTGATGGGCCGTTTACAGGATCTGGCGTAAGTCGAGATGCCGTACCCCGGCGAAGGCCGGGGTCCAGTTGGCAAGGATTTTCCGTAGATGACGGAGGTCCCCCAACTGGACCCCGGCCTTCGCCGGGGTACGGATGAGTGTGGCGGACGGGATTGCATGACGGACTCTTCGGCAACCGGACAACTGATCGCCCGACTGCGCGCCGCAGTCGGGCGGCGGCACGTGCTGACCGATCCGCGCCGGACCGCGCGGTTCCGGCAGGGGTATCGGACCGGTGGCGGCGCGGCGATCGCGGTGGTGCGGCCCGCCACGCTGGTCGAATTGTGGCGCGTGGCGCAGGCGTGCGTCGCCGCCGACGTATCGATCCTGATGCAGGCGTCGAATACCGGGCTGACCGGCGGGTCGACCCCGGACGGCGACGACTATCCCGGCGGGCTGGTCATCATCAGCACGACGCGGCTCGACCGGCTGCATCTGCTGGGCGGTGGCGCGCAGGTCGTGTGCCTGCCGGGCACCACGCTCTACGGCCTCGAGGCGGCGCTGCGGCCACTGGGGCGGGAGCCGCATTCGGTGATCGGGTCGTCGTGCCTGGGCGCGTCGGTGGTCGGCGGGGTCTGCAACAATTCGGGCGGGTCGCTGATCCGGCGGGGGCCGGCCTATACCGAACTGGCACTGTTCGGCCGCGTCGGCGCGGACGGCACGTTGCGGCTGGTCAACCATCTGGGCATCGCGCTGGGCGACGATCCGGAGGTGGTGCTGAGGCGGCTGGACCGGGGCGACTTCACCGCCGCCGATGTCGATCCGGCAGCGGACCGGCCGGCGCACGACCATCGCTACGTCACCCATGTCCGCGACATCGACAGCGCGGTTCCGGCGCGGTTCAATGCCGACCCGCGCTGCCTGTTCGAAGCGGCGGGAAGTGCGGGCAAGCTGATCGTGTTCGCGGTGCGGCTGGACACGTTCGCGCGAGAGGATGCGACGGTTACCTTCTATATCGGGACGAACGATCCCGACCGGCTGACCGAGTTGCGCCGGACGATGCTCGCCGCGTTCGCGGCGTTGCCGATCGCGGGCGAATATATGCATCGCGGGGCGTTCGACATCGCCGATCGTTATGGCCGCGACACGTTCCGCGCGATCGAGCGGCTGGGCACCGACCGGCTGCCGCGCCTGTTCGCGGCCAAGGCGTGGGTCGATGGCGTGACCGGGCGGTTCGTACGCAACCTGAGCGATCGGGTATTGCAGCGGGCGGGCAGCCTGCTGGGCGATCACCTGCCCCGGCGGATGCGCGCGTTTCGCGACCGGTTCGAACATCATCTGCTGCTGAAGATGCCGGCGGCCGACGCACCTGCGACCGCGGCGCTGCTCGACACGCTGTTGCCCGACGCATGGTTCGAATGTTCGGCCGAGGAATCGGCCAAGGCGTTCCTCCACCGCTTCGTCGCGGCGGGGGCGGCGGTGCGGTATCGCGCGGTCCATGCCGACCGGGTGGAGGACATCGTCGCGCTGGACGTCGCCCTGCCGCGCAACACCCGTGACTGGGCAGAGGTGCTGCCGGACGAGCTGGGCGGGCAGGTGGTCGATACGCTCTATTACGGGCATTTCTTCTGCCATGTGTTCCACCGCGACTATATCGTGCGGAAAGGTGCGGACCCGCTGGCGTTCGAACATGCGCTGTGGGACCGGCTGGACGCGGTGGGCGCGAAATATCCGGCGGAGCATAATGTCGGGCATCTGTATCATGCCGGACCGGCGCTGGCCGGCTTCTATCGCGACCTCGATCCGCGCAACCAGCTGAACCCCGGTATCGGTCACACGTCGCGCGCGCGGCAGTGGGAGGGGGAGGCGTGACGTTCACCCTGGGCATCGATGCCGGCGGCAGCCATTGCCGCGCGCGACTGGTCGACGGGAGCGGTCGGGAAATCGGGGCGGGGCAGGCGGGGGCGGCCAATGCCGGCATCGGCATCGACGCGCTGCGCGGCGTGCTGTCCGACGTCATCGGACAGGCCACGGCCGGATTGTCGCCGCCTGAACGGGCGCAGGTGCGCGTCGGCATGGGCATTGCCGGCATCCGACGCCCCGGCATTCGCGCCGCGTTGGAGGCCACCGATTTCGGTGTCGCCTCCGTCGCGTTGGCGAGCGATGCGCAGGTCGCGCATCTGGGCGCGCATGGCGGCGGGGATGGTGCGATCCTGATCCTGGGCACCGGCAGCGCGGCGTTGCTGCGGATCGACGGGCAGGAGGTCGCGCTGGGCGGCTATGGCTTTCCGGTGTCGGACGAGGGGAGCGGGGCGGCGCTGGGGCTGAGCGCGGTGCGCCACGCGCTGCGCGCGCTGGACGGACGGACGCGGCGGACGCCGCTGGCCGATGCCGTCGCGGCGCGATTCGGCCACGACGTGCTGCAGGCGGTGGCGTGGATGGCAACCGCCTCCCCACGCGATTACGGCGCGCTGGCACCGATCGTGATGGACCATGCCGATGCCGACGATCCTATCGCCCGGTCGATCGTCGAGGATGCGGCGGGCCATGTCGAACGCTTTGTCGAGACGATCGTGGCGCGGGGCGTCGCGCGCTGTACGCTGGTCGGCGGGCTGGCCCCCCGGTTGCAGCCATGGTTGCGCGTGCGGACGGCGGCGCATCTGTGCCCGCCGCTGGGCGATCCGTTGGACGGGGCGGTGCGGCTGGCGCGCGATACCGCTCTGAATCATAACCAGCGTTAAGCCTGTTTAAACCAGCTTCTGCGAGGTTTGCTGCCGGAAATGGCAATGCGACCCCTCGTCCTCTTGATCCTGCTCGTGCTGGGAATGCTTCCATGGAGCGCTTCGGCATCGTCGATGCCCGATGCATGGGCGACGTGGCGCACGCCGTGGTTCCAGACGCTGGATGGCGATGCGGGGCTGCACCACGCGACGGCGACGGCGATCGTGCAGAGCAGCGACGGGCTGATGTGGATCGGCACGCGCGGCGGGCTGGCGCGCTATGACGGGCAGCGGTTGCGGGTGTTTCGCCAGACTATCGGCGCGCCCGGCGGGCTGCCCGACAATTATATCCGGTCGCTGCTCGAACTGCCGCGTGGCGGCGTGCTGGTCGGCACCAATGTCGGCGGGCTGGTGCGGTTCGATCCGTCTTCCAACCGTTTCGTGCCCCTGGCCGGGGCGAAGGGGGTGGGGCTGGGAACCCGCATCATGGCGATCGAGCCGGACGGGCGGGGCGGGGCGTTCATCGCATCGGACCAGGGCGTGTTCCGCTATGATGCGGCGCGCGACCGGGTGGACCCGGTGGCCGGACCGGGCAACGCGCTGGCCGAGGGGGCGTTCGCGGTGCATCGCGATGCCGACGGAACGCTCTATGCCGGCGGCGAAAACGGCCTGTTCGTCCTTCGCCGCGGGAAAGGCGAGTTTGCCGCCGTCGCGACGCCCGACATCGGCGACGTATGGGCCATCACCCGCGACATGGCGGGGCGGCTGTGGGTCGGAACGGGGTCGCACGGCATCTTCGTGCAGTTGCCGGGTGGACGCTTCGTCCAGCCGGCGGCGCTGTCGGGCGGCGCGCCGCAGATCGCGCATCGCACGATCCGCGCCTTCGCGATCGGGCCGGACGGCGTGGTATGGGTCGGGACGGACGGGGTGGGCGTGCTGCGCATCGCGACGCAGGGTGCGTTCTCGGTGCGGTCGATGCGCAACATCCAGGGCAATCCCGGTTCGCTGGCCGGGGATACCGTGCGCGACCTGACGATCGATCGTACCGGCCGGCTATGGGCCGCGACCGAGGTCGGCGCATCGCATACCGACCCGCGGATCGACGGAATCTTCACCATCGGCAATGCAATGCCCAATCCACGGCACTCGCTGTCCGATCGCAACGTCCGCGGACTGATGGTCGACCGCCGCGACCGGATCTGGGTCGGGATGAGCAACGGCATGATCGACCGGATCGATCGGGCGGACGGCGTGGTGCGGCACCTGCGGCTGGATGGTGCCCATGCCGGACAGGACATCAAGGCGTTCGCAGAGAACCCCGACGGGACGATCCTGGCCGGCGGACGCGGCATCGTGCAGATCGATCCGGAGACGCTGGCCGAACGGTCGCTGCCGGTGCCCGACCTGGGCGACCTCCCGGTCATTTCGATGCTGCGCCAGGACCAGCGGCTGTTGATCGGCACATACAAGGGGCTGTTCGTGTGGGACGAGCGGACCCGGCGGATGCAACGCTATCGCCATGTCCCCGGCAACAATGCGTCGCTGGCCAACAACGAAGTCATCAATATCGTTGCGGCGCCGGGCGGGGGCGTGTGGCTGGCGACGCCGCGCGGGATCAACTGGTTCGATCCGGCAACCGGCCGCTTCGTCACCTATCGCAACGACCCGGCCGATCCGGCCAGCCTGCCGCAAAACTATACCGGGTCGATCCTGCCGCTGGGTGATACGTTGTGGGTCGGCACCTATGGCGGGGTCGCACGCGGCCAGTTCAGGGGGCAGCGCTGGCGCTTCCACGCGATCAACGAGGCGCGGGGCCTGGCCAACGACAATGTCGCGGCGGTGCAGGTCGATCATGCCGGCCGCATCTGGGCAACCGGTGCCAGCGGCGTTTCGGTGATCGATCCGCGCCACGAAAAGGTCCTGGCCGTCAGCCGCCGCGACGGGCTGACCACCGATTCGTTCAGCCAGCGGGTGACGGCGATCACCCAGGCCGGCGACGTGTTGTTCGGGGGTACCGGCGGGTTGCTGGTCCTGCGACCGGAACGGATGCTGACCCTGCACCCGGTGGCGGCGCCGGTGCTGGCGCCCAGCGAGATCGAGGAGGATGGCCGCATCGTCCCCTTTGATCCGCGCACCGGGTCGCGGACGATCCGGTCCGATGGCCATGGCATCCGCATCGCCTTTGCACTCAGCGATTATGCCGCGCCGGAGGAGATACGCTATCGCTACCGCCTGCGCGGGTTCGATCAGGACTGGGTGGAAATTCCGCAGGCCAGCCCGGCGACGGCGATCTATACCAACCTGCCCGGTGGTGCCTATATCCTTGAACTGCAGGCGCAAATTCCGGGCGTGCATCCCCGCGTCGTCACGACCCGGCTCGACCTGATCGTCGCGCGGGCGTGGCATGAATGGTGGTGGGTCCGGCTGGCGTTGCTGGCGATCGCGGTGCTGGCGATCGTCGGGATCGTCCAGCTACGGACGGTCGTGCTGCGCCGCAGGACCCGTATGCTGGAGACGGTCGTCGGACAGCAGACGCAGGAGCTGCGTGCGGCCAATGCCCGGCTGGAATTGCTGGCCAGCACCGATCCGCTGACCGTGCTGGCCAACCGGCGTACCATGATCGCGTTGCTGGACACCGCCCGCGAGGCGGCGTTGCAGAGCGGCCGAACCTATGTCGTCGCAATGCTCGATATCGACCTGTTCAAGCGGATCAACGATGCGCACGGGCATCAGGTCGGCGACCTGGTGATCGAAGCGGTCGCGGGCCGGATCGCGGGGGCCGTGCGGGCGGTCGATGTGGTGGCGCGCTATGGTGGCGAGGAGATCGCGATCCTGTTCGCCGACGTGTCGCCGCAAGAGGCGCTGGCGACCACCGAGCGGGTACGGACCGCCGTCGCGGAGTCGCCGATCGTGGCGAACGGCGTCGCGGTGCAGGTGACGGTCAGCGGCGGGATCGCGCTGGCGACCGGCGAGACACCGCCTGCCGAACTGCTCCACCGGGCCGATCTGGCACTGTACCAGGCCAAGCGGGACGGCCGGAATCGCGTCGTGCTGGACGATCGTGTGGCGGTCGAGGCGTCAGGCGTCCTCTGATTCCCGGTCGCTCCGGGCGAAGTGCAGGACGCCGTCGCCCAGCGATGCGAAGCGCAGCGTCGCATAGTCGAGAAAGTAATTCTGTCGCAGCCGCCACGGCGCGCGCGACCCCTGCGCCGGAGAGATCGCTGCGGCGCGGGTGACATAGCCCGAACTGAAATCGAGCAGCGGGCGCCGTTCGACATCGGGGCCGGGCGGCGCGGGGGTGCAGATGTCGTAGCCGAGCCGCCGCATATGGTTCAGCATCCGGCACATGCGGCGCGACACCAGATCGATCTTCAGCGTCCACGACGCATTGGTGTAGCCGAGCGCCAGCACGAGGTTGGGCACGCCCGACGCCATCATGCCCCGATAGATCAGGTGATCGGCGGGAACGAAGCGATCGCCGTCGATCCGCAGCCGAATGCCGCCCAGCAGGTGCAGCTTCAGCCCCGTGGCGGTGACGATGATGTCGGCATCCACCTGCGCGCCCGACCCCAGTTCGATGCCGTTCGGGGTGAAGCGGCGGATGGTGTCGGTAGCGATGGTCGCCGACCCGTCGCGCAGCGCCGCGAACAGGTCGGCATCCGGCACCAGGCACAGTCGCTGGTCCCACGGGTCGTAGCGCGGGGTGAAGTGGCGGTCGACATCGGCCATGTCGGGCAGTTCGGCTCGGACGCCCTTCAGGATCAGCGCCTCCATCCGGCGGGGCCATTTGCGGGCGAAGGTGTAGGCGGCGAGGCCCAGCCCCGCGCTCTTCCACCGGGCGAGCCGCCCGGCGATCGATTCGGGCAGCAGGCGGTAGAGCCAGTGGGCAACGCGGTCGCGTGAGGGTTGCGCGACGATGTGGCTGGGCGAGCGCTGGACCATCGTCACCTGCGCGCCGCGTGCGGCAAGTGCCGGGACCAGCGTCACCGCGGTCGCCCCGCTGCCGATCACCGCCACGCGCTTTCCTCCGACATCGAGGTCCTGCGGCCAATGCTGGGGGTGGACGATCCGCCCGGCAAAGTCGGCCTGTCCCTCGAAATCCGGCGCATGGCCGCCGGCATAGTCGTAATAGCCGCAACCCATGAACAGGAAGCGGCAGGTGATCTTCGACATCACGCCATCGACGTCGCAGGTCAGCGTCCAGCGCGCGGTATCGGACGACCAGTCGGCGGCGACGATGCGATGGCGGAAACGGATATGGCGGTCGATGCCGAAGGCGCGGGCCGTATCCGCGATATAGTCGCGAATGTCGCCGCCATCGGCGATCGCCTTGTCCCCGCGCCACGGCCGGAACGGGAAGCCCAGCGTATGCATGTCGGAATCGGACCGGACCCCCGGATAGCGGAACAGGTCCCAGGTCCCGCCGATCGCGCCGCGCGCCTCGAAGATCGCATAGCTTCGATCGGGGCAGCGCCGTTGCAGGTGCCATGCGGCGTCGATGCCGGAGATGCCGGCACCGATGATCGCGACATCGAGTTCGGGTTCGGGCGGGGCGGGGGTCGGCATGGGCGGCTTATCCGCCCGCCCGGCCCCCTTGCCAAGCCCGCGCGGTTCAGCGGCCCGTGCCGAGCAGCAGCGCGGTCAGCACCGGATCGCCGGTGCGGCGCGGATCGGCGCGGATCGCCGCTTCCTCGCGCCCGATCGCGCGGAAGATCGCGTTCCCCGCCTGGTCCGCCGCGCTGCGGGCGATGGCAGTATAGTCGATGCCGGTCTGCGCGGTGACGATCGCCGACAGGATCTCGGTCGCGTCCGATCGCAGGCCGCTGGAAAATTCGGGGAACATCGCCTCGATCACCGCGCCGCGTGCCGATTGCGCCAACAGGTCGGTGGCGGCGGTCGGTCCGCCGCGCAGCACCGCGACGGCATCGGCCAGCGTCAGTCCGCGGATCGAATCCAGCACGACCGGCGTGGCACGATCGGCGGCATCGACGGCAATGTCGTTCAGCGCCATCGCGATCCGCCCGCGCACCGCATTGGTCCGCAGCACGGCCGCCAGCACATTGTTCTGCCCGCCGGTATCCGGCAGCGTCAGGCGGGTGAGCTGATCGTCATAGAAGCCGCCCGGACGGATCAGCCGTTCGAACGCCCGCTGGCTGGACAGAGTGAGCAGGCGGCGGACCCCTTCCTCCACGCTGTAGCTGCCCAGCGGCGTGGCACAGCCGCCGAGCAGGGCGACCGGAAGGAGCAGGGCAGCGCCGCCAATAATGCGGCGACGCGACAGCGGGGCATGGATCATGGCGGATTCTCCGGTAAGCGATTGCGCTGCCAACGCAGGCGACGCCATCCGGTGCCGCGTCCGCCGTGAACCGACGTTGAACCGCCGTTCGTTTTGCTTCCGTTTCGTCGGCATAGGCCATTGCCGACACGGACCGCGCGCCTTAGCTACCGGGACATGGCTGATCCCTATGCAACCCTTGGCGTCGCGCGCGGCGCGACCGAAGCAGACATCAAGAAGGCGTATCGCAAGCTCGCCAAGGAACTGCACCCCGACCGGAACAAGGACAACAAGGCCGCGTCCGACCGCTTTACCAAGGTCACGCAGGCCTATGACCTGCTGACCGACAAGGACAAGCGCGCGCGGTTCGACCGGGGTGAGATCGATGGCGACGGCAATCCGGCATCGCCGTTCGGCTTCGGCGCCGGGGGTGGCACCGGCGGCTTCCGTCCCGGTCCCGGCGGACGCGGTGGGTTCGATATGGGTCCCGAAGGGCAGGGCGGCGATTTTTCGGACATTTTCGAAGGGCTGTTCGGCGGGCGCGGCGGCGGCGGCGGTGGGTTCGCCAGCGGTTTCGGGCGGCGGCCGCAGCCAAAGGGCGGCAATGTCGCCTATCGGTTGCAGGTGCCGTTCGAGGATGCGGCGAAGCTCAGCCCGCAGCGTATCACGCTGGCCGATGGCAAGACGATCGACCTGAAGCTGCCCGCCGGCGTCGACACCGGTACGCAGATGCGCCTGACCGGCAAGGGCGATGTCGGCCCCGGCGGCGCGGGCGACGCGATCGTCACGGTCGAAGTGCAGCCGCACCGTTTCTATACCCGCGATGGCGACGACGTGCGCGTCGACCTGCCGATCAACCTAGCCGAAGCGGTACTGGGCGGAAAAGTGCGCGTGCCGACCGTCGAGGGCGCAGTGATGCTGAGCGTGCCCAAGGGTGCGACGTCGGGCAAGACGCTGCGCCTCAAGGGGCGGGGATTCCACCGGAAAGACGGCACGCGCGGCGATCAGCTGGTCACGCTGATGGTCGAACTTCCGGCCGATGACGCCGAGCTGACGGCGTTCGTCACCGGTTGGAGCGGCGCGGACACGGACCTGCGGGCGAAGCTGGGCGTTTGATCCGGCTGCGAAACTTTCCGAAACGAACCGAATGACCGAGCTGCCGTCCCCGACCAGTCCCGAGGCCCGGCACCGCGAAGGGCGCCCGGCGCTGTCGCGGCTGCGGCCGTCCGCGCGCGCGATCGAGGTGATGAAGCGGGTTGCGATCGGCACGTTCAACGACGGCTTCACCCATGCCGGGAACCTTGCCTATCTCTCGCTGCTGACGCTGTTCCCGTTCTTCATCGTCGCGGCGGCGATCGCGCGGGCCGTGGGGCGCAGCGGGGACAGCATCCATGCGGTGACCGCGTTCCTGCAGACCGTGCCGCCCGAGGTGGCGAATGTCCTGCAACAGCCGATCCTCGACGTGCTGCAGGCGCGGTCGGGGTCGCTGCTGTGGCTGGGCGCGCTGGTCGGACTGTGGACCACGACCGGCTTCATCGAAACGGTGCGGTCGATCCTGCGCCAGGCGTACGGCATCCCGTTCTCGCGACCCTTCTGGGAATATCGGCTGGGGTCGATCGGACTGATCGTCGGATCGGTCGTGATGCTGATGATCGCGTTCAGCCTTCAGGTCGTGCTGGTCGGTATCGAGCAGGTCATCTATCGCCTGCTGCCGTTCCTGCAGCCCTATGCCGCCTATCTGTCGATCGCGAAGCTGTTTCCGGCACTGGCGCTGTTCATCGCGCTCTACACGCTGTTCTATTCGCTCAGTCCCAAGAAATATCGGCACTCGAACTGCCCGAAATGGCCGGGGGCGGTGGCGACGGCGACCGTGTGGATCGGGACGACGCAACTGCTGCCGCTGGCGATCGATGCGCTGGGGGGATATGACCGTACCTATGGCAGCCTGGCCGGCGTGATGATCGCGCTGTTCTTCTTCTACATCGTCGGCCTGGGCGTGGTCATCGGCGGCGAATTGAACGCGGCGCTGGCGGAAACACCCGACCCTGCGCTAGAGGGTGCGGCAACAGACGAAAAAGGGAAAGTCGCGTGAACGGTTTGATGCAGGGCAAGCGGGGGGTCATCATGGGCCTCGCCAACGATCGGTCGCTGGCCTGGGGCATCGCCAAGCAGCTGGCTGCGCAGGGCGCCGAGCTTGCCTTCACCTATCAGGGCGAGGCGCTGGAGCGTCGCGTGCGGCCGCTCGCGACCGAACTGGGTGCCGATTTCCTGATCGAATGCGACGTGTCCGACATGGGCGCGCTGGACGCCGCGTTCGACACGATCGCGGCACGCTGGCCGACGATCGACTTCGTGGTCCACGCCATCGGCTTCTCGGACAAGAACGAGCTGCGCGGTCATTATTACGACACCAGCCTCGACAATTTCCTGATGACGATGAACATCAGCGTGTATTCGTTCACGGCGGTCGCAAAGCGGGCGCGGGCGCTGATGCCGAACGGTGGTACGCTGCTCACGCTGACCTATTACGGGTCGGAAAAGGTCGTGCCGCACTATAACGTGATGGGCGTCGCCAAAGCCGCGCTCGACATGTCGGTCAAGTATCTGGCGATGGACATGGGGCCGGAAAACATCCGGGTGAACGCCATTTCGGCCGGGCCGATCAAGACGCTGGCCGCCAGCGGCATCGGCGATTTCCGCTACATCCTGAAGTGGAACGAACTGAACTCGCCGCTGCGCCGCAACGTCACGATCGACGATGTGGGCGGGGCCGGGCTGTACCTGCTGAGCGATTTGTCGAGCGGCGTCACCGGTGAAATCCACCATGTCGATGCCGGCTACAACGTCATCGGCATGAAGGCCGAGGACGCGCCCGACATCGCGCTGTCGTAAGGCGGTGAGCGTCATCCGGGCGGCGACCGGTGCAGACGCGCCGGCGGTGGATGCATTGCTGCGTGCCTGTTTCCCGCGTAACGAAGAGGCGCGGCTGGTGCAGCAGCTGGCGATCGACGGCGATCTGGTGCTGGTGCTGGTCGCCGAGGATGCCGGCGCGGTGGTCGGTATGATTGCCGCCAGCCGGATGCAGGTCACCGCTGATACGCGCGAGGTCGCTGCTGTCGCCTTGGCCCCCCTGGCCGTAGATCGTCGCGTGCGGGGGCAGGGCGTGGGTGAGGCGCTGGTCGCTGCCGCCATCGCCCATCTGCGCAGTGCGCGGGTTGAGCTGGGCTTCGTGCTGGGCGATCCGGCATATTATGGCCGCTTCGGGTTCGAGGCGGCGACGGCGCGGGGGTTCGACAGCCCCTACGCCGGTGAAAACTTCATGGGCATCCGCCTGAACGACGGACCGTGCGTCCACACACCCGGCGCGGCCGTCCATGCCCGTGCCTTTGCGGCTTTGGGGGAGGACGCATGAGCCACAACAGCTTCGGGCATTTGTTCCGCTTCACGACCTGGGGCGAGAGCCATGGCCCGGCAATGGGCGCGGTGGTCGACGGGTGCCCGCCGGGGCTGGCGCTGTCGGAAGGGGACATCCAGCCGTTTCTCGACGCGCGGCGGCCGGGTACCAGCCGCTTCACGACGCAGCGGCGCGAGCCGGACGCGGTGCGCATCCTGTCGGGCGTGTTCGATGGGCGCACGACGGGCACGCCGATCAGCCTGATGATCGAGAATGTCGACCAGCGATCGAAGGATTATTCGGACGTCGCCAAGGCCTATCGCCCCGGCCATGCCGATTATGCCTATGACGCGAAATACGGTTTTCGCGACTATCGCGGTGGCGGGCGGTCGTCGGCGCGCGAGACGGCGGCGCGGGTTGCGGCAGGTGCGGTGGCGCGGCTGGTGATCCCGGAAGCGACGATCACTGCCTGGGTCGAATCGATTGGCGGCGACGCGATCGACCCGGCGAACTTCGATGCGGCGGAGATCGGCCGCAACCCGTTCTTCTGCCCCGATGCGGCGGCGGCGGCGCGGTGGGAAGCGCTGGTCGACGGCGCGCGGAAGGCCGGGTCGTCGCTGGGCGCGGTCGTGGCGTGCCGGGCCGAGGGCGTGCCGGCAGGCTGGGGCGCGCCGCTCTATGCCAAGCTGGATGCCGAACTGGCGAGTGCCGCCATGTCGATCAATGCGGTGAAGGGCGTGGAGATCGGCGATGGCTTTGCGGCGGCTTCGCTGTCGGGTGAGGCGAATGCCGACCCGATGCGGCCGGGCGCTGGTGGGCCGGAGTTCCTGGCCAACCACGCGGGCGGGATCGCCGGCGGTATTTCGACCGGGCAGCCGGTGACGCTGCGGGTGGCGTTCAAGCCGACCAGTTCGATCCTGACACCGGTCGAGACGATCGGGCCGGATGGGCAGGCGACGACGATCGCGACCAAGGGGCGGCATGACCCGTGTGTCGGCATTCGCGGGGTGCCGGTGGTCGAGGCGATGGTCGCGCTGGTACTGGCCGACCAGAAGCTGCGCCATCGCGGACAGGTGGGGTAGGGCGCCCGCCCCATTTACGGCAGGTTCGGCGCTCCCGGAGCGTTTGGCAGGACCTCCGCTATTCCCCGCCACTAAGGTCAGCTTGGCGTTCGCCAGAGGCGGTTTTGGGGATGCCGGCCGGGGCAGTCGGTCGTCGTCGTGCCACGGGCCGTCCGCGTTCCGATCCTTTCGCGCGATGGGCCGAAGGGAACTGGCGGACCCTTTTGTCGAGCCAAGGCATTGAAACTCCTGACTGACGCAAGGAGAATTTCGATGCGCAAGACCCTTTTCGCGAGCCTGTTGATCCTGGGTGGCGCCACCGCCGCTGTGGCACAGGTGCCGTCGCAGACCCAGCCGACCCAGCCGACGACCACGCAGGGCACGCCCGATCCGATGCGGCCGACCCAGCCGTCGCCGCAGACGACCGGCCCGACCAATCCGGTGCCGACGCAGCCGAACAGCCCGTCGCGGCCCGGTACGCCGACCACGGACGATACGACGACCGACGACACGACCACGCCGACCACCGGCGATTCGACGACGACCACCCCGCCGACCACCGGTACGCCGCGCTGATCCGGTGATGTGAAAAGGCCCGCCCGGAGCATGTCCGGGCGGGCCTTTTGCTATGTCTGAAGCTCAACTGGCCAACCCTATTGCCATCCCGTTTGCTTCGAGCGGAGGTTCGAGCCTGTCGAGAACCGAAGTCGAGAAGGGGGTGCCCCAAACTGGGCGTTCTCGACTATCGCTTCTCGGCAAGCTCGAAGCTGCTCGAACCGAACGGGGGCGGGGGAAGAGGCCGTCAGTCCGCGAACGGATCGCGGACAAGGATCGTGTCGTCGCGCTCCGGGCTGGTCGACACCAGCGTCACCGGGCACTGGATCAGTTCCTCGATGCGGCGGATATATTTGATCGCCTGTGCCGGCAGTTCGGCCCAGCTGCGCGCGCCGGCCGTCGATTCCGACCAGCCGGGCATGGTTTCGTAGATCGGCTCGACCCGTGCCTGATCGGCGGCATGGGCGGGGAAATAGTCGAGCACCTGGTCGCCGAGGCGATAGCCGGTGCAGATTGCCACTTCCTCGAACCCGTCAAGCACGTCGATCTTGGTGAGGGCAATGCCGGTGATGCCGCCGACCGCCGCCGCCTGCCGCACCAGCACGCTGTCGAACCATCCACAGCGGCGCTTGCGCCCCGTCACGGTGCCGAATTCATGGCCGCGCACGCCGAGGCGCTCGCCGGTTTCATTCTCCAGCTCGGTCGGGAACGGACCCGAACCGACGCGGGTGGTGTAGGCCTTGGCAATGCCCAGCACGAAGCCGACCGCGCCCGGACCCATCCCCGACCCACCCGCCGCCGTGCCGGCGATGGTGTTGGATGAGGTGACGAAGGGATAGGTGCCGTGGTCGATGTCGAGCAGCACACCCTGCGCGCCTTCGAACAGGATGCGCTTGCCAGTCGACTTGGCCTGCGCCAGCACGCGCCATACCGGCTGTGCATAGGGCAGGACGAAATCGGCGATCGCACGCAGCTCGGCGATCAGCTGTTCACGGTCGATGGCGGGTTCGTTGAAGCCGGCGCGCAGCGCGTCGTGATGCGCGGTCAGGCGGTCGAGCTGCGGCTCCAGCTGGTCGAGATGGGCGAGGTCGCACACGCGGATCGCGCGGCGGCCGACCTTGTCCTCATATGCCGGGCCGATGCCGCGACGGGTGGTGCCGATCTTGCCCGCGCCGCTCGCATCCTCGCGCAAACCGTCGAGGTCGCGGTGGAAGGGGAGGATCAGCGAGCAGGTCTCGGCGATCATCAGCGTGTCGGGCGTGACCGACACGCCCTGTTCGCGCAGGCGTTCGACCTCCGCCTTCAGCGCCCACGGGTCGAGGACAACGCCGTTGCCGACGATCGACGGCGTGCCGCGCACGATGCCCGAGGGTAGCAGCGACAGTTTATAGGTGGTGCCACCGACGACCAGCGTGTGGCCGGCATTGTGCCCGCCCTGGAACCGGACGACCATGTCGGCGCGTTCCGCCAGCCAGTCGACGATCTTGCCCTTGCCCTCGTCACCCCATTGGGCGCCGATCACCGCTACGTTCGCCACGTCCATACCCTCATGCAATGCGCGTTTCCGCGCTGCACTAGGCCGCTCGGGCGCTGCCGTCCACCTTGGGCGAGGCCGGAGCGCCCGGAATATGACGATAGAGTTGCGATTCCTCGTGCAGGATGCGGGCGTGCAGCGCGGCGAGGACCGCCTGCGTATCGCGTTCGAAGCCGTCGGCGTCGCCGGCAATCGCCTCGCTGGTCCAGTGGCGAATATACGCCTTGAACCCGTCGGCCAGCCCGCCGACCTCCTCGGCCGATCGCCGGGCGAGATCCGCGACCGCCGCCGCCGGGCTGCGCCGGAGCATCGGGTACAGCAGCAGATCCTCCTTCGCGAGATGGGCCAGCAACTTGCGGCTGAGCGACCAGCGGGCAGTGGCGACCGCCACCGGATCGAGTGGACGCTGCCGCGCGTGCAGCAGCAGGTCGGCGGCGGTCGTTTCGATGTCGAGGTGTTCGGCGACCAGCGTATCGTGGCTCAGCATCGGTACGTCCTTGCTATCGGAAGACCGTCAGCCTTCGCCCCCGCGGGTTAACAAACCGTATCGCCGTGCCCCACTCGACATCGCCGGCCCAACCGCGCAAGACTGAGGCCCAACGATAGCCGACAGGAGAGCGCATCCATGAAACTTGCCAGCCTCAAGCACGGTCGCGATGGCCGGTTGGTCGTCGTGTCCTCCGATCTGGCATGGTATGCCGATGCGAGCGGAGTCGTGCCGACGCTGCAGGCCGCGCTGGACGATTGGGACCGCTATGCCGGCGACCTGCGCAACCTGGCCACCGATCTCGACCATGACGTCATCCCGAAGGAGCGGTTCCATGAGCGGGACGCCGCATCGCCGCTGCCGCGGGCGTATCAATGGGCGGACGGATCGGCCTATGTGAACCATGTCGCTCTGGTGCGGCAGGCACGCGGGGCGGAGATGCCGGAGACGTTCTGGCACGATCCGCTGATGTATCAGGGCGGGTCGGACGGCTTCCTCAGCCCCCGCGATCCGATCCCGCTTGGCGATGCGGCGTGGGGCTGCGATTTCGAGGCCGAGGTGGTGGTCGTCACCGGTGATGTGGCCATGGGTGCTTCGCGCGAGGAGGCGCTGGCGGCGGTGCGGCTGGTCGGGCTGACCAACGACGTGTCGCTGCGCGGGTTGATTCCGGGCGAGCTGGCCAAGGGGTTCGGCTTCTTCCAGTCGAAGCCGGCATCGGCATTCTCCCCTGTCTTCGTGACGCCGGACGCGCTGGGCGACTGGTGGCAGAACGGCAAGCTGCATCGGCGGATGTGCGTAGACCTGAACGGCAAGCCGTTCGGCCGGGCGCAGGCGGGCGAGGACATGACGTTCGATTTCGGCACGCTGATCGCCCATGCCGCGAAAACGCGGGCGCTGGGCGCGGGGACGATCATCGGGTCGGGGACGGTATCGAACCGCGACGCCGATGGCGGGCCGGGCAAGCCGGTGGCGGACGGCGGCGTCGGTTATTCCTGCCTCGCCGAAATCCGCACGGTCGAGACGATCCGCGGCGGCAAGGCGGAGACGCCGTTCCTGCAGAGCGGCGACACGGTCCGCATCTGGGCGGAGGACGACCGGCATCATCCGATCTTCGGCGTGATCGAGCAGACGGTCGCCTGACGCGGATGGAACGCCCCCGGCGGTTGCGGATTGAACCGGTATCGCAACTATCCGGGGGTGCCATGTCCGTCGTTCGAAGCTGCCGCTGGCTGATGCCGGCCCTGTTGGCGGGCTGCACCATGGCGGAAGGGACGCGGCCGGTCGCGACGGTCGCGTCCACGCCTGCGACAACGACGACGAAGGCGGTGCCGACGCCTGCCGACCGGTTCGGGCCGCTGTTCGAAGCGGTACAGATGCGCCGCATCTTTCCCGATGGAAAGACGTTCGTCGATGCGGTGCCGCGGCGGCCCGATGCCGACATCATAGCCGATTTCCGCAAGCGACCGCTGGACGATGCGGCGCTCAAGGCATTCGTGCTTGCCAATTTCGACGTACCGGGGCTGTTGCCGGTGCCCGAATCCGACCACGGCCCGCGCCTGCCGATCGAGCGGCATATCGCCGCGCTATGGCCGCATTTGACCCGCGATCCGGTGACGCCGGAGCGGGGGTCGAGTGCGCTGGCGGTCAAGGACCGGTTCGTGGTGCCGGGCGGGCGGTTTCGCGAGCTATATTATTGGGACAGCTATTTCACGATGCTGGGGCTGGTCGCTGACAAGCGGCAGGACCTGGTCGAATCGATGCTCGACGGGTTCGTCGACCTGGTCGAGCGGTACGGTCATGTGCCCAACGGCACGCGGACCTATTATCTCAGCCGGTCGCAGCCGCCGTTCCTGTACCTGATGATGGGTCTGTCGCAGAACCGTGACCCCAAGGTTGCGGCGCGGCGACTGGCGGCGCTGAAGCGCGAACATGCGTTCTTCACGTCGCCGGAGCGGACGGTGACGCTGCCCGATGGCGCGGTGTTGCAGCATTATTGGGATGCGCGGACCAGCCCCCGCGACGAATCGTGGCGCGAGGATGTCGAGACGGCGAATGCGGCGGGTCGGCCGGCGCGCGACACCTATCGCGACCTGCGCGCCGGGGCGGAGAGCGGCTGGGACTATTCGTCGCGCTGGCTGGGCGACGGGCGGACGCTGGCGACGATCGACACGACCGACATCCTGCCCGCCGACCTCAACAGCCTGCTCTGGGGTATGGAACGGGCGATCGCTGAAGGGGCGGCGAAGGCTGGCGACACGGCGACCGCGCGCGACTTTGCCGACCGGGCGGCGAAGCGCGGTGCGGCGATCGATCGCTGGCTGTGGAGCGAGGCCGGGGGACGCTATGGCGATTACGACGTCAAGCGGGCGCTGCTGCGCGACGGGGTGACGGCGGCGACCGCCTATCCCTTGTTCGTCGGCCTGGCCACCGGACCGCGCGCGGCACGGGTGGCGGATACGATCGAGCGGCGGTTGCTGGCGCCCGGCGGCCTGCGCACGACCACGGTCGATACCGGGCAGCAATGGGACAAGCCCAATGGCTGGGCCCCGCTGCAATGGATCGCGATCGACGGGCTGGACCGTAGCGGCAACCGCGCACTGGCGGACAAGATCGCGCGGCGGTTCCTGGCGACGGTGGAGCGGGAATATGCGGCGTCGGGCAAGCTGGTCGAGAAATATGACGTCGAGGAAGTGAAGCCCGGCGGTGGCGGGGAATATGCGTTGCAGGACGGATTCGGGTGGACCAACGGCGTCACGCGGGCGCTGATGGTGCGGGCCGGCCGGTGACGCGCGGGGTCAAAGTTCACTAAGTTCACACTCGTGCGCGGTTTGCGCTGTGGATGTTGAACCCTATTGCCACGGACGTCATCCCAGCGAAGGCTGGGATCTTCTGGTTGTAGCGCGGGACAGGAACCGAACGAGACCCCAGCCTTCGCTGGGGCGACGATCGGGGCGGGCAGGGTGGCGGACGGTTCAAACAGCGACGCCGAGGATGGCATCCCGCGACCGTGTAGGAAAGCTCATGCCGTCCACGCCGCCACATCGTCCTGCCGCCCGATCAGCGCGAGGCCGTGGGCGACCGAGGTCAGTTCGTTGCCCGACGCCAGCCGGTCCTGCCCGAACCGGTCGGCAAAGGCGCGGCGGATGGCGGGGGTGAGCGAGGTGCCGCCGGTCAGGAACACGCGGTCGATGCCGTCCGCTTCCAGCCCGGCCTCCGCCAGCGCGCGGTCGACCGTCGCCATGATCCGGGCGAGGTCGTCGGTGATCCATGCTTCGAACTGGTCGCGGGTGACCTGCGCTTCGATGGCGATGCCGCCCCCTTCGAACGCGAAGGTCGCCTCGTCGCCCGTGGACAGCGCGCGCTTCACCTGACCGACTGCGTCGTAGAGCGGATAGCCCTGTTCGCCCTCGATCACCGCGATCATCCGTTCGATCGTGGCGGGATCGGTCGCGGCGCGGCGGAGCTTGTCGAGTTCGGCCATGGTCTTGCGATTGCGCATCAGTGCGAGGCGCGACCAGTCGGTGAAGTCGGTGAAATGGCCCGCCGGGATTTCCAGCACCTTGTCGAACGAGCGATAGGTGCCGCCCTTGCCGAGCAGCGGCAGGACCAGCTTGTCGAGGATGCGGCGGTCGAACTGGTCGCCGGCGATGCCGATGCCGGCATGGCCCAAGGGCCGCGCGCGGCGGTCGCTGCCGGGTGCTTCCAATCGGACGACCGAGAAGTCGCTGGTGCCGCCGCCGAAATCGGCGACGAGGATCGTCGCGGCGTCGGTCAGCGTCGCGGCATGGCTGAACGCGGCGCCGAGCGGTTCGTAGACATAGACGATCTCCGCACCCAGCGCGGCGAACATCGCGTCGTAGCGTGCCCGTGCGAGCGCTTCGTCGGGGCGGTGGCCGGCATAGGTGATCGGGCGGCCGACGACGATCCGCTTTGCGCCGTTCAGCACGCCATGCGCGCGGGCGGCGAGGCGGTCGAGGAACGCGCGGCCGAGGTCTTCGAACCGGTAGCGTTTGGTGAAGATCGGCGCGGTGTCGAAGCTGGGGCTGGCGGCGACCGACTTGAACGATTGCAGGAAGCGGCAGCCTTCCGGGAATTGCAGATATTCGTCGATCGCCCAGGGGCCGGCCTCGACCGCGATGCCGCCGGGGACGTCGTCCTGCCAGAAACACAGCGCGGAGCGGAACACGGCGTCCGTGCCGTCGGGACCGTCGAGCGGAACGAGGGTCGCACCATCGGCATCGGTGCGGGCGAGGACGGAATTGGTAGTGCCGAAATCTAGGCCGAGGGACATGGAAGCTCCGGGCAGCGGCGGGACGCCCTACACGGGTTGCCTCGGTTTGTCTTGGGGGTGTTGGCGTATGGCTGCAAAGGCGGTTGCTGGGGGGCACCGGCCGGTGGACCGCGCATGGCCGTATCCCCGCGCAGGCGGGGATACTGCAGTTGGTTGGCGGGGGCTGTTCTTCCCCGACGCACCTCGGCTGAGGCCGATGCACGATCGGGGTGGGGTTAGCGGGTTGCCCGGACTGGTGCCGGTGCCGGCGCAGTGGCTACCGGCGGGGTTCCGGCAGGAGCGGCGCCAACCGGCGGCGGCGGCGGGAGCTGGCCATTAGCCGGCGGCGGCGGCGGGGCTGCACCGTCGGCGGGCGGCGGGGGCGGAGGCATGGCACCGGGAGCGCAACCCGGACCACCCGGACCGCCGGGGCCACCCGGCCCACCGGGACCGCGCGCGTCAGGACCATCCGGACCGTGCGGGCCGGGGCCGCGGCCTTCGGGGCCGTGGCCGGGGCGCGGCGGCGGCGGGCCGACCGGCGTCACCTTACCCGCCGCATCGACCACATAGGATGCGCGCAGCTGTCCGTCGTCATAGCGGCCCTGGACCTGTACCGGGGCGCCCTTCGTCACGCCGGCGTCGCGGGCGCCGTCGATCATCGCCTTGCCGGTGCCGTCCTGTACGACGAAGCGATCGCCATAGACTTCGGCGACGCGGCCCTTGACCGTCACCACGCCGCTGCTGCTGGCCAGCTTCGCGACCGGCGTTGCCACGGTCGGCGCCATTTCGACGCCCGGCCGGGTCAGCGATACCGCGCCGGCCCCGCCCGCCGCGCCGATGGCAAGGCCGATCGCCACGCCGAGGCCCAGCTTGGCCGGACTGCCGAGAGAAAATTTCGCCATGTGCTTCACTCCTTGGTTGTTCGATGAAGCCGTTCTAGCGATTCGTCCCCTCGCCACGCTGAACCCGGCGGTTCAGTTTCGGTTTAAGCCGGGCGGATAGCGGAGGACCCATGCGCATATTGCTTGTCGAGGACGATCCCGATCTGGGCCCCGCCATCGCGCGGGCGTTGCGTGGCGAACACTGCGCGGTCGACCTGTGTGCCAGCGGGATCGACGCACAGCATCTGGGCGAGACCGAGCGCTATGACGTGGCGGTGCTGGACCTGGGGCTGCCCGACCGCGAGGGGACGGCGGTGTTGAAGGGATGGCGCGAGGGGGGGCGCGACCTGCCGGTGCTGGTGTTGACCGCGCGCGACGGTTGGTCGGACAAGGTGGCCGGGTTCAAGGCCGGGGCCGATGATTTCCTGACCAAGCCGTTCCGGGTCGAGGAGCTGATGATGCGGCTGCGCGCGCTGGTGCGGCGGTCGGCCGGGCATGGCGCGACGCGGATAACGTGCGGGCCACTGGCGTATGAGACGCAGACCGGGGTGTTCGAACTGGACGGGCTGCCGATCAAGCTGACCGCGCTGGAACACCGGGTGCTGGCCGCACTGATGCTGGCGAAGGAGACGGTGATCGAGCGGCTGGACCTGATGGAGCGAGTCTATGAAGGCGATGCCGATGTCGATTCCAACAGCCTGGAGGTCATTATCGGGCGGCTGCGCAAGAAGATCGGCGCGTCGTTGATCGAAACGGTGCGCGGGCGGGGATACCGGCTGACGGCGGGACAGCCATGATGGTGCCCCGGTCGATCCATGGGCGGATGCTGGCGCTGTCGGTCGCGATGACGCTGGTGGCGTTGCCGGTGGCAGGCGTGTCGATCGGGCAGGTGCTGGAGCGGTTCGTCACGCACGGCGTCGACGAACGGCTGGCCGACCGGCTGCGCCTGCTGGGCGCGGTGGTCCGCGACGATGGCAGCATCGACCGCGCGCTGTTGGCCCGGCCGGGGGTGGAGGACGCTTTTGCGCGCGGCGCCGTATGGACGATCGATGCGCCAGGTGGCGCGATCGGCAGTGCGATGCTGCCGATCGCCGGACCGCCCGCGCCACCGGTACCGCGCGGGCCGCGTCCGCCGGTCGGCCGTGCGGAGGGGGAGCCGTTCGATACCGAACTGGCCGACGGCACGCGGATGCACGGGGTGATGCTGGTGCGCGATACGCCGGCCGGGCCGGTGCGGCTGGGCGTGGCGGTGCCGCGACAGGACATCGAACAGCCGCTGCGCGGGGCGATGCTGCCGTTGCTGGCGACGCTGGCGATCGTCGCGCTGGTGCTGGCGGCGGCGACGTTGGTGCAGCTGCGGCTGGGGCTGCGACCGCTCAGGACGTTGCGCGAACGGGTGGCGGCGGTGCGGACCGGGGCGGCGGGCGACGTGCCGGAGGATCAGCCCGACGAACTGCGGCCGCTGGCAATCGAGCTGAACGCGCTGCTGCGCGACAATGACGCCGCGCTGGCGAGTGCGCGCGCGTCGGCGGCGAACCTGGCCCATGCATTGAAGACTCCGGTGGCGACGCTGGCATTGGACCTCGGTGACGATCCCAGGGCGGGGCAGGTGGCGCGGATCGATGCGACGATCCGCCATCACCTGTCGCGGGCGCGGGGCGGGGTGGTCGACCGGCGGGCGGCGACGGCGCTGCGGCCGGCGGTCGAGGCGCTGGTCGGGGTGGTGCGGGCGCTGCACCGGGGCGGGGGCGTGACGGTTGCGGCCGATATCGCCGATGTGACGGTGGCGGTCGATGCGGCGGACCTGGACGAACTGGCCGGCAACCTGATCGACAATGCCGCGCGCCATGCCCGGTCCGCCGTGCGGGTCGTAGCGGTGCGCGAGGGCGCGATGGTGCGCCTGTCGGTCAGTGACGACGGTCCCGGCATCCCCGCCGTCGACCGGGCGCGGGCGACCGATCCGGGCGTGCGGCTGGACGAACGCGGCGACGGGCATGGCTTCGGCCTGGCGATCGTGCGCGACCTTGCGGCCCTCTATGGTGGGCGGCTGGAGCTTGGCGAGGCGGACGGCGGCGGGTTGGCCGCCGCCGTCACGCTGCCGATCAGCGCGGCAGCTGGAACATGAAGCGCTGCGCGTTGCCGGTGCAGGCGGTGTTGTTGTCGGGGCGGTAGCTGCTGCGGAAGCGGGTGTCGGTCACGATCTTCTGCGCGGCATCGCCGAACACGAACGGGGGATAGGCAGCGACGGTGCGCGGGGTCAGCGTGTGGCCATCGGCGGCGATGTCGAACTCGACCTTGGCCCAGCCTTCGAAGCCCATCTGCAATGCTTCCTGCGGATAGCCGCCGGGCGCGCCCGAGCGGGCGATGGCCGGCGTGGGGGCGATCAGCGCGCATTGATCGCTGCTGAGGCCGGTGCGGGTGAAGGCGGCCTGCGCTGCGGCGGTGTCGCCGCTTTGTGCCGCCAGGTCGGCGCGGTTGAGCAGGGCGGCGACCTTCAGCGGATGGGTGTCGGGCAGCGGCGCGGCCAGCACGGCATCGATCAGTTGGGTGCGTTCGGCCGCGCGGACCTGACTGCCGCCATTGGCCAGCATCATCCGCACCGTCGCCGCAGACAGCGGATCGGCGGCGACCTCCGGTCGGCGCAGGACCGTGCGGAAGCCGTCGAGGACCTGTCGATATTCCTTTGCCGCGACATAGGCATCGCTGATCCGGAAACGGGTGGCGACCGCCACGGGGGCGTTCGTCGCCTGGGCGAGGGTCAGCGCTTCGGCCACGAGCGGGCGGGCTTCTTCGGCATTGACGAGTTGCGAATTGAACATCCAGCCGAGCGCGCGCAACTCGGCGATCCGGTCGCCGGCGGCGCGGGCGCGCTGTACCTCCGCGCGGGCCAGCGGCAGGGCGCGGGCGGCGGGCTGTTCTTCCCAGGCGAAGGCGGGCGATCCCTTCGACGTCAGCCAGGCGTCGAACGCTTCGTCGAGCGGCTGGCTGATCGACGGGCGTTCGGCGGCGGTCGAGCAGCGCAGTTCCACCCGCGCCGTCTGTCGCCAGAAGGCGGGGATGGTCACCGCGTCGGAGGGCTGCCACGACCAGTCGCCGACCGATCGGGCCAGCGCCAGCGCCACCGTGCGGTTGCCGGTGGTGTAGATGGGCGAGACGTTGCGGACGATGCCGTCGTCGCCCAGCGAAAATTCGATGACCGCGACATCGGTCGGCTTCAGCCCGGTGGCCGCACCGCAGGGCGGCAGCTCCATCTGGCGCGCGCCGGCGAAGGGCGCCTTTTCCATCCGCGCCGCGCCGGTATAGGAGAGATAGGTCCGTGCGCGTTCGCGATCGCCGTTCAGCAGTGCGGCCTGCGCCAGGTCGGCACGGGTCGCGACCTCCGACAGGTTGACGCGATTGTCGAGGCCACCCTGTTTCTTCAGCGAATCCTTCAGCACGCTATAGGCGTCGGCATGGCGCCCTTCGTTCAGCAGCACGCGGGCATAGCGGGTCTGGACCGCCGCGACCGTCGCCTTGTCGATATCAGGTTCGGCTTCGGTCAGCCTGCGCGCTTCCTCGGCGTAGGCGAGCGCGCGGCCGTCATGATCGAACGACAGGGTGCGGGCCAGCGCCAGCAGCGGGATCACCCGGTCGACGCCCTTGGCCAGGTCGAGCGCAGCCTTGTACGCGGTCGCGGCCGTATCATAATCGAATGCGTCATAGGCGACGTCGCCCAGTGCCCGATGCGCGGCGCCGAGGTCGGCGACGAATTCGTCGGGCTTTGCAGCAAGCGCGGGGAGGCCGCGACGGATCGCGGCGGCACCGGCCGCGCTGTCGCCGGTGCGGACGCGGCAGATGCCGCTGCGCACCGCGATCGCTCCGGTCAGCAGCGGGTTCTTGCTGGTCGCGGTGCGTCGTTCGAGCGCGTCGTACAGCTTCAGCGCCTCGACGCAGTTCCTGGCGGAATAGGCGGCGTTGGCGGCGTCGAACTGTTCCTGCAGGGTCAACGGCTTGGCAATGGCGGCCGGCGGTGCGGGGACGGTGGCCTGAACCAGCGCCAGCAGGCCGTGCAGAATCGGATCGACCATCTTTCCCCCCTGTTTGTGCGGAAGAAAGCACGGCATTGTTACAGCGTCGATGGGGGATGCGATGAAGCGAGGGGCCGGTTTTGGAGGATGGGCGGCGGCGTTGTTGCTGGCGGCGGTGCCGGCGGGGGCGACGCCGCCCGCCTATCCGCCGCGGACGATCCTGTTGTTCGTCGCCTCATGGTGTGCGCCGTGCCATGGAGAGATCGCGGGACTGCCCCGGCTGCGGGAGGCGGCGGGGTCGTGGCGGGTGCTGGTGGTGCCGATCGATCGCGGGCGGGCGACGGCGGCGATGATGGCGGGCGTCCCGTCGGCCGGGCGATGGGTGCCGGATGCGGTGCAACTGGCGGCGATCCGCGAGGACCTGTTCGGAGAGACGGCGGGGTTGCCGTTCAGTGTTGCGATCGGCGGTGACGGGCGGCCGTGCGGGTCGCATCGCGGGGTGTTGAGTGCCGCGCGGGTGGCGGCATTGCGGGCGGGCTGTGGAGGTGCGTGACCTCGCCTTGCGTGAGGCCTAATTTGATGGAGTTCGTTGCGACGGTACTTGTCGATTAACGTACCGCGTACCCCCGCGCAGGCGGGGGCCAGGGTTCCGGGCACAAGCCGTTGTTCTGCTTGGCTCTGGACCCCCGCCTGCGCGGGGATTCGGTATCGGAGGTCTCGCGTTCGCGGGCCGATGAGAAGCGGTACCCCAGCCTGGGCTGGGGTACCATCGGCGCCTACAGCGTGACGCTGCCCCCCGTGCCGCCGCGCAGGGTCAGCGACTTCACCACATTGCCCTGTCGGACATTCACCTGATTGACCTGTGCGCGGTACACATCGGTCAGCACGGTCGAGCGGACCGCCACCATCTTCGGCTTGCGCGGAGCTTTTCCCACATAGTCGATGCGGACCTGCGAATGGGTGAGGTCGGTGGTGACATGGGTCAGGGGCACCGGCTTGCCGTCGATCGTGAGCGTGAAATGGCGCAGCACATAGGCCTGGAGCGCGGCAACCGCCTTCGGATCGTCGAGGCTGACCTGTGCTTGCGGAGCGATCTTCGACAGGGCCGGTTCGATGTCGTGCGCCTCGAACCGGTGCGACACGGTGACCTTGCCATCGGCCACCGTCACCACCGCGAGCGAGTCATGCCCGCGATGCGCCTGTGCCGGGGCGATCACCGTGACAGCGGCAAGGAGGACGAGCGGCGCCCTCACTTCGACACCGGCGCGGGATAGGTCTGGAGCGAGCCGGGCTTCACCTGCACGTCAAAGTCCTTCATCCGGTTTTCCAGTTCCTCGACATCCTCGATCTCCAGCACGACCGGGCGGATGCTGCCACGATAGACATTGTTCGAGCGGTCGGCATCGGCGATTTCCAGCAGCGGATCGACCTCCGCGCCGGTGATCGTCTTGCCCGTGACATACTGCCACGTCACCGCCTTTGGATTATAGCGCCACACCTCGGCCGGGATGCGGACGATCTCGGTCGTGTTGTCGCTGAAGGTCAGCTTCAGCGGGATCGGCATGACCAGGCCGCCGATGTTGCGGAACGAGAAGCGATAGAATTTGTCCTTCACCTGGAACGCGGCGCGTTCCTCCGGCGTCAGCTTGGCGAGCTTTTCGGCAAGGTCGCGGCGCTGTTGCGGGCTGACGGCGAAGCGGTCTTGCCGGTCGTAGAAGTCGCGGGTCGACGGATCGCGTTCGGTCACCGTCTTCTGTCCGGCATTGCCCCGCACGGTCAGCGAGGTGTTGTCGGCGGCGTCGAGCGCGCGGCGTTCGCGGGCATTCGCCTCCAGGTCGCCGCCGGCGATGCGGCCCTCGACAACCTTGTCGAGCGCGATGTCGACATGGTCGGTCGAATAGAACCAGCCGCGCCAGAACCAGTCGAGATCGACGCCCGAACTTTCCTCCATCGTGCGGAAGAAGTCGTAGGGCGTCGGCCGCTTGAAGCGCCAGCGGGTGGCATATTCGCGGAACGCACGGTCGAACAACTCACGGCCCAGCACGGTCTCACGCAAAATGGTCAGCGCGGTGGCGGGCTTGCCATAGCCGTTGGCGCCGAATTGCAGCACCGAATCCGACTGAGTCATCAGGGGAACCTGATTGTCGGACAGCATATATTCGGCAATGTCCTTCGGCTCGCCACGCCGCGACGGGAAATCCTTGTCCCACAGTTTTTCCGCCTGGAACTGGAGGAAGGTGTTCAGCCCTTCGTCCATCCACGTCCATTGGCGTTCGTCGCTGTTGACGATCATCGGGAACCAGTCATGGCCCACCTCGTGGATCACCACGCCGATCAGCCCGGTCTTGGCGCGTTCGGTATAGGTCAGCTGGCCGGTCTTTGGGTCCTTCACGGGCCTAGGGCCGTTGAAGGTAATCATCGGATATTCCATCCCGCCGACCGGGCCGTTCACCGACTGCGCCACCGGATAGGGGTAGGGGAAGGCGAACTTGCCGTACACGTCGATGGTGTGGGCGATCGCCTTGGTCGAGAAGGCGTCCCACAGCGGGCGCGCTTCCTTTGGATAGAAGGACATCGCCATGACGTTGGGATTGGCGGCGTAATCCTGCCGCACGTTCATCGCGTCCCATGCGAACTTGCGCGACGATGCCCAGCCGAAGTCGCGGACATTCTGCGCGGCGAAGGTCCAGGTCTTCGTACCCGACGCGCGGCTGCGTTCGGCGGCGAGTGCTTCGTCGGGGGTGACGATATACATCGGCGCGGTCGCCGACTTCGCCTGCTCCAGTCGCTGGCGCTGGGTCGGGGTCAGCACCTGATCGGGGTTTTGCAGGACGCCGGTCGCCGAGACGACATGATCGGCGGGAACGGTCAGCGCGACCTTGTAGTCGCCGAATTCCAGCGTGAATTCGCCGGCGTCGAGGAACGCCTTGTTATGCCAGCCCTCATAGTCCGAATAGACGGCGAGGCGGGGAAACCACTGCGCCCCTTCGAAGATGCAGTTGCCGTCCTCGCCCCGCTGCGTGAAACATTCATAGCCGGAGCGGCCGTCGACCACCTTTTGCTCGGCCATCGGGAACGACCAGTCGATCGACAACGTGACCTCGCCGCCATTGCCCGCGACCGGCTGCGGCAGTTCGATGCGCAGCAGCGTGTCGGTGACGCGGTGGGCGAGCGGCTGGCCATCGGCACCGCGCACGGCGGAAATGGTGAAGCCGCCTTCCCACGTTTTCATCGCCTCTACCTGGCGGATGTCGCGGATGCTGATCGACTTCGCGTCGGGCACGGTTTTCGTCAGCTCGGCGATCGACGAGCGCTTATACTGGTTCTGGTCGAGCAGCAGCCAGAGATAGGGCAGCGCATCGGGCGAGTTGTTGCGATAGCGGATCGTTTCCGTGCCGGTGACGACCTTGGTGTTCTCGTTCAGCGACACCTTGACGTCGTAATCGACCTTTTGCTGCCAGTAGCGATAGCCCGGCGCGCCCGATGCGTTGCGGTAATCGGTCGGGGTCGGCCAATCCTCGCCCTCCAGCTGGCGGAACTTGTCCTGCCAGTCGCCCTTGGTCTGGCGGATCGGGTCGGCAAGGGCGGGCGTGGTGCCGAGCAGCAGCGCGATCAGCGCGAGGCGGGGGGCAGCGGACAAGCGG
Source organism: uncultured Sphingomonas sp. (assembly GCF_913776855.1). Taxonomy (GTDB): domain Bacteria; phylum Pseudomonadota; class Alphaproteobacteria; order Sphingomonadales; family Sphingomonadaceae; genus Sphingomonas. Next base: position 602 of record NZ_CAJYQD010000047.1, on the reverse strand, counting down.
GTGGGCCTTTCGGACGAATGCATGGCGCTGATCGTTGCGCGGGATACGATGCGCGTCAACCATAAGCGTCCGCGTACGAGGCGGCGAAATCGGTTCCCGTGCGTTTGCGGCGGCGACCATCTTCAAGGAAATTGCGATGACCCGACCGACCGGCACCGAAGGCTTTGCACTGAACCAGACGATGCTGCGCGTCCGCGATCCCAGTGCCAGCCTGGCCTTTTATCAGGACGTGCTGGGCATGACGTTGCTGCAGAAACTGGATTTCGAGGAGGCGGCGTTCTCGCTTTATTTTCTCGGTTTCCTGCGCGATGGCGAAGCCGTGCCGAGCGACCCAAAGGAGCGTGCGCGGTTCGTGTTCACGCGCGAAACCACGCTGGAGCTGACGCATAACTGGGGGACCGAGGACGATCCCGACTTTGCCGGCTATCACAGCGGTAACGACGATCCACGTGGGTTCGGGCATATCGGCATCAGCGTGCCCGATGTGGCCGCGGCGTGCGCGCGGTTCGAGGAACTGGGTGTGACGTTCCGCAAGCGGCCCGACGAGGGACGGATGAAGGACATCGCCTTCATCACCGATCCCGACGGCTACTGGATCGAGA
>NZ_CAJYQD010000046.1 GCF_913776855.1 uncultured Sphingomonas sp. | reverse complement strand
TGCAGGTTGAATGAGGTGTGCCATGCTTGGCTTTCAGGATCAGGTCGGCGCCGTTGAGGAGCGCAGCAGCGAGCGGATGAACTTCCGTACCAAGCCGCGCATCAAGCAGGCGATCCAGCAGGCTGCCGCTCTTTCCGGTGTGGACGATTCCGTCTTTACGATGAACGCAGCCTATCGCTCCGCGATGGAGACGATCGCGGCGCACGAACGCACTACCCTGCAGCCGGTCGATCATGCGCACTTCTTTGCGGCGCTCGACACGCCACCGGCACCCACCGAGCGACTTCGGGCAGCATTCGCGCGGCATCGTGAGACGATCGTCAGCAGGTGACGGCGACAGAGGACGCAAAGCCCTTCACCATCGAACCGTTCGATCCTGCCAAGCATGATCGAACGGCCTTTTCCTGTGGCATCACACAGGTCGACAACTTCTTTCGCCGGACCGCGAACAAGCTCGCCAAGGCGGATAACGTCCGCACCTTTGTGATGGTCGGTGCCGAAGGCCAGCTGATCGGCTTCTACGCCATCAACGCCCATGCGATCGACTATGCCGAGCTACCCGATCGGTTCGCCCGCAACCGGCCTGCGCATGGCAGTATCCCGGCCGCCTATATTTCGATGATCGGGGTCGATAGCCGCTTCCAAGGGCAGGGCTATGGCGGCGATCTGCTGGTCGATTGCCTCAAGCGACTGGCTGTGGCGGCCGATGCGTTGGGTATCGCCGTGGTTATGCTGGACGTGCTCGACTGCGGCGATGCCGAGAAGGTGGCGAAACGCACCGCGCTCTATACCGGTTATGGCTTTGAGCCGCTGCCCTCCAACGGCTTGCGGTTGTTCCTGCCGATCGCGACGGTTCGGACTCTTACGCAAGCGGATGCGTAGGCTGAGAATTGCCGACGCGCAACTTGCCCAGTTCAAAGCCCCATGCTGCGCGGTCCTAATCGAGCATTTGATCTTTCAGCGTCAGAAGGGCGAGCACATCATTCCCAAAGCCTTTGACGCACTCCTCGGTTAGCTCAAACCGATCGGCGCCCCGGCGATCGAACCATGCGTCTGCCCCGATGATCGTCGGCCGCGACCGATCAATCTTTCCATACAGCACGTCCATCGCGTCTGACTCGGGATCGAGATCATCACGGGGAAACCAGTGATCCGGAATGCCGCCATTGCGTCGAAACCATCGGCGTCCGTTCTGACCGTGGCAAACGATCATACAGGGCCAAGGGCTATGATTGATAAACCTTAGCGCCGTCGCCAACCGGCTGGTGGAAAAGGCAGCCGCCAGAGCGTCGATTGCTTCGAATGACGGCCGCCGTTGAGCGGCGGCAAGCGGTCGAAACAGATAGGCAGGCATCAACAGGTCGGCGGCATAATTATCGGCTTGCCGCTCAATGCCGGCACCGCCCTGGCTGACACTCCCGATCTCACTCGCCCTGCAGACCGACGACCGGCCGCGATGATGCTGCCAGTGGCCCAACTCGTGCGCGATCGAGAAGCGACGGCGACGCGGATCGCCATCGCCTTTCACAGTTATAATCGCCTGATCGCGAAAGCCGATGATCCTGGCTTCACAGCTCTCCAAAATGGCGTTGCGCACCTTGGCACCCATCGTCCAGGCGATCGCCTCTATATCGATCTCATCCGGACTGGTGACGCCGAGGGACTGCAAAAGCTTTTCGGCTTGGCCAAGCCCCTTCAAATCGGATTGCCGTCTTCGTCGATGGCACCAAGCTCTCGCAAATCGGCGAGAATATCATCCATCTCTTTCTCGGTAATGCCTTCGCCGTTGCGTGCGGCCATCGTCAGCCGGCTTTTCAGCTTGGTGTCATCGTTGGCGAACCGGGCAAGGACGGCCGCTCGATCCCTGAGAGGAAGCCGGTGGACTTGCCCTCGGCCCGTTCCGGCTACGCGATCGATCTCCGCTCGCGCAGCCTGGAGGCGCGATTTTCCAGATCGGGCGGTTGCGGTCGAGATTATCGCGCGGATACGGTCGGCTTCATCCTCGACATTCAGTCCTTCAGCCTCGACCTCCGCCAGTAATTCCGCATCCGACATAGCCATTATGTCTGCGACCAGTTCATCCGCCAGCCGATTGATCGGAGGGGTAGGGCGCCCCGCGCCGCTCACGATGACCATCCATTGGGAAAAGCCGCATCTATCTTGCGGCGGACACGGCGTCGGATAGTGGCATACGCCGTCATATCGACACCGATCATGGTCATAATCTCCTCCTTCGGAAGGTCGTCCAGATACGCCCACAGGAACAAGGTTGCTTCCTCATCATCGGCAAACAAGGTTTCCAGCGCATTTCGTCGAGCCGACGCATCTTCCCGTGAAAGCGCCAGTTCCTCGACATTGGATTTCGTTTCTACCGGCTCATGTAGGAACCGGCCTTCGGCATCGGTGGCATCAGCCGACACCAGTTCGGGTTCGACCTTCTGCTGCCTAGCAGACGCGCGGCTGCGCATGACACCGATCAAGAATGGCACCATCTCCATCCCACGCGGACAATTCCGAACGCCCTCGATCGTCTGACATACCGCTTCATTAAGTAGATCGTCGACCTCACACCCAGCCGCAAACGCATATTGTCGTCCCGCCTTCCTCAGCCTGAGGAGATCGGTCGATGTCAGGCACTCGATCGCCTGCCGCGCTTCCGCAAGATCAAGGGTCTGTTCGCTCACTCAACTCCGCCGGCTTCCTGACGGAGTAGGCTGACTTTCAGCTCGGCTCGGACACGACACGAAAAAATCGTGCCGGGATGTCCGAGAGCACCCGCCGTTTCAGCCTACCCCCTTGATAGTCAATGAAGACGATCGGGAGCGGGGTCGCAAGCCGTCTTACCCTTAAAGCGCGAGGAAGGAGGTAGAATTATGTCCGGAAAGAACCAGCATGTCGTCCCGCACGCAGGTGGTTGGGCTGTTCGCGGTGCCGGCAACGGTCGTGCGACGTCGGTCCATGACACCCAGCGTGACGCGATCAATGCAGCGCGAGGCATCGCGCAGAACCAGCACAGCGAGCTTCTGATCCACGGCCGCAACGGCCAGATCAGAGATCGCGATAGCTACGGCAGCGACCCCTTCCCGCCGCGAGGCTGACCAAGCGGGCCGTGTCCCAAAGGCACGGCCCGTCCCACTGAAACGCGGAATGAAAGGACAAGACGATTATGGCCAGGCGCCAAGTAACCAAGAGCGGCAAGGACAAAGACGGCGACATCACGAAGCTCTGCAATGCCGGGCAGAGCTGGTCGCCCCGCCTCAAGGCGGATGCGATCCGTGATATCGAGAACGGCGATCACCAGTATTACGTCGCGTGGACCGATGGCCAGGAGACGCCGGTCACGGTCGTCAACGGCACGACGGGTAAGTACCTCCGCACCCGCCGTGATGGCTCGACCAAGAACAACCTCGACGATCTGCCCGATTGCTGAGGAAGGAGCAGGGGGCAATTGCCCCCGGCCGCCTTACTGATCAACGAAAGATAGTAGGTCTTTTACCTCAACTCGCCGCGTATGCAGGTTTCGGATTTGCCCTGAAAGCGCGGTGCGATGCTCGAGCGGATTGTCGCGCCAATCGGCCACTCTTTGGAACGAGGCGCCTTGGACGCTCGGCTCAATCTTTAGAGGTGATCTTTGTCAGCGGCGTTGGGAAGATGCCGGCGTTGATCACCCGTTGCACGGCCCTCCGGCGCAGTGCCAAGGTGCCGGCATCAGTAAACGAGACGATCGTGGCGCCGACGAACGTGGCGTGCATACAAACCGATTCACGGACAGCTGGCACCATCGGAGCGGTCCTGACCAGACGATGCTGGCAAACGGTGTCCTTCACGTCGACGAGGGTGGTCAGGTCGAAGTCGAGCGGCATCTGACGCGAATCACGGGTCTTTTTGCTCATGTGGGCATGACCGAAATCGTTGGCGTCACTGAATTCTGCTCCTTATCCGACAGGTCCGCAATGATCTTGTATTCGTAGTCGCTCTGCGCATCCAGCAGGATGCGGAAAACGGGCATAGCGGTCTTCGGGTCCGGTCGGGCCAGCCTGCCGTCCTTCTTTCGATCGGAAGCCGGACGGAACAGCCGGACGTAGTTGGACGGCGCGACTCCGTCGTATTGTCGGAACACCACCTTGTCCGGCTCGGTCGCGTCCTCAGTGATCGCGTCGCTGTGAAGGGCAATCGCCAAGCTCTTAAGGTACGGTTCGATGTAGATGACCGTGGTGATGCCAGCGGCGACGATGTGCCTGGCGCAATTGTGGCACGGATAGGTGTTCGTAAAGAGAGTTGCGCCAACGAGCGAGTTTTTACCTTCGCGGGCGACTGAGAGAATCGCCTCCATTTCGGCGTGGATGGAGCGGGAGAACTCGATCAGCGAGTCAACGCCAGTACCCTTCAGCGCCGCGCGGACAGCGTCGGCGGTAACGCCCTCGCGAAGCAGTTCGGCTCCAGCGATATTCTTCACCATCTTTTCGAGAATTTCGTTACGCCTAATCTCATTGTGGCAGATTTTCTTGCCCCAATTATAACAACGGTAATCATGGTCGTGGGTGCCGTCCTTGTCGTGCACGGCACGGTCATCCTCGCCGTAGAGCCCGCCACCAAACTTCGGCACGTCATTCCATCCCACTGCGATGAGTTCGCCATCGGCCGAGACAATCGCGGCGCCAACTTGGCGGGACATGCATGCCGCGTTCGCCGCAGATGAGCTGGCCTCATACATCGCCGACTCGGCACGGCTGGGCGTGTGCACGCCGGTGTCGAAAACGAGGTGCAAGAAACGGGTAATCTTCTGCTTCATCTCCTCTTTGCGCTGGTCGTTGCAAAGAAAGAGATCGGCCTTCTGGAAGATCTTACGGGTCATCTGGCCAAAGGTCGTAACCTCGCCTTGGTCCCGATCAACGATAGCCTTGACGCGTCCGGCGTCAACGCCATCATTCGCCAGCCTGGTCTGCCGCATGGCATCGGGCGCGAACACGCCGACAACGATCAACGTCTCGCCGTAGATACGCTTTAAGAGCGTCAGCTCCTCAGCGTTCTTAAGCGAGTCAAGTATGAAGGCTCTACGGCCTGGCGCTTGAATGCCCTTGGCGTCGTAGCCGCCCTTGTCTTCTCTGATCTTGCAGATCCGCTCGACCACCTTTTCGGTCAGGTAGAAGGGCCCATATTTGCGGCGCAACTCGTTGCCGATCTTCTGCATGGTTTCAATGTAATCGTCGAGGTGGTCGCGGGCGGCTGGCGTCGCGCTCACTCGATGCGCCTCGGTCTTGATGATATCGCTCAGCTTGATAATCGGCGCGACCTCGTAGTTGAACTCGGTCGAAAGCGCGTCGTACAGCATGCTAGCCGCAGTTGAGACGCCAGAGCCCACCGGGCCGACGAGCGCGAAGATCAGCTCCTGCGACAACCGTTCATCAATCTGCTCGGCGACATTCGACCCCTCGTCGACCTCGGACAGCAGCGTTTGAATTGATACTTGCGCCACCATCGCTAGCGTCTCCCTCCCGTTCTTTCCCAAAGCGATAGCATCGGTCCGCGACCGATGGCAGCGAGATTATTGAAAGTCATTTGCCACCCCGAACGCGGCATCGTCTCCATAGGCTTGTACGGCACTATCGTGTCTCGTTTGCCAACAAAATTGGGAAGGCCGGGGTGCGTCAAAACCGAGCGGTTGTGACACGCGCTGAAAGGCAGCTTTTTGCCCTAAGCGAACGGAAAGTTGCCAGTCCGCAAACGGCCCAGTCACGGCCGTAGTATTCTGCCTGAACAAGTGTCCGCTTCCGGGTAGCGGCGGAGCTGGCGTGAACGACCGATTGTGGGTCTACCCGCCAAGCATGTGCCGGCTGGCGCCCGGCGGTTATGATGGCGCGCAATAGCTTGGTTGACGACTGGCAATCATCTTGGTTGCCGGCGCCGGAAAATTGACTCCTTCCAGCACCCATAAACACCGCTCAAATCATGATTGAAAATTGTGCCAATGCACTGTAGCAATGAGTTGTGCAGGCGGTACCTGTGCGCTAGTGGAATTAAGTACTTAGCTAGCAGCTTCGCTGGGATGGGAATCCTGCCGCCCCAGCCAATTCAGCGCCTTACTGGCGATCAACATGCTGTATTTTTGGCATCGGCTCGGCGGGGTCGTCGCCCAGCTTTTTCGCGTGCTGCGCATCGGCGGGCGGTTCGTTGCCTTTGTTCCGAATGCGGCGACGATGACCCGGCAGGGCATGGACCGGCACCCACCGGATGTATGATGCGGCGGCGTTGCACTGGATCGGGCGCGGATCACTTCGGGCGTTTCGCCCCTGATGGCTTCGACGACGCTGGGCGCGGACGGGTTCGTGCTGTCGGTGGTGATGCTGTGACGGGTGGCAGGAACGGGCTGTCCGACGATGGGCGGCGGTAAAGTCCATTGCTGCAGCTGCAAAATGGGGCAATGCTGCTGGAAGCCATAGGACGATTAATATAATCTGGGATCGTATACTATGTAGCGACGGGCTTAAACTGACAGCATGGCAAAACCCGGAATGACGACCGACCCGACGCAGCATCCTGCCGCCGAACAGCATCTGGTGCATCGTACGGGCTGGCTGCGCGCGGCGGTACTCGGCGCGAATGACGGAATCATCTCCGTCTCCAGCCTGATCGTCGGCGTGGCCGCTGCGCCGGGCGCCACGGCGGCCAACATCCTGCTGGCCGGGGTGGCGGCATTGGTCGGCGGGGCGTTGTCGATGGCGGCGGGCGAATATGTCTCGGTCAGTTCGCAGGCCGATACCGAAACCGCCGATCTGGCGCGCGAGGCGGCGGAACTCGCCCGGTCGCCGCAGGCGGAAACGCGGGAACTGGCTGCGATCTATGAATCGCGCGGAGTCGAAGCGGCGCTGGCGCTGCAGGTGGCCGCGCAGATGATGGCGCATGATGCCCTGGGGGCGCATCGGCGCGACGAACTGGGCCTGGCCGATGACGGCGGGGCGCGCCCGTTGCAGGCGGCGTTGTTCTCGGCGATCGCATTTGCCGCGGGCGCCGTCCTGCCGGTGATCGCCGCGCTCGTGCCGCGTGCCTATGTCCTTACCGCCGTGCCGCTGGTGGCCCTGTTGCTGCTGGCGTTGCTGGGCGCGCTGGGGGCGAAGGCAGGCGGCGCGCCGCTCGGGCGCGGGATGGTGCGGGTCGTCCTGCTCGGTGCCATGGCGATGGGGGTGACCGCGATGATCGGCACGCTTACCGGTACGGTGCTATGAGCCAAGCGGGATAACGGATGGCGCCTTCGCTGCCGGACGAACGCCGCGCGGCACTCGCCTGTACGCTGCGATCGCTCTAGGGTCGCCGCCTCCCGTATCCAGAGGCCGCCGCTTGTCCCAGTCCCCGACCGATCCCATCGCGCAGCGCCTGTTCCGGCTGTCGCTCGGCGTGTTCTTCATCGGCGGGTTCGTCGCGTCGTCGATCAGCCTGCTGATGCCGCGGGTGCGCCTCACGCTGGGGCTGAGCTATACCGCTGCGACCAGCATCCAGCTGGCGTCCTTTTCCAGCTATCTGCTGTTCGCCGCCCCGGTCGCGGCGATCGTCGCAGCGACCGGCTATATGCGGGCGCACGCGATCGGGCTGGCGACGATGGCGATCGGGTGCGTCGCGCTGATCGCGGGGCTGGTCCTGCAACACTATGGCATCATCCTGCCCGCGCTGCTGGCGATCGCGACGGGCGCGACGTTCCTGCAGATCGCCAGCAATACCGCCGTGACCATGGTCGGCGACCCGCGCCGGGCGGCGATACGGCTCAACCTGCTGCAGGGGTTCAATTCGCTCGGCACCGTCGCCGGCCCGGCACTGGGCGCGACGACGATCGTGTCGGCCAAGGCGGCGACCGACCCGACCGGCGCAACGCTGCCGTTCGCGCTTGCGGCGCTGGTGTTGGCGGTGCTGGCCATCGCTTTCTACCGTCATCGCGACCTGTTGCGCGGGCTGCCGGCGGGGAGCCTGCACATGACCCGCACCGCGTGGCGCGGGGCGCTGGGCGACCGGCGGTTGCTGGCCGGGGCGGGGGCGATCTTTGCCTATGTCGGGGCGGAGATCACGATCGGCGCGCTGCTCACCGACTTTTTGATGAGCGACCATGCACTGGGCTGGGCGGCCGGCGGCGCGGCGGGGCTTGTCACGCTCTATTGGGGTGGGGCGATGGCCGGGCGGTTTGCCGGGGCGGCGGTGATGCGGCGGCTGGCCCCGGCAAGGGTGCTGGGGGTTGCGGCGCTGGTGGCGACCGCACTGGCGCTGACCGCGATAGTGGTGCGCGGGCCAGTGGCGGCGGCGGCGCTGTTGCTGGTCGGGGTGGTCAATTCGGTGATGTATCCGACCATTTATGTCCTGGCATTGCCCGACCGGCCGGAACGGACCGCGCCGGCGGCCATGCTGCTGTGCATCGCGGTCGTCGGCGGGGCGGTGGTGCCGGTGGTGACCGGGGCAATGGCCGACCGGATTGGGTTGATCCCGGCGCTAATGCTACCCGCGCTCTGCTATCTGCCGATCGCCGCCTTTGCCCATTATGCCCGTCATCCTCGCCCATCCGAATAATCGTTGTTGCGCCCCGGCAACTTTGTGTTACAGAATTGGAAGCGCTTCCAATCGACCATGACACATGGCCGGGGGCGGGTAGGGCCGGCACGGGACCGGTCCGATTGGGGAGGATGAGCATGAAGAGCGTACGCGCGCGCCGCACCGTAACGCTGGTATCGCTGTTGCTGGGGTCGAGTGCGATCGCGCCGGTCGCCTGGGCGCAGGACAGCGCCGCACCCGCCGATGCGCAGACCGCCGCCGGCGATCCGCAAACCACGACCGACACGCCCGCCGATGGCGGCGAGGTCATCACCGTGACCGGTATCCGTCGCGGCGTCGCCGACGCGATCAGCCTGAAGCGCGACAACACTTCGATCGTCGAGGCGATTTCGGCCGAGGACATCGGCAAGCTGCCCGACGTGTCGATCGCGGAATCGATCGCGCGCCTGCCCGGCCTTGCCGCGCAGCGGGTCGGCGGGCGGGCGCAGGTCATCTCGATCCGCGGCCTCGCCCCCGATTTCACGACGACGCTGCTCAACGGCCGGCAACAGGCAAGCTCGGGCGACAACCGTGCGGTGGAATTCGACCAATATCCGTCGGAACTCCTGTCCAGCGTGGTCGTGTACAAGACGCCCGACGCGCAGATCGCGGGCATGGGCCTGTCGGGCACCGCCGACCTGCGTACCGTCCGCCCGCTGGCGTTCGGGAAGCAGGCGATCGCGCTGAACCTGCGCGGTGAAAAGACCGAGGGCGGCAAGCTCAACGACGACATCCGCAACATGGGCTACCGCGTCAGCGCCAGCTATATCGACCAGTTCGCGAACGGCACGATCGGCGTCGCGCTGGGCTATGCCCGGATCGATTCCCCGTCGGGCAACCGCCATTACAAGGCGTACGGCTATGAGGCATTCGGCGATCAGACCGATGCGAACGGTGCGCCGATCAACATCGTCCGGCCCGACAGTGCCGACGGCGCCCTGCTGGTCAACGGGCAGGAAATCTTCGTCACCTCGCGCAGCAACGTGCGTGACGCGTTCATCGGCATCCTCGAATGGCAGCCGAGCGACAGCGTGCATTCGACGCTCGACGTCTATTATTCCAAGTTCCGCCAGAACGAGATCACGCGCGGCGCGCAGTGGTTCTCCAACCCGTTCGCCGACGGCCTGAGCTATACCGGCGTTACGACCGAGGAGCGTGGCGGTACGAAGCTGGCGACCGGGGGCGTCGCGGTCGGCGCGGTGCCGATCATCCGCAACGACAATAACCGGCGCAACGACGAACTGTTCTCGGCCGGGCTGAACAACGAATTCCGCCTCGACGACCGGACGCAGTTCGTCGCCGACCTGTCCTATTCGCAAAACAAGCGGAACGAACAGATCCTCGAAACCTATGCCGGCTATGGGCAGGGCATCGGCGGTGTCACGCCGGCTACGCCCAATATCGGCCGCACGCTCGACAATATCGGCTTCACCACGCCCGAGGACGGCTTTGCCAGCTACGATCCGGGGCTGAACTATGCCGATGCGAACCGGGTGACGCTGGGCGACCGGGCGCCGTGGGGTGGCTGGGGCCATGACGGCGCGATCCGGTTCCCGAAGGTCGATGAAAAGGTCTATGCGCTCGACCTGCGTCTGTCCCGCGAGGTCGAGGGATTCTTCAGCGGCTTCGACATCGGCGTCAACTGGACCCATCGCAGCAAGTCGAAGGCAGTCGACGACAACGACCTGTTCCTGAAGAACGGGCGGCAGCAGGTGGCGGTCGACGGCAGCTTCCTGCAAAAGCCGACCGACCTCGGATTTGCCGGGTTCGGCCCGGTGCTGAGCTTCAACGCCGCCGACCTGTTGGCGCGCTATTACGACATCACCCCGATCCGCGACGCCAATTTCTATGACAAGAACTGGTCGATCCTCGAGGACGTCATCACCTGGCACGCCAAGGCGAATATCGACTGGGGCCGGTTGAAGGGCAATGTCGGGGTACAGGTCGTCAACCAGGACCAGTCGTCGACCGGCGTCGTCATCAACGGCCTCGAACCCGGACAGCCGATCGTGCCGCAGCGTATTCGCGACGGGGCGAGCTATACCGACGTGCTGCCCAGCCTGAACCTGATCTACGACCTGGGCGGGGGGCATCGCCTCCGCTTCGCGGCGTCCAAGACGATGGCGCGGCCGCGGATGGACGACATGCGTGCGAACGTCGCGCCGGGGTTCAACTCGCTTGTCTGTTCGGGCCAGCCCTGCGCGCCGGGCACGACGGTCAATCCATGGTCGGCATCGGGCGGCAATGCGAAGCTCAAACCCTGGCGCGCCGACGCGCTCGACCTGGCGTATGAGTGGTACGTCAACCCGACGACGTACCTGTCGATCGCCGGCTTCTACAAGGATATCAAGACCTATATCTACCAGCAGTCGGGCACGTTCGATTTCAGCGGTATCCCGTTGCCGACGACGGCGAACGCCATTCCGCCCGGCGTCGTCATCAGCCCGATCGGCCAGATCACGCTGCCGGCCAACGGCAAGGGCGGCACGGTCAAGGGGCTGGAGTTCAGCGGCGCGTTCAACTTCGGCACGCTGACCTCGTTCCTCGACGGCCTTGGCGTGCAGGGCAGCCTGTCGCTGACCGAATCCAACCTGAACCCGACCAGCAACCCCGATCCGACGCAGGCGGTGCGGATTCCGGGCCTGTCCGGGACGGTGTACAACATCACCGGCTATTACGAACGCGACGGGTTCCAGGCGCGGATCAGCCAGCGCTATCGTTCGGGCTTCAAGGGCGAGGTGGTGCAACTGTTCGCGACGCGCGGCTTTACCGAGATCCTGGCCGACAAGCAGGTCGATGCGCAGGTCGGCTACACGATCCAGGGCGGCGCGCTGGAAGGATTGGGCGTGTTGTTCCAGGTGAACAACCTGACCAATTCGCCCTATCGCACCCGCCTCGGCCTCGATGGCGGCGGGACCACGACGTCGGACGGCGGGTCGCTGCTCGAAACCTACGAAACCTATGGGCGGCAGTTCCTGCTGGGCTTCAACTACCGCTTCTGATGTTCCCCCTGCCTCGCGGCGGGCGTGCCCCGCCGCGATTTTTTCTGGGGGAGCGACATTCCGCCCTTTTCCGTACCCCGGCGAAGGCCGGGGTCCAGTTGGGAAGGCTTTTCCTGTAACTTACTACCGTTTCCCAACTGGGCCCCGGCCTTCGCCGGGGTGTGACAGGATGCGGATCAAGTGATGCAAGCCAGCCCCGCCATCGATAGAACCACCGCATGACCCCGCTCAAACGCATCCTGATCGTCGGCGGCGGATCGGCCGGGTGGATGACGGCCGCGATGTTCGCGCGGCTGTTCAAGGGCCGCTATGCCATCACCCTGATCGAATCCGATGCGATCGGCACGGTTGGAGTGGGCGAGGCGACGATCCCGGCGATCAAGAAATTCAACGACCTGCTGGGGCTGGACGAAGACGATTTCCTCCGCCGGACGCAGGGCAGTTTCAAGCTGGGCATCCAGTTCAACGACTGGTCGCATCCGGGCAGCAGCTATGTCCACGGCTTCGGTGTCATCGGCCGCGACCTCGAATGGCTGCGCTGTCACCAATATTGGACGAAGGAACATCATGCCGGGCGCGCCGGGCCGCTCGACCTGTATTCGATCAACACCGTCGCCGCGACTGCGAACCGCTTCATGCGCCCGCGCGCCGACATGCCCGACAGCCCGATCGGGCAGATCGCCTATGCCTTCCACTTCGACGCCGGCCTCTATGCCGCCTATCTTGCCGACTATGCGCAGGCACGCGGCGTCGTGCGGCGTGAGGGGGAGATCGTGTCGGTCGCGCAGGATGCCGATACCGGGTTCCTGACGTCGGTGACGCTCGCCGATGGCGGCGTGGTCGAGGCCGAGCTGTTCATCGACTGCTCGGGCTTTCGCGGGCTGTTGATCGAACAGGCGCTGGATGCGGGCTATGAGAGCTGGACCCATTGGCTGCCCTGCGACCGGGCGGTGGCGGTGGCGTGCGAACGGTCGGCCGACTTCACCCCCTATACCCGGTCGACCGCACGCGCGGCGGGATGGCAGTGGCGCATCCCGCTCCAGCATCGCACCGGCAACGGCCATGTCTATGCCAGCCGCTATACCGACGATGCGACGGCGGAGGCGGTGCTGCTCGACCATCTCGACGCGCCGGCGATCGGCGCCCCGCGCCGATTGTCGTTCGTGCCGGGCAAGCGACGGGCGGCGTGGGTGCGCAACTGCGTCGCCATCGGGCTGTCGGCGGGGTTCCTCGAACCGCTCGAATCCACGGGGCTGCACCTGATCCAGTCGGCGATCCTGCGGCTGGTGCGGCTGATGCCCGATGCCCGGTTCGATCCCGCGACCATCGCCGAATATAACCGCCAGACCGATTTCGAGATGGAGCGCATCCGCGACTTCATCATCCTGCATTACAAGGCGACGACGCGCGACGACACGCCGTTCTGGCGCTATGTCCGCACGATGGACGTGCCGGATACGCTGGCGCGCAAGATGGCGCTGTTCGCCGCCAACGGCCGCATCTTTCGCGAGGATGACGAACTGTTCGCCGAGGAAAGCTGGATACAGGTGCTGATCGGGCAGGGGATCGTGCCCGCCGCACCCGACCCGCTGGTCGAGGTGACGCCCCCGGCCGAGATCGCACGCTATCTGGGTGACATCGAGCGGGTCATCGCCAAATGCGTCGAGCGGATGCCGGGCCATGCCGCCTTCGTAGACCGTCACTGTGCCGCCCCGCGACCCTGACCATGCTTGTGCCCATGCCGCCGCACTGCCAAAGGGCCGTTTCGGCACGCCAACAGGATCGGGACCGCAAGTGACGGCGCGCAAGCCAACCATCGACGATGTCGCACGCCTGTCCGGCCTTGCCCGCGCAACCGTCTCCCGCGTGCTGAACGACGGTCCCAATGTCAGCGACCGGTCGCGGACCCGCGTGCTGGAGGCCGTGGCGACGCTCGGCTATCAGGTCAACCTGCAGGCGCGCTATCTGGCGGGCGGCGGCAACCGGTCGGTGCTGCTGATCCTGTCGTCCGATACCGAGAGCGAGCCGAACTCCTATTACCAGTCGGCACTGGAGATCGGCGCGCTGCGCATCGCCATGCAGACCGGCCTCGAACTGGCGGCGCATACGCTGCAGACGCGCGCCGACGTCGATGCGCGGCTGATCGAGCTGGTCGTGGACAGCCGCTGTTCGGGCGTCATCCTGACCCCGCCCTTTTCCGACCGGATCGACCTGCTTGCCGCGCTCAAGGAAACGGGCACGGTGGTCGTGCGCATCTCGCCCGCTGCCGACGAACCGCGCGGCATTCCCGGCGTCGGCATGGACGACGAGGCTGCCGGCTTCGCGCTTGCCCGCCATCTGCTGGCGCTCGGCCACCGGCGCTTCGGCTTCATCCAGGGGCTGGCCGAGCATCTGTCCGCCGAACAACGCTATCGCGGCGCCCTTCGCGCGTTGACCGAAGCCGGGCTGGGGGGAGAGGCGATGCATGTGGCGCGGGGCAACTTCACCTTCAAGGCCGGGGTCGACCTGTTGCCCGCGATGGTCGCGCGCGCCGATCGGCCGACCGCGATCATCTGCGCCAACGACGATACCGCGGTCGGTGCGCTGTTCGCTGCGCATCGGGCGGGGATCGATGTGCCGGGCGACCTGTCGATCGCCAGCTTCGACGACACGCCGGTGTCGGCGCTGGTATGGCCGCCGCTGACGACGGTGCATCAGCCGCTGAAGGAAATGGGCGCGCGTGCGATGCAGATCATTGCCGAAACGCTGACCGGCGTACCGCCGCCGGTCGACGGGGCCGAGCATCTGCCCTTCTCGATCGTCGAGCGCGGATCGGTGGCGAGAATCGGCTGACCCCGGCTTGCGCCGGGAACGGGCCGACGCGGGGCTACGCCGCCAAAGTGATTGACTTCCCTGTCGCAACCACGGATTACCGGCGTTGGAAGCGCTTCCAATGCGCCGATGAAGGAGAGGATATGACGCCGTTCGCTCGGGCGATGCGCTGGCGCGCCGCGATGACGCTGCCCGCCGTGATGCTGGCGACTGCCGCCGCAGCCCAGACCGCGCCCGCGACGCCGTCTGCCGTCGACGCAGACGAGGCGCGCGCCGACACGCTGGCCCGCCGGATGACGCGCGAGGAACAGCTGCGCTATGTGTTCGGCTATTTCCCGCCGATGAGCAAGGATCGCCCGGCCGACATGATCCCGTCGGCGGGCTATGTTCCCGGCGTCCCGCGCCTGAACATCCCGACGCTCCGGGAAAGCGATGCCTCGCTCGGCGTCGCGAACCAGATCGAACAGCGCAAGGGCGATGTCGCGACCGCGCTCCCCGCCAGCCTCGCGTTCGCCGCCAGCTTCGATCCCGACCTCGCCTATCGTTCGGGCGCGATGATCGGGGCGGAGGCGCGGGCCAAGACGTTCAATGTGCTGCTGGCCGGTGGCGTCAACCTGACCCGCGATCCCTGGGGCGGGCGTACCTTCGAATATCTGGGCGAGGACCCGCTGCTCGCCGGAATCCTGGCCGGGGAATCGATCCGCGGCGTCCAGTCGAACCATATCGTCTCGACGGTCAAGCACCTGGCGCTGAACCCGCAGGAGACGCTGCGCACCACGATGGACGCGCGCATCGGCGAGGCGGACCTGCGCGAAAGCGACCTGCTCGCCTTCCAGATCGCGATCGAGCGCGGGCGGCCGGGATCGGTGATGTGTTCGTACAACAAGCTGGACGGCGACTGGGCGTGCGAGAACGACTTCCTGCTCAACCAAGTGCTGAAGCGCGACTGGGGCTATCGCGGTTGGGTGATGAGCGACTGGGGCGCGGTGCATTCGACGGTGAAGGCGGCCAATGCCGGGCTGGACCAGCAATCGGGCCGCGAACTCGACAAGGCGATGTATTTCGGCAAGCCGCTGGCCGATGCTGTCGCCGCCGGCACGGTCGCCCCGGCGCGCCTTGCCGACATGAACCGCCGCATCCTGTGGGGCGTGGTGTCGACGGGGCTGATCGACCATCCGGTGCCGCTGACCGCGCAGACGATCAATTATGCCGCCCATGCCCGCGTCGCGCAGGAAGCGGCGGAAAAGGGCGCGGTGCTGCTGAAGAATGACGGCAACCTCCTGCCGCTCGCACGCACCGCGAAACGCATCGTAGTGATCGGCGCCCATGCCGATGTCGGCGTGCTGTCGGGCGGCGGGTCGTCGCAGGTTCGATCGGTCGGCGGTGCGCCGGTCGAGATTCCCCTGACCGAAGGGGCGGCGGCGTCGTTCGCACGGATCACCTGGCACGCGTCGTCGCCACTCGCCGCGATCCGGGCGATGGCACCGGGTGCGACGGTCACCTATCTCGACGGCCTCGATCCCGCCGCCGCTGCGGCCGCCGCGCGCAAGGCCGACCTCGCCATCGTCTTCGCATGGCAATGGCGGACCGAGGCGCAGGACGTCGAAAGCCTCGCGCTGCCGGGCCTGCAGGACACGCTGATTGATGCGGTCGCGGGCGCCAACCGCAACACCGCCGTCGTGCTGGAAACCGGCGGGCCGGTGCTGATGCCGTGGCTGAAGAAGGTGCCGGCCGTGTTGCAGGCATGGTATCCGGGGCAGCGCGGCGGGGAGGCGATCGCCAACTTGCTGTTCGGCGCGGTCAATCCGTCGGGCAAGCTGCCGATGACCTTCCCCGCAAGCATCGATCAGGCCCCGCGCCCGACCATCCCCGGCCTGGCGGAGATGAAGGCCGCCGACGCCGCGCGCAAGACCGGCGGCACGTACGGCATGGTCGAGCACGAACTGGCCCCGGTCGTGCCCTATGCGGAGGGTGCGGCGGTCGGCTATCGCGGTTATCTGAAGGATGGCAGGCGGCCGCTGTTCCCGTTCGGCCACGGCCTGTCCTATACCCAGTTCCGCTACGACGGGCTGCGGATCGAGGGCGGCGACCAACTGCGTGTCAGTTTCGACGTGACCAATAGCGGCCGGGTCATCGGGGCGGACGTGCCGCAAATCTACGCCACCGCTGGCCATCGTGTCGGGGCGACCACGCGCCTGATCGGGTTCGAACGGGTGACGCTGGCGCCGGGCGAACGGCGGCGGGTAAGCGTCACGGTCGACCCGCGGCTGATCGCCGATTACGATGTCGCCGGGCGCCGCTGGCATGTCGCTGCCGGGCGCTATCCGATCGCGGTCGGGCACTTTGCCGGCGATGCTACCCTGTCGGGCGCCGCGACCCTGACCGAACGGAGCGTGAAGCCATGATCCGCCGCCCCCTCCTCGCCGTCACTGCGCTGTTGGCCATCGGAGCGGCACCCGCGCCACCCGCCGGAATCCGCGCGTGGCAGACGAATGCCGATGGCAGCCAGCGCCTGACCCAGGTCGCCCTGTCGCCCGGTTCGGCGGGGCAGGGGGCGACGATCGTCATCGATCCCGCGCGCCGCTATCAGACGATGGTCGGGTTCGGCGCGTCGATCACCGATGCGTCGGCGATCCTGATCCAGCAACTGCCCGCACTGAAGCGTCAGGCGCTGTTGCGCGAATTGTTCGGCAGCGGTCCGGGTGACCTGCGCCTGGGCTTTACCCGACTGACGATCGGCGCGTCGGACTTCTCGCCGACGCATTACAGCTTTGACGACATGCCCATCGGAAAGCGCGATCCCGAGCTGAAGCAATTCTCGATCGCGCCCAATCGCGCGACCGTGCTGCCAACCGTGAAGGCGGCGCTGGCGATCAACCCGAAGCTGGTGGTGATGGCCAGCCCGTGGAGCCCGCCGGGCTGGATGAAGACCGGCGACTCGATGATCGGCGGAACGCTGCGCGACGATGCCTACGACGTCTATGCCCGCTATTTCGTCCGCTATCTGAAGGCTTATGCGGCGCAAGGGGTGGCGATGCGCTACGTCACCGTCCAGAACGAACCCGATTTCTCGCCCGCCGACTATCCGGGCATGAAATGGCCCGCGCGCGACCGGGCACGCTTCGTCGGTCGTCATCTCGGCCCCGCACTCGAGCAGGCGAAGCTGCCGACCCGCGTGCTGGAATGGGACCATAATTGGGACCAGCCCGAACAGCCCGAAACGGTGCTGAGCGATCCCGCCGCAAGCCGTTATATCCCCGGCGTCGCGTGGCATTGCTATGGCGGCAAGGTATCGGCCCAGTCGCGCGTCCGCGCCGCCTATCCGACCAAGGACGCCTTCTTCACCGAATGTTCGGGCGGCGGGTGGCGGCCGGGATGGAAGATCGGCTTTTCCGACGCGATCCAGAACCTGATGATCGGATCGACCCGCAACTGGGCGCGCGGCGTGTTGCTCTGGAACCTGGCGCTCGATCCGAAGGGCGGCCCGAACAAGGGCGGCTGCACCGATTGTCGCGGCGTCGTCACCATCGATCCGGCGACCGGCGGTATCGCGCGCGAACTCGAATATTATGCGCTGGGCCATCTCAGCCGCTTCGTCACGCGCGGCGCAGCGCGGATCGACAGCAGCGAGACGCCCGACATCGCCTCGGTCGCGTTCCGCAATCCGGACGGCGGCGTGGTGCTGCTCGCCTATAATCGCGGCGATGCCCCCCGCCGGATCGACACACAGGTCGGCACGCGGCGGGCGAGCCATGTCCTGCCGCCCGCAGCAGCGGTGACGATCGTCTGGGACCGCGCGCGATAGGGGGGAGCTTGTCGGGACGGGCGGTTTCGGCTGAATGTCGATTTGCTGGAGAACCAACTAACATTGAAGGCGTACCCCCGCGCAGGCGGGGGTCCAGACCCACACAGCTTGTCCTGTCGTTACCTTGGATCCCCGCCTGCGCGGGGGTACGACCCGATGTCGTCCGGCCCTAGACCTCGTTCAGCTCGGTCACGAACTCATAGCGGTCGCCGCGATAGACCGAGCGAGTGAACTCGACGATCCGCCCGTCGGACAGGCGGGTACGGCGTTCGATCCGCAGCACTTCGGACAATTGCTCGATCGACAATATCCCCGCCTCGGTCGCGGTGGCGAGCGAGGCGCGCACCCGTTGCGTGCCGCCGACCGGGCGGAACCCGTGCGCCTCCAGCGCCTCGTATAGCGAATCCTGCAACCGGGCGAGGTCGGGCATGAACTCGGCCGGCACCACCGCATGTTCGATCGCCAGCGGATCGCCCCCCGACAGCCGCACCCGGCCCAGCCGCGCGACACGGGTATCGGGCGCGACCTCCAGTGCGGCGGCTTCCTCCTCGGTCGGTAGCGCGTAGCTCTTGTAGATCCATACGACGCCCGGCGCCTCGCCGCGCAGGCGGGCATCGTCGCTGAAGCTGGTCAACCGGCTGCCCCGCGCCTCGATCCGGGGGGCGACGAAGGTGCCCGAACCCTGTTTGCGCACGACGATGCCTTCGTCGATCAGCTGCTGGATGCCCTTGCGCACCGTCACGCGGGACAGGCCGGCCATCTCGCTCAGCTCGCGTTCGGAGGGGAGGGCGCCCCCCGGTCCGATCCCGCCGTCGCTGATATGGTCGCGCAGACTCCGGGCGAGTTGCAGGTAGAGCGGCGTGTCCTCGTCGCCGCTGGGCCATGCGATCTGGCGCATCAGGGTGCCGCCGCGATCGCGGCGTCCAGCCGCCCGTGATGCGCCGCCAGCAACGCCGCGGCCGCATCGGGGGCCAGCCCGCGCGCGATCAGCACCGCGCGGCGAATATCGTTGTCACCGCGCTCCAGCGCATCGGCGGCGGCGTCCGGCCCGACGCCGGTCAGGTCCTGCACCATCGCCCGCGCGCGACGCAGCAGCTTCGCATTCGATACCCGCATGGCGATCATCCGCCCGTCATAGACCAGGCCGAGGCGGATCATGATCGTAGTCGACAACAGGTTCAATGCGGCCTTTTGCGCGGTGCCGGCCTTCATTCGGGTCGACCCGGCGATGATCTCGCTGCCGGTCGCCGCCACGACGATATGCTCGGCGGCTTGCGTAAGCGGCGTTTCGGGGTTGTTGGCGATCCCGATGGTCAGCGCGCCGGCCGCCCGCGCAGCCTCGATCGCGGCGACCGTGAAGGGGGTTCGCCCGCTCGCCGCCACGCCGATCATCACGTCCTCCGGCCCGACCCCGGCGGCGGCGACCTCGGCACGGGCGGCATCGGCGTCGTCCTCCGCCCCTTCGCGTGCCTTGGTCAGTGCGTCAGCCCCGCCGGCCATCAGGAACAGCATCCGCTCGGACGGCCAGCCGAAGGTCGGGTGCAGCTCTGTCCCGTCCTGTACCGCCAGCCGCCCCGACGTGCCCGCGCCGACGAATACCAGCCGCCCGCCGGTTTCCAGCCGCTTGGCGGCGGCGTCCGCAGCGCCGGCGATGGCGGCGGTCTGCGTCTGGAGCGCGGCGATGGCGGCCATCTGCCCTTCCAGCATCGCCTCGACCGCGCACGGTGTCGGCCAATGTTCGACGCCCTGATAGCGCGGGTCGAGCGTTTCGGTATTCATGCGGAAGGTCCATCCGGTTGGTGCCGCCCCGCCGGGGCAGCGCAGACGAGGAACGCGATCAGCGTGCCGATGCAGAGCTGAAAGGGAAAGGCGAGGCCGGTGAGCGCGCCGGGCAGGCCGATCGCGCGGGCGATGCCGGGTTGCAGCAGCACGATCACGGCAAAGCCGACCAGCAATGCCGCGACCACCGAATTGGTGGTGCCGCGGCCGGTGAACAGGGCGGTGAAATACACGCCCAGCAGTCCGGCATAGGTGAACACCATCACCTGCAGCGCGAACTCCAGCAGTCCCATGCTGCTATGCCGCTGCCAGTAATAGGACGCGACCGCCATCACGAGCATCGCGAGGCCGATCACCCCCATGCCCGCGCGTCCTGCGCTGACGAAATGATGCTCCGGCACGCTCCCACGCCGTTCGCGCCACGGGCGGTAAAAGTCTTGCACCAGCACCGACGACATGGCGTTCAGCGCCGAATTGGTCGTCGCGACGGCAGCGGCGCAAATGCCGATCGTCACCAACCCGCGCAAACCGCCGGGCAACTGGGTCAGGATATAGTGCATGAAGATGCTGATCTTCTCGCCCCCGAATGCCTGCCCGGCGGTTGCAGCGGCACCGCCCATCAGGTCGGGGCGATTATAGAAGATGTGGAGTAACAATCCGATGACGATGAACAGCCCGACCGTCGGGATCGTCGCGAATACCGACAGGTACAGGCCGCGCGCGCCGGTCTTCGCATCCTTGCATGCCAGCAACCGCTGGGTCGTGTCCTGGTCCATGCCGGCATTGGCGATGTAGAGCAGGGTGATGCCCGTGACGATCGCCAGCAGCGAGAAGGGCCGCGAGAAATCCATCGAGACATCGAACAGCCGCAGCTTGTCGACGCCCCCCGGCGCGTTCCGCAGCGCATCGACGATCGCTTCGTTCGACGCGGGGATCGAAAGCCGCAGGAACACCAGCACCGCGATCGCCGACCCCAGATACACGATGAACTGGATCAGGTCGTTCCACAGGACCGACTTCAGCCCACCGACAAAGGTGAACAACACGCTCGCCACCACGAGCAGCGCGGCGGCGATCAATATGCCGGTCGCATCTACCGACCCGGTGATGACCATGGCGAGCGCGATCGCCGCCAGATACACCCGCGCCCCCCCGGCAAACACCCGCCCGACCAGGAACATGCCGCCCGCCCAGCGCGTCGCGCGAATGCCGAAGCGCATCGTCAGCAGCTCATACGCCGTCGTCGCCCGGATCGCGTAGAAGCGCGGGATCATTACATGCGCGACGAACATCGCGCCCAGCAACCCGCCGATATTGCCGGTCAGATAGGTCAGGTCGGCGCCATAGCCATAATCTGGCCCGCCGAGAAACGTCGCCGCCGATTGCGTCGCCGACAGCACCGACACCGCCGCCAGCCACGCCGGCACATTGCCCCCGGCGAGGAAATAGTCGTGCGCCGACGCGGTGTTGCGGGGGGTAAAAATCCACCCCCCGCCGATCAGCAGCAACAGATAGGCGGCGATGACCAGCCAGTCGGCCAGCGAAAAGGGCAGGTGCATCACCCTTACATCTTGGCCGTGAGCGTGAACCCGATCGTGCGGCCCAATATGTCATAGGTATCGGGGAAGGTGTTGAAGACCCCATTCGCCGACACGCGCGGCGGCTTGCGGTCGAGCAAATTATAGACGCCCGCGCTCATCGTGATCGCCGGCGTGAAGTCGCGCGACGCCGAGAGGTCGAACGTGTCCTGCGCACCGATCGTCTCGGTCGATCCGGCCGCGCTCGACTTCACCCGGCCGATCCGCTGCCAGTCGAACTGGATCACGCCATGGTCGAACAGGATGCCGATGCCGGCGGTGTGGCGGTAATCGGGCTGAACCAGGGTCGTGCCGTCGCTCGAACAGGTCGCGCCGAACGTGCCCTTGCACTGCACCGCATTCACCGTCGGGTTCGCCTGGATCAGGTACGACGTGACGATATTGCCCTGATAGCTGGCGCGCAGGCCGATGCCGTCCATCCATTCGAGGCGGAGCGTATAGCTGGCGGCGATGTCCAGCCCGCGCTGGAGCAGGCGCCCCAGATTCTGGTTGTTGACGAACGCGTCCTTGAACGTGCCGTTGGCGTTGCGCGTCACCAGGTTGCACAGCGGATTGCCCGCCGTCGGATTGGTGATGTAGCAGCTGGTGATCGCCGCGATCGGCTGGATCACGCCCACCGCGCCGCGCAAGTCCAGCTCATACCAGTCGACCGTTGCGTTCAGGCCGGGCAGGAACGTCGGGGTCAGCACGCCGCCGATCGTCTTGGTAAAGCCGGTTTCGGGCTGGATGTCCGGATTGCCGCCATAGAAATAGTTGCCGGTCAGGTAGCTGGCGGCGCGGGGATCGGTCGATCCCGCCGCCGGCGCACCCAGCCGGTCACACTGGGCGCGGTTGCCCGTGCCGATCACGCACGGATCGCCGCCATAGCGCGGCTTGAGCCGGTCGACCGTTACGAGGCTGCTGAACGGCAGCGAGGATGTGCTGGCGGCGAACTCGCCGAAATTGGGGGTGCGCAGTACGCGCTGATAGGTGCCGCGCAGCCGCAGGTTGCGGTCGACCGCCCAGTTCGCCTCGACCTTCCACGTGCCATGGGTGCCGAACAGGTCGTAATCGGACAGGCGGTACGCGCCGCCGACATCGAACTGGCGGATGAACGGCGTGTTGTGGATCAGCGGTACGCGCAACTCGCCGTACAGCTCCTTCACGTCGAACGATCCAGTATAGGCCGCCTGCACGCCCTGCCGATACGTATTGCCCGACAGCAGCGCGCTGTCCTGCTGGATGCTCGCCGTCTCGCGCCGATACTCCGCACCGACCGCAAAACCGATCGGCCCGGCGGGCATGGTGAACACATCGTCCAGCGTCCCGCTGATCGTCGCGGCGGTCACGAACTGGTCGCGCTTGCGGTTGAAGCCGTTGATCGGGCTGCCAAGTGCTGTGGCAAGGCCGGGGCGGTTGGGACCGAAGATGTCGACCGTGTTGACGATCGATGCGAAGTTGTTCGCCCCGCTGGCATTGGCGACCAGCCCGTCGCCGCCGATCAGCGAGTTTTCGACCGACCGGCCATATTGGGCATAGACGTTCCACTGCAACGCGGTCGTGATCGGCCCGCGCAGGCCCGACTGCAACTGCAACGTGTCGCGTTCGGTGCGATAGGTGATGAGGCCCAGTTCGGCCAGCGAACGGCTGACATTCACCTGCGCCACGCCGTTCACGAAGGTCAGCTGACTGCGGATCGCGTCGGTCAGGAACGGGTTGGTCGCGTTGATGCCGACCGTGCGGCTGACGCTTGCCGGCTGCGCGCCGGGCGTGCCGGTCTCTTCGGTCCGCGCATTGGTGAACATCGCCCGGCCATATATCTCGACCGCCGGGGCCAATTCATATTTGTACAGCGCGGCAAGGTTGATGCGCTTGAGCGGCGATACCAGCGGATAGCTGCCCGAAATGTTCGACGTCGCCGACGGGCTGGTGGTGAACGCGCCGGAATCGGTAAAGCCGAACCGGCGCCCGCTGGCGACATCGGTGAACACGCCGCCGATGCTGGGAATGGTCTGGTTCGGCGTCGCTGCCCAGTCGCGCTGGCGGGCGAGGATGCCGTCACGCTGGGTATAGTCGGCCGCGAAGACCAGGTTTCCGCGGTCCCCCACGCCCAGGCCCAGCATCACCGACCCGCCATATTGCGCGCCGCCCCGCACCGACAAGCGGCTGGCGGCGGTGCCGCGTACCCCTTCGAACTCGTCGTTCAGGATGAAGTTGACGACGCCCGCCACCGCATCCGCGCCATAGACGGCGGCGGCACCCCCGGTCAGCACGTCGACCCGCTTGATGAGCGAGGCGGGGATGGCGTTGACGTCGACCGAGTTGCGGAAGCTGAACGGCGCGGCGCGGGTGCCGTCGATTAGCACCAGCGACCGGCTCTGTCCGAAATTGCGCAGTTCCAGCACCTGCGCCCCGAACGCATCGCTGCCCTGCGACCCCTGTCGCACGCCGCCGGACAGCTGCGGCAGCCTGGTCGAGAAATCCTCGATCGTCAGCGCCGACTGCAACCGGATTTGCTGCTCGCTGGTCGACGCCACCGGGCTGCTCGAAACCAGCCCCGGCGTCGGGATGCGGGTGCCGGTAACGACGATTTCGCCCGTTTCGGCGGGGGCAGGGGCATCGGCCGGCGCGGTCTGCGCCATTGCGACGCCGGGCAACTGCGTCAACGCCATGGTCAGCGCCGCCAGCGCACTCGAATGCCGGAACGATGCTACCATGGTCAGCTCCCTCTATCGCACCGCCGACTCTCCCGGTCGGTGTTCCGCCCGCCCGCTGCGGTCGGGCATAGTTATGTATACCTGTCGGCATTAAGTAAATAGGTGGTATCAACCTGGTATGGATGCTACCCTTGCCATGCCCCTCTCGTCACCCCGGACTTTATCCGGAGGGGGCGCTTCTCCCTGCAGGCTATCATGTCCGGGGCACGTTCCGTAAAATAGCGTCGGCCCGATTGTCGACGTTCCCGACGCCTGTAAGCTGCTGCCGGACGGATAGGATTCCCAGCGATGCACCCGAACGAAAAGCCGCGTGCCCGCGACACCTGGTTTGTTTATTCCCGCAAGCCGGGAAAGATCACGGCGATGCCTGTGAATGGCAAGGGTTGGCTGGGATTTATCGCTTGCCTCGCGCTTGTCCTGTTCGTCGGATTGGCAACGGCGCGGTGGGCCGGTGCGTTGCATCCCGTGTTCGGGACCCTTGCCTTGGCGGCCGTTAATATCGTTGGCATCCTGCCCATCATCCGACTGGCCATTGTAAAGGGTAGGCCGGAATAACAATCCGTTTCTGCAAACGGTGGATATCGGCGAGGAGGCTTCAACCCGGCCTCGTTCGGTGGCGCTGCCGTGCGTGGATGCTGCCATGGCATCGATACGATCGCAAGAGAGGCGGCGGATCAAACCATTTTGATGCCACTTGTCATTTTACGGCAGCTGGTATCTATATTTCCCTATGACCGAACCCGCACTCCCCGACCTCGGCATGATCGAGGGCCGCTTCGGCCGGCTCTGGACCCCGGACGAACGCGGCTATGTCGTCGAAACCCTCGCCGCCGCCGGCTACGGCTTCTATCATTATGGCCCAAAGGCGGATTCGGCACTCCGCCGCAGCTGGCGAACTGCGCACGACGCAGAACAAACCGAAGCATTGGCGCGGCTCTCGGCGCAGGTCCGTGCGGCCGGTATGCGCTTCGGCATGGCGCTGACCCCGATCGGCTCGACCCATCCCTTCGATAATGCCGTCCGCGCCGACCTGACGCGGCGGATCGCCGATCTCGATGCGATCGGCATCGACGACCTCGCCATCCTGTTCGATGACCTGCGCGGCGACTTGCCTGAACTGGCGGCACGGCAGGCGGATGTGGTCAACTTCTGCGCCGGGATCACCCGCGCGACGCGGGTCTATATGTGCCCGACCTATTATTCCGACGATCCCGTCCTCGACCGCGTGTTCGGGGCGCGGCCGGTCGATTATCTGGGCGATCTGGGGCGGATGCTCGATCCGGCGGTGCAGGTGTATTGGACCGGCGAAGAGGTTTGCGCGCGCGAGATTGGCGTCGGGCATTTGCGCACCGTCGCCGGGGCGCTGGGGCGCCGGGTGTGTCTGTGGGACAATTACCCGGTCAATGACGGCGTACGCATGTCGCGCCACCTGCACCTGCGCGCCTTTACCGGGCGGACGGCGGCGATCGCGCCGTGGCTGAGCGGCCATGCGATCAACCCGATGATCCAGGCGCGTCTGGGCTGCGTGCCCGCGCTGACCCTTCCGCTGCTGTATCGCCGGGGCGAGGCGTACGCCTATGGCGCCGCCCTCGGCGAAGTCGCGACCGCTCTGCTGGGCGCGGAGTTGGCCGAACTGCTGCAGCAGGACCTGTTGAAGTTGCAGGACAGCGGCCACGACCGGTTGGACATCGCGCCCCTCCGCGCGCGCTACGGCGCCCTGCACCATCCCGCCGCGCAAGAGGTCGTGCGCTGGTTGGACGGCTTCGACCTGATGACCGATGCCGAAGTGCAGACCCAGTAGCGCGCTGAATGTGCCGCCCGCATCGCGGCGGGCGGTACATCGTCAATAGGCGGCGGTGAAGCGGGCGCGGGGGTGGCGATGCGCCTCCAGTTCGTCGACCATCGCGATAGCATAGTCGGCGAAGCTGATCCGGCTGACCCCGGCATTGTCGGTAACAAGCGTGTCCGTGCCAAGCCGGTACTGGCCGGTGCGCGGACCCGGTTCGATCATCGCGGCCGGCGAAAAGAACGTCCAGTCGATATCGTCGACCCCGCGCAGCGCCTCGAGGAACGCGATGCCGCCCATCGCGATGTCGCGCCATGCCGGGGGGAAGTCGGGTGAATCGATCAGCCGCTGCCCCGACGCCACCTCCAGGCTCGCTGCGCCGCCGGTCACCAGCAGCCGTCCGACCCCGGCAGTACGCAGCGCGGTCAGCAGCGTGTCGGCGGTGACGTCAAAATGCAGCGCACTGATCACCGCATCGACCCCGGTCAAACGGTCGGCCAGCGTCGCCGGGTCGTGCGCGTCGCCCGCGACCGGGGTGATGCCATCGCCGGTCGGAATCCTGTCGGGGTTGCGCGCGATTGCGCGGACGACATGCCCCCGCCGCGCGAGTTCGCGGGTGATTTCCGAACCGGCATTTCCGCTGGCGCCGAGTACCGCAACGATCATCGAAGGTCTCCTCTGGTTTCCAATGGATACCAGGTGCTATGGAGATACCAATGACGCAAGACGGCACTTTTTCGATACCCGGTTTCCTATCGGAAACCGCCCCTCGGACAGGCGATGTCTATGCCGCCGATTGCCCGACCCGGAAGCTGCTCGACCGGATCGGCGATAAATGGAGCGTGCTGATCCTGTTGCTGCTGGGCGGTGGCCCGATGCGGTTCAACGCCCTGCGGCGGCGGATTGCGGGGGTTTCGCAGAAGATGCTCAGTCAGACATTAAGGTCGTTGGAACGCGACGGTCTGGTCGAGCGGGGGGTAACCCCGACGATGCCGGTGGAGGTGCGCTACAGCATCACCCCATTGGCCGGGGAATTGATCGAGGCACTGACGACGATGATGCACTGGGCGGAGCGGCGCATGGACGTCGTCGCCGCCGCACAGGCGCGCTTCGACGCCCGGCGCGCGGAATAGGTCAGCCCCAGCGGCTGCGATGGTCGTCGTCATGGCCGGCGCGCAGCATCGCGGCCTGTTCCCGCCAGCGTTCGTCGTCGATCGTACCGGGACGCAGGCGCAGGTCGTCCTCCAGCGCGCGTTCGTCGGCTTCGCTCAGCCCCTCGATCGCGCGATACGTCTTGATCCCGCGCTGGGTCAGCGCCCGTTCCAGTTCGGCATCGATGCCGCGGATGCGCGACAGATTGTCGCCGCCCCAGCCGAAAAATCCGCCCCCGCTGCTGGCCGTCGCGGCGCCTGCCGCTGCGGCGGTGGTTGTCGCGGTGCTGCGTTCGGTAGCCAGCCGGTCGCGTTCGGTCTCCACTTCGCGCAGGCGTTCGTCGCGATTCTTCAGGTCGGTGGCGACTTCGGCACGATACGCCTTGTGCGCCGCTTCCTCGTCACGATAGCGCTGCTTCCACTTCTTTCCGCCCGACGACGATGCCAGTCCAAACAGCCACCCGGCAAACAGGACGAGAGCAAGGACCGCAAACTGGGTCGGCGTCTGGAACAGCATCGTGCAGGCCCCTTGAAAGTGATTACGGGGCAATAACGGTCGGGGCGGGGCGGCGTTCCGCCGAAGCCCCGCCCCCGGTCGGCTGGGCTATTTGCCGAACGCGTCGCTGATGCTGCACGCCGCCGGACCCAGGATGACGACAAACAGCGTCGGCAGGATGAACAGGATCAACGGCACGGTCATGATCGCGGGCAGGCGCGCGGCCTTTTCCTCGGCGCGCATCATGCGTTCGTTGCGGAATTCGGCGGACAGCACGCGCAGCGCCGAGGCAAGCGGCGTGCCGTATTTCTCGGTCTGGATCATCGTCGTCACCACGCCCCTTACCGCGTCGAGGTCGATGCGCATGGCGAGGTTCTCGAACGCCTGCCGCCGTTCGGTCAGGAAGCCCAGTTCGATCGCGGTCAGCGAGAATTCCTCGCCCAGTTCGGGATAGGCGCGGCCCAGCTCGCGCGCGACGCGGGAAAAGGCGGCGTCGACGGTCAGGCCCGCTTCGGCACAGATCACCAGCAGGTCGAGCGCATCGGGCAGGCCCTTGCGGATCGCATCCGTCCGCTTGGTGATCTTGTTCTTGAGGTACAGGTCGGGCGCTTTGTAGCTCAGGATAAAGGTACCGGCGACCAGGCCGTACGCCTTGAGCGGCGACCAGTCGGCAAAGGCGTCGGTGCCATAGACGGTGTAGAGCATCGGCAGGCCGAACACGATCGGCAGCACCAACCGCCCGAAGATGACCGCGACCGCCCAGTCCTTCGACCGGATGCCCGCCTGCATCAGTTTCTGCTGCGCGACCTTCAGCTGCGAATCCTGCAGCACCTTCATCGACGACAACAGGTCGCGAATTCGGTCGGTCGCGTCGTTCTTCTGCACCAGCTTCGCGCGACGCTTGCTGGTCGACGCGGTGATGCCGGCCTTCAGCTGTTCGCGGCGGTCGTTCAGCGCCTTGACTCGGCGGCTCATCGGATCGCGCGTGGTGGTGGCGACATAGATCGCCAGCATCACCGACAGGACGGCGATGGCCGACAGGATCGTCGCGACGTTGACGACGTCGAACCCGAGCAGCGTGGGGTGAGGGGCGGTTACCATGGCATCAGATCTCGAAACTGACCATCTTGGCCATGATGAAGGCACCGATGCCCATCCACAGCGCCCCGGCCAGCCCGGCGACCATCAGCCGCGGGTCGACGAAGAAATTCTGCATATAGGTATCGTTGATCATCCAGATCATGCCGAAGACGATGAAGGGCAGCGAGCCGACGATATAGGCCGATGCCTTGGATTCCGACGACATCGCCTTGATCTTCAGCTTCATCTGCGACCGTTTGCGCAGCACATCGGCCAGGTTGGCGAGCGTTTCGGCAAGGTTGCCGCCGGTTTCGCGCTGGATCGCGATGGTGATGATGAAGAACTGGAATTCCGGCGTGCCCAGCCGGTCGCCGGTTTCCTGTAGTGCCGCGTCGAGCGAGCGACCGATCTTCATCCGGTCGCTGACCAAGCGGAATTCCTCGCCGACCGGTCCATCGACTTCCTGTCCGACGACGGTCATCGTCTCGGTGATCGGCAGGCCGGATCGCAGGCCGCGCACCAGCAGTTCGATTGCGTCGGGGAATTTGGCGGTGAAGCGCGCGATGCGTTTCTTGATGACGAAGCCGACCGCGAAATGCGGCAGGCCCATGCCCGCGACCAGTCCCAGCAACAGCGCGAGGATCATCGGAAACCCGCGCAGCATCAGCAGCGCGGTGACCCCGACGATCAACCCCAGCGACACCTTGCCATATTGGGCCAGGGTCCAGCTGCGGCCGGTCTTTTGCAGGCGCAGCTTGAGCTGTTCGACATTGGGCAGGAACCGGGCGGCGGTGCGATCCCCCCTGGTCGATCCGCGGTTGCCGATGCGGCGCATCTGCGCCTCCATCGCCGTCGCGCTGGCGGCGGAGGCATGGCGTTCGCGGACCGCCAGCAGGCGACGGCTGCGCGCGCGGTCGCCCGATGGCCCCGACACGGCAAGGTACAGCAACACCAGCGTCATCGCCGCGCCGGCCGCCAGCAGCAGGATGGGGAGCATGTTCATCGCCGTACCGCCCGCACCTATTTCTTGGCCCGGCCGGGCAGGCGCGTCCGCAGGCTGGCGAGCTTGCCGATCAGCGAGGTGCCGTCCTTGCCCTTGCCCTTGTTTTTGCCTCCGGCGTCGCCATCCTCGTCGGCATCGTGCAGCCTGCACAGGTGCCGCGACAGGTCGACGAGCGGCGACAGGGCGCGATTGCCCTTGCCCGCCTCGGCCAGCGGCTTGCCGAGCTTTGCCGCCTGTGCCGCCAGCTTGCCGTCCCACGGGATCACGAAGTCGAGCTTGCGTTCGACCGATCCTTCGAAATCCTTGCGGCTGATTTCCTGGTTCGCGACCGGCTGCACCTTGTTGCCGACCAGCACGACCGTCACGTGGGAGGCGTTGGATCGGAACCACGACAGCAGGCGGATGGTATCGCGCGCGGCGGCCAGCGTCAGTTCGGTGACGATCACCGCGGTCTGCACTTCCTCCACCAGATGCGGATAATTGACCAGCATGGTGCGCGGCAGGTCGACGATGGTCGTTTCGAACGCGGCGCGCATCTCCTCCTGCAACTGGTAGAAGGCGGTACCGTCGGTCTGGACCGGGGCGTTGATCGGGGCCTCGGCCGACAATACCGACAGCCGTTCGCCTGCGCGTACCATCGCGCGTTCGATGAACAGTCCGTCGATCCGGCTGGGGTTTTCGATCGCGTCGGTCAGCCCGCGACCTGGTTCGAGGTCGAGACCGAGCGCCCCGGTACCGAAATGCACGTCGAGGTCGAGCAGCGCTGTGCTGCGCTTTTCCTGTTCGCCGCTCAGCCAGGCGAGCGACGTGGCGATGGTCGAGGCACCGGCACCGCCGCGCGTGCCGATGATCGCGACCGAACAATGCGGCCGCTCCGCGTTCGCCTCCGCTACCTTCGGTGCATAGAGCAGCGCATGGGCCTGCGCGATCGATTCCCGTACCATGTCGGGGTTGAGCGGCTTCAGCAGATAATCGTGGATGCCGCTGGCCAGCAGGTCGCGGTACAGGCGGACGTCGTTGACCTGTCCCATCGCGATCACGATCGTGCCCGGCTCGCATACCTCGGCCAGGCCGTTGATGTCGTTCAGCGGATCGCCCGATTCCGACAGGTCGACAAACAGCACGTGCGGGCTGGCCGCGACCGACAGCGTCTGCACCGCGTTGCGCAGGCCGCCCTTCATGATCTTTTCGACCGGCCAGCCATGATCGCTGGCGACGCCGCGCAGCGTTTCGGCCGAATTTTCGTCGCAGACGAACGCGACGAACGCATCGCGCTGGCCCGTCTTGGCGAGGTTGAAGGGGGCGTTCATTACTTGCTGCTCCCCCCGCTCGAGCCGCCGCCGACGCTCCCGGCGGAATTGGTCACCTGTCCGCCGTTGCCGCTGGGCGTGGCGCGTCGCAGCGCGCCGACCGCCTTGCTATTGACCATGGTGTCGGTGGTGTCGCCATTGCTGCGGCCCAGCACCATGTCGCCGGGGCGGGCGACCATCGCCGCCAGGTTCGAATTGATCGCGCAGCCGAAATCGGACGAGGTGTGCGCGCCGAAATTGGGCTGGTAGGTGCGCGAATTGTCGGGGCATCCCGGTACGCTGGCCACCATGCGCGACACGACCACGCGGACAGTGCCGGGGGCCAGCGCGCCCGGCGTCGGCGGCACGGCATCGGCGAGCAAGAGGCCGACGCGCGCGGCTTCGGCGGCGATGTCGCCGCGAACCGCCTCGTCGCCGGTACCGGCATCATCCACGCCGATCTCGTCGCCATAGCGCAGGTGCATCGCCTCCAGCCAGCCGGCCAGCCGGGCGCGTTCGCCCGGCGCCAGCCCGGCGGGACCGGCCGACAGGTCGAAGGAATAGGCGGAACGGCTGACCACCGGCTGATGGACCGATTCGACGCCGCGATTGGGGGTGCCGGTGCATCCGGCGACCGCGATCGTCGTGCCGAGCGCGAGGATACGGAAAAGGGTCATCGGGGCGAGCCTCACTGGATGCTGAAACCGGGGGCGACGGGCTGGGCGTTGCGGCCGCCCTTGCGCGGTGGTGGCGCGGCCGGCGCGGGATCGGCGGCCTGCGGTTCGACCGGGGCCGGTGCGGTCAGGCCGATCGTCGGCCGGGCCGGCAGCTGCGGCGCCATGGTCGGCACCGGCCGGGGATCGGGTTTCCGCTGACCTGATAGCTGACCCATCAGCACGCGTTCGACGTCGCCGGGGCTGGAATAGGCGTCGGTCGGCAGCGCGATGCGCGACTGGCTGTCGACCGGCTTCACCAGATACGGGGTGATGACGATGACCAGTTCGGTTTCGTTGCGGGTAAACGCGTTCGACCGGAACAGCGATCCCAGCACCGGCAGGTCGCCCAGGCCCGGTGCCTTGTCGATCGAATTGTCATGGCTGTTCGACAACAGCCCGCCGATCATCATGCTCTGCCCCGACCCCAGCTCGACCGTGGTTTCGGCGCGGCGGGTGGTGAGCGCGGGGATGGTGGTGCCGTCGATCTGCACCGCGCCCGCCGCCGACAGCTGCGACACTTCGGGACGTACGCGCAGGGAGATGCGGCCATCGGCCAGTACGGTCGGGGTATAGGCGAGGCTGACGCCGTACTGCTTGTACTGCACCGACACCGCGCCGAACCCCTGGCTGACGGGGATCGGGATTTCGCCACCGGCCAGGAACGATCCGGTTTCGCCCGACAGGGCGGTCAGGTTCGGATTGGCGAGCGTCGTCACCTGTCCGATGCGTTCGCCGAGATCCAGCGCGCCGAGCAATTCGAGGCCGAGCAGCTTGCCAGCAAGGTTCAGCGTGGTGCCGTTGGTGCCCTTGGTCGGGAAGTTGTAGAGCGTGCCGCCGGGGCGGCCGCCGTTCGCCAGAAACGCGGTATCGGTCGCCGCGCCGGGGATGGTCGTGATCGTGCCCTGTCGCCCCTGCGCCACGCCGAACAGGATGCCGCCCGACATGTCGCGCGACGTCATGTTGACGCCGATATTCTTGACGAAGTTGCGGCTGACCTCTGCGATGCGGACCTGCAGGTTGACCTGCAGCGGGGTGGCGAGCTTCAGACGGTTCACCACGCCGATCTTCAGCGTGGCATTGGGGTCGTTCATCGCGACACCGGGGTTGAGCAGCGCCGCGACCAGCCGTTCGGCCTGCGCGCTGTCGGCGGGCGACGCGATGGTGCCGTTGAGGACCGCGATCTGTCCGACCGTCGTCACGCGGATATCCGCCTCGGGCATCGCCGCCTTCAGCATCCGGTCGAGCGAGGTGAGGTTCTGCCCCACCCGGACATTGGCCGAATAGACGACGGCACCGCTGGCGTTGGTGGCGAAGATGGTCGCTTCGCCATCGGCCTTGCCGAACAGGTGGATCTGGCGCGGATTGCCGACATAGACGTCGGCGACGGTCGGGTTCGATACCCACACGTCGACGACGTTGGAGGGTAGCGTGACCAGTTCGCCCTGGCCGATCGACAGCATCACGTCGGTCGTCGGCCGCATCGTGCCGGTCCGCGTGCCGACCCGCGCGGCGCGGACGGCGGCGGTGCCGGGGGCGGCGATGGCGGTAGCGGGCAGCGCCGACCCGGCGACCAGTGCGGCCGATAGGGTCGCGGCCAGCGACCGGTGGATCAGGTTCTTGCCAGACATCACTTGCTTCCTCCGACCGGCACGGCGGTCACGTCATTGCCGCGGGTGATCCGCACGACCGGTCCGGTCGTTGCGGTGGGTGCGGTCGGCCCGGCGGGCGTCATCGTTCCGACCGGCGGCCCTGCGGTGGTGGTGCCGGCCATCATGCCGGCCTTGCCGGGGACCGAGCTGCGCTGGAACCGCGATACATCGGCACCGGTCGAAAAGGTCGAGCCGCCATCGATCGGGCGGCTGGCGATGCGCGCCAGCGCGGCCTTTTCCGCCTTCGGATCGCCGTTTGCCGGCAGCTGGACGTCGCCGCTGGCGATCGCTTCCTCCAGTTCCGTTCCATTGTCGGCGATCGAGCGCAGCGACAGCGACAGCGTACCGACGGTCTGCGCGACCGCGATCTTTTCCGCGATGCGCGGCGTCGCCTCTACGGTGACGGTCGAATAGGTCGAAACCAGCGTCTTGCCCTGATCGTCGGAATTCTTGTCGGTGCGCTGGTCGGTCGCCAGCACGCGAAGGTTGCGCAGGAACGTCTCCGCCGCCTTCAGCGGGGCGCCGTCGCCGCCGCCCGGCACGTTCTGCGTCAGGACCAGGTCGACGCGGTCGCCCGGAAACACGAAGCCCGCAACGGCGCTTTGCGTCGATACCGGCACGGTCACCGCCCGCATCCCCGGTCCCAGCGCGGCCGCCAGGAAGCCCCGGTCGCCGGGCTTCACCAGCGCGCCCTGGGTGATCGGCTGGCCCGCCGGAATGGCGAACCGCACGACGGTGCCGACCAGGTTGCGCGATTCAGGCGAGGATTCGAGGAAATAGGCGTTCTCGACCAGTTCCTTGGGCCAGGGCTGGAACCGCAGCGTGGTGGCGTCGATGATCGTGCCGACCGCCAGCGCCTTGGTCGCGACCAGCACGCGCGGGCCGTCGATCGGGGCCGCGACAGGGGCGGCGGTCGCCATCGGGGCCGATGCGCCGGCCATCAGATTGCGGGCCATGAACGCGGTCAGGCCGGCTACGAACAGCGCCCCGATCAGCAGGAACAGTTTGCGAGAGTCCATGACGTCGATGGCCTTTCCATTCGTCTGGCCGGTTGATTCGCCGTTAAGCATCACCGAAATGGGTTAAGAACGGGTTCGCGATCGCAAGCATCCCGGCGATGGCGATGGCGATTCCGTACGGAATCTCCGCCACCTGTGCCGCGCGCCGCCGCCAGCGGTCGGCAAGGAACAACAGGGTGAGGGCGCCGCCCAGCAGCGACATCACCATCAGCATCGACAGCACGGCGCCGGGCGGCAGCCACAGCGCGAGCGCGGCGATCATCTTCACATCGCCGCCGCCCATCTGTCCGGCGACAAACGCGGCGAAGAACAGCGCGAAGACGATCAGGGCCACGCCGAGCTGCCACGCCATGTCGATGCCCGACAGGCCGTTGGCCCACCACCATGGCAGCGCCAGCAGCGCGATGGCCGCGTTTTTCCAGTTGGCGATTTCGCGGGTACGTGCATCCTCGATACCGGCCATGACCAGCAGCAGCAGCAGCGCGAGCGCCAGCCAAGGAACGACGATACCCCCCATGGCGTTAACCTCTAGACGTAAGGGGTTTCGAAACCGTAACCGGACGCATGGCCGCCCACGCCCTCTATCGCCGCGCGATTCCCGCCGCCGCCGCCATCACCCGGTGGCAGGCACCCGACGGCTGGTCGCATCGCCGGTTCGACTGGGCGGCGCCCGCCAATGTCCGCCCGCGCGGCAGCCTGTTGTTCCAGACCGGGCGCGGCGACATGTTCGAGAAATATCTGGAGGTCTTTGCCCATTGGCACGTGCGCGGGTGGAAAATCACCGCATTCGACTGGCGTGGGCAGGGCGGGTCGGGGCGCTGCACCCCGGCAGGCGACTGCGGCGACATCGACCGGTTCGAAACATATCTGGGCGACCTTGCCGCCTTCTGGAACCAGTGGACCGCCGAGGGGCCGCGCGTGCTGATCGGTCATTCGATGGGAGGGCATCTGGCGCTGCGTGGCGTGGTCGAGCGGCGGGTCGATCCGGCGGCGTGCGTGCTGGTCGCGCCGATGCTGGGGCTGCGATCGCCGATCGGACCGCGCTTCGGCGAACGCATGGCGCGGGTGCTGAGCGCGATGGGCAGCCCGCTCAGGCCGGCGTGGAAAGGCAATGAGCGGCCGCACACGGTGCGCCCGCGGGAGGGGATGCTGACCCACGATCCGGCACGCTATTCGGACGAGCTGTGGTGGCAGGGGACCGACGCGGCGCTGCGCACCGGGCCGCCCAGCTGGCGCTGGGTGATTGATGCGTTCCGCTCGACCCGCGAATTGCGCGCCGATCCCGCGCTCGCCACGGTGACGGTGCCGATCCAGATGCTGGTGGCGGATACCGATGCGCTGGTCGATCCGCGCGCCGCTGTCAAGGTTGCCGGACGGCTCCCCGATGTCGAGCTGCTCCGCTTCGGGGCGGAATCGGCGCATGAAATATTGCGCGAGGCCGATCCGGTCCGGTCGCGGGCTATCGCGGCGATCGACGCGTTCCTCGACGCCCGCGCGCCGGCACCGCACCGGGCGCACGCATGACGCGCAGGCGGGTGGCGATTGTCGGCGCGGGGATGGCGGGCGCGAGCCTTGCCGCCGAACTCGCCGCGACCGACGACGTGATCCTGCTGGAGGCCGAAGCACAGCCGGGGTTCCATGCGACCGGGCGGTCGGCCGCCTTCTGGTCCGAAACCTATGGCGGGCCGCTGGTCCAGCCGTTGACTACCGCGTCCGGCCCGTTCCTGCACGCGCCGCCGGCCGACTTCGCAGCCCAGGGATTCCTGCGCACGCGCGGAGAATTGCTGCTGGCGCGCGATCGCACCGTTCTGGAGGCGATGGCGGCCGACTTTGCGGCGACCGGCGTGCCGATCGCCTGGCGCGACCCGCACGGCGTGGTGGATGGCCTGCGCGGGCGGTGGCACGCCTTATGGTCGCCGGGCTGTGCCGATATCGATGTCGGCGCGCTCCACGCCGCCTATCTCGCCAAAGCGCGGCGGGGCGGGGCGACGTTGCGGTGCGATGCGCGGCTGACCGATGCGCGGCGGAGCGATGGGCGGTGGCGCCTGACCACGGCCGCCGGCGACACCATCGTCGCCGATGTCGTCGTGAACGCGGCCGGGGCGTGGGCCGATGACGTTGCGGCCCTGCTGGGCGCCGCGCCGCAGGGCATCCGCCCCTATCGGCGGACCGTGTTGCAGGTCCGGGTCGACCCGCCGGCGCCCGCCGACCTGCCGCTGGTGCTGGATGCGGCGGGCGGGTTCTACTTCAAGCCCGAACCGGGCGGGCGGCTGTGGCTCAGTCCCCATGATGAGACACCCGACCGCGCGCACGATGTCGCGCCGGAAGAGATCGACGTCGCGCTGGCCATCGACCGGTTCGAATCGGCGGTCGACTGGCGGGTCGAGGCGGTCGAGCGGCGCTGGGCAGGCCTGCGCAGCTTCGCGCCCGATCGGCTGCCGGTCTATGGCTTCGACGCCGCTGTGCCCGGCGTCTTCTGGTGCGCGGGGCAGGGGGGCTTCGGCATCCAGACCGCGCCCGCCGCCGCGCGGCTATGCGCCGCGCTGCTGGGCGTCGGCGACGTGCCGCCGGGGGTCGACGCCGCCGTCTATTCGCCGCATAGATTGTCGGAGTAATGCACGACACCCATTTACGTTAGCGCTATCAGTTCCTATCTGGGCGCCAACACTTTGCGCAAAGAGGATGCACATGACGATCACCGGCGAACTGTTCCTGGGTTCGAAGCGCGTCGCCCGCGACGACATGTTCCAGGCTTATGATCCCGCGACCGGCGCGCTGTTCGGCGAAGGTTTTTCAAAGGGCACGAAGGAAGATGCCGAGGAAGCGTGCGCCCGCGCCGCCGCCGCCTTCCCCATCTACGCCGCCTTGCCGCTGGAGCAGCGCGCCGGCTTCCTCGACGCGATCGCGGACGAGATCGAGGCGCTGGGCGACGCGCTGATCGAACGCGGCAGCCGTGAAACCGGTCTGCCGACCGCCCGCCTGACCGGCGAGCGCGGCCGCACCTGTGGCCAGCTGCGCCTGTTCGCCAAGGAAGTGCGCGATGGCGCGTGGCAGCAGCTGCGCATCGACCATGCCGATCCGGCCCGCGCACCGGTGCCCAAGCCCGACCTGCGGCTGCGCACGATCCCGGTCGGCCCGGTGGTGGTGTTCGGCGCATCGAACTTCCCGCTCGCCTTCTCGACCGCCGGTGGCGACACCGCGTCGGCGCTGGCGGCGGGCTGCACCGTGATTGTGAAGGCGCATCAGGCGCATCCGGGCACCGCCGAACTGGTCGCATCGGCAATTATCAAGGCGGCGGAAAAGACCGGGATGCCGGACGGCGTATTCTCGATGGTATCGGGGTCGGGCCAGGTGATCGGCACCGCGCTGGTCGCCGATCCGCGCATCCAGGCGGTGGGCTTCACCGGGTCGCGCGCCGGCGGCACCGCGTTGATGAAGGTCGCACAGGACCGGCCGCAGCCAATCCCGGTCTATGCCGAAA
This sequence comes from uncultured Sphingomonas sp., assembly GCF_913776855.1. Classification (GTDB taxonomy): domain Bacteria; phylum Pseudomonadota; class Alphaproteobacteria; order Sphingomonadales; family Sphingomonadaceae; genus Sphingomonas. Next base: position 3,673 of record NZ_CAJYQD010000046.1, on the reverse strand, counting down.
TGTCGTCGATCAACCCGGTCGTGCTGATGCCCGAAGCGCTGAAGAACCGTGGCGAGGCGCTGGCCAAGGCCTATGTCGGGTCGCTCAGCATGGGCGCGGGCCAGTTCTGCACCAATCCGGGCCTCGTCCTCGGCATTGCCGGGCCGGAACTTGATGCGTTCCTCGACACCGCGGGCGAAGCACTGCTCGGTACCCCGGCACAGGTCATGCTGACCGACGGCATCCACAAGGCGTTCGAGGAAGGCCGCGCCAAGCTCGCCGCCAGCCCCGCCGTCACGCTGGTCGGCGAAGGCGCCGAACCCGAAGGTCCGACGCGCGGTCGTGCGGCGATCTTCGCCGTGTCGGGCAAGGACTTCATCGCCGATCCGGCGCACGCGCACGAAGTGTTCGGCATGTCGTCGGTGGTGGTGAAGTGCGCCGACGCCGACGAACTGGTCGAGGTGTTGAGCAAGCTCGAAGGACAGCTGACCGCGACGCTGCAGATCGACGAGGGCGATTATGCCGATGCGCGCAAGCTGATTCCGGTGCTGGAACGCACCGTCGGCCGCATCCTGTGCAACGGCTGGCCGACCGGTGTCGAGGTCGGCCACGCGATGGTCCATGGCGGTCCGTTCCCGGCGACGTCGGACGGGCGCACGACCTCGGTCGGCACCCTCGCCATCGACCGCTTCCTGCGGCCGGTATCGTATCAGGACTTCCCCGAAGCGCTGCTGCCCGAGGCGTTGCGCGAAGGGAACCAGCAGGGGGCGCTGGCGCGGATCGACGGGGCGTGGACGCTTGGCTGATCGGTGCGTGATGCGCGGCCGGCCCGAGGGAGCGGGCCGGCGCCGCGATCGCGGACATAAGCGGGCGGCGGGTCGTTGATCCGCCGCCCGCTTTTCGTTTTGGATGCTGTGATGGACGACGACACGATCATCGATACCCCCGAAGGCCCGAAGCGCTGGGGGGACTGGAAGAAGAAGAACCCGGTGCAGGTGCCCTCGCGCCGGACCAAAGGGAAGGATCTGCCGAACAAGGTGAAGATCCGTACGGATGAGTGATCTGAGCCACTCCCGTTCGTCCTGAGTAGCCGCCGAGCCTGTCGAAGCGGCGTATCGACGGACGGGTTGTAGCAGGTGCTTCGATACGGGCCTTCGACTTCGCTCCAGTCGCTACTCGGCTCGGACGGGGGGGGCTTTCCCCTATCCTCACCCACCCCGTTTGGTTCGAGCAGCTTCGAGCCTGTCGAGAAGCGCCCGTCGAGAACGGGTTGTTTGGGGCAGCCGGGTTCTCGACAGGCTCGAACTGAACGGAGGGGAGGGCGGTTTGTCCGCCGCAGATGCTGCCCTTGCGGAACCCCGCTCTCGAGAAGCTCGAACCAAACGGGTGGGGATATGAGTTGAGGTAATCCTTACCGCCGCCCGGCCAGCCAGATCACATGCCGTGCGCCCTTGGTCCCTCTTGCCCGCACGACCTGTTCATCCACCAGATAGCCGCAATCCCTCAGCCGCCTGGTGAAGACCGCGTCGGCATAGGCAGACCAGATCGCCAGCACCCCGCCGGACCGCATCGCGCGCTGCGTCACCTGAAGCCCACGCGACGAATACAGCTTGTCGTTGCCGGCATGGGTCAGCCCGTCCGGCCCGTTGTCGACGTCGAGCAGGATCGCGTCCCAACCGCCCTGCTCGATCGCCCACGCCACGTCGCCGACCGCGATCCGCACGCGCGGATCGTCGAGGCAGCCATCGAAGATATGCGCGAGCGGCCCACGCGCCCATTCGACGATTTTGGGCACGAGTTCGGCGACCACCACCTCGGCATCAGCGGGCAGGATTTTCAGCGCTCGGCGGAGCGTAAATCCCATGCCAAGGCCGCCGATCAGAACCCGCGCACCCTTCCGCCCGGTCAGATGCGCACAGCCGAGATCGGCCAGCGCCTCTTCGGACGCCGACATGCGGCTGCTCATCAATTCGTTGCGGTCGAGGACGATCATGAAATCGTCGCCCCGCTGGACGAGGCGCAGCTCGACGTCATCGCCGGGAACCTTGGCGGTATCGATCAGGAGGCGTGGGATCATTGCTGTATCGCTGCATCGCTGGCGAGCTTGTCGGCCCGCTCGTTATCGGGATGGCCGGCATGGCCTTTCACCCAGATCCATTCGATGCGGTGCGGCTTGGCGGCGGCGAGCAGGTCCTGCCACAATTCGGCATTCTTGACCGGCTGGCGCGCGGCGGTCTTCCACCCGTTCTTCTGCCAGCCCTTGATCCACTTGGTCAGGCCATCCATCACATAACGGCTGTCGGTCGACAGGATCACGCGGCACGGGCGCTTCAGCGCGCGCAACCCTTCGATCGCGGCCATCAATTCCATGCGGTTGTTGGTCGTCTCACGCTCGCCACCCGACAATTCGCGCTCGCGGCCATCGGCGGCGCGCAGCACCGCGCCCCAGCCGCCGCGACCCGGATTGCCTTTGCACGCGCCATCGGTCGCGATCTCCACGCGGGGAAGTTCGGCGGTGTCGGTCATGCGAAGGCGGTCGGGTTGGCGGAATACCAGTCGAGCCGGCACAGATAGGCGAGCGGGTCCTTGCGCGTCACCAGCGCGTCGGCCGGCGTGTTGATCCAGTCCCATGCGCGGGTGAGCAGGAAACGGATGCACGCGCCCTTCGCCAGCAGCGGCAGCGCGGCGACCTCAGCCGCGCTGAGTGACGCCTCGGTCCGGTATCCGGCCAGCAGCGCCTGCCCGATCGCGGGGTCGAGGGGCGCGCCCTTCGCATCGAAGCTCCACGCCGAATGGGTGATCGCGACGTCATAGGCGATGATGTCGGTACAGGCGAAATAGAAGTCGATCAGGCCCGTGACGCGCTCGCCCAGCATCAGCACATTGTCGGGGAACAGGTCGGCATGGATCGCGCCGGTCGGTAGATCGGCGGGCCATGCCGCAACCACCGTGTTCAGCGCATCGCCGACCCGCGCGCGCAATCCTGGCTCGATCGAATCCAGTTGTTCGGCGCAGTCGGCGTACAGCTTCGGCCAGGCCGCCACACCCATCGAATTGGTACGGATCGGTGCGAAATCGCGTAAACCACGGTGCAGCGCACCCAGCGCGGCGCCCGCCGCACGCGCCTGTTCGACCGTGGGATGGCTGACCGAAACGCCGGACAGGAATTCGATCAGACAGGCGGGGCGCCCTTCCAGCGTCTGGATCACCTGTCCCGCGCGATCGGGCAGCGCCCGCGGGACCGGGTTGCCGGCGTCCGCCAGTGCATCGGTCATCGCGAAGAAGAAGGGCAGGTCGGCCAGATCGACCCGCTTCTCATACAGCGTCAGGATAAAGCGGCCGGTCGTGGTATCGACCAGATAGTTGCTGTTCTCGACCCCCTCGGCAATCCCCTTTGCCGATACCAGTTCGCCATGGTCGTAAGCAGACAGGAAGCGCGCAAGCGCCTCCGCCGACACCTGCGTATAGACGGCCATTACGCGGCTTCGAGGCCGCGCGGCAGCTTGAACGCGATCGTCTCGCGCGTCATCTCGACTTCGCGCTCGGTCACGTCGAACCGGGTGGCGATGCGATCGACCAACTCGCGCACCAGCACTTCGGGTGCCGACGCGCCGGCGGTGATGCCGAGCGTGCCGACCCCTTCCAGCCAGGCGAAGTCGAGTTCGGCGGCCCGCTGGATCAGCTTGGCCGACGT
>NZ_CAJYQD010000045.1 GCF_913776855.1 uncultured Sphingomonas sp. | reverse complement strand
CGACCCACAAGTCGCCGACGTCGGGCCGGATCAAGAAATTCAAGGTCTATCGCTACGACCCCGATTCGGGCCAGAATCCGCGCTACGACGATTTCGAGATCGATCTGGACGAATGCGGTCCGATGGTCCTCGACGCGCTGATCAAGATGAAGTCGGAGCAGGACCCCTCGCTCACCTTCCGCCGGTCATGCCGCGAGGGGATTTGCGGGTCGTGTTCGATGAACATCGACGGTCGTAACGGCCTCGCCTGCACCACCGCGATCGAGGATATCAAGGGCGATATCCGCATCACGCCGTTGCCGCATATGGACGTCATCAAGGACCTGGTGCCGGACTTCACGCATTTCTATGCGCAGTACGCGTCGATCAAGCCGTGGCTGCAGACCGTGACGCCGGAACCCGCCGGCAAGGAACGGCTCCAGTCGCCGGAAGACCGCAGCAAGCTCGACGGGTTGTACGAGTGCATCCTGTGCGCCTGCTGCTCGACCTCGTGCCCGAGCTACTGGTGGAACAGCGACAAGTTCCTGGGCCCCGCGATCCTGTTGCAGGCCTATCGCTGGCTGGCCGACAGCCGCGACGAGATGACCGGCGAGCGGCTGGACGAGCTGGAAGATCCGTTCCGCCTGTATCGGTGCCACACGATCATGAACTGCGCGAACGTGTGCCCGAAGGGGCTGAATCCGGCCAAGGCGATCGCCGAGATCAAGAAGATGGAGGTCGAGCGGATCATCTGATCCGTTCGTGCCTGACAACTTCCTCCCCGTTCGGTTCGAGCAGCTTCGAGCTTGTCGAGAACTCGGTTGATGCGGCCACCGCCTTATCGACTTCGGTTCTCGACAGGCTCGAACCTGCGCTCGAAGCAAACGGGGTGGGTGTGGCAAACAGGGGGCGGGTGACGTAGGACGGCGCACGATGACCGTCCTCACCCGTTACGACCACCTTGTCGCCACCGGCGAACTCCGCCCCGACCCCGAACAGCGCGCCGCCGCCGAGCGGCTCTCCCGGCTTGCCGACCAGCTCGACAACCCGCCGAAACGCGGGCTGTTCGCGCGGCTGACCGGCAGCGACGCCGCCCCCCCGCGCGGCGTGTACCTCTGGGGCGGGGTCGGGCGCGGCAAGTCGATGCTGATGGATTTGTTCTACGACTGCGTGGCCGAACCGGCCAAGCGGCGCGTGCATTTCCATGCCTTCATGATCGAGGTCCATGCCCGTCTGGCCACTGAACGTGCCAAGGAGGTCGGCAACCCGGTGCCCCCGGTCGCCGAGGCGCTGGCCAAGGACCTGAAGCTGCTGGCGTTCGACGAAATGGTCATCAACAACACCGCCGATGCGATGGTGCTGTCGCGGCTGTTTACCGAGATGATGACGCACGGCGTGACGATGGTCGCGACGTCGAACCGCCCGCCGGTCGACCTGTACAAGGACGGGTTGCAGCGTGACAGTTTTCTGCCATTCATCCAGCTGCTCGAATCCAACCTCGACGTGCTGCCGCTGAACGGCCCGACCGATTATCGCCGCGACCGGCTGGGCGCGGTCGATACGTGGCTGGTGCCCAATGGCGCCGCGGCGACCGAGGCGTTGTCGGCGGCATTCTTCCGCCTGACCGATTATCCGGTCGAGGATGCGGCGCATGTGCCGTCGTGCGACCTCGATGTCGGCGGGGGTCGGACGCTGCATGTGCCCAAGGCGCTGAAGGGCGTCGGCGTGTTCAGTTTCAAGCGGCTGTGCGGCGAGGCTCGGGGGGCGCCCGATTACCTCGCCATCGCGCGGGCGTTCCATACGGTGATCCTGGTCGGCATTCCGGTGCTGGGGCCGGACAATCGCAACGAGGCGGCGCGGTTCGTCACGCTGATCGACGCCCTGTACGAATATCGCGTGAAGCTGCTCGCCGCCGCCGACGCGCAGCCGGGCGACCTGTATCCGACGGGCGACGGGCGGTTCGAATTCGACCGGACGATCAGCCGGCTGGAGGAGATGCGGTCGGAGGATTACCTGACGCAGGGGCATGGCGAGGGCTGAGGTAGCGCTCGCCTTCTTCACCCTTCCTGCCTCACTTCCCGTTTGCTTCGAGCGCAGGTTCGAGCCTGTCGAGAACCGTAGTCGAGAAGGGGTTGCCCCAAGCACCACGTTCTCGACGAGGGGCAGGTCGGATTGTCCCCCGGACAATCCTGAACCATGCGGGGCATGGTTCACCTGCCCCTCTTCTCGACAAGCTCGAAGCTGCTCGAACCGAACGGATTTTGCGCGGAATTATCCCCGCCGCGCATCCGCCTTCTTGGTCCTCAGCGTCGCCGACGCCGCTGCCGGATCGTCCGGCCACGGGTGGCGCGGATAGCGACCGCGCATTTCCTTCGACACGTCGCGCCACGATCCGGCCCAGAAGCCGGGCAGGTCGCGCGTCGTCTGGATCGGGCGACCGGCGGGTGAGGTCAGGCTGAGCGTCAACGGCTGCCCCGCGACCATCGGATGGGTGGCGAGGCCGAACAGCGCCTGCACGCGCAGCTCGACCCGCGGCCCCCCTTCGGCGGCATAATCGATCGCGTGGCTCGACCCGGCGGGGCTTTCGAAGCGGGCAGGCGCAAGGCGGCGGACCTGCTGCATCCAGTCCCACCCCGCCTGCTGCTCCAGCGCGTCGTGGAGGCCGGTCACCGCATCGAGCCGCCGTTTGCCGATCAGTAGCGCCGGCAGCCAGTCGTCGATCGCCGCGACCAGCGCCACGTCGCCCAGCGGATCGTCCTGCCCCAGCATCGCCGCGACATAGGCCGAGCGGCGGCGGAGCGTCTCCGCGCCCTCCCACGGCAGCAGCGACAGGTCGCCACGCACCGCTTGCGTCAGCGCGGCGGCGATCTCGTCGGGCGCGGCGGCGGCATCGGGACCCGACGACAGGCGGATCGAACCCAACCGGCGTTCGCGCAGCGCCACGATGCCGCGCGTTGCGGGATCGAAGCGGACGCTGCGGTGCGTTTCGATCCGGTCGCCGAACAGCTCCTCGACCGTCGCCTGGTCGATCGCGACGGCGGACAGGATGCGCGCGCCCGCCGCCTGCCCCTGCGTCTCGGCCACCGCCAGCCATTCTGCCGACCCGAGCGCGGCGGCGTCCAGCGTGAAGCCTCGCCCGCCGACCGACGCCCAGCGTTCGCCGCCGGCATCGCGGCGCCTGGCGATGCGATCGGGAAAGGCCAGCGCGACGCTCCTCGCCAGCGCATCGGCGGGTGGATCGTCGCGGCCTTTCACCAGCTTGCGCCAGCGGTCGGCGAGGCGACGTGATGCCTCCGCCCGCTGTCCGCGTTCGCTACGCCAGCGGCGGCGGCGCTGGTCGAGGTCGGTGTCGTTGCCGCCAAGGCCGCGCTCCCCCAGCAGCACCGCCACCTCCGCTGCCGCGCCGGCAAAGCCGCCTTCGCCTGCGCGGATCAGCATGTGTGCCAGGCGGGGCGACAGCGGCAGTGCGGCGATGGCGAGGCCGTGCGGCGTCGGTCGCCCGTCGCCATCGATCGCGTCGAGGGTCGCGAGGCGGGCGCGTGCCTCTTCGACCGCAGCGGCGGGCGGCGGGTCGAGCCAGCGCAGCGTCGTCGGATCGGTGACGCCCCATCTGCCGCATTCCAGCACCAGCGCCGACAGGTCGGCCTCCAATATCTCCGCCGGATCAAAGCGGGGCAGGCCGGCGGTCGCGGCAGCTTCCCACAGGCGATAGGCGACGCCCGGCCCCTGCCGCGCGGCACGACCGGCACGCTGCGTGACCCCCGCCTGCGATGCGCGTTCGGTGGTCAGCCGCGTCATTCCCGCCGCGCGGTCGTAGCGCGGTCGCCGGGCGAGACCGGAATCGACGACGATGCGGATGCCGTCGAGCGTGAGCGAGGTTTCCGCGATACTCGTCGCCAGCACGATCTTGCGCCGGCCCTCCGGATCGGGGGCAATCGCCGCACGTTGTTCTTGCGGAAGCAGCGTGCCATGCAGCCGGTGCAGCACCGCTCCATTGGGTACGGCGATCCGTTCGGCGGTGCGCTCGATCTCCGCCACGCCGGGCAGGAAGGCGAGGATGCCGCCCTCCGCCTCGACCAGCGCGCGGCGGATCGCGGCGGCGACCGAGTCCTCGATCCGCGCTTCGGCATTGCGGCCGATATGGCGCAGGTCGAGCGGGTAGGAGCGCCCCTCGCTCTCGATCACCGGCGCATCGTCCATCAACGCGGCGAAGCGTTCCCCGTCGAGCGTCGCCGACATGGCGAGGATGCGCAGGTCGGGACGCAACGCCGCCTGCGCATCGAGCGCGAGGGCGAGGCCGAAATCGCTGTCGAGGCTGCGTTCATGCACTTCGTCGAACAGCACCGCCGACACGCCGGCGAGTTCGGGGTCGGCCTGGATACGCGCGACGAAGATGCCCTCGGTCATTACCGTCACGCGAGTCGCCGCCGACCGCTTGCTGTCCATGCGGGTGGCGTAGCCGAAGGTCTGGCCGACGGGTTCGTTCGCGGTCGCGGCCATGCGCTCGGCAGCGGCACGGGCAGCGATACGGCGGGGGGAAAGGAGCAGGATCTCGCCGGTTGCCCACGGTTCGGTAAGGAGCGCCGGGGCGACGGCGGTGGTCTTGCCCGCCCCCGGCGGCGCGACGAGGACGGCGGAAGTTCGGTCGCGCAAGGTCTGAAGAAGGTGGGGGAGGACCGCGTGGATGGGGAGCATGGCGGTTCCTTAGCAATCCTCCCCGTTCACGGGGAGGGGGACCGTCCGCAGGACGGTGGAGGGGGATCGCCGCGAAACGCAGCGGTTCCGTATGCCGACACCCCCCTCCACCATGCTACGCATGGTCCCCCTCCCCGTGCCGGGGAGGAGCTTAGAGCGTGTCGGGGTTTGGCCCCAGCCGACCGTCCTCGCGGTCCATCGCGTCGAGCTTTGCCACCTGTTCCGGCGTCAGCGACACCGATTGCGCCGCGAGGTTCTCCTCGATCCGCGCGCGCGACGATGCTTTCGGGATCACCCCCAGCCCGGCCTGAAGATGCCACGCCAGGATCACCTGCGCTGGGGTCGCGCCGACCTCCTGTGCGATGGCGCCAATCGTCGGGTCGGTCAGCAGCGTCCCCTGCCCGAGTGGCGACCAGCTCTGCGTGACGATGCCCAGCCGTTCGTGCGCGGCACGCGCGGCGCGCTGCTGAAAGGTCGGGTGCAATTCGATCTGGTTGAGCGCAGGCACCACGCCGGTCGCATCGACGATCCGGTCGAGATGGTCGGGCGAAAAGTTCGACACCCCGATCGAGGCGACCCGCCCCTCCTCACGCAGCCGCACCAGCGCCTTCCACGTATCGATATAGCGGCCCTCGGACGGCATCGGCCAGTGGATCAGGAACAGGTCGATCCGCGGCAGCTTCGCCGCGCTGGCGTCGAACGCCTTCAGGGCGTTGTCATAGCCCATCGCGTCGCGCCACAATTTGGTGGTGACGAAGATGTCGGTCTCGCCGGTCGCTTCACCCACACCCGCTTCGTTCCCGTAGAAGGCGGCGGTGTCGATCAGGCGATAGCCGGCGTCGATCGCTTCGCGCGACAGGCGGGCGGAGTCTTCTGCGGGCACCTTGTAGGTGCCGAAGCCGATCGCGGGGATGGTGCGGCCGTCGTTAAGGGGGAGGTCGGTCATGGGGTGTCCGTGCGGTTTAGGGGTCGGGTTGCCAAACAATGGCGACGCAATCCGTTCCAGTCTCCCGCGCTCCGTTCATGCTGAGTAGGGACTGAGCTTGTCGAAAGCCCGTATCGAAGCAATTGGGACAGTCCTTCGATACGCCGCTTCGACAAATTCAGCGGCTACTCAGGACGAACGAGTTGGGTGGTCGGAAACAAGGACGCCTGCCCCCTCCCCGTTTGGTTCGAGCAGCTTCGAGCCTGTCGAGAAGCGGCAGTCGAGAACGGGGCCGTTTGGGGCACGCCCTTCTCGACTACGGTTCTCGACAGGCTCGAACCTCCGCTCGAAGCAAACGGGAGGGGAATAAGGATAGGCTGGGAGTAGGGGGATGGAGGTCGCCACTTACCCCGTCGGCCGCCCGTCAGCGTCCATCAGCACCTCGCGCCGCCCCACATGATCCGGCCGCGACACCAGTCCTTCCTTCTCCATCCGCTCGATCAGCCGTGCCGCCGAGTTATACCCGACGCGCAACTGGCGCTGGAGCCAGCTGGTCGATGCCTTCTGGCTTTCGGCCACCAGCTGGCACGCCTGACGGAAGGTCTGTTCCTCCGGCGAATCGTCGCCGGTCGGCGCCCCGTCGAGGCTGAAGCCGGCATCGCCCTCCGGTTCGTTGACCACCGCGTCGATATAGTCGGGCGCGCCCTGCGAGCGCCAAAAATCGGACACCGCCTGCACTTCGTCGTCGCTGACGAACGGTCCGTGGACGCGGGCCAGCGCCTTGCCGCCGGGCATGTAGAGCATGTCGCCGCGCCCCAGCAGCTGTTCGGCACCCTGTTCGCCGAGGATGGTGCGCGAATCGATCTTCGACGTGACGTGGAAGCTGATGCGGGTCGGCAGGTTGGCCTTGATGACGCCGGTGATGACGTCGACCGAGGGACGCTGCGTCGCCATGATGAGGTGGATTCCGGCCGCGCGCGCCTTTTGCGCGAGGCGCTGGATCAGGAATTCGACTTCCTTGCCGGCCGTCATCATCAGGTCGGCGAGTTCGTCGACGATCACCACGATCTGCGGCAGCGGCGACAGGTCGAGCGTCTCCTCCTCATAGATCGGGGTGCCGTTGTCGGCGTCGTAGCCGGTCTGCACCTTCCGACCGAGCTTCTGCCCCTTGGCCGCGGCTGCCCGCACCTTGTCGTTGAAGCTGGCGAGCGAGCGGACGTTGATCGACGCCATCATGCGATAGCGGTCCTCCATCTGCTCGACCGCCCATTTGAGCGCGCGCACCGCCTTGGGCGGGTCGGTGACGACATCGGCCAGGAGGTGCGGGATGCCGCGATACATGCTGAGTTCCAGCATCTTCGGGTCGATCATGATCATGCGGCACTGGTCCGGGGTCAGCCGGTAGAGCAGCGAGAGGATCATGCAGTTCAGCCCGACCGACTTGCCCGACCCGGTGGTACCGGCGACCAGCAGGTGGGGCATCGGCGCAAGGTCGGCGACGACCGGGTCGCCGGCGATATTCTTGCCCAGTACGATCGGCAGCTGCGCATTCTGGTCGGCAAAGGCCTGGCTGGCGATCAGTTCGCGCAGGGACACCATCTCGCGCTTCTGGTTGGGCAGTTCGATGCCGATCACGGTGCGGCCGGGAATCGTCGCGACGCGGGCGGAAATCGCCGACATGTTGCGCGCGATGTCGTCGGCCAGCTGGATCACGCGGCTGGCGCGGATGCCGGGTTCGGGTTCCAGTTCGTACATGGTGACGACCGGGCCGGGGGCGACCTTCACCACCTGCCCCTTCACGTTGAAATCGTCCAGCACGCTTTCGAGCAGGCGCGAATTGCGCTCCAGCGCCGCCTTGTCGATCGTCGGGCCGGTCGATTCGGGCGCGGGTGCGAGCAGGTCGATTGCGGGCAGCGCGAAATTGTCGCGACCTTCGCTGCTGGCCGGGCGTGGCGCACTGGCCAATGCGGGCGACGCGGCACGCTCGGCGATGACCGGGGGCGCACGGTCGTCGGGCTGGGCGACGCGGCGCGGCTGTGGCCGGGCGGGCGCATCCTCGGCATCGTCCGCATCGATGGCCGGCGCGGCGCGGGGCGCGGGATCGAACGGCAGGTCGTCATCCTCGACCAGCATGTCACCCTCGTCCGCGCCGACGCGCGCGCGCCGTTCGAACTTGGGCAGACGGAAGGTGCCGTCGGGAATCTCGATCGTCAGCCCCTTGGCCCAGCGCCACACACCGAACAGCGCGGTAGCGAGTGCCACGACGCGGATCGTCCACAGTTCCGCAACCGGTATGCCGATCAGATGGATCAGCCCCTGCACGGCCCGCGCGATGCTCCAGCCGATCACGCCGCCATAGCCCGCGGGCAGCGACAGGATCGCTTCCCCCGATACGAAGGCAAGCGTGGTCCCCATCGCCAGCACGCCGACCGCGCAATCGCGCAGCATCCGCGGCCACGGTCCGACCGGCACGTCGCGCCACAGCCGGACGCTGACGATCAGTCCCAGCGGCAACAGCATCGCGACCGGCACCCCAAAGATGGTGAGCAGCAGGTCGGCGAGCATCGCGCCCCCCGACCCCAGCTTGTTCACGACCGGGCCGCCCGCCGCCGTGCTGAACGACGGGTCGGCGGGCGAATAGCTGACAAGGGCGATGGCGATCACGACGATGGCGACGAACAGGATCGTCGCGCCGATCATCGCACCGCTGCGCTTCGCACCCGCCTTCATCGCGTCGCGCCACAACATCGGCTGCGCGTTGGTCGCCATTCGTTCCACCCTTGTTCGATACCCGCCTGATGTGCGCCGAAGCGGGCCATGGGGTCAAGGCGGCGTTGCGGTAGGCGGCGCCAGACCCTAAGTCCGCAGGCAAGAAACGACTTTACGGATGGGACGGGTTTCATGGCACAGGCGGACGTCATCATCCTGGGCGGCGGGCTGGTCGGCAGCACGCTGGGCGTTGCGCTGGGCGTGCATGGGCTGACGTCGATCATCCTCGATCCGGCCGATCCGGCGGTGACGCTGGCCCCCCGCTTCGACGGGCGCGCCTCCGCCATCGCTAGCGCGACGCACCGCATGTTCGAAGCGATCGGCATCGCGCCCGGCCTCGGCGACGAAGGCTGTCCGATCGCCGCGATTCGCGCGACCGACGGGCTGGAACCGGGCAAGCTCGACTTCATCCCCGACGCCGCCGACGATCCGGTCGGCGTGATGTACGAGAACAAGCGGCTGCGGCAGGCGATCTACGACGCCGCCGTCGCATCGCCGCATGTCGACCTGCGCTATAAGGACCGGGCGATCGACGTCCGGCGCGAAGCGCACGGCGTGACGGTGACGACCGCCGGCGGCGACACGCTGACCGCGCCGCTGCTGATCGCCGCGGAGGGCCGCAATTCGCCGACGCGCGAGGCGGCGGGCATCCGCGTCGCGCGCTGGAGCTACGACCATGCCGCGATCATCACCACGCTGGGCCATGCCGAACCGCATGAAAACATAGCCTATGAAATCTTCTATCCGGCAGGGCCGTTCGCGATCCTGCCGCTGAACGACGACGACCACGGGCATCGGTCGGCGATTGTATGGACGGTCGATGCGAAGGACCGGCCGGCAATGCTGAAGCTGTCCGACCGGGCGTTCCTGGCCGAAGCGTCGAAGAAGATGGGCGGATTCCTGGGCGAACTATCCAACCTGTCGGCGCGGTCGAGCTATCCGCTGGGCTTCCACCATGCCGCGCGGATCACCGCCGACCGGCTGGTGCTGGTCGGTGACGCCGCGCACGGCATTCACCCGATCGCCGGACAGGGCCTCAACCTCGGCCTGCGCGACGTCGCGGCGCTGACCGAGGTGCTGGTCGAGGGCAAGCGTACCGGCCTCGACCTCGGCGATCCCTATCTGCTGGAGCGGTATCAGCGGTGGCGGGGCCTCGACACGTTCGCGGTCGCGCTGGCGACCGATGGGCTGACCCGGCTGTTCGGCATTCCGGGCAAGGCGGCCAGCGCGGTCCGGCGCTTCGGCCTGTCGGCGGTCGATTCGATCCCGCCGCTCAAAGCCGCATTCATGGCCGAGGCGCGGGGCGAAACGGGGAAGTTGCCCAAGCTGTTGCAGGGCATCCCGGCGTGACGCTCTCCGCCGTCCAGCGCGGTGTCGTGCGCGGGATGGCGGGGGCGGCGGGGATCGGCATCGCTGCGCTGCTGGCGGCGGCCTGGTTCGATCCGGGCCATGGCCTGCCCGAACGCCTGCGGATGCTGGCGGTGGCGCTGGTCGTGCCCGGACTCTGGAGCGCGGCGGCGATCGGCCATGTCGCGCGGCTGCGGTTCCTCTCGCCGCAGTCGATCGATGGCGGCGATGCCGATCCGGCGGTGGCGCAGGGGCGCGCGATCGCCCAGAATACGCTGGAACAGGCGGTCCTGGCGGCGATCGCCTATGCCGCGCTGACGATCGCCACCGATCGATCGACGTTCGCATTGGCGGTGCTGGCGACCTGTTTCACGGTCGGGCGGATAGGCTTCTGGACGGGCTATCGACGGGGTGCCGCTGCCCGTGCGTTTGGCTTTGCGCTGACCTTCTACCCGACCATCTTGGCGTTGCTGACTGCACTGGTCCTCGCGATACGGGGATAGCTACCAATTCCCTCCGCCGGTCGCGCCGTCGCGAAACTCCGCGATCCGCCGCCGCGTCGCCGGGGTCGTCCCCTCCGGCAGCGCCTCCACTGCGAACCAGCCGACTTCCGCCACCTCCAGCCTGTCCGCACCGCGCAGCGAATCACTAGCGGCCCGCGCGACATAGACGATCACATGGTCGTCCTTGCCCTCGCCCCGGTTGTGATAGACGCCCAGCACCCGCTCGACCATGGCATCGGTCACCGCCACCTCCTCCGCCAATTCGCGGTGGAGCGCATCGGCGACCGCCTCGCCCTTCTTCACCCCGCCGCCGGGCAGGTACCAGCCGTCGATATAGGTGTGCCGGACCAGCGCCACGCGGCCATCGGGCGCCAGCAGCAGCGCGCGCACGCCGATCGTGCGCGGACGGGTGATGCGCCATGCCAATCGCGCCGCCCTGCTCAGCAACCGGTGGATCAGCGCCACAGCCTATGCCCGAGCGTCGCGGGTGGCCTCGGCAGCTTCCTCCGCCGCAATCGGTTCGGCCGCCGGACGGATCATCAGGAAGCTGCCCGACCAGATTCCGGGGATGTCCCACCGCCCGCTGATCTCGCAGCCATCGTCGCTCAGCACCCCGGCATAGACGACCATGTCGCCATAGCCCTCGCTCTCGCTATCGTCGTAGAATTTGCTGAACGTCACCTTCGCACCGTCGCGATGCCCGTCGATCGCCGCGGCGATCAGCGCGCCCGGCGGCACCGAATAGAGGTCGGGTTCGTGGATCGTCCCGACGATCGATCCGCCCAGATCGGCGATATCCGCCTCGAACGCGGTCGGCGGGTTGGTGTGCGGATAGTTGAAGATTCCGCTCCACTTGCCCGACAGGTCGCGGCTCACAACGGTCGCGCCGCTTCGACCAGCAGCACCGGCACGCCGTCGCGAATCGGAAAGGCGAGGCCGGCGGCCTCCGACACCAGTTCGCCCGCCGCCGCATCATGCCGGAGCGGCGTGCGCGTCACCGGACAGACCAGGATCGACAGCAACCAAGGATCGATCGTCATTGCAGCGTCGCCTCTTCGTCATCGCCATGCCGACCGAAGAATTGCATGAGCTGCACGATCAGTTCCGCCCGCGCCGACAGTTCGTCGACTTCGAGCAGCGCCTGCTTGGCAGCGACGTCGAACGGCGCGATCTGCGCGATGCCGTTGACCAGGCTTTCATCGTCCAGCCGCCCGACCGATTCCCAATCGACGGCATAGCCCAGCCGGTCGGCGAACCGCTTCGATTCGATCTCCAGCGACGCGCGCTCGGCCAGCGCCAGCGTGGTGTCGCCGACGATCGGCAGCACCTCCGCCTCGACCTGTCGAAACGCGGTGGTCACGTCCAGTTCGCGCACGATGCGAAAGCGCGACAGCCCGCGCAGCACGATGTCGTAGCGGCCATCGGCGTGCGCCTCGACATCGACGATCTGCCCGATACAGCCGATGTCGAACAGCGGCGGCCGATCAGTGTCGCCACCGACCGGGCGCGGCTGGACCATGCCGATGCGCCGGTCCCGCGCCAGCGCGTCGGACACCATCGAGCGGTAGCGCGGCTCGAAGATGTGCAGCGGCAGGTGCATGTTCGGAAACAGCAGCGCCCCCGCCAGCGGGAAGACGGAGACGCGGCCGCTCATCCGAACAGGATCGCCGAGAGCTTGCGCCGCTGCTGCGACACCCACGGGTCCTCCAGACCGACCGCTTCGAAGACCTTCAGCAGCTGTTGCCGGGCGGCATCGTCGTTCCAGCTGCGGTCGGCGGCAACGATCTTCAGCAGCGATTCGGCCGCCCCGTCGCGGTCGCCCGCCGCCATCTGTCCGCCGGCCAGGCGGAAGCGCGCGTCGTGATCGTCGGGGTTGGCTTCGACCTCGGCCTTCAACCCTGCCAGATCGTCGACCGGCTGCGCATCGCGGGCCAGTGCCAGCGCGGCGCGGACCTGTTCGATGCCGGGCTGCTTCGCGGCATCCTCCGGCAGCGCATCGAGCGCCGCCTGCGCCTCGTCATGCTCGCCCAGCGCCATCAGCGCACGGACCCGTGCGGCCGCGACAACGGCGTTCTCCGGCACCATCTCGGCGATCTGGTCGAAGATCGACAGCGCGCGCGCGCCGTCGCCCTCACCCAGTGCCTCTTCGCCCATCGCGATCAACGGTTCGATGTCGGGACCGGCGGCGGCGCCCGGCTGCACCGGCAACTGGCGCAGCAGCTGGTCGAGCATCTGCTTGAGCTGACTTTCGGTGCGCGCCTGCGTCAGGTCGGCGACCAGCTGCCCCTGGAACATCGCATAGACGGTCGGGATCGAGCGGATCTGGAATTGCGAGGCGATGAACTGGTTTTTGTCGGTATCGACCTTGGCCAGCACCACGCCCTTGTCGGCATAGGCGTCCGCCACCTTTTCGAGGATCGGGGTCAGCGCCTTGCACGGCCCGCACCATTCCGCCCAGAAATCGATGATGACGAGGCTGGTCATCGATGGTTCGACGACATCGCGGCGGAACGCCTCCACGGCATCCTTTTCCGGGGCGGTCAGTCCTAGCGTGGCCAAGCGTCGATTCCTTATCCTGTGACAGCCGCCCCTATGTGGGCATCACAGGCAAAACAGAAAAGAGTTCATTTAGGGGTTGCGCACTCTGAAACCCCCGTCTAATAGCCCGCCTCACCCCAGCCGGTCACCCGGTTCGGAACGCCAGAGCGGGCGTAGCTCAGGGGTAGAGCACAACCTTGCCAAGGTTGGGGTCGAGGGTTCGAATCCCTTCGCCCGCTCCAGTCGCTGCCGCTGATTAGCGGCAGCTAATCAGCGAAATGTCAGCGACTTCGGCCGGCGCCGGTTACGGTGACCGACGGCATGGCTTTGCCATGCCGCGACCCCGATCGTTCACTGCATCCCCAATTTTTCTGCCGACGCGGATGATTCGCATCCTCCTGCATTTCCGGTGCACGGCGCGCCACCGATGGCCGACAATCAACCCGTCCGGTGCGAAACAGCTTCCCGCCGCCTGCATCCCCCGACGTCCGATCGTGATCCTCACAGCCCAGCCATGGCAAAGCCCGCGCGAATCAGCTTCGCACGGGCTCCGATGTTTCGCTCGCTCCCGTTTAGAATTCCGACCAGTCGTCCTCGCTGATCGCAACCGCGGCGTTGCCATGCGACAGGCGCTGCGGAACGGCACGCACCGGGCTGCGCACCGGCAGGCGCTGAACCGTATCGCGCTGGTCGCGCACCGCGATCGATCCCAGCTGGAACCGCGCGATTTCGCCCGACAGCGCATCGGCTTCGGACGCCAGGCTGCGCGCGGCGGCGGTGCTTTCCTCGACCATCGCCGCGTTGCGCTGGGTCACGCCGTCCATTTCACCCACGGCGGTGTTCACCTGTGCCAGCCCCTGCGACTGCTGCTCCGCCGATCCCGAAATATCCGCGACCAGCGCGCTGATCTCACTGAAACGACCGATGATCCGGTCGAGCGAGCGCCCGGTTTCGCTGACCAGCGCGACGCCGGTATCGACCGTCTGGACCGACGCGGTGATGCGCTGCTTCACATCCTTGGCCGCCTCCGCCGAACGCTGCGCCAGCGCGCGCACCTCGGAGGCGACGACGGCAAAGCCCTTGCCCGCATCGCCCGCGCGCGCCGCTTCGACGCCGGCGTTCAGCGCGAGCAGGTTGGTCTGGAACGCGATGCCGTCGATGACCGCGATGATGTCGGAGATTTCGGCCGACGTGCGTTCGATCCGCGCCATGGCGTCGACCGCGCGGCGCACGACCTCGCCCGATTCGATCGCCTCGCTGCGGGCGGTGCCGACGATCTGGTCGGCGCGCGATGCGCTGGCGGCGCTTTCCCGCATCGTCGCGGTGATCTGCTCCATCGCGGCGGCGGTCTGTTCGAGGCTGGCGGCCTGCTGCTCGGTCCGCTGCGAGAGGTCGTCGGACGCGGCGCTGATCTCCCCGGCGCCCTTGCGGATACCGCCGGCAACGGTCGACACCGACAGCATGGTGGCCCGCAGCGCCGCGACCGCGGCGTTGAAATCGTCACGCAGCGACAGGAACGGTTCCTGCAGGTCGGCATCGATCCGCGCGGTCAGGTCGCCGGCGGCGAGCTTGCCCAACCCCTCGCCCATGATCGCGACCATCTGCCGCTGGGTGTCGCGCTCCATCGCGGCCAGCGCGCTTTCGCGGAACGTCGCCATCGCCTTGGTAATGCGGCCGACACAATCCCGGTTGTCGGTATAGGCGACCGGGCTTTCGAGATCGCCCGCCGCCAGCGCCTCCATCCGTACCACCGTCGAGACATAGGGCGTGCAGATCAGCCGCGACGCGCCGAACGTCACCGCGACGATCGCCGCCACACCCGCCATCGCACCACCGATGACGATGCCCGGTGCGACGGCGACATCCAGCGCCGACGCGCTCGCCAACGCCGCAATCCCCCCGGACAGCAGCAGATAGACGAGCGCCAGGACCCGGAATTTCATCCGTATCGGCGCGTTGCGCGAAAACCATGCGATCATCTGACCCCTCCCCCGAAAATACTATCGCCGCGGCCCGTCAGGCCCGCCGGGCCCGCACCTGCGGCGACGGACGCTGCGCCGGCCCCGCCGCCGGCCGCCCGAACAGATAGCCCTGCGCCAGCGCACAGCCCTCCGCCTGCACCATCGAACGCTGCGCCTCGTTCTCGACCCCTTCGGCGACGACCGGCAGGTTCAATCCCTTGCCCAGGCCCGCGATGGCGCGGACGATCGATCGCGCAGCCTCGTCCTCGTGCATTGCCGACACGAAGCTCTTGTCGATCTTGATCTTGTCGAACGGAAAATGGCGCAGGTTGCTGAGCGAGGAATAGCCGGTGCCGAAATCGTCCATCGCGATGCGCACCCCCAGCGTGCGGATCTCGCGCAGGATCGCCAGCGACACCTCCCGGTCGCGCAGCAGCGCGGTTTCGGTAATCTCCAGCTCCAGCCGTTCGGGCGCCAGCCCGCTGTCCGCCAGCGCATCGCGGACCAGCATCGGCAGCGTCGCCACGCGCAGCTGCACCGGCGACACGTTGACCGCCAGCGTCAGCGGTTCGGGCCAGCTGCTGGCGTCGCGGCACGCCTGGCGCAGCGCCCATTCGCCGATCGCCATGATCGTGCCCGCTTCCTCGGCCACGGGAATGAACAGCGTCGGCGGCACCTGCCCGCGTTCGGGATGGTCCCAGCGCAGCAGCGCTTCATACCCGACGACATGATCGTCGTCGGTCGACACCAGCGGCTGATAGACCAGCCGCAATTCGCCGCGACACACCGCGTGGCGCAGGTCATGTTCCAGGCTGCGGCGATCGCGCGCCTGCCGGTCCATCGTTTCGTCGAAGAACGACGCGGTGCCGCGTCCGTCCTGCTTGGCGCGGTACAGCGCGACATCGGCATTGTGGCGCAGCGTTTCCGGGTCTCCCCCGTCACGGGGATAGGTGACCACGCCCAGGCTGCACCCGACCGCCATCGGGTCGCGCGCCGAATCCATTTCCTCGGCAAAGCGGGTCAGGATGCGCGCAGCCAGACGGCGGGCATCGTCGGACGAGGCGATGTCGCGCTGCAGGACGACGAATTCGTCGCCGCCCACCCGCGCAACCAGATCCTGTGCGCGGACGCAATCGTCGAGGATGCGCGCGACCCGGATCAGGATCGCATCGCCGGCGCCATGGCCGAACAGGTCGTTGACCGCCTTGAACCGGTCGAGATCGACCGCGATCAGGGCAAAGGGCGCCCCGGTGCGGACCGCTTCGTTGAGGCCGATGTCGAACGCGGCGCGGTTGACCAGCGCGGTCAGTGGATCGTGCGACGCCAGATGTTCGATCGCGCGCTGGGCACGGGCGGTTTCGGTAAGGTCGCGAAGCGCGATGACGGTTGCGTCGCGACCGCGATATTCGATCGCGCGCGCGGTCATTTCGACCAGCTGGTCCTCGACCATGCTGTCGCGGATGCGGGCACGGGTGGCATCGCCGCGGTGCAGGCGCAGATGGTCGCGCGCGGGCGTTTCGAACCACGCCGCGGTCGCGGTACCGACCAGCACGGCGCGATCGACGCCCAGCAGCGCGCACGCCTGTTCATTGGCGTCGAGGATATGGTCGTCGCTGGTGATCAGCAGCCCTTCGGACGTCGCATCGGCCAGCCCGCGCAGGTCGGTCAGGAACCGGTCGACGATCGAAGCCGCCGCCGTCAGCGCGATCAGCAGCAGCGCCGCCGCGACGATCCACGCCAGCAGCCACTGCGCGCCCTTGCCGGCATCGCCCGCCATCGCCGCGTCATGGCCGATCATGGCCGATGCCATCGCGACGAAATGGATGATGACCGTCGCCAGCACCATGCCCGCCGCCGGCACGACCATCCGCTTCCGCCCGCCCAGCTGCAGGAACAGGATGAACGCCCCCGACAGCAGCAGCCACCCCGCCAGCAGCGCCCCGGCGATCGGACCGTAATCGACGCGGTGGACCATCGGATTGGCGATGGCGGCCATGCCGGTCATGTGCATCCCCAATATGCCGAGCGTCGCGATCGCCCCGCTCAGCAGGACCAGTGCCGCCCCCCGCACCCGCCGCAACAGTGCAAAGGCGATGCCGAACGCACCGATGGCGATGGTCGCAGACGCGGCGGTCAGCAGCTGGTCGAACTGCAGCGCGACCGGGCTGCGAAAGGCGAGCATCGAGATGAAATGCGTCGACCACACGCCGCCGCCGGCCGTGACCGCCGCCGACGTCAGCCAGAGCGGGCGACGTTCGGCCACGCATTCGAACGATCGCTGCAGCTGGGCAAAGGTCGACAGCGCGCTGACGATGCACAGCAGCAACGCCAGCAGGACCACCGACAGGTCGTGGTGCGAGACGATCGAGACAAACAGGTACGACATTCGGCCAGGACCCCCATCCGGCGCTGCTCTTGCAACACAGGATGGGGCTGGTCCGATTAAGGTTCAGTATATCGCAATCGGCGGGAAATACCGGAGAAACTCGTATATTCCCGCCCGTCCGCAGCAACGACTTACGGAATTTCTGTAACTTCGAAGAACTGCGCACGAACTCGCGATTACCATATTCCGTATTCGATATTTAGCGATCCTCCTGTCGCCTATTGCGCGGCCGCCGGCGCCGCGACCTTGGGCTTTACATAGCGGTCGAGCCAGTCGGTCATCTGCCACAGCGTTTCTTCGGTCGATTCCAGCGCACGATAGCCATGCGCTTCGTTGGGCAAAACGACATAGCGCACCGTAGCACCATTGCCCTTCAGCGCCGCATACATCCGTTCGGACTGGATCGGGAAGGTGCCGCTATTGTCGTCCGCCGCGCCGTGGATCAGCAGGATCGGCTCCTTGATCCTGTTGGCGAACGTAAACGGGCTCATCTCGGTATAGGTCGACGTCGCCTGCCAGTAGGTGCGCTGCTCCGCCTGGAAGCCGAACGGGGTCAGCGTGCGGTTATAGGCGCCCGATCGCGCGATGCCCGCGCGGAACAGGTCGGTATGCGCCAGCAGGTTGGCGGTCATGAACGCACCATAGCTGTGCCCGCCCACCGCCATGCGGCTGCGGTCCGACACGCCCAGCTTCACCACCGCATCGACCGCCGCCTGCGCATCGTCGCGCAGCTGCTGGACATAGGTGTCGTTCGCCTCCGCGCCGTTTTCGCCGATGATCGGCATGGCGGGGTTGTCGAGGACCGCATAGCCCTGCGTCAGCAGGAACAGGTGGCTGATCCCGCGCGGCCGAACGAAGCGATTGCCCTGGTCGACCGTCTGCCCGGCGACCTTCGCATCGGTATATTCGGCCGGATAGGCCCAGAGCAAGGTCGGCAGCGGCCCGTCGCGCTTCGCATCATACCCGGCGGGCAGATACAGCGATCCCGACAGCGGCAGGCCATCGGCGCGGTTATAGGTGATGGTTCGCTGCGTCACGCCGGCCAGTACGGGCGCGGGATCGGCGAAGTCGGTCACCGCCTTCGCATTGCCGCCCCTGACCGCGCGCACCATGTAATTGGGCGCCAGCTTCGCGCTTTCGCGGCGGGTCAGCATCCGCTGCCCCTTGTCGTCCAGCAGCGCGACGACGGTTTCGTAATAGGGTGCTTTGGCGGTCCATAGCCGCTTCTGCTCGCCGCCCGCGACCGACATCGCCCCGAGGAACGGGAACGCCCCCGCCTTCGTCGCGCCATCGCCGGTCACATAGACCGCATCGCGCGCCGGCGTGAACTGCATCACCGGCTTGCCCGCCGCATTCTCCTCCGTCATCGGGAAACCGGGATCGCCATATTGATCCTGGTAATTGCGGGTCAGCAGCGTCCGCGCCTGCCCCGGTCGCGCCGGCGCGACGGCAAGGCGATGTTCGGTGCGCGTGCGCCATTCGCGGTCGATGACCATCGCGAAATCGTCATTGCCCCAGAACACCGCCCCGAAGCGCGCCGGCGTCTGTGCCAGTTCGACCGGCGCGGCGGTGAAGGGTGCCGCCTGCAGCATCACCCGGTCGTGGAACGCGACCTTCGCCTTGGGATCGCCGCCGTCCAGCGCCTCGGCCCATGCCAGCGTCGCCGGCGCATCCGACCGCCACACCGCTTCCCGCGGCCCCTTGAACGTCGCATCGAAATCGACCGGCAGGTCGTCGGCCAGCGGCCGGTCGACCAGCGTCCGAACCGGCTGTCCGTCGATCGTCGCCACGGCGATCTCGGTCGGGAAGAAGCTGGCGGGCAGCAGATAGCTGTACGGCCGCTTCAACCGTTCGGTCAGCAGGTAGCGGCCATCGGGCGACACGCTGAAATCGGTAATCAATCCCGGCTGCCCGATCGGCTTGGTCGCGCCGGCCAGGTCGATCCGCGCCAGCTGTCCGGTGAAATAATGGTCGAACAGCGCCTCGTCCGTCGCGTTGCGCAGCAAATCCTCATAGGTGCGCGCCGCAGAAGTGCGACCCATGCTTTCCTGCACCACCGGCCCGGTCGGCGTCGCGTCGGCGACCGGCGCCGCCCCGCGCCCGGCGGGCACCAGATAGGCGATCAGCGCCTTGCTGTCGGGCGTCCACGCGAACGGCGTTCCGAACGTCCCGTTCAGGCCCCGCGCGACCATCCGCGCACTGCCGTCACGCTCGGCGATCCACAGCGACAGCGCGTTCGCCTCCTGCACATAGAAGGCCAGCCGCGTGCCGTCGGGCGACCAGTCGGGCGCCGCGAATCGCGTGCCGGCGGGCAGCTTAACCGCGACGGTGCGACCGCTCGCAATATCCTTGAACGACAGCGCGTTCAGCCACTGGACCCGCATTTCCGCCTGGCCGTTGGTCGCGGGATCGATGCGATAGCCGGCGAGGCGCAGGATCGGCTTCGACAGATTGGCGATGCTCGGCAGGTTCTCGCGCCCCAGGATCGCGAGCGTGCGATGATCGGGGCTGACCGCGACACCCGGCGTCGGCGGCGTCTCCAGAATCTTCGCAATGGCATCGGGCGCGCGATGATAGCCGGTGGCCGGCTCCTGCGCATGGGCGGTCGTGGCAAGCAACAGAGCGATCAGACAGGCACCAGCGCGCATTCGTAACCCCTTGTGGTTGTTTGGTTGTGATCCTGACACGGGTAGGCGCGGGGCGCTAGGCGGTTGCGGCGGCAGTGGCAGTGGCAGTGGCAGCGGCAGCGGCAGCGGCAGCGGCAGCGGCAGCGGCAGCGGCAGCGGCAGCGGCAGCGGCGTGCCGTAGTCGCAAGGACCTGTCCACCAACAAGCCGCACCCCCGCGCAGGCGGGGGTCCAGAGCCACAGGCGCCATCCTGCCGTTACCCTGGATCCCCGCCTGCGCGGGGATACAAATGATTGTGGGCTAATTTCGTAGATAGCACCAGGACGCCGTCACGAACATATGGCGAAATCCGCCACGTTATGGCGGCGCATCCCACAGCTACAGATGTAGTCATCGGCCAAGTCATTGATATTGCTTGCCGCACAAAACTGGCACGGCAGCTGCAATGTATTTGGCATCACCGGAAACCAACCGGAAATTCAGGGAGCCAACATCATGACCGCCATCCGTTTCGCCGCTTCGATCGTCCTCGGCCTGGTTGCCACCACCTCGGCCTTCGCCGCCGAACCGAACGCCGCCCCGGCCCCCGTCGCGACCAGCGTCGCCGGTGCGAGCGCGGTCACCGCCGTCACGCTGGCCGCCGGCCCCGCCGCCACCGCCTACAAGGCATCGCCCAACGCCCGCTACTGCTTCAAGACCGAAGCTACCGGCAGCCGCATCCTGACCAAGGTCTGCAAGACGCGCG
>NZ_CAJYQD010000044.1 GCF_913776855.1 uncultured Sphingomonas sp. | reverse complement strand
ACCGCCTGCATCAGCTCCATCACCGCGTCGGTGCCGAGCTTCTGGTTCGAACCCGACAGCGCGCAGGTCGCCGAGCCCTTGATGATCGGAATGTCGTCGCCCGGGAATTCGTACGAGCTCAGCAGCTCACGGATTTCCAGCTCGACCAGCTCGAGTATTTCCTCGTCGTCGACCAGATCGACCTTGTTCATGAACACGACCATCGCCGGCACGCCGACCTGGCGGGCGAGCAGGATGTGCTCGCGGGTCTGCGGCATCGGGCCGTCGGTGGCCGACACGACCAGGATCGCGCCGTCCATCTGCGCCGCGCCGGTGATCATGTTCTTCACATAGTCGGCGTGGCCGGGGCAGTCGACGTGCGCATAGTGGCGGTTGGCGGTCTCATACTCGACGTGCGCGGTCGAGATGGTGATGCCGCGCTCGCGCTCTTCCGGCGCCTTGTCGATGTTGGCGAAGTCGACGGCGACGCCGCCCATCGTGTCCGCCAGCACCTTGGTGATCGCGGCGGTCAGCGAGGTCTTGCCGTGGTCGACGTGACCGATGGTGCCGATGTTGAGGTGCGGCTTGTTCCGCTCGAATTTTGCCTTAGCCATTTTCCTACCTTCTGATTCGAATTCGGTGCCGCCGGGGCCACGCGAACGCGGCCCTTTAGCGGGTGTTGTTTCGTAATGCCAGCCCCCGAACCGGGGACAGGACGACGAAGTAAATTCGTCGTCGGACGGGACGGTCTGGTGACCGCCCCGCCGGCCGGCCTTTCGGCGTCTCGGAGCTAAGCTGGCTTAGCTCCGTGCGCCTCAGGCCATCTTCGCCTTCACCTCGTCCGCGACGTTCTGCGGCACTTCGTCATAGTGCGAGAACTGCATCGAGTATTGCGCGCGGCCCTGCGTGAACGAGCGGAGCTGGTTCACATAGCCGAACATGTTGGCGAGCGGGACCATCGCTTCGACGGTCTGCGCGTTGCCGCGGCTGTCGGTGCCCTGGATCTGGCCACGACGGCTGTTCATGTCGCCGATGACGTCGCCCAGATAGTCTTCCGGGGTCACGACCTCGACCTTCATGATCGGCTCGAGCAGCTTGATGCCGGCCTTCTGGGCCGCTTCGCGCATCGCGCCACGGGCGCAGATTTCGAACGCCAGCGCCGACGAGTCGACGTCGTGGTACTTGCCGTCGATCAGGTGCACTTCGAAGTCGATGATCGGGAAGCCGATCAGCGAACCGGTCTGCGCCGTCTCGCGCATGCCCTTTTCCACCGACGGGATATATTCGCGCGGGATGTTGCCGCCCTTGATCTCGTCGAAGAACTGGTAGCCCGAGCCACGCTCGCCGGGGACGACCTTGACCTTAACTTCGCCGAACTGGCCCGAACCACCCGACTGCTTCTTGTGGGTGTAGGTCAGTTCGACCGGCTTGGCGAGATATTCGCGATACGCCACCTGCGGCGCACCGACGTTCGCCTCGACCTTGAATTCGCGCTTCATGCGATCGACGAGGATTTCGAGGTGAAGTTCGCCCATGCCCTTGATGATCGTCTGGCCCGATTCATGGTCGGTCGACACACGGAACGAGGGGTCCTCGGCGGCCAGGCGGTTGAGCGCGATGCCCATCTTTTCCTGGTCGGCCTTGGTCTTCGGCTCCACCGACAGCTCGATGACGGGTTCCGGGAACTCCATGCGCTCGAGGATGATCGGGTTGGACGCGTCGCACAGCGTGTCGCCGGTCGTCGTTTCCTTCAGGCCCGCGATGGCGACGATGTCACCCGCGCGCGCCTCGTCGATGTCCTCACGCGAGTTCGCGTGCATGAGGAGCATACGGCCGATCTTTTCCTTCTTGTCCTTCACCGAGTTCAGGTAGCTGCCCTTGGTCAGCGTACCCGAATAGATGCGGGCGAAGGTCAGCGAGCCGACGAACGGGTCGTTCATGATCTTGAACGCCAGCAGCGACAGCGGCGCGGTGTCCGACGCCGGACGCGAATCCGGGGTCTCGCCATCGAGCTTAACGCCCTGCACGTCCGGAATGTCCAACGGCGACGGCAGATAGTCGACAACCGCGTCGAGCAGCGGCTGCACGCCCTTGTTCTTGAACGCCGAACCGCAGACGATCGGCACGAAGTTCATCGCCAGCGTCCCCTTGCGGATCAGCTTCTTCAGATCGGCGACCGACGGTTCATTGCCTTCGAGATAGGCTTCCATCAGGTCGTCGTCCTGTTCGACGGCCATTTCGATCAGGTCGCTGCGATACTTCGCGGCCTTTTCGGCCATGTCGGCCGGGATGTCCTGATATTCGAACTTCGCGCCCAGCGACTCTTCGAGCCAGATGATCGCGCGGTTCTCGACCAGGTCGACGAGGCCCTTGAAGCCGCCCTCGATACCAATCGGGAGATACAGGACCGCCGGACGTGCGCCCAGGCGTTCGATGATCGAGTCGACGCAGAAATAGAAGTCGGCGCCGGTGCGGTCGAGCTTGTTGACGAAGCACATGCGCGGCACGCCGTACTTGTCGGCCTGACGCCACACGGTTTCCGACTGCGGCTCGACGCCGGCAACGCCGTCGAAACAGGCGACCGCACCGTCGAGCACGCGCAGCGAACGTTCGACTTCGATGGTGAAGTCGACGTGGCCGGGGGTGTCAATGATGTTGATCAGGTGCTCTTCACCCTTGCCCTCTTCGGCGCGCCACTTGCAGGTGGTTGCCGCCGAGGTGATGGTGATGCCGCGTTCCTGCTCCTGCTCCATCCAGTCCATGGTGGCGGTGCCTTCATGCACTTCGCCGATCTTGTAGGACTTGCCGGTGTAGTAAAGAATACGCTCGGTGGTGGTCGTCTTGCCGGCGTCGATGTGCGCCATGATGCCGATGTTACGATACCGTTCGAGCGGATGGCTGCGGGCCATGATCGTGCTTCCTTAGCAATGTGGGGAGCGAGGCATGACGCCCGCTCCCCACGATATAGGCGGTTAGATCAGCGGTGAAAAGCCACCGCCTGAGCTTACCAGCGGTAGTGCGAGAAGGCGCGGTTCGCTTCCGCCATGCGGTGCGTGTCTTCGCGCTTCTTGACGGCGTTGCCGCGGTTGTTGGCAGCGTCCATCAGTTCGCCCGACAGGCGCGCCGACATGGTGTTCTCGCTGCGGTTGCGGGCCGAGGCGATCAGCCAGCGGATGGCGAGTGCCTGGGCGCGTTCGAAGCGGACTTCGACCGGAACCTGGTAGGTCGCACCACCGACGCGGCGCGAACGCACTTCGATGTTCGGCTTCACGTTGTTCAGCGCATCGTGGAACACGCCCAGCGGGTCGCGCTTCGCGCGGCTCTCGACGGTTTCGAACGCCGAATAGACGATGCCTTCGGCGACGGACTTCTTGCCGTCCAGCATCACCGAATTCATGAACTTGGTCAGAACCTCATCCCCGTATACGGGATCAGGCAGGATTTCCCGCTTTTCGGGACGACGACGACGAGCCATCAGATATTCCTTCAATCTTCAGCCGGTTCCGGAACCCGTCCGGGGCTTACTGGGGGTAGGTGGATCTCAGGCCGCGCGGGTCACGCGCGGCACGGGATCACTTCGGACGCTTGGCGCCGTACTTCGAACGCGACTGGCGGCGATCCTTGACACCCTGCGTATCGAGCACGCCGCGCAGGACGTGGTAGCGAACGCCGGGAAGATCGCGCACACGACCGCCGCGGATCAGCACGACCGAGTGTTCCTGAAGGTTGTGGCCTTCACCCGGAATGTAGCTGATGACTTCGCGCTGGTTGGTCAGGCGAACCTTGGCCACCTTGCGCAGTGCCGAGTTCGGCTTCTTCGGAGTCGTCGTGTAGACGCGGGTGCAGACACCGCGCTTCTGCGGGTTCTGGTCCATCGCAGGGACCTTCGACTTGGCCTTCTGCGGTTCGCGGCCCTTGCGGACCAGCTGGTTGATCGTCGGCATGAAGCCCTTCACCTTATCTTGCGGTTACTTTGCCGGAGCCGTTCCTGTCAGAAATGCGCAAAGGCCACGTGGGCGCAAACCCTCGGGGCCGATGTCTCCAGCAATGTTCAGCTCTTTGAACCCACATGCAGGCCGACGACGGCTAGGACGCCGACCCAGTGGGACGCGCGGCCTATACCGATACACCCCCCTCCGGTCAATGGCACGCGGCGGACGGCCCATCGCAGAACGGGCGACGAGGCCCCTGCCCCGCCGCCCGCCGGAAACGTCGACCGGTCGCGATCGATCAGTTGGCGCTGTTGCCCATCGTCGCGTTCATCGCGTCGGGCGTATTGCCCATCATCGCGTCGCCGGCGGTGGTCACCGAGTTCGTCTCGGTCTCCATCGGGTTGATCGCGATCATTTCGTTGCCGACCTCGCCATCGTTGCGAAACGCGGCGTTGGCATAGGCGTCGTTCGACACCACGTTGGAGTCGTTGGTCGTCGTGATCTCCTGCCCGCCACAGGCACCGAGCAGCGCGAGGACGGGCAGAGCGGCGGCAGCGGCGAAACGGGTCATGGATAATCTCCAGCAATTCGCGACACTAACGCCACACCCCGTCCGCCGTTCCGGTGCGTCAGCGTGCCGAGAAGCCGATGTCGATCGCAAGGCCGATCCACATCGCCGCCAGCACGGCGTGCGATACCACGAACAGGAGAAAGCGCGGCCGCACCCGGCCGGCGATGTGCGCGATACTGTGTCCGGCGCGAAGGGCGACATAAGCCCAGGCGAGCGCAACCTGCGTCAGCGTCGCGAGGCCCGTAGTCAGCAGGAGCGGCACCAACGCGAAATACAGTACCGGCATCTCGAACAGATTGGCGAGATTGGCGGCGGGCCGTTCGACCGGACGGAAATAGGCGCGACTCGCCTCGCTGTCGACGAAATCGGCCGCACGGGGCCGCTGCCGCCGCATATGGCCGAACCGCGCCTGCACCAGTGTCAGGCTGACCAGAAAGATCAGCGCAACGAGCGCGAAGCTCGGCCACAGGATCGCCCGCGTCATCATCATCGCCCGCCCCCATTTGTCCTGTCGTTGCCCCGGCCTATACCGGGCCGACCTTCCCACGCCAACGGAGCGATACGATGCCCCCTGCCCGACCGCCCACCCTGCCGATCGAAGGCGGATGCCGTTGCGGACAGGTGCGCCTGCGCATCGATGCCGCGCCGATGCTGACCATGGCCTGCCATTGCCGCGGGTGCCAGCAGATGTCGGGCAGCGCCTTCTCGCTGAGCGTCGCGGTGCCGAGCGGTGCGCTGACCATTGCCGGCGATACGGTCGTCGGCGGGCTGCATGGTGCGCAGATTCGCCACCATCATTGCGATCATTGCAAGGGCTGGCTGTTCACCCGGATCGACCCCGATCCCGGCTTCACCAATGTCCGCGTCGGCGTTCTCGACGATCCGGCAGGCTTCGCGCCGTTCATCGAGACCTGCACTGCCGAAGCGCAGCCCTGGGCGATGACGCCGGCGCGACACCGCTATCCGGGTTTCCCGCCACCTGAGGCGTTCGGTCCGCTGCTGGCCGAATATGCCGCGATACAGGCTGGCTGACGCGGCGCTTCCGTGCGCCGGCTTGCCGCGATAGAAGCCGCGCCATGCGTATCCTGTTCGCCCTGTTGCTGCTGGCGCTCGCCCCCGGCGCCCATGCCCAGTCCGCCACCCGCGCCACGCCCGGCTATGTCCGGGTGCGGTTCGATACCAATGTCGGCCCGATCATCGTCGCGCTGGATGTCAAACGGGCGCCGGCGACGTCGAAGAACTTCCTCGCCTATGTCGACGACGGCCGGTTCGACGATACCGACTTCTATCGCTCGGCGCGGCGCAAGGCCGATCCGAAGCTGGGCTTCATCCAGGGCGGCATCCGCACCGATGCGCGCCGCATCCTGCCGCCCTTCCCCCACGAACGAACCGACCGCACCGGCGTCAAACATGTCGACGGCGCGATTTCGATGGCGCGGCGACCCGAAGCCAATTCGGCGGGCGGCAATTTCGTCCTGCTGGTCGGCGCCATGCCCAGCATGGATGCGAAGGGCGACTTTGCCGGCTATGCCGCGTTCGGCCGGGTCGTCGGCGGCATGGATGTGGTCAAGCGCATCCTTGCCAAACCGACCGGCGGCGGATCGGAGGCGATGAAGGGGCAGATGATCCTCGATCCCGTCCGCATCCTGCGTGCCCGGCGACTGGACGGCAAGCCGCAGCCGACCGGCGGCCCGAAGGTTTGGCTGATCAACGTCAAACGGTAGGTCGCCGGACGGCCGTGACAGTCCGTCGCCCCAGCCTTCGCTGGAATGACGTACTGGCCGACGCTCACTCCGCCGCCTGCATCGCCGCCATCGCGGCATCGTCCAGCTCGCTCGCCCGGACATGCGCCGGACGATCGGCCAGCCGCGCGGCATAGGCGAGGAAGGCATCCCGCTTCGGCAGCGTACCGAACTGCGTCCCCCACATCACCTGCGACCCGACATAGACATCGGCGGCCGTGAAGCGATCGCCCGCGATATAGGGATGCGCCGACACCGCCGCCTCCAGCACCGCGACCACCCGGTCATAATCGCCATAGCCGACCATCCGCTGCTGATCGTCGCTCGGCACCACGCCCAGCGACCGGTTGGTGACCGCCTGCTCCACCGGCCCGGCGGCAAAGAACAGCCAGCGATAATATTCCGCACGTTCTTCCGCATTCGGGGCCAGTCCCGCATCGGGAAACACATCGGCAAGATAGGCGCAGATCGCAGCACATTCGGTCACGACCCGCCCGTCATGGACGATCGCCGGCACCTTCCCCATCGGGTTTATCGCCAGATACGCGTCGTGCTTCATCGTCCCGCCATAGCCGAGCATCTCGACGGTATAGTCCGCACCAACCTCCTCCAGCATCCAGCGCACGATCCGCCCGCGCGACATCGGGTTCGAGTACAGCGTCAGTCCGGTCATCAAGCCTCTCCCCGCGAATCATCGGAACGAAGATGGAACATCGCACTATTTCGCGTCAAGCTCGCGACGCAGAAAGGCAATGGTCCGATCCCATGCCAGCTTCGCCGTGTCCGCATCATACCGCATCGCTGATGTGTCGTTGTTGAACGCATGGTCGACCCCCGGATAGACATGGGTGATCGCGCGCTTTCCGGCCTTGCGCAGCGCCTCTCCCCATGGCAGCGCAGTCGCGTTCACCCGCGCATCCTTTTCCGCAAGCTGCAACATCAGCGCGGCGCGAACCCTGGCCGCCTCGGACGGGTCGGGTGCCGGCCCATAATAGCTGACGCCTGCCGTCAGCAGCGGATCGGCGACCGCCAGCCGGTTGACGAACGCCCCGCCCCAGCAAAAGCCGACGCCCCCGGTGCGCAGTCCCTTCCGCTCGCCTCGCGCCTTGGCGAGATACGCCTTGGCCTGCGCCAGCGCGACGTCGTAATCGATCGTGCCGATCATCGCACGGGCCTTGTCCTCATCGGCCGGCGTCCCGCCCTGCGGCGCCAACAGGTCGGGCGCGATCACCCGGAACCCGGCCAGCGCGACGCGCCGCGCCACATCCTCGATATGCGCGTTCAGCCCGCGATTTTCGTGGATCACCAGCACCAGCGGCAAGGCACGGCCACCCTTGGGCGCAGCAAAATAGGCAGAGGCCGGGTGCCCCGCCTCGGTCCCGCTCGCCTTTGCCACGTCGAGCCGGCTGTCGTTCGCCGCGACCTGTTGCGCGGCGGCGGGTGATGCCGCGATGCCCGCGATCAACGCCTCGGCAGCAGCCGCCGATCCGGCGAGCGCGACCATCTGCGCCATGAAGGTGCGGCGATCATGATGCTCATGGGTGAAGGCGTCGTACAGCGCGACGGCGCGGGCGTTCAGATCGTCGGACATGGGGCGTGGCACTCCGCTTGGCGAAGTACGCAGCCTAAGCCTTTGTCGCCGATACGCAAACGGCCCGGCCACCTTGCGATGGCCGGGCCGGCAATACGTCGGCGACGGTCCGTATCAGCGCTTGAACGGGTCGAAGAAGCTCGACGGTTCGGCCGATTCGCCACGCTCGGCCAGTTCGGCGTCGCGCGCCGCCTGGGTGCGTTCGTTGCGGAGCTGTTCGATCAGCGCCTCGCGGTCGCCTTCCAGCCGGGTGTCGGTCGGCGCCTCGATACCGGCCGCCTTCGCTGCCTTGCCGACCAGCGCGTCCAGCTCGCGCTGCGAACACAGGCCCAGCGTCACCGGGTCCTTCGGCGTGATGTTGCCGATATTCCAGTGGGTGCGGTCGCGGATCGCGGCGATCGTCGTGCGGGTGGTGCCGATCAGCTTGCCGATCGCGCCGTCGCTGATTTCCGGGTGGTTGCGGATGATCCACGCGATGCCGTCCGGCTTGTCCTGCCGCTTGCTGACCGGGGTATAGCGCGGCCCCTTGGTGCGACGGACCTGCTCCGGCCCCTTCATCATCACCAGGCGGTAATCGGGGTTCTTCTGCCCCTTCTCGATCTCTTCCATCGTCAGTTCGTGCGCGCGCACCGGATCGCGACCGGTCAGCTTGGTCGCGGCGGTGTCGTCGGCGATCGCCTGCACTTCGAGAACGTGCAGGCCACAGAAGTCGGCGATCTGCGGAAAGGACAAGGCGGTATTGTCGACCAGCCAGGAAGCGGTCGCGTGCGGCATCAGCGGCTGGGCCACGACGGGTCTCCGAAATAGAAAGGGCCGCCCAAACCGGGCGGCCACGTTGCCCCCGATGTAGTCCGGCCCGCCGAACTAGGCAAGGCCGGCGTTCAGCGCGGACAAAGGTCGTAGAGCTTCGACGCCTGTGCCGCCGTCATCCGGCCATGCAACTTCCACAGTTTCGCGCAATCAGCCTCGTGCTGCCGCTGTGCCGCGGTCTTGGCCGGTACGCCGCGCCGTATCCGGGCGGCGTCGCGTTCGGCATAGCCGCGCGCTGTCGCCGACAGGATCTGCCCCTGCGCGGTCACTACCGGATCCATCTGCGCCATGGCGGGCGTCGCAACCACCAGGACGAACGGCAACAGGATCGTTCGCATCATCGCCTCCTCGACCAGAACGAAGGCGATGATCGCTGGTTGAGGCAGCCGTCGCAGCAACACCGCGTCGGAAGGCCTCAATCCAGCGTCAGGACGATTTTGCCCACATGGTCCCCCGCCTCCATCCGGCGATGCGCGTCGGCGGCCTGCTCCAGCGGGAAGCTGCGGTCCATCACCGGGCGCAACCGACCGGCGGCGACGTGCGGCCAGACGGTGCGCGACAGTTCGTCGGCAACCATTTCCTTGAACGCCGCATCGCGCGGGCGGAGCGTTGACCCGGTCAGCGTCAGGCGGCGGCGCATGATGTCCCACAGCGGCACCGTGGCGCTCGCCCCGCCCTGCACCGCGATCGAAACATGCCGGCCATCCTCGGCCAAGCACTTGATGTTGCGGGGAACATAGTCGCCACCGACCATGTCGAGTACGACGCTGACGCCCCTACCCTCGGTAATCTGCGCCACCCGCTCGACGAAATCCTCGGTACGATAGTTGATCGCGTGCGCCGCGCCCAGATCGCGCGCGGCCTGTGCCTTTGCATCGCTGCCAACGGTGACAATTACGTCTAGCCCGAACAGCTTGCCCAGCAGGATCGCCATGGTGCCGATACCGCTGGTGCCGCCATGGACCAGTACGCTGTCCCCCTCCGCCGCATAGCCGCGCTCGAACAAATTGGTCCACACGGTGAACAGCGTTTCGGGCAGCGCCGCCGCCTCGACCATCGACAGGCCATCGGGGATCGGCAGGCACTGGCCGGCGGACACCGCGACATATTCGGCGTAACCGCCCCCGGCGAGCAGCGCACAGACCGGCTGGCCGATCAGGTGGCTATCGGCATCGTCGCCGACCGCGACGACATGCCCCGCAACCTCCAGACCGGGGATGCTCGGCGCACCCGGCGGCGGGGCATATCCGCCGGTACGCTGCAGGACGTCGGGGCGATTTACCCCGGCCGCCGCGACGCGGATCAGCACCTCGCCCCGTGCGGGGTGTGGAGTCGGACGCTCGACCACGACCAGCACCTCCGGGCCACCCGGCTCCGTCGGATCGATCGCACGCATCGCCGCTGGTACGTCCATAAGCTCTTCCCCCTGTGTCCGGCGTTATTGACATCGCCAGCGGCAGGGTCAACGCTGCTGGCCATGGAACCCGACGAAAATGTTAACCATCTTCGTGGCAACCTGTTGCCGATGTTGCTCGCCGAGGATCTGGACCCGCTGTCGGTCGACGAACTGACCAGACGCATCGCCGCGCTGGAGGGCGAGATCGCGCGGTGCCGCGCGCGCATCGACCGGGCGAACAGCCACCGCGCCAGCGCCGACGCGCTGTTCCGGTCATGACATGTTCCGCCCCGCTTGATGCCGGGCGGCGGCATACCGACATTGGGGAAGACCCGAGCGATCGGGACGCAGGGCCGGCGCGTTTTCGCCGGCCGACCGGAGTGAACTAATGCCATCCTTCGCATCCGCACTGGAATCCACGCTGCACAAGGCGCTCGAGGCCGCATCCTCGCGCCGGCACGAATATGCGACCCTCGAACATCTGCTGTTCGCGCTGACCGATGACGTCGACGCGGCCAAGGTGATGACCGGCTGCGGCGTCGACCTCGACGAACTGCGCGCGACCGTCGCCCATTATCTCGACACCGAACTCGACACGTTCAAACTGGACGCCGCGACCGATCCGTCGCCGACCAGCAGCTTCCAGCGCGTCGTACAGCGCGCCATCCTGCACGTGCAGTCGTCGGGCCGCGACGAAGTGACCGGCGCCAACGTGCTGGTCGCGATGTTCAGCGAGCGCGAGACCTATGCCGTCTATTTCCTGCAGCAGCAGGACATGAGCCGCCTCGATGCGGTCAGCTTCATCAGCCATGGCGTCGGCAAGGGCGGATCGACCGCGACCGAAACCCCGGCACCCAAGGGAGCCGAGGAGAAGGAAAGTCCCAAGGCCGCCGACAAGGGCAAGGGCGAAAGCGCGCTAAAGCAGTTCTGCGTCGACCTGAACGAGAAGGCGAAGACCGGCAAGGTCGACCCGCTGATCGGACGGTCCGCCGAAGTCGATCGCACGGTGCAGATCCTGTGCCGCCGGTCGAAGAACAACCCGCTCTATGTCGGCGATCCCGGCGTGGGCAAGACCGCGATCGCCGAAGGTCTGGCGCGCAAGATCGTCGAAGGCGACGTGCCCGAAGTGCTGCTGCCCGCGGTCATCTATTCGCTCGACATGGGCGCGCTGCTGGCGGGCACCCGCTATCGCGGCGACTTCGAGGAACGGCTGAAACAGGTCGTGACCGAGCTGGAAAAGTTGCCCCACGCGGTACTGTTCATCGACGAAATCCACACCGTCATCGGCGCTGGTGCCACCAGCGGTGGGGCGATGGACGCCTCGAACCTGCTGAAGCCTGCGCTGTCGGGCGGACAGATCCGCTGCATCGGCTCGACGACCTACAAGGAATTCCGCAACCACTTCGAAAAGGATCGCGCACTGCTGCGTCGGTTCCAGAAGATCGACGTGAACGAACCGACGATTGAGGATACGATCAAGATCCTGACCGGCCTGCGTTCGGCATTCGAAGAACATCACAAGGTCAAGTACACCCCCGATTCGATCAAGTCGGCGGTGGAATTGTCGGCGCGCTACATCAACGACCGCAAGCTGCCGGACAAGGCGATCGACGTGATCGACGAAGTCGGCGCAATGCAGATGCTGGTGCCCGCGCCCAAGCGCAAGAAGACGATCACTGCCAAGGAGATCGAGGCAGTCATCGCGACGATGGCGCGCATCCCGCCAAAATCGGTGTCGGCCGACGATACGCGCGTGCTGGCCAATCTCGAACTCGATTTGAAGCGGGTGGTGTTCGGGCAGGACGATGCGATCAAGGCGCTGTCGTCGGCGATCAAGCTGTCGCGCGCGGGCCTGCGTGACCCCGACAAGCCGATCGGCAACTACCTCTTCACCGGCCCGACCGGCGTCGGCAAGACCGAGGTCGCGCGCCAGCTGTCGGAGATCATGGGCATTCCGCTCCAGCGGTTCGACATGTCGGAATATATGGAGCGCCATTCGGTCAGCCGGCTGATCGGTGCCCCGCCGGGCTATGTCGGCTATGATCAGGGCGGCCTGCTGACCGATGCGATCGACCAGCAGCCGCACTGCGTCCTGCTGCTCGACGAGATCGAGAAGGCGCATCCCGACCTGTTCAACATCCTGTTGCAGGTGATGGACAACGGCAAGCTGACCGACCACCACGGCAAGACCGTCGATTTCCGCAACGTCATCCTGATTATGACGACCAATGCGGGCGCGTCGGACATGGCCAAGGAGTCGATCGGTTTCGGCCAGATCGACCGCGAGGACGTGCAGGAAGAGGCGGTGCGCAAGCTCTTCACGCCGGAATTCCGCAACCGGCTCGATGCGATCGTGCCGTTCGGCTACCTGCCGACCGAGGTTGTGGCGCGGGTGGTGGACAAGTTCATCCTCCAACTCGAACTGCAGCTGGCCGATCGCGGTGTCCATATCCGCCTCGATGAAGCGGCACGGACGTGGCTGACCGAAAAGGGCTATGACAAGCTGTACGGTGCGCGCCCGATGGGTCGCCTGATCCAGGACAAGATCAAGCAGCCGCTGGCCGAGGAACTGCTGTTCGGCAAGCTGGTCCATGGTGGCGAAGTGAATGTCGCGTTGAAGGACGGCGCGCTGACCTTCGAGATCACGCCCGCCGCGCCCAAGCGCCCGCGCAAGGGCGGCAAGGCCAAGGCATCGGCCGAAGCCTGATCGCGCACGAACAGAGGGCCGCGACTGTCACGGTCGCGGCCCTCCCTTAATCAATATATCATGCATTAACGTCTAACGGCTCGGCGCGGACCTGCGCCGCTCTATTCCGTTGCCGAAAGTGTCATGCAGCCCGCTCTCACCCGATTGATCGAGACGTTCGACCATGCTGCGGCAATGGTCGCGCTGTACGATCCGGCAGGCCGCATCCTCTTTGCCAATCCTGCCTATCGCCGGGCTTTCTTCCTCGATCCCGACGAGGCGCCTGACTGGATCGACCTGATGCGCCGCAACCATGCGCATCGGCGGGGACCGGTCGTATCACACGACGATTTCGAGGCATGGTTGTCGTCATCGCTGTCGCGGCGGGGCAAGGTGCCGATGCTGTCGATCGAAACCGACATGCATGACGGCAGCTGGCTGCATATCGTCGAACAGACGATGCCCGACGGCCATATCCTGTTCGTCGCGCTCGACATCACGCATATGCGGCAATCGGACCGGATGCTGCGGCAGGAACGCGACATCGCGCGCAAGACCGCCTCCACCGACGCACTGACCGGCGTGTCGAACCGGGGGCACATCATGGGACTGCTGGGCGACCGGATCGACCAGCGTAGCGCGATGCCGCCGCGCGGCACGATCGCGGTGCTGGTCGACCTGGATCATTTCAAGCATGTCAATGACCGGTTCGGCCATGTCGGCGGCGATCGCGTGCTGCGCGAGTTCTCCCGCACCGTCCGGGCAAATCTGCGCACGTGTGATGCGTTCGGTCGCATCGGCGGCGAGGAATTCCTGATCCTGTTCCCCGGCGCGACGATCGCAAAGGCGAAACGGGCCGTCGAACGCCTGCGGGAATGCGTCGGCGAACAGGCGATGATCCCGGAGGATGACTTGTTCCGGATCGATTTCTCCGCCGGACTGACCGATATTCGCCCCGGCGACACGATCTCCAGCGTCTATCGCCGCGCCGACGAAGCGCTGTATGTCGCCAAATCTGCAGGACGAGGCACCCTGCGACTGGCAGGCTGATCCCGCCCGGCCGCACGCTGCGACCGGGC
Organism: uncultured Sphingomonas sp.; assembly: GCF_913776855.1. Lineage (GTDB taxonomy): Bacteria > Pseudomonadota > Alphaproteobacteria > Sphingomonadales > Sphingomonadaceae > Sphingomonas. The sequence goes on along the minus strand of NZ_CAJYQD010000044.1, from coordinate 65,701 downwards.
AGGCCCCGGACGTTACTGCAGAACGACCGTCACGGCGCGACGATTCTGCGCCCATGCAGCCTCGTCCGAACCCAGCGCCAGCGGGCGTTCCTTGCCATAGCTGATCGTCGTGATCCGCGAGGGCGAAATGCCGCGCGTCGCGAGGTAGCTGCTGGCCGCGTTCGCACGACGATCGCCCAGCGCGAGGTTGTATTCGCGGGTGCCGCGTTCGTCGGCATGGCCCTCGATCGTGACGCGGACATTGGGATAGCGCGTCAGCCATTGTGCCTGGCTGTCGAGAATCTGGCGCGCGGTGGCGTCGATATCATATTGGTCGAGGCCGAAGTTGATCGTGTCGCTGGCCACCGATTGCTGGAAGTCCGCGCGCGATCCCGGCACGACACCATTGGTACCCGTTCCGGTGCCACCCGTCCCGCCGGTACCGGCGTTCGGATCAACCGTCTGCCCCGGCGCCGGCGGCAATACCGCCGGGCGTTTCTTGGCACAGCCAGCAGTCGCCAGCAGGCCGATGGCGACGAACAGCGTCGCGGAAATCTTGGTCATGATAAACCTCCCTTGGTCGTTGCGCCCTCCGCTACAATGCCCCTGTAGCGGAAATGGCCCCCGTTGGTGAAAGGTCAGGGCCGCAGCGGCCCCCAGCTCGGGTCCGACCCGTCGAGCGCGGTCGGAATGCGACGGATGTTTGCGCCGGTCAGGTCGACCGACCAGATCTGCGTCCGGCCCGAACCCTGCGCGCTGCGGAAAAAGGTGAGGACCCGGCCGTTCGGTGACCAGCTCGGCCCTTCGTCACCCCATGCGTCGGACAGCAGCTTTTCACCGCTGCCGCTGGGCGACATGATGCCGATGCGGAAGCTGCCCCCGCCCTGCCGGGTAAAGGCGATCAGGTCACCGCGCGGGCTCCATACCGGCGTCGCATAGCGTCCGCCGCCAAAGCTGATCCGCTGCTGGTTCGATCCGTCGGCGTTCATCACATAGAGCTGCTGCGAACCCGACCGGTCGCTTTCGAACACGATCTTCGACCCGTCGGGCGAATAGCTGCCGCCGGTATCGATGCCGGGCGCGTTGGTCAGCCGTTGCGGGCTGCCGCCGCTGGCGGGCACGCGGTAGATGTCGGTATTGCCCGCCTGCGCCATCGAGAACAGCACATAGCGGCCATCGGGCGAAAAGCGCGGCGCGAAGGTCAGCGACGCATTCTGCACCAGCAACCGCTGCCGCCCGTTGTCGAGGTCGAGGACGTAGATCGCCGGCCGCTCATTGGCGTAGCTCATATAGACGATCGACTGCTGGTTCGGCGCGAAACGGGGCGTCAGCACGATCGACTGGCCGTTGGTCAGGAAGCGGTGATTGGCGCCGTCCTGGTCCATGATCGCCAGTCGCTTGATCCGGTTGCCCTTCGGCCCCGTCTCGCTGACATAAACGATGCGACTGTCGAAATAGGCGCTCTCGCCCGAGAGGCGGGTATAGACCGCATCGGCGCATTTATGCGCCGCGCGACGCCATTCGGCGGGCGCGACATTGAACCCCTGTCGCGTCAGTTCGGTGCGGCCGAACGTGTCGTAGAGATAGCAGCCGATGGTCAGCGTGCCGTTCGCCTCGGCGCGGACATAGCCCTGCACCAGCGCCTGCGCGTTGCTCCACGCGGCATAGTCGGGCGCCTGCACCTGCGCCATGGCGACGGCAGGCAGCCCGGCGGGACCGGCCGGCTTGAACAGCCCGGAATTGCGCAGGTCGTTGGCGACGATCTCTGCCAGCTGCCGCCCCAGCGCGTCGGTCGATCCGGCGGGGGTGGAAGCAACCTGCGGGGTCGGCATCACCGGCACCGCGATCGGCAGCGGTTCGGAAATGCCGCCCTCGATGTCGACCTCGACCTGCGCGAACGCCGCAGGGGCGGCCAGCAGGCTGGCGAGTACCGCGCCCAGTGCCATCGTCAGTTTACGCATACGTCCCTCCGGTCAGCCGGGCAGCTTGTAGTTGATGATGATAAATTTCCAGCCGCCCTCATAGAGTTCGTCGGGAAGTTCATATGGCGCGCACTGGATGAACGCCGCGATCGCCAGTTCACCGACCCGCTGCGCGTAGCGCTGATTCTCGCCATCGACACCCGTCTGGCCGCGAATGGTCGGCTTGGCCGCCAGCGTGCCATCCGGTCGCATCTGCAGCACGACCTTCGACGTGATCTGGTTGGCACCCGGACCGGGGCTGGGCACGCGGTTCGCGCACGGCTGGACCTGCCGGCGGATCGCCGCGCCCAGCCCGGCAACCTCCTGCGCGCTGACTGCCGTACCGCGCGCAGCCGGTGCCTTGCCCGGTGCCGGCGTGTCGGCGATGCCCTTCAGGAAATCATTGCCCAGACGCCCGCCGCGTGGCCGCTGTGTGGTGGCCTGCGCATTGTCCCCCTGCCCGCGCGTCGCGGCAGGCTTGGCCGTGGGTTTCGCGGGCGCGGCAGCGGGTTTGGCGGGTGCCGCCTTTGGAGGCGCCTTTGCGACCGCAGTCGGCCGGGCCGGCGCCGGGCGGGCCGGTTGCCGCGTGGGCTTGGGTTCGGGCTTCGGTGCGGGAGCGGGCTTGGGCGCAGGCTTGGGCACCGGCTTCGGAACGGGTTTCGGCGCCGGGATGGGCTTGGGTGCGGGCCTGGGTTCGGGGCGCGGCGCGGGTTGCGGCTTGGGCGCAGGGGCCGGCGGGGCGGGTTCGGGTTTCGGTGCAGGCTCCGGTTCGCTCGCCGGTTCGCTGGGCGCGGCATCTTCGGGCGGGCCGGTTTCGGGCGCCTGGCTGATTGCCGGCGCGTCGGTCTGCTCCGGCGCGCTCTGTTCCGCTGCGACCTCTTCGGCGAAGCTGACGTCCATCGGCTCGGACTTGAGCTTCAATGGGTTGGGCGTGGCGAGAAACCCGACCGACAGCAGGCCGAACAGGACGGCATGTCCCGCGACCGCTACGCCAAGCCCGATCTTCTCCGCCTTCTGCATCAGGCTTACTGCGCCACGCTGATGAGCGACACACGGTTCAGCCCGGCACGGTTCAGTTCGCCCAGCACGGCATTGACCCGGCCATAATCGAGGCTGCGGTCAGCGCGCAGCATCACCTGGCGCGGCTCGGTCGCACCCGCGCCCGCCGCGGCGATCTTTTCCAGTTCGCCGGGCAGGTTGTCGGACGATACTTCGAGATCATCGATGAACGTCCGCCCCTCGGCATCCATCGACAAGGTGACCGGCTGCTGCGTCTGCTCGACCGCCTTCGCACGGCTGTCGGGCAGGTTCACCGGCACGCCGGCGGTCATCAGCGGCGCGGTCACCATGAAGATGATCAGCAGCACCAGCATCACGTCGACCAGCGGCGTGACATTGATTTCCGCCATCGGCGCGCGACGGCCTTTTCCCTTTGCCGACGGCAGGTTGATGCCCATCGCTCAGACGCCTTCGAGCTGGCGCGACAGCGTGGCGTGGAACGCGTCGGCAAAGCGGTTCAGCCGCGCCTCAATCCGGTTCACGCGGTGGCTGAAGCGGTTGTAGGCGATGACCGCCGGAATGGCGGCGAACAGCCCGATGGCGGTTGCGAACAATGCCTCGGCGATGCCCGGCGCGACGACGGCCAGAGAGGTATTCTGTTCCGACGCGATCGACGTGAACGAGCGCATGATGCCCCATACCGTACCGAACAGCCCGACGAACGGCGCCACCGATCCGACCGTCGCCAAAATATTCAGTCGGTCGGCCAGCGTCTCGCTCTCGTCCGCCACGCTGGACGCCATGGCGGTGGCGAGGCGTTCGCGGGTGCCGTCGCGGTCGATCTGCTTCGATGCGGTCGAGCGCCGCCATTCGCGGACGCCGGAGGAGAATACGCGGGCGATCGCCGTGTCGCGTGATCCCTGCAGCCGGTGGAACGCATCGATATCCTCGGCCTGTTCGAACTCAACCTCGAACCGGTCGATGTCGCGGCGGACCTTGCGAGCGCGCACCAGGAAGCCGACGATGATCGCCCAGGTCCAGATACTGGCGGCCAGCAGGCCCAGCATCACCGCCTTCACCACCCAGTCGGCCTGAAGGAAGAGCGCAACCGGCGACATGGTCGCGGCGTCGGTGTTCACGAAAACGTCCATCATGCCCCTTTATCGGTTGCGAACAGCGCGGCGAAGGTGTCGATCCATGCCGCCGGCTGGCGACGCGGCCGCCCGCCGGGGGCGACGAACGCGACCTCCACCCGAGCCGACGCCAGTAGAAGATCGTCGCGGATGACTATTTGCTGAATATCGACCGCCGCCGCCCGCACCCGCTCGACCGTGCTGACGACGACCAGCGCATCGTTCAGCCGCGCCGGTGCCCGCCAGTCAAGCTGCATCGACCGCACGGCATAGGCGCCCTCCCCCGCTTCGTGGGCGGCGCGCTGGTCGATTCCGGCGATCCGCAGCATGTCGCTGCGTGCGCGTTCGAAATAGCGCAGGTAATTCGCGTGATAGACGACACCCGACAGGTCGGTGTCCTCGAAATAGATGCGGACGGGAAAGCGATGCGTGCCGCCAACGAAGCGGCCGCCGGCCGGCTGGTCGGGGTCGGTCATGGCCATGGCTTTAACCATTGGTGGCGGACGGGGGAAGGGGTGACCGGCTTAACCCCGAGTTATGGTCAGGCTTCCTCGCTCCGCAACACCGTCACGTTGTCGAACCCGGCCGATCCGATCAGGCGGACGATCGCGCCGACATGGCGTGCCGCCGCGCCGCCCCGGACAGCGAGGGTCAGCGGCCGGCCCGGATCGGGCAAGGTGTCGAGCGCCGCGACGAACGCCGACGCGGCGTCGGGCAGGACGAACGCCGCGCTGCCGATCGTCACCGAACAGCTGGCATCGGCGGCGAACACCGCCTCGATCACCAGCGGAGCGACGGGTGCAGCCACCCGCCCCGCCTGTCGCGCGCCGATCGCCACCGAGGCCAGAAGATCGCCGCGTTGCCTGCCACTACGTTCCATCAATCGAACAACCCATCCTGCACGCCCGCGGGCGGTTCGAACCCCAGATGCTTCCACCCGCCTGCGTTCAGGCAGCGGCCGCGCGCCGTCCGTGCGATCATGCCGATCTGGATCAGATACGGCTCGATCACTTCCTCGATCGTGTCGCGCGGTTCGCTGAGGCCCGCCGCCAGCGTCTCGACCCCGACCGGCCCGCCGCGATAGACGTCGGCGATCATGGTCAGGTAGCGGCGATCCATCGAATCCAGCCCCTTGGCATCCACCTCCAGCCGGTTGAGCGCGGCGTCGGCGGTGCGCGCATCGACCACCTCGACGCCCGCGACATTGGCGAAGTCGCGCACCCGGCGCAGCAGCCGCCCGGCGATGCGCGGGGTGCCGCGCGCGCGCCTTGCCACCTCGGTCGCGCCGTCGGTGGCGATGCCGAGGCCGAGCAGCCCGGCGGCGCGCGTCACCACCCGGGTCAGCTCCTCGACCGTGTAGAATTGCAGCCGCACCGGAATGCCGAAACGGTCGCGCAAGGGCGTGGTCAACAGCCCCTGTCGCGTGGTCGCCCCCACCAGCGTGAAGCGCGGCAGGTCGATGCGGACGCTCCGCGCCGACGGTCCCTCGCCGATCATCAGGTCGAGCGCGCGGTCCTCCATCGCCGGGTACAGCACTTCCTCGACCGCCGGATTGAGGCGGTGAATCTCGTCGATGAACAGCACGTCGCCGTCCTCGAGGTTGGTCAGCAGCGCCGCGAGGTCGCCCGACTTGGCGATGACCGGGCCGGAGGTGGCGCGGAACCCAACGCCCATCTCGCGCGCGACGATCTGCGCCAGCGTCGTCTTGCCGAGGCCGGGGGGCCCGAAGAACAGCACATGGTCGAGCACGTCGCCCCGCCCGCGCGCGGCATCGATGAACACGCGCAGATTCTCGCGCGCCGCCTGCTGCCCGACGAATTCGTCGAGCGCCTTGGGACGCAGTGCGGCGTCGACGTCATCGGGGCGGCGGATCGGGGTGGTGATACGGTCGTCGGTCACGCCCGTTCCCTAGACGTTCGCTTTGATCGGGTCAAAGTCCTCCCCATCGCAGATGGGGAGGACCTTCAGCTGCGGGACGCCTTGCGCAGCGCCAGCCGGACCAGCGCATCGAGGCTGGCGCCCGCGCCCAGTTCCTCCGCCGCCTTGCCGACCGCCGTCGCCGCCTCCGCCGGCTTGAAGCCGAGGTTGAGCAGCGCCGACACTGCGTCGCCCTCCACCCCGTCCCCGCCGGCCGCCGGCGCCACCGCGCCGGGACCGATGGCGATGCCGCCGACCTTGTCTTTCAATTCCATCGCGATGCGCTGGGCCAGCTTCGGGCCGACGCCGTTCGCGCGCGCAATGCTCGCCTTGTCGCCGCGCGCGATGGCGGTGCGGACCTCCTCGGGCGACAGGGTCGACAGGATGCCGAGCGCCACGCGCGCGCCGACGCCCTGCACGCCGGTCAGCAGGCGGAACCAGTCGCGCTCGTCCGCGCTGGCGAAGCCGACGAGGCGGATGAAATCCTCCGCAACCAGCATTTCGGTATGGATGGTGACGCTGCCGCCGACCGGTCCCAGCGCCTGCAACGTCCGCGACGATGCGCCGACCAGATAGCCGACACCATTCACGTCGATGACGGCGTGGTCGATGCCGGAGACGGACAATATGCCTTTCAGGTGGGCGATCATGTGGGACTTCTTTCGATAAGCCATATCCCCGCGCAGGCGGGGATCCAGAGCCAGACAGAACTGGCGTTGATCGTCGCCCTGGATTCCCGCCTTCGCGGGAATACGGTGGCGGTGAGCGTCACGCTCCGATCCCCGTCGACCGCCGTGCCCGTGCCTGTGCGCTCGCCAGATGATGGGCGTGCGTGATCGCCACCGCCAGTGCATCGGCGGCGTCTGGCCCAGACAGCTTCACGCCGGGCAGCAGATGCCCGACCATCGCCTGAATCTGCTTCTTGTCCGCGCCGCCGGTGCCGACCACCGCCTTCTTGACGATACTCGGGTGATATTCGCCGATCGCGAGGCCCGCGGTCGAAGCGGAGAGCAGCACGACGCCGCGCGCCTGCCCCAGCTTCAACGTCGACTGCGCGTTGCTGTTGCCCAGCACTTCCTCGACGGCCGCACCATCGGGGCGTTCGGTGCGGATCACCTCGCCCAGTGCGCCGAACAGGAGCGCGAGACGGCGGGGGAGCTGCATCGACGGATCGGTGCGAATCTGGCCGTTGGCGACGTGGCTGAGGCGGTTGCCATCGGCGCGGATCATGCCCCAGCCGGTCGTGCCAAGGCCGGGGTCGAGGCCGAGGATCAGCATGAAAAGCTCCTCCCCGCCGGCGGGGAGGGGGACCGCCGCGAAGCGGTGGTGGAGGGGGTTGGCCACACAATGCAACGCTTGCGGAAGCCCCCCTCCACCAGCTTCGCTGGTCCCCCTCCCCGCACAGCGGGGAGGATTTGATTGCTCAACCCAGCTTCTCCATTACCTCGTCGGACACTTCGTAATTGCCCCACACCGTCTGAACGTCATCGTCATCGTCCAGCGCGTCGAGCAGCTTGAACAGCGTCGCGGCATCGTCCTCGCCGACCGATACCATCGTCTGCGGCCGCCATGCGAGCTTGGCACCTTCCGCTTCGCCCAGTACCGGCTCGAGCGCCTTGGCGACTTCATGCAGGTCGCCCTGCGCGGTCCAGATTTCGTGGCCGTCCTCGCTCGACGTCACGTCCTCGGCCCCGGCTTCCAGCGCCGCCTCGAACACCTTCTCGGCGTCGCCGGCCTTGGCGGGATAGTTGATGAGGCCCACGCGGTCGAACCCATGGCTGACCGACCCGGCGGTGCCGAGGTTGCCGCCATTCTTCGACACGGCGGTGCGCACGTTGGTCGCGGTGCGGTTGCGGTTGTCGCTGAGCGCCTCGATAATGAGCGAAACCCCGGCCGGGCCAAAGCCTTCGTAGCGGATTTCCTCGTAATTCTCCATGTCGCCCTTCGACGCCTTGTCGACGGCACGCTGGATATTGTCCTTGGGCATCGACTGCGCCTTGGCGGCGTTGATCGCGGCGCGCAGGCGCGGGTTCATGTCGGGATCGGGCAGGCCCATCTTCGCCGCGACGGTGATTTCGCGGCTGAGCTTGCTGAACATGCCCGACCGCTTCTTATCCTGCGCACCCTTGCGGTGCATGATGTTCTTGAATTTGCTATGGCCTGCCATCGGTGCCTCTTCAGGTTACTGCCCGCTCTTAGGCGGTGGGCGCGGTTCGCGCCAGCGCGTCGATCTTCGCCTCCAGCGCCGCCAGCCGGTCGATCACGTCGCTGTCCAGCTTGGCGTGCAACGCGAGGATGTCGATCTCTGCGCGCAAATTGGTTTCATAGTCCAGCCTCGCGGCCAGCCGATCCTTTTCCGACTGCCGGTTCTGGCTCATCATGATGACCGGTGCCTGGATCGCGGCCAGCGTCGACAGCATCAGATTGAGAAAGATGTAGGGATAGGGATCGAACGCCATGCCGAAGTGCGACAGCACATCGGAATTGAGCAGCATCCAGCCCAGCAGCACAGCCGTGAAGGCGATGATGAACCCCCACGACCCGCCGACTGCCGCGACCCGATCCGCCAGCCGGTCGCCGAACGTCGAGCGCGCGTCCGATTCGTCGGCGGCGTCGCGGGTGACGGGGGTGCCGCGTTCGATCGCGGACAGGACATGGGCTTCCTCTTCGCCCTGCGGGTCGCCATGCCGCGTCAGCAGGCGGGTCGCGAAGTGGAAGACGCTGGCCATGTCCCTGCCCCTTATGCGGTCTTAGATGCCGAGCGCCTGCTTGTAGGTTTCGAGCAGCATGTCGGCCTCGTCGCGATGATGCTTTTCCATGCGGCGCAGGCGGATGATCGTCCGCATCGTCTTGATGTCGAACCCGGTCGACTTGGCTTCGGCATAGACGTCCTTGATGTCGTCGCTGATGCCCTTCTTCTCTTCTTCCAGGCGCTCGATACGCTCGATGAGCAGGCGGAGCTGTTCCGCCGAAACATTGTCGGTCATGGGGGTCCCCTAACGATGGTCAAGAATTCGTGAACGGGCGCGCCTAGCCGATCCGCGCGCGCGCCTCAACCGATCAGCGGGGGTCGGTCGTCGCAGCGTCGTCGGCGGTGTCGGCACGGTTCTTCGCGACGCTCGCTTCCATCCGTGCGATCTGTTCGGGGCTGGCGGGCAGCTGGTGGTTCGCCTTCCACTGCGCATAGGGCATCCCGTACACCGCCTCACGCCCCTCGTCCTTCGACACCCCGGCGGCCTCCCCCAACCAGTCGCCTAGGCAGTTGCGACAGAAACCGGCCAGCCCCATCAGGTCGACATTCTGCGCATCGGTCCGATGCTGAAGATGGCGCAGGAGCCGGCGAAAGGCGGCGGCCTGCGCCGCATCGTCAATGCAATCGATTGTTGGCATTTGGTGATCCTAAAGGTTGATCGTTTACGAATAAGGCTTAGAGGCAGGCGCGCAACGCCCGGAGACTATCATGACCAAGGCCATCAGCCCCCGTTCGCGCAAGGTTCGCGTCCTCGCCACGCTCGGTCCTGCGAGCAATACGTACGAAATGATCGCGAAGCTGTTCGAAGCGGGCGCCGATGCGTTTCGCGTCAACATGAGCCATGGCGACCAGCAATCGAAGGTCGCGGTGATCGAGGCGATTCGCGGGCTTGAAAAGCAATATGGCCGCCCGACCACGATCCTCGCCGATCTTCAGGGTCCGAAGCTGCGCGTCGGCCGCTTTGCCGAAGGTCGCGTGATGCTCGAGGCCGGGCAGCGCTTCACGCTCGACCGGTCGGACGAACCTGGCGATGCCACGCGCGTCCAGTTGCCCCATCCCGAAATCTTCGCCGCGATCGCGCGCGACGCCCGCCTGCTGCTCGACGACGGGAAGCTGGTGCTGCGCGTCCTCGACCATGACGACGACAGGATCTTGACCGAGGTCGTGGTCGGCGGCGCGCTGTCCAATTCAAAGGGGCTGAACGTCCCCGACGTCGTGCTGCCAATGGCCGCGCTGACGCCGAAGGATATTTCCGACCTGCACTTCGCGGTCGACCAGGGCGTCGACTGGATCGCACTGTCGTTCGTGCAGCGGCCGGAGGATCTGGCCGAGGCGCGCAAGCTGATCCAGGGCAAGGCGGCGCTGCTCGCCAAGATCGAGAAGCCTTCGGCCGTCGCCCGGCTGGAGGAGATCGTCGAGCAGTGCGACGGCGTGATGGTCGCGCGCGGCGACCTGGGCGTCGAGCTGCCGCCGCAGTCGGTGCCACCGCTGCAGAAGCGCATCGTCGAAACCGCCCGCCGCCTCGGCCGTCCGGTCGTCGTCGCGACGCAGATGCTCGAATCGATGATCACCTCGCCCTCGCCGACACGCGCCGAAGTGTCGGACGTGGCGACCGCCGTCTATGACGGGGCCGATGCGATCATGTTGTCGGCGGAAAGCGCCGCGGGCAGCTGGCCCGTCGAATCGGTCGCGATGATGAACGACATCTCGCACGCCGTCGAACGCGACCCGGCGCATGGCGACCGCGTCCACTTCACCGTACTGCGTCCCGACCCCACCACCGCCGACGCGCTGGCCGAAGCCGCCAAGAACATCGCCGCCACGGTCGATGCGAAGGCGATCCTTTGCTTCACCAAATCGGGTTCGACCGCGCGCCGCATCGCGCGCGAACGGCCCGCGGTGCCGATCATGGTGCTGACGCCGCAGATCGACACCGCCCGCCGCCTCGGCCTGTTGTGGGGTGTCCATGCGGTCCACACCCGCGACGTCGAATCGTTCGAGGAAATGGTCGCGAAGGCCAAGCGCATGGTCCTGCGCCACAACATGGCCGGGGCCGGTGACCGCGTGGTCGTCTGCGCCGGCGTACCGTTCGGGACGCCGGGATCGACCAACGTGCTGCACGTCGTGCAGATCGTCGGCGACGAGCTGAAGAACTATCGCGGGCAGGAAGGGTAAGAACGCCACCCCGGCACGGGGAGGGGACCGCCGCGTAGCGGTGGAAGGGTGACTACGCAGCGCATCGACTGCAGAAGCCCTTCTCCACCAGCCTGCGGCTGCCCCCGCCCCGTGCCAGGGGGGGAACTATTCCACCTCGCTGCCTACCCGAACATCGACGTCCAGTTCTTCTTCGCCGGCCCCCATCCGCACGCCTGCGATCGGTGCCGCACCGGCAGCGTCCAGCGCGACCGCGACCCGGATATGATCCAGTCCCGACCGCCCGCCGGTTGCCGGATCGAATGCATACCAGCCACCCGAAACATATGCCTCCGCCCAGGCATGGGGCGCAGCGGTGCGGCGTTCGTCGTCGCCTGACAGGCTGTATCCGGACACGTAACGCGCCGGCACACCCCGCGCCCGCGCGGCGGCGATAAAGATCTGCGCCATGTCGCGTGGGGCCAGCCGTGCAGCGCTCGCCGCCTCGATTGCCGGACGGATCGTCGGCGTCGGCCGCCGGTCGAGTGGCCAGCGTGCATGGATCGCGCGGGCCAGCGCGGTCATGGCAGCCAGGTCGTCACCCTGCCCCAGCCCCTTGATGAGCGCATCGGCGCGGGTCAGCGACGTCACGCGGCGGAACAGGTCAGGGGGAAACGGCTCGTCCGTTCCCTCGATCGGACCATCGGTTTCGGTCAGGAGTGCCTCCCCCGATACCGTCAGGACCAGCGCATCGACCGGACCCTCCGCATAGAGCATCCGCGTGACGTTGCCGTAGCCGTCGAACCCCTCTCGCAGTCGCGCGTCGCAATCGACGTCGATGCGCCAGTTCACCACCGTCTGGTGGCTGGTATCGGCAGGAAACAACCGCAGCAACTGGACGATCCGCGCCTGCGGCTCGGTAAAGCGGTAGCGCGTTTCATGGTGGACCGTCAGCCGCATCAGATAAAACGGAACTGGCGGGCGATGGCGGCGTCGAGCATCGCATTCTCCCGGATGAAGGCATTCAGATATTCATGCAGGCCGCTGACGATGACCTCGTGCGCGCGGGTCTTCTGCATCCGCGCCAGCCGGGCACGCGCCATCCGGTCGGCCTCCCCCTGAAAACCGGTGCGCTTGCCCAGCATGTTCAGCATCTCGACCGTTTCATCGACGCAGGCCGCCAGACTGCGCGGCACCTCACCACGCGACAGCAGCAATTCGATGACGTTGGCGGGCTTCAGCCCCTCGCTATACAGCCAGCGATAGGCCGTGACGGCCGACACCGTTTGCAGGATCGTCGTCCACTGATCGCGATCGATCGCGCCGCCGATCCGCTCGCCCTCCGGCAGCAACAGGTGATATTTGACGTCGATCAGCCGCGCGGTGTTGTCGGCACGCTCGATCGCCGCCCCCAGCTGCACGAACCACGTCGCCTCGTTCTTCATCATGCGCTGCACTGCGCCTTCGAAGCCGCGCGCCTCGGCCTTGATCGCCTCGACGAGGTTGAGGATGTCCTCGCCCTCCTCGCCCCGCGGCGTGTTGAAGACGATCCACGCACGGTTGATCGCGGTCCACGCGTCGCGGGTCAGTGCGGTGCGCACCGCCTTCGCATTGTTGCGCGCGGCGTCGAGACACCACAGGATCGACCCGGCATGGCTGCGGTCGCAGGTCAGGAAGCGTGCGACCGAAGCCTGCCCGACGCCCTGCCCGGTCGCGGCGAAGCTGTCCTCGGTATAGCTGACCGCCAGCGCGCTGGCCCATGCGGCATCGCCGGCCGGACGCGACGACAGCGCATCGAGCCGCACGGTCGCCTCCACCAGCCGCGCAAGGAAATCGGCGCGCTCGACATAGCGCCCCAGCCAATAGAGCGAGGCGGCGGTGCGGGAGAGCATCGCCATGTCAGCGCCCCCCCTGCGACTGGGTCATCCCGCCCATCGCCTGCACCTGTGACTGGACCGGACCATCGTCCATCAGCACGAAACTGTCCTTGGTGCCGCCGCCCTGGCTGGAATTGACTACCAGCGACCCTTCCTTCAGCGCGACGCGGGTCAGGCCGCCGGGCACGACCTGCACCGTCTCGGCGCCGGTCAGCACGAACGGGCGGAAATCGACATGCCGCGGGGCAAGGCCCGCTTCGGTCAGCGTCGGTACGGTCGACAGCGCAAGCGTCGGCTGCGCGATATAACGCTGCGGCTCGGCGATCAGCGCGCGGCGGAACTCCTCGATCTCCGCCTTCGATGCGGTGGGTCCGACCAGCATTCCATAGCCGCCCGATCCGTCGACCAGTTTCACCACCACCTCGTCCAGATGGTCGAGGACGTATTTGAGCGCCTGCGGCTCGCGACAGCGCCATGTCTCGACATTGGGGAGCATCGGTTCGCTCTCGGCGTAGAAGCGGACGATCTCCGGCATGTAGCTATAGATCGCCTTGTCGTCGGCGATGCCGTTGCCCGGCGCGTTGACCAGCGCGACATTGCCCGCGCGGTACGCAGCGATCAGCCCCGGCACGCCCAGCAGCGATTCGGGGCGGAACACGACCGGATCGATGAAGTCGTCGTCGATCCGGCGATAGATGACGTCGACCCGCACCCGTCCGGCGATGGTCTGCATCCACACCACATCGTCGTCGACCAGCAGGTCGGCCGGCTCGACCAGTTCGACGCCCATCGAATCGGCAAGGAGGCTGTGTTCGTAATAGGCCGAATTGAAATGCCCCGGCGTCAGCACGACGCAGGTCGGGTGTGCCCCCGCCCCCGGCGGAGCGACCGATCGCATCGTCTCCAACAGCTTGTCGGGATAGCTGTCGACCGCCGCCACGCGGAAATTGCGGAACAGTTCGGGGCACAGCCGGATCATCGCCTCGCGATTTTCCAGCATGTACGACACACCCGACGGTGTGCGGGCATTGTCCTCGAGTACGAAGAATTCGTCCGGCCCAGTGCGTACCAGATCGATGCCGCAGATATGCGCCCAGACGCCATGCGGCGGGCGGATACCGGCGATTTCGGGCCGGAACTGCGCGTTGCCGAAGATCAGGTCGGGCGGCAGCACCCCCGCCTTCAGGATGCGGCGTTCGCCATAGATATCGTCGAGAAAAGCGTTGATCGCCTGCGTCCGCTGGATCAGCCCCTGTGACAGGCGCGCCCATTCGTCGGCCATGAACACGCGCGGCACGATGTCGAACGGGATGATCCGTTCCGCCGCCTCGCTGTCGCCATAGACCGCAAAGGTGATGCCCAGTTGTCGAAAGGTCGCTTCGGCGGATTGCAGGCGGCGCTTCAACTCATGGGAAGGCACCTCGCGCATCCATCGTGCCAGTGCCGCAAGGTCGGTACGCGGATGATCCGGCCCACCATGTCCCCAGATTTCGTCGAACGCTCGCCCCATTCAACCCCCAACGCCGCAGGTCGGTTAACGCTCCACATGCTGCGCTGCAAAATTGGGGCTGGCAAGCGGCTATGTGCGCTCGGGTACCAACTCGGTCAGGGTTGCCGGCGTCAGCACCTGCGGCAGCACGCGCGCGTCCTTTTCGCCCGTCCCATACCACAGATATAGCGGCACGCCGGCCCGGTTATGCGCCTCGATAAAACGGCCGAGCGTCGGGTCGCCGTCGGTCCAGTCGCCGACCAGCACCTTCACCCCGCCCTTTCGAAAGGCATCGGCAACCGCCTGCGTCTCGATCGCGGCGCGTTCGTTGACCTTGCACGTCAGGCACCAGTCGGCGGTAAAATAGGCGAAGACCGGCTTGCCCTCGGCCCGGAGCGCCGCCAGCCGCGCCTCGCTGAACGGTTCGGCCCCGGCGATGCCGGTCGGGACAGCCCCGGCGGGCGGTGCGCGCTGCACCAGCGCGGCACTTGCCACCGCCAGCACCAGCGCGGCGATCCCCGGCCACCACGCCCGGTCGCGCCCGCGCGACTGCCGCCGTCCGGTCCACCACAGCCCCAGCCCGGCGAGCAGTAGCGCCCCCAGCCCCAGCTCCATGCCGTCGACCCCTGCCTGTCGCCCCAATATCCATGCCAGTGCCAGCGCGGTCAGGAACATCGGCACCGACAGAGCCTTGCGGAATGCATCCATCCATGACCCCGGCCGTGGCAGGCGGCGGCGCAACGCTGGCACGAAGCCCAGCAGCAGGAACGGCAGTGCGAGGCCGAACCCCAAGCCCGCGAACACCGCCATCGCCGCGACCGGCGGCAGCACCAGCGCCGACCCGAGCGCGGCGCCCATGAACGGTCCGGTGCAGGGTGTCGCGACGAACGCAGCCAGCGCACCGGTGGCGAATGCCCCGCCCCGCCCGCTGTGGTTGCCCAGCTGCGGCGTCGGCAGTTCGAACAGTCCGGCGAGGTTCAGCGCGATGCCGCCGGTCAGTACCAGCAGCAGCAGCACGACGCGCGGATCGGTCAGCTGGAACGCCCACCCCGCCGCCACGCCCGCCGCGCGGATCGCCAGCAGGATGCCGCCCAGCGCCATGCAGGTGACGACCGCCCCGACGGTATAGGCCACCCCCTCCGCCCGCGCATGGGCCGCCGACTCGCCCGACCGGGCGAGGCTCAGCGCCTTCAGGCTCAGGATCGGAAAGACGCAGGGCATGATGTTGAGCAGCAAACCGCCCAACAGCGCCCCGGCAAAGGCAATCAGCGCGGCGCGGATCGGCGTCGGATCGGCGGCAGCGGCCACCGCGCCGGGGGTGGCGCGGACCGCGAAGCCCTGTCCCGGCCCGGTCGCCAATACGCCTTCGATCGCAGACGGCTTGCCGGTGCCCTTCGTCTCGACGACGATCGCGTCACCGTCGCGGCGGATGGCCTGCGGCGCGTCGTAATCGATCGCATTTTCGGTTTCGGGGAAGAAATAGGCGTCGCCGATCGGCTGCGATGCCGGGAACGGTATGCGCAGCCGCAGCGGTTCCCCCGCCTGGAACAGCGCCGGCGATCCGAGTGGCCGCGGCAGCGCGCGCCGCCATCCGTCGAATTCGACGCGGCGACCGGGCGCGATCGCGCCGTCGCCGATGGTCAGCACGGTCGACAGTTCGGCCTTTTCCGGAACGCAGATTTCGCGGGTACAGACCAGATAGTCGATCGCGAGTCGCACCGGCACCGCACTCCCCTTCGCCAGCCCGGCGGGAAGCTGCAGGTCAGTCAGGATCGTCCATGGCCGTTCATAGACATAGTTGATGATCCCGGCGACGGTCAGCCGTTCGGGCACCGGGTAGCGCAGCGGGCCGACCCGCGCGCCCGCCGGCAAGGTCCAGTCGAGTCGCGGCTGTGTGCCGACCGCGCCGGGATTCTTCCAATATCCGTGCCAGCCGGCATCGGGCACCGACACCAGCGCCAGCGCGATGCGCGATCCTGCCGCCGGGCTATCACTCTCCGCGACGATCCGCATCTCGACGTGCCGCTGCCCCGGCACCTGCGCCATGGCCGGCAGTGCCGTTAGGAGAGCCAGGAGGATGGCGATGAGTCGCCACAGCGTTCTTGCCGGTGTCATGTCCGCCGGGTAGCGGAGTTTCGGGACGGATGCACCGTCCGCGGAGTTCCTCAATGCGTTTCCCGACCCTTGCCGCGCTGCTGCTCGGCACCGCCGTCCCCGCCATGGCGCAGACCGCCGCGCCCGCCCCGGCAGCCGCCGATGTCCCGGTACCGCCGACCTATCCGACGACTCGTCCCAAGCTGATCGTCGCCATCTCGGTCGATCAGTTCTCCGCCGACCTGTTCGCCGAATATCGCGCGCGCTTCACCGGCGGCTTCGTACGGATGATGCAGGGCGCGGTGTTCCCGTCGGGCTATCAGAGCCATGCCGCGACCGAAACCTGCCCCGGCCATTCGACGATCCTGACCGGATCGCGCCCGTCGCGGACCGGCATCATCGCCAATGACTGGATCGACCAGCGCAGCACGAGCCGCCCCGATCACAAGGTCTATTGCGCGGAGGACGAGCGCGTGCCCGGTTCGACGTTCAAGGACTATACCGTGTCCGACACGCACCTGATGGTGCCGACGCTGGGCGAACGGATGAAGGCTGCCGACCCGCGCACCCGCGTCGTATCGGTCGCGGGCAAGGACCGCGCGGCGGTGATGATGGGCGGGCACAAGGTCGACGAACTGTGGTGGTTCGGCAAGGACGGCTTCGTCAGCTATGCCGGACGCAAGATGCCGCCGGTGGTCGCGCGCGCCAACGCCGCCGTGGCGAAGCAGATCGCGACGGCGCAACCGGCAATGACGCTGCCGACCTTCTGCCAGCCGCTCGCGCGGGCGGTGTCGGTCGCGGGCAAGACGATCGGCACCGGTCGTTTCGCGCGCGAGGCGGGCGACGTGAACAACTTCCGCCGCTCGCCCGAATGGGATGCCGCCGTCCTGGCACTTGCCGCCGGGCTGATCCAGGACATGAAGCTTGGCCAGGGACCACAGACCGACATCATTTCGATCGGCGCCTCCGCCACCGATTATGTCGGGCACGGCTATGGCACCGAAGGCAGCGAGATGTGCCTGCAGCTGACCTCGCTTGACCAGAGCCTGGGCGAATTCTTCAAGGTGCTGGACGCGACCGGCGTCGATTACCAAGTCGTGCTGACCGCCGACCATGGTGGCAGCGACGCCAGCGAACGCCATGCCGAACATGCGATTCCGCAAGCGGTGCGCCAGGACGGCGAGCTGACCGTCGAGGGGATTGGCAAGGCGATCGGCCAGAAGCTCGGTATAGCCGGCCCCGTGCTGTTCGGTGCGGTGAACGGTGATGTCTGGTACGACATCAACCTGACACCGGCGCAAAAGGCCGCCGTCGAGCGCGAGGCGATCGCGATGTTCATGGCTCATCCGCAGACGCAGGCGGTCTTCACCCGTGCGCAGGTGATGGCGACGACCGTGCCCAACACGCCGCCCGAAACCTGGACCCTGCTGGAGCGTGCCCGCGCATCCTATTACCCGCCGCGCTCGGGCGATCTGCTGGTCGCGATGAAGCCGCGCGTGCTGACGCTGCCGCATCCGGTGGTCGGCAGCGCGGTCGCGACGCATGGCAGCTTCTGGGACTATGACCGGCGCGTGCCAATCCTGTTCTGGCGGAAGGGTGCCGGCGGGTTCGAGGAACCATTCGGCGTGGAGACGGTCGACATCCTGCCGACGCTGGCCGCGACGATCGGCCTGAACGTGCCCAAGGGCGAGATCGACGGCCGCTGCCTCGACCTCGATCCGGGCACGGGATCGACCTGCCGCTGAGCCTGCCGTGCGGTTCGAGCAGCTTCGAGCTTGTCGCGAAGCGTCCGTCGAGAACCCCGCTCGACGGACGCGAAATTTCAGGGCAGCGCCAACAACGCCGTCGCTGCCGATGCCGGACCGGCCCGCTCCTCCAGCGACCGGACGATGGCGGCGGCGGTGCGCGGGACCTTGCCCGCAAACGCCATCCGTCCGTTGACCGTCACCCGCACCGGCCGGTCGAGATCGACCAACCGGTCGGACAGGCGCAATGTCAGCCCGGCCGGTACAGCACCGTCGATCGTGATCGCCTGTCCCTCGACCCGCGCGTCGATCCGGTCGCCGGCCTTGGGCTGTGCCGCATCGGGGAGTTGCAGCCAGTAGAAGCGATCGTGGGTCACGTCGTCCTGCACCCACACGATCCGCCTGGGCCATGGATTGCGCGTGAACTGCGCCATCCACGGCAAGCCTTCGGCATCCTTGCGGTTCATCCAGTGCGGCAGGCCCGGATAGATCCGCGTCATCGACACATAGCCGCCCGGATCGGCGGCGTGCAGCTTTTCCAGCTCCGCGCCCTTCTCCGCCGCGATCCGGTTACGGTCATAGGCCGCGTCCGCCCCGCCCATGAAGATAGCGAACGGCAGGTTGCGCAGGCCCGCGACACTGGCCTCGTTCGGATGGCCCGCCATCATCGCCGCAGCCGCAAAGCGATCCGCCATGCGCGGCGCCAGCTGCCACACCCCGTCGCCGCCGGCAGAATAGCCGAGCAGATAGACGCGGTTGGGATCGACGCCGTTGATCGCGACCTGCGCATCGATCAGTCGCTGGAACAGCGGGTCGATATGCGCCTCATGCCACAGGTTCCACGTATCGGTCGGCGCGCGCGGTGCGAGGTAGATACCTTCGGACGGCTGGTATAGCCCGATCTGGTTGCGCCATTGCTGGTCGTTGACCGCCGGCGCGGCATTGCCGCCGCCATGCATCGAAATCCACAGGCTGCGCTTGCCGAACGGGGCATCACCGAACTGCCGGCTTTCCCATCGCAGCGTCTTGTCGCCAAGCGTGATCGCCTTTGCCGCGATCACCTGTCGGTCGTCAGCCGCCATGCGTCGCGCGCGTGCAGCGGCCAACAAGTCGACCGCCCTGTCCGCCTCTGCCCTCGACAAGGATCGGCGAAGGATCGGAGCATCGCTCCGCCGAACGGCATCCGGCTGCATCGTCCAACGGGACAGGTCGTTCAATATCCTCGCCGGCGGCGATTGCCGCGGGACGGAAACCGCCGGCGCGGCGATCAGGAGCAGGAGCGGTGCAAGGACGAAACGGTGCTGCATGGGCGCACGACTATCGCAGATCGCACGCTACCCGAAACAGAAAGCGTTCAGCGCGTCTCGAACTTGCGCACGCCCGGCCCCAGTCGGTTCGCGCCGACTGCCACGCCATCGCCGGTGTAGTCCGCGACGAACGCCGGGCTCTTGTCGACCCCCGGTGCCAGTCGCGCATCATTATCCTCGACCTTCAGACCGCGCGCCGGGAAGCTGTGCTTTTCCGCACCCACGACGATGAAGCCGGTCCAGTTTTCCTTCGCCTTGCCCTGGACAAAGGTGTTGCGCGCGATCAGCCCGGTGGCGCCTTCGGGCAGGTCGATCATGTAATTGGTCTTGTTGCCCCGGCTGTCGTCGAAGCTGGAATCGGTGATCTCGATCCGGGGGGCGCGGATCTTCACATAATGGCCGCCGGTACCGCGTTCGAACCGCGAGCGGGTGATGGTGATTGATCCGTTATTGCCCAGATACACCGAATGCGAACAGTCGGTCGTCTCGTCGCACTGGCCAAGGCCGGCGAAGGTCGAGCGGTCGATGCGGATGCGCTGCTGCCCCTCCGGATTGCCGCCGAGAATGCCTTCCTGGCTGTCGAGAAAGGTAGAGTTGGTGACGGTCAGGTCACCGATCTCGGTGCGGATGCCGGCACCATTGCCGTCGGGCACGCGGATACGGCGAAATACGATGCCGTCGACCGTCGAGCGCCGTCCGCGCAGGACGAACGTCGCCTTCCCCTCGCACGCACCGCCGTCGAAGATCACCGTGCCCGGCGTTCGCGCACGAAAGGTGATGTCGCCACCGGTCTGCACCGTGCAGTCGCGATAAGTGCCGGGCGCGATCAGGATCGTCGCAGTCCCGTCGCGCACCGCAGTGACAGCGGCATCAATGGTCGCGAAGCCTTCGCCGGTCTGTTCGATAACGAACGGTGCGGCTCGCTGCTGTGCGGGGAGCGGCGCAGCCAGCAACAACATCGCGGCGGGCAGCAATAATCGGGCGGTCATCGGCCGGTCCTTCCTCGGTTCCGACCCTGACATGCGCCAGCGGCACTCCGCGCGAAAGGGGGCAAATCCGTCCCGGCGCGGTACGCGCTCAGACGTTGAGGCGCGCGCGCATTTCCTTGCCCGGCTTAAAATATGGAACGCGCTTCGCATCCACGTCGACCGCTTCGCCGGTACGCGGGTTGCGCCCGGTACGGGCATCGCGCGCACGGGTCGAAAACGCACCGAAGCCGCGCAGTTCGACCCGGCCGCCGCTGCGCAGCTGTTCGGTGATCGCGTCGAAGAAGGTCGTGACGATCCGTTCGACATCCCGCGGTGGCAGTTCCGGATTTTCCTGTGCCACCTGCTGAACCAGTTCGGATCGGATCATCATTTCCCCCGCCATTTCAAAACCATATCCCGGAACGGTGCGATCGGGACACTGGCCTGCCCTAACCTATGTCTATCGCCCGTCACAATCCGCCTTTCGAATGAACGAAAAAACGGGGCGCTCCACATGTGGAGCACCCCGTTCCTGTTCCTGCCGATCGGCAGGCTAAGGCTTACTTCTGTTCGCCGCGCGCCTTCAGCGCCTCGCCCAGAATGTCGCCCAGCGACGCGCCCGAGTCGGACGAACCATACTGCGCCACCGCCTGCTTCTCTTCGGCGATCTGCATCGCCTTGATCGAGAAGGTCGGCTTCTTCGAACGATCGAAGCCGGTGACCATCGCGTCGAACTTCTGACCAACCTGGAAACGCTCCGGACGCTGTTCGTCGCGGTCGCGGCCGAGGTCGGTGCGCTTGATGAAGCCGGTCGCGCCATCGTCGCCCTGCTGCACTTCGAGGCCCGCGTCGCGGACTTCGAGGACGGTCACGGTCACGATCGCGTTCTTGTTCAGGCGATCACCCGCCTGCGCGGCGACCGGGCCACCACGCTCCAGCTGCTTCATGCCGAGCGAAATGCGCTCCTTGTCCGGCTCGACCGCCAGCACGACGGCCTGGACCGTCTCGCCCTTGCGGTGCAGGTTGAGCGCGTCCTCGCCCGAAATGCCCCATGCGATGTCCGACATGTGGACCATGCCGTCGACGTCGCCGTCCAGGCCGATGAACAGGCCGAACTCGGTCGCGTTCTTGACTTCGCCCTCGACGGTCGAACCGACGGGGTGATCTTCCGCGAACTTCTCCCACGGATTGGCCTGTGCCTGCTTGAGGCCCAGCGAGATGCGGCGCTTGTCCTGATCGACTTCGAGGACGATCACGTCGACTTCCTGGCTGGTCGAGACGATCTTGCCCGGATGGACGTTCTTCTTGGTCCAGCTCATTTCCGAAACGTGGACGAGACCTTCGATGCCCGGCTCCAGTTCGACGAACGCACCATATTCGGTGATGTTCGTGACCCGGCCCGACAGCTTCGCGCCGACCGGATACTTGGCACCGGCGCCATCCCACGGATCGCTCTCAAGCTGCTTCATGCCGAGCGAGATGCGCTGCGTGTCGCGGTTGATGCGGATGATCTGAACGCGGACGGTATCGCCGATGTTCAGGACTTCCGACGGATGCCCGACGCGCTTGTACGACAGGTCGGTGACGTGCAGCAGGCCGTCGATGCCGCCGAGGTCGACGAACGCACCGTAATCGGTGATGTTCTTGACCACGCCGTCGATCACCTGGCCTTCGGCGAGCGACTGGATCAGGCCCGAACGCTGCTCGGCGCGGGTTTCTTCCAGCACGGCACGACGCGACACGACGATGTTGCCGCGCTTGCGGTCCATCTTCAGGATCTGGAACGGCTGCGGAATGTCCATCAGCGGGGTGACGTCGCGCACCGGACGGATATCGACCTGCGAACCCGGCAGGAACGCCACGGCGCCCGACAGGTCGACGGTGAAGCCGCCCTTGACGCGGCCGAAGATGACGCCTTCGACGCGGGCGGTCTTAGCGAATTCGGTTTCCAGCTTGTCCCATGCGGCTTCGCGACGGGCGCGGTCGCGGCTCAGCATCGCTTCGCCGTTAGCATTCTCGACGCGGTCGACATAGACTTCGACTTCGTCACCGACCTTCAGATCGGCCTTCTGGCCCGGCGCGGCGAATTCGCGCAGCGGCACGCGGCCTTCCGACTTCAGACCGACGTCGATGACCGCCAGGTCGTTTTCGATGCCGGTGACGGTGCCGATGACGACGCGGCCTTCGAAGCTTTCCGAAGCGCCGAACATGTCGTCGAGCATCGACGCAAAATCGTCACGGGTGGGATTTGCCATGCTGGCCATAAAGAACGTGGTTCCTAGACTTCTATGTTTCCGGCCGGCCGGTTGGTTCCGGCGGTCTTTGACCGGGATTGCCGCGCGCGCCGAATACGACACGCGGCATTCGGCGACTTCGTCGTCACGAAAGGCTTGCCCCGGCTATGCGGAAAGGGCGCGCAAGCGCCCGGCCTTCGCGAGTCTGTACTCGTCGAACCGGCGCGCCATACGCCTTTTGGCGCGATGGCGCAACGGTGCGAGGGCGCTTGCCGGGGGCGAAACAAGGATTGTTTCACGCGGAGGCGCGAAGACGCGGAGAAGAAGGGAGAAGGTAGTTTTCGCGCAGAGGCTTGGAGGCGCAAAGAGATCGCGACACTGGTGATCGCTACCTTCCCGGCGAAGCCTTGTAGAGTCGCTGCAAAAAGCGGCAATGGCCGCTGGCGCGGCGAACGACCGCCGCACACACGATCTCTATCTGCGTCTCCGCGTCTCTGCGCGAAAACTATCGACTACTCCTTCGCGCCTCGACGCCTCGGCGTGAAAACCCGATCAGCCCCGACGTCCGCCGCGATACGGCTTGGCGGAATGGCGGGGCGGCGCGCCGTTGGTGCGGCGCTGCGGAGCGGCCGGCGGGCCCGACATCTGTTCGAACATCAGGTCGTCGTCGGGCGTCGCGGTGCGCTTCACCGAAGCGATGAACTTGCCCGCGATCGCCTTTGGGATTTCGAACGCCGATTCGTCGTTGGCGATGCGGATCGCGCCGATCTCACCCTTGGTGATGTGCCCGCGACGGCACAGCAACGGCAGCAGCCAGCGCGGGTCCGCATTGTGGCGGCGGCCGACATTCATGCGGAACCACACCGTATCCTCGAAACCCGGACGCGGCCCTTCGGGCCGATCGCGGCGATCGGGCGCGCCGCCGGCCGACAGCTCCTCCGGCGCGGGCAGCTTGGCACGATACGCCCGGACCAGCAACGCGGCGATGTCCTCCGGCGTCTTTTCGGCCAGCAGGCGCGCACCCAGTTCGACATCGGCCTCGTCGAACTCGACCGGCTCGGCCAGCTTGGCGAGCAGGCGTTCGCGGTCCGCTGCGTGAATCTGCTCCGGGGTCGGCACGCCGATCCATTCGGCGTTGATCTTGGCATCGCGCAGCAGCCCCTCGACGCGGCGACGGCGCTGATAGGGCACGATCAGGGCGGCAATGCCCTTCTTGCCCGCGCGACCGGTCCGGCCCGAGCGGTGCTGGAGCGCCTCGGCATCGCGCGGCAGCTCGACATGGACGACGAGGCTGAGCGAGGGCAGGTCGATGCCGCGCGCGGCGACGTCGGTCGCGACGCACACGCGGGCACGGCGGTCGCGCAGCGCCTGCAACGCATGGTTGCGCTCCGACTGCGAATGCTCGCCCGACAGCGCGACCGCATCGAAGCCGCGCTCGACCAGATTGGCGTGCAGGTGGCGCACAGCCTCCCGCGTCGCGCAGAACAGGAACGCGGTGTCCGGCTCGTGCAGGCGCAGCAGGTTGACGACGGCATTCTCGATGTCGTTCGGCGCGACCGTCATCGCCTGATAGCTGATGTCGCCATGGCCCCGCTCCGCTTCGCGGGTATCGATGCGGAACGCGTCCTTCTGATAGCGCTTGGCGAGCGCCACGATCGGCTTGGCCAGCGTCGCCGAGAACAGCAGCGTCCGGCGCTCGGCCGGCGTGCCGTCGAGAATCCCTTCGAGATCCTCGCGAAAGCCCATGTCGAGCATCTCGTCGGCCTCGTCGAGGATCGCGACCTTCAGACCCGACAGGTCGAGCGCGCCGCGCTCCAGATGGTCGCGCAGACGACCCGGCGTACCGACGACGATATGCGCGCCATGGCTCAGGTTGCGACGTTCGCGCGCGGCGTCCATGCCGCCGACGCACGACACGATGCGCGCACCGGTCGGGCCATACAGCCACAGCAGTTCGCGCGCGACCTGCAGCGCCAGTTCGCGGGTCGGCGCGATGGCAAGCGCCAGCGGCGTGCCGGCGCGCGGCATCTTGTCCTCGGCATCGAGCAGGTCGCGTGCTATGGCAAGGCCGAAGGCAACGGTCTTGCCCGATCCGGTTTGCGCGGACACCAGCAGGTCGCGCCCTTCGGCATCGGGCGTCAGGACGGCCGCCTGAACGGCGGTCGGGGATTCATAGCCACGCGCGGACAGCGCCGCGGCGAGCGGTTCGGGTAACGTCGAAAAAGGCATAGGGTGCCAGATGGCCCCAAATTGCGGCCACGGCAAGGCCGCGCGTATCGTTTACCATGCAACCTGTACGCGAATTTGGCAAAAGATTTTCGTTTGTCGCTTTCCGTACCCCGATATTGCCGTCGCTCCGCGCCTTTCCCACATCCCGTTCGAAAGGACGTGCCATGTCGATCGATCGCCGTCGCCTGCTCGAACTTACCGGAATGTCGGCGCTTGCCGCGCTGATCGGCTGCGCGCCGGAGGCCAGCGAGGCTGCGCCGTCCTTTCCGGTCAAGCTGACCAATGCCCAGTGGAAGGCGCGCCTGTCGCCCGCACAATATGATGTCCTGCGACAGGAAGGGACCGAGCGTCCGTACAGCAGCCCGCTGAACGGGGAAAAGCGCAAGGGCGTCTTTGCCTGCGCCGGGTGCAGCCAGCCGCTGTTCCTGTCGTCGACCAAGTTCGAGAGCGGCACCGGCTGGCCCAGCTTCTACGCTCCGCGCAAGGGCGCCATAACCACCCGCAGCGACCGGTCGCTGATGATGACCCGGACCGAGGTGCTGTGCAGCCGTTGCGGCGGGCATCTCGGTCACGTGTTCGACGACGGCCCGCCGCCGACCGGCAAACGCTATTGCATGAACGGCGTGGCGATGACCTTTCGTCCCGCCTGAATGGCAAAAGGCCCGCCACTCGACGAGCGGCGGGCCTTTTCGCGGATGTGGGGCGGCAGGCTCAGTCGTTGAGCGCTACGACCATGCGGGCCTGTACCGGCTGGCCGCTGGCGCCACCCTGGGTCGGCGCGGGCGGATCGGTCTTCACGATGACCATCGGCGCGTCGATCGCGCTGCCATGCGGTGCGTGCTTGGCATAGATGAAACCGTTGGCGGGATATGCCGAGGTGCCGAGGCCGCCGAGCGGACCGTACCATACCTTTACTTCGCTCCAGTCGCCGGCGGCCGACACGTCGACCGCGCGGACATCGCGCTCGATCCCGCCACGCTGCGACCAATTGGCGTGGGTCAGCAGCACTTCGCGGTCGCTGACAACCTTCGACACCATGGCAACATGGCCGAGGCGCATCTTCGACGTAGCAGCAAACGACAGGACGGCGCCTTCCTTTGGCGCATGGCCGCGTTCGTACTTCCCGGCTGCCTGACCCCACCAGGTATGAGCGTTGCCGAAGATTTCGACGCCCGAAATTTCACGGGCATAGGGGGCGCATTGCCAGAACCGGGCCTGCGCCGGAGCCACCATCGCCAGAGCGCACGAAACCACCAGCGCAAAACGCGCTGCCACAGCACCAAACTTCATCTGACCCCCACGGCCCCACGAATGTCGTGAGCGGCATGAAGCAGGGTTTGCCGGCGGCGAAAACCCCACCGTCGGCCAAATGGGAACCAATTCCGACGAAGCGTGTTTGCGCGGCGATGACCGGCGGATGAACCGAGTGGCTTCGTTCGCTCTCCCCCCTCCCTGCCTGATCCCGCCGCACTGTCGGATGCGACGAACCGCATGACAGGAATGTTGCAATGCAACACCGAACCTGATCGGATGTGTCGTCGATCGGGATTGCCGCATTTCGTTCAGCAAGCCGTTAACCAATATGCGGCAATATCCGGTTGGTTGTAATCTTGGGCGGGGAGTTCAGAGATGGCGATTGCACGCAGGCCGGCCGAAGGCGCGATGACGCTGGCGGAAATGAAGGAGTTCGCGACCTTTTCGTCCGCGACGCAGCGTTACATCCGCCGCTCGCTCGATATCGGGCTGGACCGGGACGATGCGATGCGCCGCTGGTCGCGCGACGTGGTGGAGGCAGCCAGTATCCGCGCGCAGGCCCGCATCTACGACCGCCTGCCCGACATCCGCGCCTGCATTCCCGAAGACAGCGGGCTGGACGCGATCGAACCGTTCATGACGCCGCTGTTGACGGTGACTGCCTTCGACCTGGGCCAGGGGCGGCTGACGACGTTCGGCGCCTATCGCTTTCTCTATGAGCGGCTGGTCGGGCCGGAAGCGCGGCCGTGGCTGCCCGCCGCCTTCTGTGCATCGGCGGCGCTACCGCACCTCCACCCCGAACTGCGCCGCAAGCTGTTGCAGTCGCTGAGCGAAGCGGCGGCGACCGCATCGGGCTGGTCGATGCGACAACCGGCCTTCTATCCGGCATGGGTGGAAAAGGTGGAGGCCGGCGCACCGATGCATTGATGGTCGGGCGGGGTCAGCGACAGGCGCCGCCGAACCCGCGCCGCGCCTGGTCGAAGTGGAAATGGTCGCGGTGCGCGGCGTTGTAGTCCGGCGACAACACGGTCGAGAACACACCGCATGCGCCGTCGCGGACCTCGCGCAGGAACGCGGCCTTGGCGGCATCGTCGCGCCCCCTTCCCACCGTCCAGTCGCCGACGACACTCACCCGTCGCCCGTCGCGCAGGACGAATGCGGCGATGTCCAGCGCGTTGGCGGTCGCATGTTCGCTGAACGCGCCGGTATCGCGGCCGTACATCCGGCGGCAGTTATAGCTCCCGAAATTCTCGATCCGCGCCACGGGCACGCCGAAATGCCTTTGCGCGGCGGGCTGCACGACCTGCCATTCCCATAGCGCCATCGCCGTCGCCACCCGGCACGACACGCCGACATCGGGGGTGATCGCGATGGTGCGGGATCCGCCACCACGCATCCGCACTGCATCGGCATAGCCGCACTGCTCCGCCCCGTCGCGCGGCGGCAGCGCAGTATAGCGCACCCCAGCGGCATCGAGCAGCGCGCGACATCCGGCGTAATCGCCCGCCAGGTCGCCGATCTTGCCGCGGGTAAACATGCCGATCGGCTGCGACAGGTCGAGCGGCGTCCACGGCACGTCCTGCGGCCGGCTGCGGGTAAAGGCATAGAGCGCGAAGGCGATCGCGGCGAGGATGGCCAGCCAGACCAGGGTGCGGATGCCCATCGACAGCGCCCTCACCCCCGCACCGCACGCTCGGTCGGTTGGGCGGTGAACGGATAGCCCAGATCGTCGGGGATGCGGACCACGCTGCCCCCTTCCCGCTCCTCGATCCAGGGGGTGATCGTCCGCACCGGCCAGCGCCGCGCATCGGCCAGCACCCCATCGACATCGTCATGTTGCGCCAGGCGCGCCAGCACACAGCGCGTCGGGAACAGCAACGTCGCCTCCCGCCGATCGGCTGCGTTCAGTGCGGCGTCGGCGGTGATCCACAGGGTACGGACATTCTCGGTCGCGTCGACCCGTGCGGGCGGTGCATCGTCGGGGAGGCGTGCGACATAGAACCAGGTATCGAACACCCGCACCGGCATATGGTCGGGCCGCCACCGGGCATAGGGGATCAGCGCAGACGGATTGACGGGCGCCAGCGCGCCGATCGGTGCGCCATCGGCAAGCGCCGCGCGCATCGCCGCGATGTCGCCATCGACGCCGATCGCGATTCCGGCTTCCTCGATCGTCTCCCGAATCGCGGCCAGTCGCGGTGCCAGATCGCCGTCACCCATCGCCCATGCCAACGCTTCGTCCCCGGCGTCGATCCGCCCGCCGGGGAACACCAGCGCACCGCCGGCAAAGGCCATCGCCGCCGCGCGCTCGACCATCAATATCTCCGGCGCACCCTCGGCACGGTCGCGCAACAGGATCAGCGTGGCGGCGGGAATGGCAACGGTCATCGGGGAGAGTTGGGAAGCGCCCCCGGCAATGTGAAGGCGCCCGGCGTACGGACCAGCCGCCAGCCATCGGGCAAATAGTCGAGTGACATATAGTAATAGAACACGCACGTCCCGTCGGGACGATAGCTCGCGCCTTTCAACAATCCGATGGCGGTGGTGCCGACGAACACCGGCCCGCCGCTGTCGCCGCCCTTGCACCCCGGCCCCGCGACCGCCACCCAGGTCGGCAGGCACGGCCCGCCGCACAGGTCGCCCGATGGCGCGAAGTCGACCATCTCGACGTCGGCACAGCTATAGCCGCTATGTTCGCCCCGGTGGCACACGATGTCGCCGACCCGCGTGCCGGCCCGGCTGCGCTGCCCGTCGACCGGGCGCAGCACGGTGCGCGCCGCGTCTGAGAAGAACAGCGGCTGGACGGCTTCGGGGCTGGCATTGACCTGCACATCGTGGAAGCCCCAGCCCCACTGCTCGATAAAGGTCAGCGGCTTGCGCGTCCCGTCCTTCGCGACATGCTCCAACGTATCGGGGCAATGGGCGGCGGTGACGATGCCGTTCTGCATGCCGTTGGTCACGACGAAGCCGGTCGTGCAATAGAAACGCCGGCCGCTCGCCGGGTCGGGACCGATCAACCGCGATCCGCCGACAACCTCCCCCGCCAGGTCGAGTTCGGGGCGGCCGCTGGTCGCGATGCGAACCGGTACACCGGTCAGCGACACGATCTGCCGCTTGAGCGCCGCGACATCTCCCGCCGCATCCGCCGCGCCGATCAGGACGAGCAATTCGCCGTTCCGGGCGTCGATTCCCATGGCCGGCGGACGCTGGACCATCGCCCGGATTGCCGCCTGATGCGCGGTGATCGCTGCCAGCATCTCCGCGCGGGTCGCGGTCGCCCCGGTGCGGAAACGGATCGGGATGGAGAGACCGTCGATCGTCACCTGCCCGTCGGGCACCGCGCGCTTGCCGGTCAGCAGCACGATGACCGCACCGTCCCGTTCGATCACGGTCCCCGCCAGCCGGTCGCGATATTCCCCCTCGATCCATTCGGTCGCGGCGACGCTCGCCGCCTGCTTGCGCAACAGGACCAGCGCCTCGGCCGGGTCGATGCCGCGGATGCGTGCTACCTCGGCAGCGTCCTGCGCCAGCGCGGTATCGGCGGAAACGACGACGGCGGCGTCCTGCGCGGCGGCGGGACTTCCCACCGCCAGCGCAAGCGCCGCCGCCCAGTATCGCAGCACGAACAAGCTCAATCGAGCCGGCGTGCCAGTTCCTTGTTCAGCGCCAATGCCGCCAGCGTCCCGACCGCACCCGACAACAGATACAGGCCCGACGCGATCAGCCCCAGCTTGTCGGCCAGCGCCAGCGCCACGAACGGCGCGAACCCCGCGCCGAACAACCATGCGAGGTCCGACGTCAGCGCCGCGCCGGTATAGCGCGAATCCTTGGCGAAGTTCGACGCCACCGTCCCCGACGACTGGCCGAACGACAGGCCGAGCAGGATGAAGCCGGTGATCATGAACGCGATTTCGCCCGCATCCCCGCCGTTCAGCAGCAGCGGCGCCAGGCCAGAGAACAGTGCGATGGCGATCGCGCCGATCCCCAGCAGCGTGCGCCGCCCGACATGGTCGGCCAGCACGCCCGAGATGACGATCGCGAAGATAAAGAAGATCGCGCAGGCGGTTTCGATCCACAGGAAGCGTTCGATCGGCTGCTCGGTCTTGAGCAGGATCCACGACAGCGGGAACACGGTGACCATGTGGAACAGTGCGAAGCTGGCCAGCGGCACCAGCGCGCCGATCGCGATCGTCTTCCATTCGCGCTTGACGGTCGGCATCACCGCCGACGCCTTCAGCTCGCGATTCTCGAACAGCGCGGTATATTCCGGCGTCACGACGATGCGCAGCCGCGCGAACAGCGCCACGACGTTCAGCGCGAACGCGACGAAGAACGGATAGCGCCAGCCCCAGCTGATGAAATCCTCGGCACTCATATAGGCGGTGAAGAAAGCGAACAGCGCGCTGGCGACCATCAGGCCCAGCGGCGCGCCCAGCTGCGGGATCATCGCATACCACCCGCGCCGGTCCTGCGGCACGTTGAGCGCCAGCAGCGAGGCGAGGCCGTCCCAGGCACCGCCCAGCGCGATCCCCTGCAGGATGCGCAGCGCCGCCAGCAGGATCGCCGACCACGCGCCGACCTGTGCATAGCCGGGCAGGAAGCCCATCGCCACGGTCGCGGTGCCAAGCAGGAACAGCGCGATGGTCAGCTTCGTGCCGCGCCCATGGCGACGGTCGATCCACATGAACAGCAGCGTACCCAGCGGACGCGCAAAGAACGCCAGCGGGAACAGCGCGAACGAATAGAGCGTACCCGTCAGCCGGTCGACATAGGGGAACATCAGCTGCGGGAACACGATCACCGATGCGATCGCATACACGAAGAAGTCGAAGAACTCCGACGTACGCCCGATGATGACGCCGATGGCGATCTCTTCGGACTGGACGTTCACCTCGTCCGAGGAATTGACGACTCGGGCATCCCCCTCAAGCTCGCCGGAATGAACGAAGGCCTCGGCCATAGGGACTCCAGATATGGTGCGCTGCACGCGCAGATAGGCAGACTATGCGCCCGTTATCGCAATGCACCAAACGCGGGGATAGGACAAAATGTCCTATCGCAGTGCAGCATCGCACGGCATAGGTCGCGCTCATGATCCTGCCCCGCTCGCTCCCGTGGCACCGGCCACTGCGTTCGCTCCTTCCGCTCGCGGCATTGCCGCTGCTCGGTGGATGCGACCTGGTCGTGCTCAATCCCGCCGGCGACGTCGCGCGCCAACAGGGCGACGTCCTGATGATCTCGGTCGGCCTGATGTTGCTCATCATTATTCCGGTCATGGCGCTGACCGTCTGGTTCGCGTGGAAATACCGCGCGACCAATGAAAAGGCGACGTACAAGCCGAACTGGGACCATTCGACCGCGCTCGAACTGGTCATCTGGTCCGGCCCGCTGCTGATCGTCATCGCATTGGGCGCGCTGACCTGGATCAGCACCCACCTGCTCGACCCCTATCGCCCGATCGGGCAGATTTCGTCGGGCAAGCCGGTGCCGGAGAACCAGAAGCCGCTGGAAATCCAGGTCGTCTCGCTCGACTGGAAGTGGCTGTTCATCTATCCCGAACAGGGCATCGCCACGGTTAATCGGCTGGTGGTCCCGGTCGATCGCCAGGTGCGGTTCCGCCTGTCGTCGTCCTCGGTGATGAACACCTTCTACGTGCCCGCGATGGCCGGCATGATCTACACGATGCCGGGCATGGAGACGAAGCTGCACGCCGTGCTGAACAAGCCCGGCACGTTCGAGGGCATGTCGGCGCATTATAGCGGTGCCGGCTTCTCCTACATGAACTTCAAGACGACCAGCACCGATGCCGCCGGCTTCGACAAGTTCGTCGCGGGCGTGAAGGCGATGCCGAACCGGCTGGATACCGCACGCTATCTCCAACTGGAAAAGCCCAGCGAGAAGGTGCCGCCGATGGGCTTTTCGGGGGTCGAACAGGGCCTGTTCACCCGCATCGTGCAGATGTGCGTCAAGCCCGGCACGCCGTGCATGACCGAGAGCATGGGCCATGGCGGCCATGGTTCGGCGGTCAACAGCCGGCTGCCCGAGGGGGAGCGTACCAAGGGTGCACTCGAAAAGGCACCCTCCGAATATGGCGTCAGCCCGCACAGCAGCGGCGATGCGCCGCAAGGGTCGTCCGCCGCCCCCGGCGCCGCCGATCCGGGCAGCGACGCCAACCGTAACATGACCCGCATCGCGCCGCCCGCGATTCCGGGCCGCACCGCTCCGGCACTTGGCTGAGAACGAGATCATGTCCGATACCCTTACAAAGCTGATCTTCGGGCGCCTGACGCTCGAGAGCTTCCCGATCCACGAACCGATCATCGTCATGACATTCATCGCGGTCGCCATCGGCGGCGCGGCGGTGCTGGCGGCGCTGACCTATTTCAAACTGTGGGGCTATCTCTGGAAGGAGTGGTTCACCACGGTCGACCACAAGCGGATCGGGATCATGTACATGATCCTCGGCATCGTCATGCTGCTGCGCGGCTTTGCCGACGCGGTGATGATGCGCAGCCAGCAGGCGATCGCCTTCGGCCAGAACGAAGGGTTCCTGAACGCCCATCACTATGACCAGGTGTTCACCGCCCACGGCGTCATCATGATCTTCTTCGTGGCGATGCCGCTGGTCACGGGCCTGATGAACTTCATCGTGCCGCTGCAGATCGGCGCGCGCGACGTGTCCTTCCCGTTCCTGAACAATTTCAGCTTCTGGATGACCGCGTCGGGCGTCGTGATCGTCATGGCCAGCCTGTTCGTGGGCGAATTCGCGCGTACCGGCTGGCTGGCGTTCGCGCCGCTGTCGGGGCTGGATTACTCACCCGACGTGGGCGTCGACTATTATATCTGGGCATTGCAGCTTGCGGGCGTCGGGACATTGTTGTCGGGCGTCAACCTGATCGCGACCATCGTCAAGATGCGCGCGCCGGGCATGGGCCTGATGAAGATGCCGATCTTCACCTGGTCGGCGCTGGTGACCAACATCCTGATCGTCGCCGCCTTCCCGGTGCTGACGGCCGTCCTCGCGCTGCTGTCGCTCGACCGCTATGTCGGCACCAACTTCTTCACGAACACGCTCGGCGGCAACCCGATGATGTACGTGAACATGATCTGGATCTGGGGCCACCCGGAAGTCTACATCCTGATCCTGCCGGCGTTCGGCGTGTTCTCGGAAATCGTGTCGACCTTCTCGGGCAAGCGGCTGTTCGGCTATACGTCGATGGTCTACGCGCTGCTGGTCATCACCATCCTGTCGTACCTGGTGTGGCTGCACCACTTCTTCACCATGGGGTCGGGCGCGAGCGTCAACTCGTTCTTCGGCATCACGACGATGATCATCTCGATCCCGACGGGCGCGAAGATTTTCAACTGGCTGTTCACCATGTATCGCGGCCGCATCCGCTACGAACTGCCGATGATGTGGGCGATCGCGTTCATGCTGACCTTCACGGTCGGCGGCATGACCGGCGTGCTTCTTGCGGTGCCGCCTGCCGACTTCGTGCTGCACAACTCGCTGTTCCTCGTCGCCCACTTTCACAACGTCATCATTGGCGGCGTGGTGTTCGGGATGTTCGCGGGCATCAACTACTGGTTCCCGAAGGCGTTCGGCTTCAAGCTGGACAAGAAGTGGGGTCTGGTCAGCTTCTGGTGCTGGTTCGTCGGCTTCTGGGTCGCCTTCACCCCGCTCTATGTGCTGGGACTGATGGGCATCACCCGTCGCCTGCGCCACTTCGACGATCCGTCGCTCCAGATCTGGTTCGTCATCGCCGCCGTCGGCGCCGCGATCATCGCGGTCGGCATCGCCGCCTTCCTGGTGCAGATCGCCGTCAGCATCATGAACCGCGACAAGCTGCGCGACTTCACCGGCGATCCGTGGGGCGGTCGCAGCCTCGAATGGGCAACCTCGTCGCCGCCGCCGGACTATAACTTCGCGTTCACGCCCGTCGTCCACGACATGGACGCGTGGTACGACATGAAGAGCCACAAGTATGCGCGTCCGAAGGAAGGCTTCACCGCCATCCACATGCCGAGCAACACCTGGGCAGGGATCGTGCTGGCCGGCCTGTCGACCGTCTTCGGTCTGGCGATGGTCTGGTACATCTGGTGGCTGGCGGCACTGTCGTTCGTCGCAGTGATCGGCGTCGCGATCTTCCACACCTTCAACTACAACCGCGACTTCCACATTCCGGTCGAGGAAGTCATCGAGACGGAGCGGCAGCGGACTGCCGACCTCCAGGCCGCGGGGGCATAAGCATGGGTTCGTCGGTACAAATCCCCGCAGGCGCATCGGAACGCGCCTATCACCTGGCGGAGGAGCATGAGCATGAAGCCGGGTCCAGCACCATGCTGGGCTTCTGGCTCTACCTGATGAGCGATTGCCTCATCTTTGCCAT
Organism: uncultured Sphingomonas sp.; assembly: GCF_913776855.1. Lineage (GTDB taxonomy): Bacteria > Pseudomonadota > Alphaproteobacteria > Sphingomonadales > Sphingomonadaceae > Sphingomonas. The sequence goes on along the minus strand of NZ_CAJYQD010000044.1, from coordinate 31,240 downwards.
GCTCTTCGCCGCCTATGGCGTCTATTCGGGCAGCACCGCGGGTGGCCCGGATGCCAAGGAACTGTTCGACCTGCCGCTGGTCGCGCTCAATACCGCGATGCTGCTGTTCTCGTCGATCACCTACGGCTTTGCGATGATCGCCGCCGAACAGGGCAAGAAGGGCGCGACGCTGCGCTGGCTCGCCATCACCGGCGTGTTCGGCCTGTGCTTCCTCGGCATCGAACTCTACGAGTTCAGTCACCTGATTCACGAAGGCGCCGGACCGCAGCGCAGCGCGTTCCTGTCCAGCTTCTTCACGCTGGTCGGCACCCACGGGCTGCACGTCACCTTCGGGTCGGTGTGGCTGGTCACGCTGATGGTGCAGGTCGCGAAATACGGCCTCGGTGCCGCCAATATGCGCCGGCTGATGTGCCTGTCGCTGTTCTGGCACTTCCTCGACGTCATCTGGATCGGCGTCTTCACCTTCGTATATCTGCTGGGAGTCCTCTAATGGCCGGCCACGCCCATCACGACGCGCATGGTCACGATCATGGCCACCACGGCCATGGCGGTCACGGCGACGCCCCTGCGCATGGGTCGCGCAAGGAATATATCATCGGCTTTCTGCTGTCGGTCCTGCTGACCGCCATCCCGTTCGGGCTGGTGATGTCGGGGGCGATCGCCGATGCGCGGATCACCGCTGCCATCGTGATGATCTGCGCTGTCGTGCAGATCATCGTCCACATGATCTACTTCCTGCACATGAACACCAAGTCTGAGAATGGCTGGACGCTGATGGCGCTGATCTTCACGGTCGTGCTGGTCGGGATCACCATCGCCGGGTCGCTGTGGGTCATGTACCATATGAACGTGAACATGATGCCCCAGATGTCCGGGGACATGAGCGCGATGTGACCCAGGCCCGGTCGATGGCGGGCCGGCCGATCCGACGCATCCTGATCGGGACCCTGATCGGATGCGTCATCGCCGGCCTGATCGGGCTGGGCGTGTGGCAGTTGCAGCGGCGGGTGTGGAAACTGGACCTGATCCAGCGCACCGAAGCGATGCTGCGCTCCCCGCCCGTCCCCGCCCCACCGCCTTCGCGCTGGGGCGCGATCGCGCAGGACGACGCCTATCGTCCCGTCGTCGCCACCGGGCGCTACCGCCGACAAGCCGATACCTATACGCAGGCCGCGACCGCACTGGGCGGCGGTTTCTGGGTCCTGACCCCGCTCGACACCGGGCGCTTCACGCTCCTCGTCAATCGCGGGTTCGTGCCGGCTGACAAGCGTGGCAAGGTAGCTCCGCCCACCGGCACCGTGACGGTGCGCGGGCTGTTGCGGATCACCGAACCCGGCGGCGGCTTCCTGCGCAGCAACGTGCCTGCCGAAGACCGCTGGTATTCGCGTGATGTCGCGGCGATCGCGGCCAGGCGCGGACTGGGCAACGTCGCCCCCTATTTCATCGATGCGGTCGCCGACCCCAAGGTCGAATGGCCACGCGGCGGGCTGACCGTCGTCACGTTTCGCAACAACCACCTCGTCTATGCGCTGACGTGGTTCGGCCTCGCGCTGCTGCTGGGCGGCATGACATGGTGGGTCGCACGACGCGAACCACGGGCGTAACATGCGCCCGATGCAACCCGCCGCCCCCGCCCCGACTCCGCAGCCGCCCGCGGCCGAGGGAGTCGGTCGCAACATGCTGTTGCTGGTGCAGCTGCGCTGGCTGGCGGTCGGGGGGCAGTTGGGGACGATCCTCGTGGTCGACGGGCTGCTCGGCATCCGTCTGCCGCTGGTCCCGATGGCGAGCGTGCTGGCGGGGCTGGTGCTGCTCAACCTCGTCACCCTTGCCCGTCGATCGCGGTGGAGCGACACCAACCTGCCGCTGTTCGCCGCGCTGGTCCTCGACGTCGCGGCATTGACCGCGCAGCTCTACTTGTCGGGCGGCGCGCGCAATCCGTTCGTCTCGCTCTATCTGTTGCAGGTCGTGATCGGCGCGATCCTGTTGAAGGTCTGGTCGAGCTGGGCGCTGGTAGCGATCACCAGTGGGGCGTTCGCGTTGCTGGGGCCGTTCCACCGCCCGCTCGACCTGCCGCCGGCCTATGCCAGCAGCCTGTCGGAGGCCTATCTGATCGGCAACTGGATCAACTTCGTGCTGGCCGCGACGTTGCTGGTTGCCTTCGTCACGCGGATTGCCGCCAACCTGCGCGACCGCGATACGAAAGTCGCCCGCCTCCACCAGCGCGCGGTCGAGGAGGAGCATATCGTCCGCATGGGCCTGCTCGCCAGCGGCGCCGCGCATGAACTGGGCACGCCGCTGTCGTCGATCGCGGTGCTGCTCGGCGACTGGAAGAACGAGCCGGCCATCCGCCGCGATCCGCGCTTCGTAGCGGAGGTCGACGACATGCGGGCCGAGGTCATGCGCTGCAAGGAAATCGTGTCGGGCATCCTGTTCGCCGCGGGCGAAGTGACCGGCGAGGCTCCGACCCGTACTACGCTGCGCACCTTCCTGACCGACACGCTGACCCGCTGGCGCGGCAACGATCCGGGCCGGGCGGCATTCGAGGATCGGCTGGGGCCGGACGTGCCGATCGTCGCCGACCGCGCGCTGGCGCAGGCGCTGACCAATTTGCTCGACAATGCGGTCGAGGCCGGTGGACGGCATATCGCGCTGGTGGCGCTGCGCGACGGGTCGATGCTGCGCCTGACGGTGCGCGACGACGGCAACGGCTTTTCGGACCGCATCCTCTCGCAGCTCGGCAAACCCTATAATACCAGCAAGGAGCGGCAGGGTGCCGGCCTCGGCCTTTATCTCGCCACCAACGTCCTGCGGCCGCTGGGCGGCACGATCGAGGCGCTGAACCGCGATGGCGGCGGGGCGGAGACGACGCTGATCCTGCCGATCGATTCGCTGGCGCTGGAGAAGACGCGATGACCGAGCGCCGATTGCTGATCGTCGAGGACGACGCCACCTTTGCCCGCACCCTGTGCCGGTCGTTCGAACGGCGCGGCTATGTGGTCGAGGTGACCGGCGGCCCCGAAAGGCTGGAGGAACTGGCGCGCGATTTCGCACCCGACCATGCGGTGGTCGACCTGCGGCTAGGCGGTGCGTCTGGCCTGGCCTGCGTCTCCGCATTGTCGGCGATCGATCCGGCGATGCGGATCGTCGTGCTGACCGGCTTCGCCAGCATCGCGACGGCGGTGGAGGCGATCAAGCTGGGCGCGACCAACTATCTGACCAAGCCCGCCAACACCGACGAAATCGAAGCGGCCTTCGCCCGTGTCGAAGGGAATGCGGATGCCGACCTGACTGCCGCCCCGACCTCGATCAAGACGCTGGAGTGGGAACATATCCACCAGACGCTGGCCGATACCGGCTTCAACATCTCCGAAGCGGCCCGTCGGCTCGGGATGCATCGCCGGACACTGGCGCGCAAGCTCGACAAGCGCCATCTTTCCTGACGGCGGGGGTTCGAAACTACCATTTCCTTGTGGTAACAGGCGCGCAAGGGGAACGGTTCATCGTGCGGCAGGTTCGAATGCGATACAGCCTGCGTGCCGCACCGGAAGAGTATAGGATGACGACGATTACCGACCATCGCCCTAGTTTCCACCGCCTTGCCCGCAGCGTGCTGCTGGCCGGCATCGCGCTGACCGGCTCGGCCACCGCCATGGCGCAGGTGACGCCGCCGCCGGTGGTGCCGACGCTGCCGACCACCGCGCCGATGGTGCAGGTGGTGCCCGCCCCCCTGCCGCTGCCGACGCTGACCGCCGCGCAGGAGAGCGAACTTGCCCGGCTGCTGGCGCGCGATGCCGTGGCGCAGGGGCTGAAGGATCGCGAACCGTCGCTGGATGGCCTGACCGGCCCGGCGCTGGTCCGCGCCGCGCTCGACCATGCCCATGCGGTGCGCGCCGGACGGCTGGATAACGCGGATTTCCAGAAGGACTGGGCGATGCGGCCGCAGGCGTTCGACCCGTTGCCGTCGTTCCGCGACGCGGTGGCGACGAACAAGCTGGCAAGCTGGATCGCGTCGCTCCCGCCGCCCTATGCCGGATACGACACGCTGGTCGCGGGCCTTGCGCGCTATCGCAAGATCCAGGCGAATGGCGGCTGGCCGACGATCGGCGCAGGCTCCGACATGCGGTTGGGCGGGCGCGGGCCGCAGGTGGCGGCGCTGCGCAAGCGGCTGGCGGTGGAGGACAGCGAACTGTCGGCAAGTGGCGACACGTTCGACCAGTCGCTGCTGGATGCGGTCCGCCGTGCGCAGCGTCGCTATGGCCTGAACCCCGCCGGACAGGTCGGTGGGCAGACGGTTGCGTCGCTCAACGTACCGGTGGGTGAGCGGATCAAGCAGATCAAGGCGAATATGGAGCGGTGGCGCTGGCTGCCGACCGAGCTGGAAAAGAACCGTATCCAGGTGAACATCGCCGCCGCCGTGCTGACGGTGTTCGACGGCGATCAGCCGGTGACATCAATGAAGGCGGTGACGGGCCGTCCGGGCGACGAGACGCCGATGCTCACCTCGACGATCCATTCGATCGTCCTCAATCCGCCATGGAATGTCCCGTCGTCGATTGCCGATAAGGAATTGTGGCCCAAGGAACGGGCGAACCCCGGTTATTTGAAGCGCAACGGCTTTCGCGTGATCGAGACGGAAGGCGGCGGGCGCCGTCTGCAGCAGGCGTCGGAGAACAGCGCGCTCGGGCGGTTCAAGTTCGATTTCGACAATCCGTTCGCGGTCTATCTGCACGATACCCCGGCACAGGCGGGCTTCGCCAAGTTCGACCGGCTGGCCAGCCATGGCTGTGTCCGCCTCGAAAAGCCCGAGGACCTGGCGCGGTTGCTGCTGCGCACCACGCCCGAATGGCCGGACACGCAGATCGACGCGACACTCGCATCGGGTAAGACCGTGCGCGCGAAGGTCGCCGATCCGGTGAAGGTGTATCTGCTCTACTGGACCGCCTTCGCCACGCCGAACGGCACGATGAGCTTCCGCGAGGATCCGTATAAATGGGACGGCGTGCTGGCAAACAAGATCGCAGCACGCGCCGAGGCCAGCCAGTTGGCCGCACGATAAGGGGGATGACGATGAAAAACGGATGGCGCGTGGCGCTGCTCGCCGGCAGCGGCCTGTTGCTGGCGACCGGCTTGGGCGGTTGCTCGGACAAGGCGCCCGAAGACGCCCCGATCGAAAACAGCGCGTTCGACGAGGAAGCGCCGCCGCCCACCCCGCTGGCGGAGGAAAATTACGAGGCCGCGCCGCCGGTCACCGAAAACCTGTCGGCCGTTGCTCCGGCCGAAGTCCTGCCCCCGCCCCCGCCGGTCGAACCCGACCAGCAGGTGCTGGACGACGCATCGGCCACCGGCATGACCTCGCGCTCGACCCGCGGCCAGAGTGGCAGCGACGACGATGCACCGGTCGACGACACGATGGTGAACCAGCAGGAAGCCGACGTCCCCAACGGGTGAGGGTTTTGGATGCGGGGTGGGCGGCAGGGTGCCGTCCATCCCGGCGTTCCGTGTGGTATGTCCGGTCCGCGCCCGATCCGACCTATCGTTGTGTTAGAGCTTGGGCGTCCGGCCGATCCCGGCACATCGCTCTGGCAAAACCGGCTTTCGCGGGAAAGACATGTGGTTGACGCAGGATGTCGGACTGCTCGTACCAACGCTCCGTTTGCGATGTATCAGCACGGCCCCGCAACTGGTGGCACCGAAATCGCTAGAGTAGGATAACCTCAAGCCTGCCTGTTCGCCCTCAGTCGCTCATGAACCTGTCAAAGGGGCGTATGGGAGGAACGTTTGGGGTAGATGCTGCAATACGCTCTCTCGACAAACCCCTTGGCCACGCAGGAGGGGCGCGTCGGGATCATCCCCCGATACTTCACCAACCTGCTGCCAGTGCAGCGTCTGGCGGCGTAGCCTGACGGGCAGGAACTATCCGCAATGACCGCCCCCGGCAGGAAGCGGTCCGACGCTTGCACGAATATCGCAAATCCGCCGCTCAGGCCGCCTGCGCAGTCCCTTCCACCGGCACAACCGGCGCATAGGCGCGATCGAGATACAGGTTCGCCAATTCGTAATGCGCGCTCACGACCTGCTCATGGTCGGCACGCTGCGCAAATTCCAGCTGCTGTTCGGCACGGCGTACAAAATAGGACATTTCGTCCGATACGATCGAAGACACGACAACCTCTCAAGGACGTTAACCCGTCCGTCTATGATACCCGCCCGGCAGGACCGGACATGCGAAGAACGCATAACGGGTGCCGGGGATGCGTGTCGCCGTAAATTCTGACGCCGTGATGACACCGCCGACCGCATCGACGAACGCGGCAAACGGTGTCGCATCAATTACATACGACGGTGTTTCCCGCCATAGCGCCCGCCGATATAGGCACCCAGCCGATCCATCTCGCTCGCCGCCGCGACCACCGCGTCGCTCTGGCATGGCAGCGGGTCGCGTTCGCGGTCGGCTGCCCGGCTGGCGACCTTCGCCGCCAGTTCCTCGATATCGGCGCGCGACAACAGGTTCTTCTCGCGCAACAGGCAGAGCAGGCTTTGCAGGATCACCATGCTCTTCTCGCCGGCGGCATCGCCCGGTTCGATCGGATTCATCGTTCCTCTCCTTATCGTTATGCAGGAGAGCATATGCCGATCATATCGCGACGCAAGGGGTCTGTTCGGCGGGCTAGTTCAGCCCGCCCCCCAGTGTCCGATACAGCGTGACCAGGTTGCTTGCCCGCGCCAGCCGGGTCTGCACCAGCGCCTGTCGTGCGGTATAGCTGGTGCGTTGCGCGTCGAGCGTGTTCAGGAAGGAATCGATGCCGGCACGATAGCGCGCATCCGACAGCCGCTGGGCCGTGGCCGCCGAGCGCGCCTTTGCGGTCTGTGCCGATAGCTGTTCGTCGATCGTGCCGCGCGTCGCCAGCGCATCGGCCACTTCCTTGAACGCCGTCTGCAGCGTACCTTCATAGGTCGCGACCGCCGCCAGTTGCTGCGCACGGGCGACCTCGACATTGCCACGCCGCTGGCCGCCGTCGAACAGTGGCAGCGCCACCGCCGGAGCGACCGAGAATTGCTGCGTCCCCGATCCGAACAGGCCACCCAGCGCGGTGCTGATCGTACCCAGCGTCGCGGTCAGGGAAATGGTCGGGAACAGCGCAGCACGCGCCGCCCCGATATTGGCGTTGGCGGCATACAGGCGACGCTCGGCCTGCAATACGTCCGGCCGACGCAGCAGCACCGCGGACGACACGCCGGTCGGCAGGTTCGACAGGATCGGATCGCGCTCGCCCAGTTCGGTCGGCAGCTGTTCGACCGGAACCGTCGTCCCCGCCAGCAGGTTGATCGCATTCTGGTCCTGCGCGATCTGCGCGGTCAGTGCGGCGATGTCGTTGCGGGCCTGCTGGTAGCTCGTCTCTGCCTGCTGCACCTCCAGCTCGGAGATGACCCCGACCCGGAACTGCGCACGGGTCAGTTCCAGCGTCCGGCCGAAGCTGGTCAGCGTTTCGCGCGATAGGCGCAACTGGTCCTGATCGGCCGCCATGGTCAGCCACGCGGTCGCGACTTCGCCGATCAGCGTGATCCGTGCGGCGCGCTGTGCCTCTTCGGTCGCGAAATATTCCTGCAGGCCCGCCTGGCTCAGATTGCGCACCCGCCCGAACAGATCGAGTTCGAACGCGGAAAACCCGACCGACGCTTGATAGATTTCGAGGTTGCCGGTCTGGGCGGGCACGCCGCCCGCGCCACCGGCACCTCCTGCCCCGCCGGCACCACCCAGCGCGCCGAACGGGTTGTTGGTATAGGTAACGCCGCCATTGGCGGAGGTCGTCGGCACCTGGCTGGCGCGGGTCACGCGATATTGCGCGCGGGCGGCCAGCACATTGGCCGCCGTCACCCGGTAATCGCGGTTGTTGTCGAGCGCGGTGGCAATCACCGCCTGCAACCGCGGATCGACGAAGAAATCGCGATAGCCGATCCGGGTCACATCGGCCTGTTCGGCGCCCAGCACCGGATAGGATCCGCCCTGCGGCAGGATGGACGGAATCGCCCCCTCCGGCCGGACATTCTTGGGCGCCAGATTGCACCCCGCCAGCGCGGTGGTGGCGACGAGGAGGGTCAGGTTACGCAGCGTCATGGCGTTCTTGCTCATGGTCATGCTCCCTGCGGCGCGGGTTCGTCGCCGTGGGTGGAGCGGTTGCCGTCTTCGCGGTCATTGTCCCGCGTGTCGGCAGGGGTGTCCTTGCCGCCGTGCCCGAACAGGCGCAGCACGACGACGAAGAACATCGGTACGAAGAAGATTGCGAGGATCGTCGCCGACAACATGCCGCCGACCACCGCCCGGCCGATCGCGTTCTGGCCGCCCGCGCCGGCGCCGGTGCTGATCGCCAGCGGCAGCACACCGAACACGAAGGCGAGCGAGGTCATCAGGATCGGGCGCAATCGCAACCGCGCCGCCTCCACCGCGGCATCGACCGCGTTCATCCCGTCACCCATCCGCTCTTCGGCGAACTCGACGATCAGGATCGCGTTCTTCGCCGACACGCCGATGGTCGTGATGAGACCGACCTGCAGGTAGATGTCGTTGTTCAGCCCCGTCAGCCACGCCGCCAGCAGCGCGCCCAGAATGCCCAGCGGCACGACCAGCAGCACCGAAATCGGTACCGACCAGCTTTCGTACAACGCGGCGAGGCAGAGGAACACGATCAGCAGCGACAGGCCATAAAGCGCCGGCGCCTGACCACCCGACAGCCGTTCCTCGAACGACAGCCCGGTCCATTCGAGCGCGGTGCCCGGCGGCAGCTTGGCGTGGATTTCCTCCATCGCCTGCATCGCCGCACCGGTGCTGAGCCCCGGTCCGGGTGCACCCTGCAACTGCATCGCCGACTGGCCGTTATAGCGGGTCAGCGACACCGGCGCATTGGCCCATTCGAGCGTCGAGAAGGCGGTGAACGGCACCATCTGCCCGTTCGCGCCGCGCACATACAGGTCGCCGACATCCTCCGGCGCAAGCCGGTAGGGCGCATCGGCCTGCACATAGACGCGCTTCACGCGACCGCGATCGATGAAGTCGTTGATATAGCCGCCGCCCCATGCGGTCGCGATCGTCGAATTGACGTCGGCCAGATCCAGCCCCAGCGCGCGTGCCTTGTCCTCGTCGATCTTCACCTTGAGCTGCGGTGCGTCGTCGAGGCTGAGCGGCCGGACCTGCGCCACGCGCGGGTCCTGCGACGCCATGCCCAGCATCATGTTGCGCGCCTGCAACAACCGTTCGTGGCCGATGCCGCCGGTATCGACCAGCTGCACGTCGAAGCCGGTGGCGTTGCCCAGTTCCTGCACGGCCGGCGGCACCAGCGCGAAGATCATGCCGTCCTTATACTGGCTGAACGCCCCCATCGCCCGGCCGACGATCGCCTGCGCCTTGTTCTCGGCGCCGCCACGATCCTCCCACGGCTTCAGGTTGACGAACACCAGACCGGCATTCTGCCCCTGCCCCGCGAAACTGAAGCCGTTGACGGTGAAGACGCCCGCGACATTGGCCGATTCCTGCTTGAGGAAATGGTCGCGAACCACGTTCAGGCCGTTTTCGGTGCGGCTGCTCGTCGATCCTGCCGGCCCCTGCACCAGCGCCAGCACGGTGCCCTGATCCTCGTCGGGCAGGAAGCCCGAGGGCAGGCGCGTGAAGACGAAGACCATGCCCGCCACGATCAGCAGATAGACGAGCATCGACCGTTTCCAGCTGCGCGTGGTGCGACGTACCCCGCCCTCATATTTCTGCTGGCCGCGTTCGAACCGGTCGTTGAACCAGCGGAAGAAGCGCGCGAGCAGGCCGTTGCCCTTCTCGTGCTTGTGCGGATCATGCGGTTTCAGGATCGTGGCGCAGAGCGCCGGCGTCAGGATCAGCGCGACCAGCACCGACAGCACCATCGCCGAGACGATCGTGATCGAGAACTGGCGATAGATGACGCCGGTCGACCCGCCGAAGAACGCCATCGGCAGGAACACCGCCGACAGGACCAGGCCAATGCCCACCAGCGCGCTGGTGATCTCGTCCATCGACTTGCGCGCGGCTTCCCTGGGGGACAGCCCCTCGGTCTGGATCAGGCGTTCGACGTTCTCGACGACGACGATCGCGTCATCGACCAGCAGGCCGATCGCCAGCACCATGCCGAACAGTGTCAGCGTGTTGATGGTGAAGCCAGCGACCGCCATCACCGCGAAGGTGCCGAGCAGCACCACCGGCACCGCGATGGTCGGGATGATCGTCGCACGCCAGTTCTGCAGGAACAGGAACATGACGAGGAAGACCAGCACCACCGCCTCGATCAGCGTGTGGATGACCTGTTCGACCGACAGGCGGACGAACGGCGTCGTGTCGTACGGATAGATGACCTTCACGTCGCCCGGCAGGCTGCGTCCGATCTCCTGCGCGCGCGCCTTGACCAGTTCCACCGTGTCGAGCGCGTTGGCACCGGCGGCAAGGCGGACGCCGAAGCCCGAAGCGGGCTTGCCGTTATACTGCACGTCGAAGCCGTAATTCTCGGCTCCCAGTTCGACCCGCGCGACATCGCCCAGCCGGACGACCGCGCCATCGGCGTTAGTCTTCAGGCGGATGTTGGCGAACTGCTCCGGCGTCTGCAGGCGCGACTGGACGCTGACCGTGGCGTTCAGCATCTGCTCCTTGGGTGCCGGCAGCGCACCGATCTGGCCGGCCGAGACCTGCGCGTTCTGCGCCTGTACGGCCGACGTCACATCGGCGACGGTCAGCTGATAGCTGTTGAGCTTGATCGGATCGAGCCAGATGCGCATCGCATATTGCGCGCCGAACACCTGCAACTCACCCACGCCGCTGACGCGGCTGATCGGGTCCTGGAACTGCGACACGACCATGTCGGACAGGTCGTTGTTGGTATGCGATCCGTCGGTCGACACGAGGCCGACGACCAGCAGGAAGCTGGCGGCGGACTTGGTGACCTGAATGCCCTGGCGCTGGACCTCCTGCGGCAATAGCGGGGTCGCCGCCTGCAGCTTGTTCTGCACCTGCACCTGGGCGATGTCGGGATCGGTGCCCTGTTCGAAGGTCAGGGTGATCGTCACCGTCCCCGCCGAGGAGGACGAGGACGAGAAATAGCGCAGATTGTCGATGCCCTTGAGCTGCTGCTCGATGATCTGGGTCGTCGTGCGCTCCAGCGTCTCGGCATCGGCACCCGGATAGATGGCGGTGATCGCGACCGCGGGCGGCGCGATCTCCGGGAACTGCGCGATCGGCAGGCTGCGGATCGCGATGGCGCCAGCGAGCATCATCACGACGGCGATGACCCATGCGAAGATGGGTCGGTCGATGAAATAGCGTGACATGGCCCGTTACTTCGCCTGTGCCTGGGGGCCGCCGGCCCCGGCGGGGGCGGCACCCTGCGGCGCCTGCCCCTCGGGTTGCGGCTTCCACGGATAGCCCTTTACCGGGGTACCCGGCTGCAACATCTGCGCGCCCTCGACGACGATCTTGTCGCCTGCGTTCAGCCCGCCGGTCACCAGCCATGCATCGCCCATGGTACGCTGCGTCTGCAGCGGGCGCGGTGCCAGCTTGCCGTCGGCACCGATCACGAGGACGCTGGCCGCACCCTTCGGATCGCGCGTGACCGCACGCTGCGGCACGAGGATGCCGTTCGACTTGGTACCCTCGACCAGTTCGGCGCGGACATACATCCCCGGCAGCAACAGGCTGCGCGGGTTGGCGAAGACGGCGCGGATCGCCTGCGTGCCCGTAGCCGGATCGACGGTGACGTCGGTGAACTTCAGCGTCCCCTCGATCGGATAGGTGCTGCCATCCTCCAGCTTCAGCCGGACGCGCGCGGCATTGCCGCCGCGCGACAGGTCGCCGCCCATGATCTGCTGGCGCAGCTTGAGCAGGTCGGCGCTCGACTGCTGGATATCGACATAGATCGGGTCGAGCCGCTGGATCGTCGCCAGCGCATTGGTCTGCGCCGCCGATACCAATGCGCCGGTGGTGAACACCGACCGGCCGATCCGGCCGGAAATCGGCGCGGTGATCGTGGTGCGCGACAGGTCGATCTGCGCCTGGCGCAGGGCGGCGCGCTGGGCGGCGATATCCGCTTCGGCCTGCTGCGCGCCGGTCACCGCATTTTCATATTCCTGGCGGCTGATCGCATTGATCTTGACCAGTTCGCCATAGCGGCGGGCAAGATTACGGGTCGAGGCGATCGACGCCTGCGCGCGGGCCAGCGCCGCACGCGCGCTGGCGACCGCCGCCTGATAGGGCGCGGGATCGATGCGATAGAGCGCCTGGCCCTGTCGCACATAGTCGCCTTCCTGGAACAACCGGGCGAGGATCAGCCCGTTGACCTGCGGCCGGACGTCCGACGTCTCATAGGGCGCGGTGCGACCGGGCAGTTCGGTGGTCAGCGTCACCGGCTGCGGCTGGACGGTTACGAAGCCGACCTGCGGCGGTCCCTGCGGCGCGCCCTGCTGCTGCTGCGAATCGCCGCCGCCTCCGCAAGCCGAAAGGATGAGCGCCAGTGCCAGTGGGGCCATGCGATTTTTCATGAACGTCCTCGACGGATGTGCTAAACGTGAGTGATCGATCACTCACACTTTGGGGCGGGTACGCTGCCAGGGCAGACGTGGCAAGAGGGTAAAGGTGAATTGGAAGTGAATTTGTTGCAGTGCGGAGAGGCAGGTCGCGCCGGCCGGGCGGCGGCGCGGCGCGAACAACTGGTCAGCGTCGCCCGGCGACTGTTCGCCGAACAGGGTTTCCACGGCACCGGCGTCGCCCAGCTTGCCGCCGAGTCGGGCATCAAGGTGGGCCAGATTTATCGCGATTTCGCCGATAAGGAGGCGATCGTCGCCGCGATCGTCGAAAGCGACCTTGCCATCTTCCTGAACGATCAGGACATGACCCGCGCCATCGAAACCCGCGACATTCCCGCGCTCCGCGAATGGCTGCGCGAGTTTTTGCGCTGCGGCAGCGACGGCGAACCCGACCCCCTGTTCGCCGAGATCATGGCGGAGGCCGCACGTAACGAACGCATCCGCGGCATCGCGCACACGATCAATCGCAGCGTGTCGGGCGCGCTGATGCGGGTGCTGGTCGCGCTCGCGCCGGCCGCATCGCAGGCGGAGGAACGGTCGCGGCTGTGCGACATGATCCTGACGATGGGCGCAGGCGTGCTGTATCGCCGGATCGGCGACCCGGATTTCGAAGAGGCCGCCACCTTCCGCCGCCTGATCGCCGTTCTCGACGCGCATGTCGACGCGTTGATCGCCCCGGCTCCGGACCCGATCTTCGAAAATAGTCGTTGCGGATTTGTGACGCCGCGATAGGATTATCGCGCGCACTCCCTTGCGCGGTCGTCGCAGGCCCCGTCCGGACCCTCGGGCGGGGCTTGTCGCATGGACCGGCATCAGACGAGCGTCCGTTCCAGCACGACGAACGACAACGGCACGCGCGGCAGCCCGAACCGGGGGTCATCCATCGGAAAAGGCCGGATTTCTCCGGTACGACCATAGCCCTGCCGCTCATACCAGGCGATCAGTTCGCCCCGCGCGGCGATGACGGTCATTTCCATCCGTGCCGCTCGGTGATGCTCGCGCGCATAGCCCTCCGCCGCCGCAACGAGTCGGCGACCGGTGCCCGCCGCCTGCCGATCGGGTCGCACCGACAACAGCCCCAGCGCCGACCGTCCCATATCGGCACGCCTCACCTCGACACAGCCGATCAACGCATCGCCGTCGAACGCGATCAGGATGGTGCGATCGGGATCGGCGATCGCTTCGGCCAGCGCCTCCTGGTCGGTGCGCTGTCCGCCCAGCAGGTCCGCCTCGTGCGTCCACCCGCCCCGCGCGCTGTCCCCGCGAAACGCCGATTCCACCAGCATGTGCAGCGCCGGGATGTCGGACGTGGTCGCAGGCCGGATCACGTGCCCCAGCCCCCGCCCATCGCCTGATACAGCGCGACCAGCGCGTTCAGTTGATCGGCGCGGGTCTGTTCCAGCGACAGCTCGGCGCTGAACAACGCGCGCTGCGCATCCAGCTGCTCCAGATAGGGGCTGTAGCCCGCGCGATAGCGGTTGGTGGCGTGGCGCAACGCCTCTGCCGTCGCGGTCCGCTGCGTCTCCAGCGCGCGCCGCTGCGCCGCCAGCCGGTCGACCCCGGCCAGCGCATCCTCGACCTCGCGAAAGGCGGTCAGGACGCTGCGCTGATAGGCGAACGCGGCCTGGTCGCGCCGCGCCGTCGCGCCATCATAATTGCCGCGCAGCTGCCCGCCCCGGAACAGCGGTGCCAGCACGCTCGCCCCGATCGACCAGATGCCGACCGGATTGGGCAAGGCGCTCGACAGCACTTCCCCCGTCGATCCGGTCAGGCGCAGCTGCGGCAGGAACTGCGCCCGTGCGGCGGCCAGCGACGCATCGCTCGCCGCGAGCGTCGCCTCGGCCTGCGCGATGTCGGGGCGACGGCGCAGCAGGTCGCTGGGCAGGCCGGCAGGAATAGGCGGCGGCGCCAGCGCGTCGAGCGCCCGCCCCCGCGCAATCGTGCGCGGGGGGGTGCCGGTCAGCAGTGCCAGCGCGTTTTCCTGTCGCTTGGCCAGCAGTTCCAGCTGCGGCAGCGTCTGCGTGACGGCGGCATATTCCGCCTCCGCCTGTCGCAGTTCGAGCTGCGAAATATAGCCGACCTCCGCCCGCGACCGGGCGATGCGCAGCGCCTCACCGCGGGATGCGATCGTGGCGCGCACCGTTTCGATCCGCGCATCGAGGCCTCGTAGCGTGATGTATCCGCTTGCGGCGGCGGCGGCGACCGCCAGCCGCGCGCTGTCTGCGGCGGCAGCGGCGGCATCGCCGGTGAGGCGCGCGGCATCGATCGTGTTGCCGATCCGCCCGAACAGGTCGACTTCGTAGGCCGATTGAAACACAGGTTGCAGCGACGTACCGGTGCTGGCGGTACCGAAGGCGTTGAGCGCGCGCTGCTCGATCAGCCCGACCCCGGCATCCAGCGTCGGAAAGCGCGCCGCCCGCGCGACCCGCTCGGTCGCCCGCGCTTCCGCCACCCGTGCGACCGCGACGGCGATATCGGGATTGTTGGCAAGTGCCGCCGTCACCAGTCGGGTCAGCTCGGGATCGCCGAACGCTTCCCACCAATTCGCCGCGATCGGGGCGGTGCCGGGCAGGGTTGTGCGCCATGCCGGTGGCGGGGTCACGTTCGCCGCCTCGGGGCGCGGACGCGTGGCCGGGGTACAGGCCGCCAGCACCGCGACCGACAGCAGCAGGACCCGCCTCATCGCGCCGCCGGCGAAGCGCCGCCCCGCGTATCGACCCGCGCCTCGACCGACATGCCCGGCCGCAGCCGCTGGAACAGCGGGTCGTTGCGGTCGATCGCGATCCGTACCGGAATACGCTGCGCCACCTTCACGAAATTGCCGGTCGCATTATCGGCGCGGATCACGGCGAACTCGTTGGCAGCGGCGGGCGCGATCCGTTCGACCCGGCCGTACAGCTCGGCGCGATCGAGCGCATCAACCCGGATCGTGGCGGGCTGTCCCTGCGCCATGCGGGCGGTCTGCGCTTCCTTGAAATTGGCAGTGACCCAGACGGTCGGCGGCACGAGGAACATCATCTGCGTGCCGGCAGTCACATATTGCCCCAGCCGCACCCCGACCTCGCCCAGCCGCCCATCCTGCGGCGCGCGGATCACGGTGTTGGCGAGGTCGATCTCGGCCAGCCGCACCGCGGCCTTCGCATTCTCGACCGCCGCGTTCAACCCGCCCCGGCCGACCGTGACGGTGCGCACCTGTTCCTGCGCGACGCTGCGCTGCGCCTGTGCCTGTGCCACCCCGGCTTCCGCCGCACGCAGCGCCGCAAGCGTCTGGTCGCGTTCGCGCAAGGACACCGATCCTTCGCGGACCAGGTCGTTGACGCGCGCCATATCCGCCTGCGCGCGGGCCAGCTGGGCGCGCGCGTTCTGCACCGCCGCCGCCTGTCCGCCGAGGCTCGCCTCGCTCGACCGCTCGCTCTGCTGCGAATTGGCTAGGTTCGCCTGTTGCGCCGCCAGCTGCGCGCGCGCCTGTTCCGCGCGCTGGCGATAGATGCGGTCGTCGATCCGGGCGAGGACCTGCCCGCCCTTCACATCCTGGAAATCGCGGACCAGCACTTCCGTGACATAGCCGTTGACCTGCGGCGCGATGATCGTCGTCTGGCCCCGGACATAGGCATTGTCCGTCGCCTGGATCGCACTGCCGAACGGCCACAGCCCCCAGGCGTACAGCGCCAGCGCGACCCCGCCCAACAGCAGCGCGACGAAGCCGATGGTCGACTTCAGCCCGCCGCGCGGTGGCGCCCACCCCCGCGCGGGGGTTGGTTCCTGCGGCATTTCGACCGGATCGGCCAGTCGCTCTGCTTCGTCTCGGGACAATTGGGTATCGGTCATGACATCTGCTTCTGTCGCATCTGCTGCACGGCGGCGAGATCGCCGGCCAGCGGGTTCACACCCTTCAGGCGGTAGCGCAGCCACAGCGCGCCCAGCCACACCACCATCGCCGCCGACAGCACGGCGACGCCGAGGAACACGTCGTTATAGGCAAGGATATTGGCCTCACGCGTCACCTGCTGCCCCAGCAGCCCTGCGCCCGACGCCTGGCGCAGCGTGGCATCGCCCAGCACGCGGGCATAGGCGCCGCCCAGCTGCTGGATGCGCTGCACCACCTGCGGGTCGGTGGCGGTCAGCGTCTGGGTCAGTTCGAACGCATGATATTTCTCGCGCACGATCTGGAACGACCCCAAGAGCGCAGTGCCGGCAAGGCCACCCATCGTCTGCGAAATACTGAAGATCGCCGAAAAGCTGATGATATGGCTCGGGCCACGCGCCAGCGCGCGAAAGATGCCGATCATAACCATCGGCCCGAGGAAATAGAGTGCGGCAAAGGCGATGATCGCCTGGCTGATATACAGGCTGGAGGGGCGGGTCAGATTGGTCGAATCCGAATCCATCCACGCCCCGATCCCGATCAGCGCGACCGCGATCACGACCGGTTTATACAGGTCCTGCATGTTCAGCGTCTTAAGGCTGACCACGATCCCGGCGATCGACGCCAGCGTCATGATGAGGCTCAAGGTGACGAGCTGATCGTTGCCCATGCCAACGACCGTCAGCAGCCCGACCGTGCCGAACGTCTGTTCCGACAGCAAAATGCGCAACGACGCGGCGACGATCGCAAAGCGTACGATATTGCGCCCCAGCATCCAGCGCGTGTTGAGCAGCGGGTTGGCGCGGTTATGCTCGATCAGCAGAGCCCCGCCGATCAGCGGGATGGCGGCGGCCATCGCGTATCCCAGCCACGGCGTCGACCACCATTGGACCCGCCCCTGCACCAGCACCGCACAGAGCAAGGCGACACCCGGCGCCAGCAGCGCGAAGGTAAGGAAATCGATCCGCTCGAACGCCGGCGTCCGGTCCGACGGCGGCAGGCGCAGCAGCGCGACCGAGCCGAGACAGATCAGCGTCAGCCCCAGTTCGAACAGGAACAGCGCCTCGATCCGCCCATCGGCGAGCAACAGCGGCGACAGGACGCGCGCCAGCGGCAGCGCCACCTGCGACGCGCCGAACCCGATAATCATCCCCGACAGTCGCGCGGCAGCGGGCAGCGACTGCATGATATACAGGAAGCACAAGGTCGTCAGCGCGCTGGCGGCGATACCCGATGCCCCGCGCACGATCAGCTGCACGCCATAGCTATGCACGAACACCTGCAGGATGTTCAGGATCAGGAACCCGACCAGGAACACGCGGGTAAAGCGCTGCATCCCGAATTGCTGGCGGAACTTGATCAGCAGCATCGACATGCACACGCTGGTCATCGACGAAATCGCGGTCAGCCACCCGCCCTCGACCGGGGTCAGGCCCAGCGCGCCCTGGATCTGCGGCAGGTTCGCGATCAGCAGGCCGTTGTTGAACCCGCCGGTCACCCCCAGCAGGATGCCGATCGCGAAATAGCCGACCCGCCGCCCGAACGGATGGTCGGGCGTCGCGGGGGAACCGGGCAGGAACGGCCGCTCGTGCGGCTTGAATTCATACGCCGGGGCGATCGCCGTGGCTCCATATGGGGATATTGATCGAGCAATAACTTGTTACGGAACGGATCGTTCCGGATAGGCAATGGATACGCTGGGATAGTTGCCATTGGGCAACAAGCGCGCCACCGGTGGTGCCCTTCGCCGCATATCGCTGCCACTGGTATCCACGGTAACATCCGCTACCATCGCATCCATGCGTATCCTGATCCTCGCCGCCGCGCTCCTCGCCTCGACCGCCACTGCCCATACGCCGCTGGAGGCACCGCTGCCGCCGGTCCGGCCATGGCATGGCGCCAGCGAGAAGCTGGTCGCAAAGGCCAACGACCCGTGGATCACCCCTGCGGAGGCGAGCGGGTTCGTCACCACGCCCGATTATGCCGCGACCCGCGCATGGATCGACAAGCTGGTCGCCGCATCGCCGCTGCTGTCGATCGAGACGTTCGGAAAGAGCCCGCAAGGCCGCGAGCTATACGCTGTCCGCGCGCATAAGGGCACGACGCCAAAGCCGGTCGTGCTGGTACAGGCCGGCATCCATTCGGGTGAGATCGAGGGCAAGGACGCCGGACTGATGCTGCTGCGCGACATCGCGCTGCGCGGCAAGGACCGGCTGCTGGATAAGGTCGATCTGGTGTTCGTGCCGATCTACAATGTCGACGGCCATGAGCGTTCGTCGCCGTTCAACCGCCCGAACCAGCGCGGCCCGCAGGACATGGGCTGGCGCACGACCGCGCAGAACCTGAACCTCAACCGCGATTACCTGAAGGCCGACGCGCCGGAGACGCAGGCGATGATCGGCCTGATCCGGCGGGTCGATCCGGTGCTGTATCTCGACCTGCACGTCACCGACGGCATCGACCATCGCTATGACGTGACCTACGCCTTTTCCGGCTGGCGGGGCTATTATGCGCGATCGGCGGCGATCGGCCGGTTCCTCGACACGCGGCTGCGCCCGGCGATGGATGCCGCGCTGAAGCGGAACGGACACATCCCCGGCTATTATGTCAGTACGCTCGACAACCGCGCCCCCGAAAAGGGGATGACGCAGGACGTCGACACGCCGCGTTTCTCGACCGGCTATGGCGACATCGCGCACATCCCGACGGTGCTGGTCGAGACGCATTCGCTCAAACCCTATCGCCAGCGGGTGCTGGGCACCTATGTCTTCGTCGAGGAATCGCTGCGACTGGCGGGCGAGCGCGCTACGGAACTCCGCGCCGCGATCAACGCCGACCGCGCCTCACGCCCGGCGACCGTCACCACATCGTGGAAGCAGACGCCGGAGCCGATCTACAGCGTCGATTTCCTGGGACTGGCGCACGACACCTATCGCTCACCTGCTTCGGGTCGCGACGAACTGCGCTGGCTGCCGAAGCCGGTGACGTTCAGGATGCCGGTTTATGGCAGCACGCCCGAAAGGAACGTAACGCTGCCAAAGGCATGGTGGGTGCCCGCCACCCTGCCGCATGTCATCGACCTGCTGACGCTGCACGGCATCCGCTTCGAGCGGATCGCTGCCCCCCGCACGCTGGAGCTCGATATGGCCCGCGCGACCGATCCGAAACTGGGATCCGCCAATGAAGGCCATATCCCGCTCGACGCGACCATCGTCCATGAACGCCGCCGCGAAACCATGCCGGCCGGATCGGTCCGCGTACCCGCCGACCAGCCGCTGGGCCTCCTCGCCGCCTTCCTGCTCGAACCCGAAAGCGAGGACGGCGTGCTCGCCTGGAACATGGCGCCTGAAATGCTGCAGCGGACCGAATATATCGAAGGCTATGCCATCGCCCCGCTGGCCGACCGGATGCTGGCGAGCGATCCGCAGCTGAAGGCCGAATTCGATGCGAAGGTCGCCGCCGACCCGGCCTTCGCCGCCGATCCGACCGCGCGGCTGCAATGGTTCTATGCCCGCACGCCCTATTACGACCAACGGTATCTGCTGTACCCGGTCGGGCGCGAGGTGAATTGACCGGGGGTCGGGTGCGGTGGACATTCCGGCCGAATTGAACGAACCCTGTGCGCCAACCATCGTCATCCCCGCGCAGGCGAGAATCCATAAACGCGACGATCGCGGAAAGAATCGAAGCGATCGCGCATATGGATTCCCGCCTGCGCGGGAAGGACGAACGGGCCGATCGGCCGAGACAAGAACGCGATGGAGAGCCTGACCCCATGACCGCCCCTTCGATCATCGTCGTCGAGGACGATCCCGCGCTGCGCACCCTGACCGCCCGCGCGCTGCAGGAAAACGGCTATCATGTCCGCACCTGTTCGGCCGCGCCCGAAATGTGGCTGGCGCTGGAACAGGGGCCGGTCGACCTGATCCTGCTCGACATCATGCTGCCCGGCACCAGCGGTATCGACCTGTGCCGCCAGATCCGCCAGAACAGCGCGGTGCCGATCATCTTCGTCTCGGCCAAGGGGAGCGAGGTCGATCGCGTCATCGGCCTCGAACTGGGCGCCGACGATTATCTGCCCAAGCCGTTCGGCACGCGCGAACTGATCGCGCGCGTCCGCGCCGTGTTGCGCCGGGGCGAGCTGAACGCACAGGCCGCACAGCGCGAGGAGGGCATCTACAGCTTCGAAGGCTGGACCGCGAACGTGCCGCGTCGCGAACTGACCTCGCCTACGGGGGCGCAGGTCGACCTGACCGGGGCCGAATTCGACCTGCTGGTCGTGCTGCTCGACCATGCCCAGCGGGTGATCGCGCGCGAACGGCTGATCGAACTGTCGCGCACCCGGCTGGGCGACAGTTCCGACCGCAGCATCGACGTGCTGATCAGCCGGTTGCGCCGCAAGCTGTCGACCGCCGGCGGCACCCCGCCGATCGTCACCGTGCGCGGCGTCGGCTATATGCTGAACGTGCCGGTCGAGCGGCGCTGAGACGATGCTTGCGCGGCGGTTTCCGGCGCTGCCGGTCGGGCTGATCGGCCGGATCGTCGCGATCCTGCTGCTGACCATCGTGATCGAGTTCGGCGTGTCGGTGCTGCTGTACGAACGCGCGAGCCAGTTTTCGGTGCGTGACGACGAAGCCCGCCGCCTCGCCGAACACCTCGTCATCGCAACGCGCATCGTCGAGGAACGCCCGGTCGACCAGCGCGCCGGTATGGCGACCGAACTGACCACCGAACGCTATGCCGTGCAGTGGCGTGGCTCCGCGCCCGAACTGCCCGCCAGCGGCACCGAACTGCGCGAGATGGAGCAGCAGATTCTGGCGTGGGAGCCGAGCCTTGCCCCCACCGGCCTGCACCTGACCCTGATCGGTCAGGGGCGGCGATCGGTCGTCAGCGGCGCCTTGCAGCTGGAGGATGGCAGCTGGCTCTACTTCCGCACGCTGGAGCCACTCCGCGCCTTCGATCTCGCGATCGGCCGCATCCTGCTGGCACTGATCCCCGCGATCGCGTTGATGGTGGTCGGCGGGCTGCTGATCCGGCGGACGCTGCGTCCGATGCGACAGCTGGCCGATGCGGTCGACCGCTTTGGCCCCGGCGGCGGATCGACGCTGCCGACGATCGAGGAAGCGGGGCCGAGCGAAGTCCGCCGCCTTGTCGTCGCGTTCAACGGGCTGCAGGCGCGCATCCACCGGCTGATCGACGAACGCACCCGCGCGCTGGCCGCCGTCGGCCACGACCTGCGCACTCCACTTGCCCGGCTGCGGCTGCGCACCGATGCCATTCCCGACCGCGACCTGCGGGGCACCGTACAGAACGACCTTGCGGAAATGGAGGCGATGGTGACCTCGCTTCTGGCCTTTCTGGGCGGGGAGAGCGAGCCGGAGCGTGCGGTGCTGGTCGACATCGCCGTGCTGTGCGCCAGCATCGTCGACGATGCCGGCGACCATGGCCATGACGCGCGCTATGTCGGGCCGGATCATTTCGAACGCGCCGTGCGCCGGTCGCACTTTCGCCGCGCCGTCACCAACCTGGTCGAAAACGCGATCCATTATGGCGGCGGCGTCACGCTGACCCTTGCCATAGAGGACGGCGCGACGGTGATCCGTATCGAGGATGACGGCCCCGGCATTCCCGATGAATCGCTTGGCGAAGTACTCGAACCGTTCGTCCGCCTCGACACCGCGCGCAAGCGGGACACGGTGGGTTTCGGCCTCGGCCTGTCGATCGTGCAGCGCGCGGTGGAGGCGGAGGGCGGCCGGCTGGAACTGCGCAACCGCGATACCGGCGGACTGTGCGCCGC
Organism: uncultured Sphingomonas sp.; assembly: GCF_913776855.1. Lineage (GTDB taxonomy): Bacteria > Pseudomonadota > Alphaproteobacteria > Sphingomonadales > Sphingomonadaceae > Sphingomonas. The sequence continues at coordinate 8,990 of NZ_CAJYQD010000044.1, read as the reverse complement.
GATCGTCCTGCCGGCGCCTTTCGCCGCACGGCAATAATTCGTTACAACCCCGCCGAACGCAGCAAGATTGCGTCCTCTATATCCCGATCACGAACCGGTGGCCTCGCGCCGCCGCCACGGTGTGGAGGGAAATGATGAACGACGTGATCGGCCGGGTCTTCGGCTTCGAAAAGGATGTGTTCGGCAGCGATGCCGACCTGTATTCCAAGCTGGCGACCGATGGGCAGAGCCCCAAGGTCCTGATGATCTCCTGCTCGGATTCGCGCGTCGTCCCCGAACATATCCTGCAGGCGAAGCCGGGCGACGTGTTCGTCATCCGCAACGCTGGCAACATCGTTCCCCCCTTCACCCAGCAGAATGGCGGCACGACCTCGACAGTCGAATATGCCGTCGCCGTGCTGGGCGTCACCGACATCATCGTGTCGGGCCATTCGGGCTGCGGCGCGATGGGCGCGCTGATGAAGCCGGAAACGCTCGACGGTCTGCCCAGCGTCGCTGCGTGGCTGCGCCACAGCCATGCCGCGCATTCGGTGGTGGAAAACAGCTATCCCGACCTCGACGATGCAGCGGCGGTCCGTGCCGCCAGCCTGGAAAACGTCGTGGTCCAGATTTCGCACCTGCGCACCCATCCGGCGGTCGCGTCGCGCATCGCCAAGGGCGAACTGACGCTGCACGGCTGGTTCGTCGACATCCATGCCGGCACCATCCTCGCCCTCGACGGTACGACCGGCCGCTTCGCGCCGATCAATGCGGATCGGCCGCTGCCGGTGGCGCTGCCCGCCGCAAAGCGCCTTGCCGCCGATTTCGTGACGGCGGAAGCCGCCGAATAACCAGTTCCTGCGGGTTGGCGGGGCGAATCTTCCCTCCCCCGTTCCGCCGGCCGTGGGTTCCGCGCCGGGCGTGCTTCCCCCAAGCGCGTCCGGCGCACCCCGTTTCAAAGGCTATCGACCGTATGTCGACGCAACCTTCCCTGATCGCCAATCTGCGGCAGGACCTCCCGTCCTCAATCGTGGTGGCGCTCGTGGCGCTCCCGCTGTGCCTCGGCGTCGCGCTCGCCTCCGGCGCACCACTGTTTTCCGGGCTGATCGCCGGTATCGTCGGCGGCATCGTCGTCGGTTCGCTCAGCAAGTCGCCGTTGTCGGTCAGCGGTCCTGCCGCCGGCCTGACCGTGATCGTGCTGGATGCGATCACCAAGCTGCCGAGCTTCGAGGCGTTCCTGCTCGCCGTGTTCCTAGCGGGCTGTATGCAGATCCTGCTATCCTTTTCGCGTTCGGGCGTGCTGGGCGAATTCGTGCCATCGTCGGTCATCACCGGCATGTTGGCCGCGATCGGCCTGATCCTGATCCTGAAGCAGGTGCCGCACGCCATCGGCTATGACGGCGATCCGGGCGGCGACTTCGCCTTTCGCCAGGGCGATGGCCTCAACACCTTCAACACCATCCTGTTCGTGCTGCGCGAACAGGTCGTGTGGGGGGCGGCGATCATCGCCGCGATCAGCATCGCGTTCCTGTTCTGGTGGGATAAGAACAAGCCAAAGGACGGCCCGTTGCGCTTCGTGCCGGGTCCGCTGGTCGTCGTGGTCGGATCGGTTGCGATGAACGCGCTGTTCGGCGCGGTCGCCCCGTCGATCCAGGTCAAGCCGACCCATCTGGTCAGCGTGCCGATCGCCGATGGCCTCGGCGGGTTCGTGAAGCTGTTCAGCCTCCCCGACTTCGGCCAGATCGGCAATGCGACGGTGTGGACCGTGGCGGTGACCCTCGCCATCGTAGCCAGCCTTGAATCGCTGCTGTCGGTGAAGGCGGTCGATGAACTGGATCCCAAGCGGCGAGTGACCAACAAGAACCACGAACTGCTGGCGCAGGGCGGCGGCAACATCATCTCGGGCCTGATCGGCGGCCTGCCGGTGACGTCGGTCATCGTGCGGTCGTCGGCGAACGTCGATGCCAATGCCGCGTCCAAGATGTCGACCATCCTGCACGGCACGTGGCTGTTGCTCAGCGTCCTACTGATTCCGTTCCTGCTGAACCTGATCCCGCTGTCGGCGCTGGCGGCGGTGCTGATCCAGACCGGCTACAAGCTGACCAAGCCCGAACTGTTCACCAAGCGATGGAAGCAGGGCATGACCCAGTTCGTGCCGTTCGTCATCACCATCGCCGCGATCCTGTTCACCGATCTGCTGAAGGGCATCGTCGTCGGGCTGGTCGTCGGCTTCGTGTTCGTCATTGCGCGCAATTTCCGCCCGGCGGTGACGTTCGTGCAGGACGGCGAAGGCCCCGGCGCCAGCTGCATGGTGCGCGCCAAGCGCAACCTGTATTTTATCCACAAGGTCGAATTGACCAGGGAACTGGAAAAGGTGCCGGACGACTGCACGGTGGTGATCGACCTGTCGGCGACCAGCTATGTCGATCTCGACAATATCGACATCATCAACGGCTTCATCAAGAACGCGCAGTATCGCGGCATCAACGTGCTGGTCCGCGGCGACATTGCCGACCGCACCGCACCGCAGATCAAGGCGCCGCGCAAGGAGGTCGCCTACGCATGAGGGAATACAAGCACCTGCTCCTTGCCAACAAGGCCTGGGCCGCCGAGCGGCTGGAGGACAATCCCGACTATTTCGCGCGGCAGACCGTCGGCCAGCAGCCCGAATTCCTGTGGATCGGCTGTTCCGACAGCCGCGTCGCGCCGGACCAGCTGACCAATACCGAACCCGGCGGCATGTTCATCCACCGCAACATCGCCAATCTGGTCGATCCGAACGACCAGAACCTGATGTCCGTGGTGCAGTTCGCGGTCGAGGTGCTGAAGGTCGGCCATATCATAGTATGCGGCCATTATGCCTGTGGTGGTATCCAGGCGGCGTTGCAGGGCGGCGTCGATGGCCATGTCCATGACTGGCTGGCGATCGCGCGCAACGTGGTCGACAACCACCGCGACGAACTGGACGCCCTTCCCGAGGATCAGCGCGCGAACCGCCTCGTGGAACTGAACGTCCACGACCAGCTGGTCCAGCTCGCGCGCACCGACGTCGTGCAAAAGGCGTTCGCGGCCGGCCAGTCGCTCGAACTTCATGGCTGGGTCTATGATCTGCGCGACGGGCTGTTGAAGCCGCTGATGGAAATCGACGCTACGACGCCGCTGAGTGAAGTTCAGACGCCGGAGAAGGTGCTGGTGTGAGGTAGCGGCGGCGGGTTTTACGCACGTCCCCTACGCCTACCCGATACGTCACCCCAGCGCAGGCTGGGGTCTACCGCGAATAGCGCGCCACGCCAGCCCGGAGAGACCCCAGCCTGCGCTGGGGTGACGTGTGTGGAGAGTGGGGCCTGTTGACGCGTACGTACCCCCGCCTGCGCGGGGATACGCCGACCGCATGGCAGGAATCCTTATCCCGCCATCGTCATCACCGACCCCGAATCCACCCGCAAATTCGCGCCGTTCACGAAGCTCGCGGGCTTCGACACCAGGAACAGGATCGCCGCCGCGACCTCCTCCGCCCTGCCACGCCGGCCCAGGGTCATGCCGGGGCGTTCTTCCTTCAGGAAACTGCGGATCGCGCTGTCGCGGTCGGTGCCCTGTTCCTCGGCGCGCTTGTCCATCATCGCATCGGTCATCGGCGTTGCGATGAAGGCCGGCGACACGCTGTTCACCAGCACATTGTCACAGCCATAGGCTTTCGACAGTCCCTTCGCCAGGTTCAGCACCCCGGCCTTCGACGCGCAATAGGCCAGCTCGTCGACATAGGGCTGCACCGCGTCCTCCGACGCAATCAGCACGATCCGCCCGCCGCCTCCCTTGCGCATCGCCGGGATCGCCTCGCGCGTAACCCGCACCGCACCCATCAGGTTGATGTCGAGCGTCGACTGCCATCCGGCATCGTCCACCTCAAGGAAATCGCCGGTGGCTCCCGTCACCCCGGCCGTATGAACCAGGATCGTCGGATCACCCCGTTCGCCGCGCAGCTGTTCGAACAACGCCTTCACGCTCGACAGGTCGGTCACATCGGCGGCAATCGCCACCACATCGCCATATTCGGCCAGTTCGGCGCGAACCTGTTCCAGTGATTTCGCATCCCGGTCGCTGATCGCGACCTTCGCACCTTCCTGCAACAGCATCCGCGCCACTTCACGCCCGATGCCGCCATCCGCGCCCGTCACCAGCGCTAGCGCGCCGCCCAGTCCGTAATCCATGTCGCTCTCCTGCCAGTAAGCCGACCAAGCTGTTGAAACGCCGCGTGGTTCCCTGTCCGAACGGGACGCAGCCCGTCGCACTCCCGGCAAACCCTATAATTCCGCCCCGCCCAGGGTCGCGATCGCCTGGATCAGCGCCAGATGGCTCAACCCCTGTGGCAGGTTGCCCAGATAGTCGCCGGTCCTGGGGTCGATCATTTCCGGCAGGATGCCGGTGCCATGCGCCAGTCCGTCCATCGCCGCCGCGAATGCCGCCTCAGCCCGGTCATGCTGCCCCAGGATCGCGCGCGCCTCGACCATCCAGAAGGTGCAGGCGAGGAAACATCCCTCCTCCCGTTCCATGCCGGTATAGCGGTAATGGAACGCGCCTGCGCCCAGTTCGCGGTCGATCGCGTCCAGCGTGCGCGCCAGCCGGTCCTGCCCGTCGAAGCGGAACCGCACCGCCAGCGCCAGCGACGCATCCAGCCCGTTGGCGCCGGGATAGCAGAGATAGGCCCCGCGTTCCTCGTCCCAGCAATGTTCGCCGATCCAGTCCATGATCCGGTCGCGTTCGCGTGCCCAGCGATCGCGGCAGGTCGGCGGAATCTGCCCGGCATCGGCCAGTTCGACCGCGCGCTGCAACGCCTGCCAGCAGCTGATCTTGGACATGGTGTAATGCTGCACCTCCTCCAGTTCCCAGATGCCGGCATCCTTTTGTCGCCAGCGATCGGCGCACAGGTCGGCCAGATGCGACAGCGTTGCCGCACTCTCACCATCGAGGATGTTGCCGCACGCCACGAACCGCTCGGCGGTTTCAAAGATGTCGCCATAGATGCCGTGCTGATGCTGGTCGGTCGCCTGGTTGCCGCTCACCACCGGACGCGACCCGCGATAGCCCGGAATATCGATCTCGCGCACCTCGGGCACCGGATCACCGCCCAGCGTGTAGCAGACCTTCGGCACCCCCTGCCCCAGCCGCTTGAGCAGCCAGGTGAACCCGGCCTTCGCCTCGCCAAAGGCACCGATGCGCAGGAACGCCTTGATCGTGTAGCCCGCATCCCGAATCCACGCGTAACGATAATCCCAGTTCTTCGGCCCGCCGATCTTTTCGGGAAGCGAGGTCGTGGCGGCGGCGACGATCGCCCCGGTCGGCGAATAAAGCAGCAGCTTGAGCGCCAGCGCGCTGCGGATCGCCACCGCCCTTCGCGCACCGTCGCAATGGAGCTGCCCGGCCCAGTCGAGCGCGTGCGTCCAGTCGCGCCATTCGCGGTAGGACAGGTCGATCCGCGCGTCGATCGCCTCGATCGAGGGTACGACCAGCGGTTCGTCGGCACCCGCCACGATGGCGACCGTCGCCCGTTCGCCTTGCGCGACGGCGATCCGCCCGTCGATCCCGTCATCGCCCTGTCGATCGATCACGACGGTATCGCTGCACCGGACCAGCCCCAGCACCGCGCCGACATGGAATACGTCATGCCCGCCGGCCCGCGCGAAATAAGGGCTGACGGTATCCGCCCGCCGCCCGAACCGCAGCGTCAGCGCGAACGCGACGTGCCCGTCCAGCCCCTCCACGCGCCGCGCCAGTTCGGCCCAGGGCAGCCGCCCCGCCGTCCCGCTATTGAGGCTCTCGACCAGTTTCGCCCGGCCGGTCGCGGTGGTGAAGATCGTCTCCAGCACGTTGCTGTCGTCGCGGTAGCACTGTTCGCTAGTGAACGGCTCCACCGGGGTGATGGCGAAATAGCCGCCCAGCGTTCCGTCCAACAGCCGGTCGAACAAAGCCGGCGAATCCATGTTCGGCACGCACCACCAGTCGATCGACCCGTCCGTCCCCGACAACACCACCGCCCGCCCGTCGCCCAGTGCACCATAGCAGGCGAGTGGCAGATAGCCCTCGGCATCGCGAAGCAGGGCGGGTCGGGTGGCGTCGGGTCGGAACAGCATGAAGCCGATAACCCATGATAAGGGCCAAATGTCCGAAAGCGCGGGAGATTGTCCGCGTCGCGTGCGTTGGCGCTCCATTCCATCCCCCACGGAGAACCGCTTCATGAGCATCGCGTCCGCCTTCGGGCTAGGCAAGAAGGTCCGCTACGCCGTCGTCGGCGCGGGCGACATTACGCAGCGGTCGATGCTGCCGGGCATCAAGCATACCGGCAATTCGAAGCTGGTCGCGATCGTCACCGGCGATACGGAGAAGGCGGCCGCATTGGCCGAGATGTACGGGGTCGATGCGACCTACGACTATGACCAGTTCCACGAACTGCTGGCGTCGGGTACGATCGACGCGGTCTATCTCGGCACGCCCAACTGGCGCCATGCCGAATTCGCCATTCCCGCGCTGGCAGCGGGCATCCATGTCCTGTGCGAAAAGCCGCTGGAAATCTCGGTCGAACAGGGTCGCGCCATCGCCGCGGCGCAGGCCGCGTCGTCGGCCAAGCTGATGACCGCCTATCGCCTGCATTTCGAGCCCGGCACGCTGGCCGCGATCGACATGGTGCGTGACGGCAAGCTCGGCGATCTGGTCACGTTCTCGGCGACGTTCAGCCAGTCGCTCGACCCCGACAACCACCGCGCCAAGCACGGCATCGTCGCCGGCCCGCTGTTCGACATGGGGCCGTACCCGATCAACGCCATCCGCTATCTGTTCGGCGAGGAACCGGCCGCGGTGGAATCGGCGGTCGCGACGCGGCAGGCGGGCGCGGGCTTCGGCGACCTCGATGATACGTTCGCGGTCGTACTGCGGATGCCGGGCGATCGACTGGCGAGCTTCACCGTCAGCTATTATGCCGGCAATGTCGATCACCTGACCATCGCCGGGACGAAGGGCAGCATCCATATCGACCCCGCTTTTGGCTATGGCGATACCCAGCATCAGACGATCACGATCGGCACCGACAAGCGCGAGGAAAAGTTCAAGCCGACCGACCAGTTCGGCGGCGAGATGAAGTATTTCTCCGACTGCATCCTGAACGGCGACGATCCCGAACCCGATGCGGAGGAAGGGATCGCCGACCTGCGCGTGATCGAGGGGATCATGGAAGCGCTGAAGACCGGTCGTCGCGTCGACCTGCCCCCCTTCGAACGCCGCCGCCGCATCAACACCGCGACGCAGAAGCAGACGCTCTCGCCGATCACCCCGCCGGAAACGGTGAAGGCGAAGACGCCCAGCGGGGAGTGAGCGCGTTCCGGTAAGGTAACCGTACCCCCGCGCAGGCGGGGGTTCAGGGTCCCGAACGCAACGGTTGCGTTGCTTGGCTCTGGACCCCCGCCTGCGCGGGGGTACGGCGTCTATGCGTCGGGGTCAGGCGATGCCCTCACCACCCTACCCCGATCTTCCCGAAATGGTCGCCGCATTCCTGAAACCGGAACGCCTCGGCCAACGCCTCCAGCCCGAACCGGCGATCCACCACCGGTCGAATGCCCGTCGCGTCCAAGGCCGCCACGAAATCCTGCTGCTCGCGCCGGCTGCCGACGATCAGCCCCTGCAACCGTGCCTGCTTCGCCATCAGCGCCGCCGTCGGCACTTCGCCACCGCGCCCGGTCAGCACGCCGATCAGCGAGATATGCCCGCCAACCCGTACCGCAGCGATCGACTGCGCCAGCGTCGCCGGCCCGCCGACCTCGACCACATGATCGACCCCGCGCCCGTCGGCCCAGTTCGCGACGGTCGTGCCCCAATCAGGATCGTTGCGATAATTGACGGTAAAGTCCGCGCCCAACGCCCTGGCCCGCGCCAGTTTTTCATCACTGGAGGATGTGATCGCGACCACGCCCCCCATCGCCTTGGCGATCTGCAAGGCCCAGATCGAGACGCCTCCGGTACCGAGCAGCAGCACCCGGTCGCCCGCCTTCAATCCGCCATCGACCACCAGTGCGCGCCAGGCGGTCAGCCCGGCGGTGGTGATCGTCGCCGCCTCTACCGCGTCCCAACTCTTCGGCGCGAGGGTAAAAGCGGTCGCCGGCAACACGACCACCTCCTGCGCAAAGCCGTCGATCCCGTCGCCGGGCGTCCGGCTGAAATCGCCGATCGTCGGGCCGCCGTCCTGCCAGTCGGGGAAGAAGCACGACACCACGCTGTCCCCGACCGCAAAGTCGGTGACACCCTCGCCCACCGCTTCGACCGTGCCGGCGCCATCGGCCATGGGCACCCGGCCGTCCTCGGCAGGCGACTTGCCGCTGGCCACGATATAGTCGTGAAAGTTGAGCGAGCTGCCATGCAGCGCCACCCGGATTTCGCCTGCCCCCGGCTGCCCCGGATCGGGCCGCTCGACGACTTCCAGCTGGTCCAGCCCGCCGGGCGCGCGCAGCGCTATCGCCTTCATGCCGCGTCCTCCGCATCGGTCACCGCCTGCGTCATGCCGCTGGGCGACAGGATTTCGACCCAATAGCCATCGGGATCGGTGATGAAGGCGATGTCCTTCATCCGCCCCTCGTCCGGCCGCTTGCGGAAATCGACGCCCAGTTCCTCGAACCGCGCGCATGCCGCCGCCACATCGGGCACGCTGATCCCGATATGGCCAAACCCGCGCGGATCGTCGTTGCCGCTGTGATAGCCGGCGAAGTCGGGATCGTCCTCGGTCCCCCAGTTATGTGTCAGCTCCAGCGTGGTTTCGCGGGTGAACACGAACCGGGCGCGTTCCTTCGGGTCGCTCGGCACGCTCTCGCCATCGCGCAGATAGCCGAGGAAATAGAGCGAGAACGCCGCCTCCTCGAAATCCAGCTTCTGCAGCAGCGTCATGCCCAGCACGTCCTGATAGAAGGCCAGGCTGGCACTGGGGTCGCGCACGCGCAGCATCGTCTGGTTCAGGGTAAAGCCTTCGGTGCCGG
>NZ_CAJYQD010000043.1 GCF_913776855.1 uncultured Sphingomonas sp. | reverse complement strand
TAGCGGTCCCCGCGCCAGCTCTGCGCCGAAGCGGCGGTCGGGGCGGCGGCGGTGGCGACCGTGGCAAGCGCGGCAGCGGCAAGCGTCAGCTTCTTGAACATGGGTCTTCTCCCTCAAAACTTTGCGGCAGGATGTCTGCCTGTGATTTGGGGTATGCGCCGATTCGCTTGAGCGGATACTGAATGCGCCTGTTAGCTGCCGTTCATTATCGGGGCGGAACGGATGGACCGTTTCGCGCGACCTTGGCGTACCCCCGCGCAGGCGGGGGGGGGCAGGGTTACGGAGGCGGGCGGCATATTGCCTGGCTCTGGACCCCCGCCTGCGCGGGGGTACGGTAGATGTTGGGGTGCGGTCATTCTCGCGCAAACCGACCCGCGCCCCATGCGGGTTTTGCTTTAGTTCCGCCACGCAAAACCCTATATACTCGCTATGGCAACGAACCCCAATCAGAACGACTACGGCGCAGACTCGATCAAGGTGTTGAAGGGCCTCGATGCGGTCCGCAAGCGCCCCGGCATGTATATCGGCGATACCGACGACGGCTCCGGCCTGCACCACATGGTGTTCGAGGTCAGCGACAATGCGATCGACGAGGCGCTGGCCGGGCATTGCGACCGCATCCTCATCACGCTGAACGCCGACGGATCGGTGTCGGTCGAAGATAACGGGCGCGGCATTCCGACCGGCATCCACAGCGAAGAGGGCGTATCGGCGGCCGAGGTCATCATGACCCAGCTCCACGCCGGCGGTAAGTTCGAAAACACCAACGACGACAATGCCTACAAGGTGTCGGGCGGCCTGCACGGCGTGGGCGTGTCGGTGGTGAATGCGCTCAGCGACTTTCTCGACCTGACGATCTGGCGTGAAGGCCAGGAGCATTACATGCGCTTCCGCCGGGGCGATGCCGAAGCGCCGCTGAAGGTGATGGGTCCGTCGGAAAAGCGCGGCACCCGCGTGACGTTCCTGCCGTCGCCGGAAACGTTCAAGATCGTCGAGTTCGATTTCGATAAGCTCGAACACCGGTTCCGCGAGCTGGCGTTCCTCAATTCGGGCGTCCGGCTGGTGCTGGTCGATGCCCGGCATGAGGAACCGCGCGAGGTCGAACTGTTCTACGAAGGCGGGATCGCCGCGTTCGTGAAATATCTCGACCGGACCAAGACGCCGTTGATGCCCGATCCGATCGCGATCCACGGATTCCGTGACGATGTCGGCATCGATGTCGCGCTGGAATGGAACGACAGCTATTACGAGAACGTCCTCGCCTTCACCAACAACATCCCGCAGCGCGATGGCGGCACGCACATGGCGGCGTTCCGCGCCGCGCTGACGCGGACGCTCAACAGCTATGCCGACAAGTCGGGAATGCTGAAGAAGGAAAAGGTGTCGCTGACCGGCGACGACATGCGCGAGGGGCTGACCGCGATCGTGTCGGTCAAGCTGCCCGATCCGAAATTCTCGTCGCAGACCAAGGACAAGCTGGTGTCGTCGGAAGTGCGCCAGCCGCTGGAAGCGCTGATGGCCGACAAGCTGGCCGATTATCTGGAGGAAAATCCGGGAAATGCGAAGGCGATCATCCAGAAGGTGATCGACGCCGCCGCCGCGCGCGAGGCCGCGAAGAAGGCGCGCGAGCTGACCCGGCGCAAGGGTGCGATGGACATCGCCAGCCTGCCCGGCAAGCTGGCCGATTGCCAGGAGCGCGACCCCGCCAAGTCCGAACTGTTCTTCGTCGAGGGTGACTCGGCCGGTGGCTCCGCCAAGCAGGGTCGCGACCGGCATTTCCAGGCGATCCTGCCCCTGCGCGGCAAGATCCTGAACGTCGAGCGCGCGCGGTTCGACCGGATGCTGGCCAGCCGCGAGATCGGGACGATCATCACCGCGCTCGGCACCGGTATCCGCGACGACTTCAACCTAGCGAAGCTGCGCTACCACAAGATCGTCATCATGACCGACGCCGACGTCGACGGCGCGCATATCCGCACGCTGCTGCTGACGTTCTTCTATCGCCAGATGCCCGAGATCATCGAGGCCGGGCACCTCTATATCGCCCAGCCGCCGCTGTATAAGGCGACCAAGGGTCGGTCCGAGGTGTACCTCAAGGACGACAACGCGCTCGACGAATATCTGGTTGAGGCCGGGGTCAGCGCGCATGTGCTGGAAAGCGCGGGCGGTGCGCGCAGCGGCGACGATTTGAAGGCGCTGCTGGGCCATGCGCGGCGGATGCGGACGCTAATGCGCTATGTGCCGCGGCGCTACGACATGGGCATCGTCGAGGTGCTGGCGCTGGCCGGCGTTCTCGATCCGCAAATCAACGACACCGACCGGCAGGCGCGGCTGGACGATGCGGTGTCGCGGATCGGCCGCACCGATGCCGAGGCGCAGTGGACCGCGCGCGTGACCGAAGATGGCGGGCTGCAGTTCCAGCGTCGCTGGCGCGGCGTCACCGACACCCACAATATCGAACCGGCGTTCCTGCTGTCGGCCGAGGGGCGCAAGCTCCACGCCCTGGCGGCCGAGGAAGCGGCGAGCTATGCCGGCGTGTCGAAGCTGGTCAGTGCGCGCAGTGCCGGCGAGGCGGTGGCCGAGGGTGAGGACGAGGCTCCGGCGGTCGCGGGCAAGGGCGAGACGTTGGTCGCGCGGCCGAGCCAGTTGCTCGACGCGATCCTGGCCGCCGGGCGCAAGGGCCTGTCGATCCAGCGCTACAAGGGGCTGGGCGAGATGAATGCCGAACAGCTCTGGGAAACCACGCTCGACCCCTCGAACCGGTCGATGCTGCGCGTCGCGATCGAACAGGCCGACGTCGCGGACGAAATCTTCACGCGGCTGATGGGCGACGTGGTCGAGCCGCGGCGCGACTTCATTCAGGAAAATGCGCTGAACGTGGCGAATCTGGACGTTTGATCGGCTGTGGCGAGCGGGTTGCCCCGCTCGCCATCCATATTCCCGCGCAGGCGGGAATCCAGGGTTACTGGGCGCAACGCCCTTGGCTCTGGACCCCCGCCTGCGCGGGGGTACGGCTTTTTGCGGTTGTAAGGTGTCCACACCTACGCCGTGCCCCGGCGGAGGCCGGGGCCCAGTTACGGTGCCGTGGCGATGGAGTCGCGGGCGTCGCCCAACTGGACCCCGGCCTTCGCCGGGGTACGCCTTTCCCGGTACCGTTCGGTTCGAGCAGCTTCGAGCTTGTCGAGAAGCGTCCGTCGAGAACTCGGCGTTTGGGGCACCCCCTTCTCGACAGCCTCGAACCTGCACTCGAAGCAAACGGGGGAGGCGGGGGAAGAAAACCCCTCAATCCAGCGCCATCGCCTCCGCCGCCAGCGCTTCCGCCTCGATCAGCAGCGCATCGTCGGCCGATCCTTGCGTCACCCGTTCGCGCCCGATCAGCACCAGCACCGGTACCGCCAGCGGGCTGACCCGATCCAGCTCGACATGGCGGATGCGGGCCTGCGCCGTCTCCAGCAGCTTCGCCAGCCGCCCGACATCGGTCATCCGCGCCCGCGCATCCTCCCACGCCGCCTGCAACAGCAGATGGCCGGGTTCGTATTTGCGCAACACGTCATAGATCAGGTCCGTCGAGAAGGTGACCTGCTTGCCGGTCTTGCGCTTGCCCGGATGCTGGCGCTCGACCAGGCCGCCGATCACCGCGACTTCGCGAAAGGCGCGTTTCAACAGCGCCGACCCCTGTACCCAATCGACGAATTCATGTTCGAGGATGTCGGGTGAAAACAGCGCGGCGGGGTCGGTGATCGGTTCGAGGCAATAGCAGGACAGCGCATAGTCGTTCGACACGAAGCCGATCGGGTTCAGCCCCATCGCTTCCATCCGGCGCGTGATCAACATGCCGAGCGACTGGTGCGCGTTCCACCCTTCGAAGCTGTAGGCGACCATATAGTGCCGCCCGTCATGCGGGAATGTTTCGACCAGCAATTCGCCGGGGCGCGGCAGGACCGAGCGGCGCGACTGGATTTCCAGCCATTCGCGCACATCGTCGGGGAAGCGGGACCATTGGTCCGGATCGGCCAGAAATCCTCGCACCCGGTCGGCGAGGTTGGTCGACAGCGCCATGCGCGTGCCGCCATATTTGGGAATTCGCGCGGGTTTGCTGCTGGCGCGAACCACCAAATCGGTCAGCTCGATCTTCTCTACCTCCAGGCTCATGCCGGCAAAGAAGAAGGTATCGCCGGGCGACAAAGTGGAGGCGAAATATTCCTCGACCGTGCCCAGCCGCCGGCCATTCTTGAACCGCACGTCCAGCGTCGGCGCGTCGACGATGATCCCGGCGTTGAGGCGATGCTGCGCGATGAACGCCGGCTTGGTGACGGTCCACAGCCCGTCCGCGCCCAGCCGCAACCGCTTGAACCGGTCATAGGCCTTCAGCGCATAGCCGCCCTCCGCGATATAGTGCAGCACGCGGTCGAACGTGTCGGCGTCCAATGCGGAATAGGGGAGGGCGCCCTGCACCTCCGCCAGCATGTCGGCGGCGGCGAAGGGTTCGGCACAGGCGCAACCCATCAGATGCTGTGCCAGTACGTCCAATGCGCCGGGCCGGAACACCTCGCGGTCGAGTTCGCCCGCCTCCACCGCGTCGAGTGCCGCCTGCGCCTCCAGAAATTCGAAGCGATTGCCCGGCACCAGCAGCGCCTTCGACACCTCGTCCAGCCGGTGGTTGGCACGGCCGATGCGTTGCAACAGGCGCGACGATCCCTTGGGCGCGCCCATCTGGATCACGCAATCGACATCGCCCCAGTCGACGCCGAGGTCGAGGCTGGCGGTGGCGACCAGCGCGCGGAGCTTGCCGTCGGCCATCGCCGCCTCGACCTTGCGCCGCGCCTCGCGGTCGAGGCTGCCGTGATGGACGCCGATCGGCAATTGCGCGTCGTTGGCCAGCCACAGGTCCTGGAAAATCAGCTCGGCGAGGCTGCGGGTGTTGCAGAAGACGATGGTGGTGCGGTGGCGCGCGATCTCGCGCATCACTTGGCTCGCGGCGTAGCGGCCGGAATGGCCCGACCACGGGATGCGGTCCTGCGGCAACAGGATGCGGATGTCGGGGTCGGCACCCGGTTCCCCCTGCACCAATGTCACCGCATCGATATCGCCATCGGGAGCGAGCCATGCGCGATAGCCGTCCGGGTCGGCGACCGTCGCCGACAGCGCGACGCGGCGTAGTGCCGGGGCGTGGCGTTGCAGGCGGGTGAGGCACAGCGACAACAGGTCGCCGCGCTTGTCGGTGGCAAAGGCGTGGACTTCATCGACGATGATCGTGCGGAGCGTCGCGAACAGCCGGTCGGCATCGGGATAGGACAGCAGCAGGCTCAAGGATTCGGGCGTCGTCAGCAGGATGTGCGGCGGCTTGCTGCGCTGGCGCGCCTTGCGGTCGGACGGGGTATCGCCGGTGCGGGTTTCGACCCGGATGGGCAGCGCCATCTCGGCGATCGGGGTCAGCAGGTTGCGCTGCACGTCGACCGCCAAGGCCTTCAGCGGCGAGATATAGAGGGTGTGGAGGCTATCGCCGGGGTTTTCGATCAGGTCGGTGAGCGTCGGCAGGAACCCGGCCAGCGTCTTGCCCGCGCCGGTCGCGGCGACCAGCAGGGCGTGGTTGCCGGCACGCGCGACGTCGAGCATCTCGCGCTGGTGGCGGCGCGGAGACCAGCCGCGGGCGGCGAACCAGTCGGCAAGGGGGGCGGGGAGGGTTCGCACTTCCGTAGATGTAGGGCGGCGGGGGCGGGGTGCAAAGTATCGGCCCCCGCACAAAACCCGTACCCCGGCGAAGGCCGGGGTCCAGTTGGGAGACGTCGGCGACTCTATCGATACCAAACCGATACTGGACCACGGCCTTCGCCGGGGTACGGGTAGTGGGTTGTGGCCCGACTACACCGCGACCATCGGCCCCGGCTTGCCCGCCGCCACCCGCCACCGGGCGGTCGTCGCGGTGGTGAAGTCCGGTGTCGTCACGCTCGACACCGTGCGGAACTGTGCATCGGCATAGGTCGGCGTCAGCGTGAGCAACAGATAGCCCTTGCGGTCCTGATCGCAGTAGCGAACCTCCGGCGCATTCTTCTCGATCACCTTGCCCAGGCCGGGCAGCAGCGAACCATAGGACGGGCTGGAGATCGCGGTCGCGCCGAATTCACTGGCGACCAGCCGGCCCTTGTCATCGTGCAGGTCGTTGGCCCAGCCGGCATGGCTGTCGCCCGACAGGACGATCGGCCGCGACTTCGCCCGGCGGAACGCGGCGTAGAGCCGCTCACGCGCCGGGGGATAGCCGTCCCAGCTGTCGAAGTTGAACGGCAACCCGGCGCGGTACGATCGCTGTGCGGCGGCGATGCGCGGGGCATAGGCGGCGGGCAGGCCGTTGAGCAGATCGGCATAGCCCTGCGCGCCATGTTCCTTGATGAGGTTGGGGCCGGGCACCTTCGCCATCACCACCTGATTGCCGAGCAGTTGCCACGGGCGCTTCGCCTTGACCGAGCGGGCCAGTTTGCGCTCGACCCAATCCTGTTGTCCACGCCCCAGCAGTTCCCGGTCGGGTCGGGCGCGGATCGCCATCATCGCGGCATAATCCTCCGGCTCGATCCCGGCCCCCTTGGGCGCGGCCTGTTCGGAGCGGGCGAGCAGGCGGGTTTCGACCATGACCAACGTGGCGAGGTCACCGAAATCGAAGCTGCGATTGATCGCGGCCCAGGGCTGGCCGGGTCTGGGATCGCGGATCGGCATCCATTCGAAATAGGCCTGCATCGCCGCCGCCTTGCGCTTGGCCCAGTCGCCCTCGGTAGCCGGGTCATGGTTCTCCGCGCCGCCGACCCAGCTGTCATTGGCGGTTTCATGGTCGTCCCAGACGCAGATGAACGCGGCGCGGGCGTGCGCCGCCTGCATCGCGCTATCGCGCTTCACCTGCGCATGGCGGGTGCGATAATCGGCGAGCGTCACGATCTCATGCGCCGGTTCGGGCAGGCGGTTCAGCTTGCGGCCGATGTCCGCGCCATACCCCTCCGCGCCATATTCGTAGATGTAATCGCCCAGATGCAGCACCGCATCGACCCGCGGTTCGGCGGCGATCGCGCTATAGGCGTGCCAATAGCCGCCGGGATAGAGCTGGCACGACACCACCGCCAGCGCGACGTGCGGCGTGGCGCCACGCGGCAGGGTGCGGAAGCGTCCCTTGGGCGAAGCGGTGCCGTCGGGCGCGGTGAACCAGTACCAATAGTCGGTGCCGGGCTTCAGCCCGGTCGCTTCGACCTTTGCGGTGAAGTCGCGTGCGCCCCGCGCGGTGGTGCGGCCGGTGGCCAGCGCGGCGCCGCCTTCGCTTCCCGCGATATGCCAGTCGAGCGCGATGTCGCCGCTGTCGCCCGAAGCCGGGGTGGCGCGGGTCCACAGGATCGCGCCGTCCGCCGCCGGATCGCCGCTGGCCACGCCGTGCGCGAAGGTCGCGCCGGCGGGGGCTGCCTCGGCGACTGTCGGCAGGGTCAGCGCGGCACTGCTGCCCATCAGGCGGAGGGCGTCGCGGCGGTTCAGGGTCATGCAGGTGCCTTTGTCGAAACGATATGGGCGGCGTCCTATGCACCGTATGCGACAGGTCCGTGACGTCACGGACCTGTCGCATACGCCCCCTAGAGGCCGCGCCGTCATTAGGGGGATATTGAATGAAGACCTGTCTGCGCTCGACCGTCGCCATGCTCGCGATCACCTGTTCGACCGCCGCCTTCGCCCAGGCCAATGTCCAGCCGCAGGGGGACGAATCCGATGAAATCGTCGTCACCGCGCAAAAGGTGGAGCAGCGGATCGAGGATGTGCCGGTCACCGTGACCGCCGTGACCGGGCGAAAGATGGCCGACCTTGGCGTGTCCACGCTGGCCGATGTCGCGCAATATATTCCGGGGCTGGTCGTGCAGGAGCAGAGCGCGAACAATCCGGGCTTCGTCATTCGCGGCATCACGTCGGATTCGGGATCGGCGCAGCAGGGCGCGCGCGTCACCTTCTATTACAACGGCGTCGACATCAGCCGGTCGCGCGGCGCCTATCAGGACCTGTTCGACCTGGAGCGGATCGAGGCGGTGAAGGGGCCGCAGGCGACGCTGTTCGGCACCGCCGCCGCGGTCGGTGCGGTGTCGATCCTGTCGGCCAAGCCCAGGCCCGGCTTCGCCGCCGACCTCGCCGCCTCCTACGGCAATTTCAACCGGACGCAGGTGTCGGGCATGGTCAATGCCGGCAACGACACGCTCGCCGGCCGCCTCGCCTTCGCGTATAAATATCGCGACGGCTATGTCCGCAACATCGCGGGCGATCCCAAGGTGCCGAACCAGAATCAGGGGCGCGTCGATCAGGACGACCTGAACGGGCAGGACCAGCGCGGCATCCGCGGGTCGCTACGCTGGACGCCGACCAACACGGTCACCGCCGATCTGGTGCTGACCTATGACGGACAGCGCAATCCGGGCACCGCGTTCAAGAGCCGTGCCTTCGCCCCGACCGGCGGGCAGACCGGCGATTACGGCTATGCCGAACTGTCGGGTTCGCCCTATTCGCTGGAGGTGCTGGGGAAGCGCAAGCTGGGCCTCGACCGCGACGTCTATGACGCGAACCTGACCGTCTCGATCGATCTGGGGCGCGGCGTCACCTTCACCACGGTCAACGGCTATCGCCGGTTCAACAGCCTGGAGACGTTCGACGCCGATGGCGGCCCGGCATGGTATCTGGAATTCGCCGAGGATGCGAAGGGCGACCAGTGGAGCCATGAAGGCCGCTTCAACTTCACCGGGGAACGCGCGCGGGCGTCGTTCGGGTGGAACGCGTTCTTCGAAAACGGTTTCCAGCGCGTGCCGTTCTCGACCGAGGAAGGGACGTATCTCGCCTGTTCGGTAACCGCCGGCTATGCGCAGATCCGCAATATCCTGAACCAGGCGGGCATTCCGACGGGGCCGAACTGCGTCGCGGCCAACGGCACGGTGCCGGGCGCGCGGGCGACGGCGGTGCTGTCGCGTGGCACGCTGACCGAACTGCCCTATGCATCGGAATTCACCAATTTCGGCAACAACGACACCTATTCGATGTTCGCCGATGCGACGTGGATTCCGGTCCCCGCGCTCGAACTGACGGCCGGCGCCCGCGTGCTGATCGAGGATCGCCAGTCGGGTTACAGCTCGGTTCAGCCGTTCTCGCGGCTGCTGGCAGGCGCCGGCGTGTTCACCAGCCTGCTCGGCACCGCCAACACCAATGGTGCGAAGTTCGAGGCGGAGCGCAGCTTCGCCGCCGTGCTGCCGCGCTTCAATGCGCTGCTGCGGCTGTCCGATGCGGTCAACCTCTATGCCACGGTCAGCAAGGGCCGCCGCTCGCCGGTGGTCCAGCTGGGCGCGGTGCGCACCGGCACCAGCGCGACGGCAGGTGTGATCCCCGCGCTGCAGGTCGTGCCAGAGGAACTGGTGTGGAACTACGAAGGCGGCATCAAGGGGCGGGTGGGGCCGTTCACCGGTGCGGCGTCGGTGTTCTACCAGCGCTATGACGGGTTCCAGGTGTCGGTGACCGAAAACGGCGTGACCACGACGCGCTCGGCGGGGTCGGCGGATAATCTGGGCGTCGAGCTGGAGGGCAATCTGCGCCTTGGGCAGATGCTGTCGCTGTTCGGCACTTTCGCCTATCTCGACGGCGGGATCGGCGACGATGCGACCAACGGCGTGTTCGCGGGCAACCGCTTCCGGTTGCAGCCCGACATGACCGCATCGGCGGGCGCCAATCTGCGCGTGCCGATCGGGTCGGCGACGCTCTATGCCGTGCCGAACCTGACCTACCGGTCGAAGGTGTTCTTCGAACTGCCGAACCGCGAAGCGATCTCGACGCCGGGCTATACGCTGGTCAACCTGCGCGCGGGCGTGGAGCTGGGCGAACGCTTCACCATCGGCGGCTTTGCGCGCAACCTGACCAACGAACGCTATCTGATCGATGCGGGCAATACCGGCGGCGGCTTTGGCGTGCCGACCTATATCCGGGGCGAGCCGCGCTTCTATGGCGTGGAGCTGGGCGCGCGCTTCTGATCGTACCGTTCGCCGTCACCCCGGACCGTATCCGGGGTGACGGCGAGGGGGCTGGCGGAACGTCCGCCGCGCCGGGGTCGGTATCCGCTGTTGCCCCCAGGCCACAGCCGCCACCGGCAACCGCCACCGTCATCGATCGGTAACGATGGCGTAACCTGCGTTTCATCGCCGCGCGGCAGGGCGCTGGCCACACGGGAAGCCGGGGCGCTTCCAAAGGGGAACAGACATGGTTGCAATCTTCGCGCGGTCCACGCGGGCCGTTTTCGTGCGTGCGCTGCTCAGCGGTGCCGCGATCCTGCCGGCAGCGGCGCTTGCCGCGCCGACGGGGGAAACGCCGGTCGCGGTCGAACCCGCTCCGGGCGACGACGAAGGTCAGGAAATCGTGGTGCAGGGCAGCCGCCCGATCGCTGAATCCGAAGCGGCCGCCCTCGAAATCCAGCGCAACAGTCCGGCACTGGTGTCGGTCATCGCCTCCGACGCGGTCGGCCGCCTGCCCGACCAGAATGTGGCGCAGGCGATCAGCCGTCTGCCCGGCGTCGGTGTCGAACGCGACCAGGGCCAGGCCCGCTACGTCAACCTGCGCGGCGCGCCCAAGCGCTGGACCACGCTGTCGTTCGACGGCGTGAACGTCGTCAGCCCTGAGGGGCGCGCGGCACGCTTCGATTCGATCCCCTCGGCGATCGCCAAGCAGATCATCGTGCGCAAGGCGGTGACGCCCGACATGGTGGGTGAGACGATTTCGGGTAACGTCGACATCATCACCCGCTCGGGCTTCGACCAGAACGGCTTTCACGTCGCGGGCAAGGCCGGCTACGGGCTCGTCGAGCTGGGCGACCGGCGCGAGTTCGAAGGATCGCTGGTCGTGTCCGACCGGTTTGATACCGGCATCGGCGAATTCGCGGTGTCGTCCTCGGCCAGCCTGTACCGGCGCGGCATGGTCACCGACAATTTCGAAACCGATTGGGAAACGGTCAAGGAAGATGCCCGTCCGGGCTTCGCCGACCGCATCTGGGCACGCGAGACCGAGAACAAGCTGTATCGCCTCGTCCGCAAGAACTATGCGCTGTCGACCCGGCTCGACTGGAAACCGGCGCCCGGCCACCGCATCTTTGCCGAAACCATCTATTCGGCGTTCCAGGACGACGAACAGCGCAACAACTATATCGTCGACCTCGACGATCAGCAGTCGCGCGTCCCCACCTCGTCGGCTGCGTGCAGCGTCAATGCGACGCCGGCGGCCGGCACCACCGGCTATGCCGATGTCTGCACCGGCAACACCCCGCTGAAGGGCACGGTGTACGGCATCGACCTGAATTCCAACTTCACCGTCCGCGCGTACAAGCAGTCGGTGTTCACCAACACGCTGGGTGGCGACCACGACCTCGATACGTGGCGGGTGTCGTGGCGGGCAAACTATACCCGGTCGATCGACGACCGGACGCAGCCGGCGCAGCTGAACTATGACAGCCCGTCGTTCGGCACCAACGGCGCGAACGCCGCCAACCGCCTGACCGTCGGCTATGACCTGACCGATCCGCAGCTGGCCAGAATCGAGCTGTACCGCACCATCCGCAATGCCAACGGCACGTTCAGCCGCGGCGCGCGGGTGACCGCGATCGAGGATTTTCCGCGTTCGCTCGCCCGCCTGCGCTCGCTGCTCGCCGCCGATACGACCGATGCCTATACCGCGCGGATCGACCTGCAACACGATGTCGACGGCCTGTTCGGCGAAAAGACGACGTTCGCCTTCGGCCTGCGGTTCGACGACCGTACCAAGTCGGTCGACGAACGCCTGCTCGAACTCAACAGTTCGGCACAGTTCAGCGCGGCGGGCATTCCGACCGGCTATTCGCAGATCGCGATCCCCGGCGGGTTCCAGGGCAAGCTGCCGCTTGGCTATACCTTCCAGTATTTCGGGCGTGACCAGATCCTCGATCTGGTCGATCGGGCGAAGAAGGTCGGGTCCTATGTCAACCAGACCGCGAACCTGTACGACGTGAACGAGCGCGTCTATTCGGCCTACGGCATGGCGACCGTCACGACCGGTTGGGGCAGCGTCATCGGCGGCGCGCGGATCGAGTATATCCGCAACACATCGTCGGCGTTCGTCACCGACGGCAAGACCTTCACCCCGCTGACCGTCGATCGCGACATGACGCTGGTCTATCCCAGCCTGCACATCAATTACGACGTGACGCCGCAGATGAAGGCGCGGCTGTCGTTTAACACCGGCGCGGCGCGGCCGGATTACGACCAGCTTCGCCCCAACCTGTCGTTCAACGACGCCAACCTGACCATTTCGGGTGGGAACCCCGATGCGAAGCCCGAAAAGGCGATGGGGGTCGACGCCTATGTCGAATATTATGTCGCCCCGGCCGGCTTCCTGTCGTTCGGCGCCTATTACAAGCGGCTGCGCGACGTGCTGTTCGATACCAGCCGCACCTTTGGCAGCGACATCCTGAACTTCGGCGGCACCGACCGGTCGCAATATGACTTCTCGACCATCGACAATGGCGGCAGCGGGTCGATCGTCGGCGTGGAAGGCGCGATCCAGCAGCAACTCGATCCGTTCGTCGCCGACCTGGGCCTGCCCGACTGGATGGGCGGGTTCGGCGTGCAGCTGAACGCGACGCTGAACCATAGCCGCGCCGAAACGCCGGATGGCCGCCGCGTACCGCTGCCCGGTGCGTCGGACGCGGTCTATAATCTGGGCGTCTATTACGAAAAGTACGGCTTTTCGGCGCGGGTCCAGTATCAGAACCGGTCGCGCTGGCTGGACGAAATCGGCGATTTCCAGGTCATCAACGGCGTCAATCGCGGTGTCGACGGCGGCGACTTCTATTGGGCCAAGGACAATGAACTCGACGCATCGATGCGCTATGCGATCAACGCCAATGTCGAACTGTTCGGCAATTTCAGCAACCTTCTGGGCGGGCCGGGCCGTCGCTATGTTCGCGACACGCGCTACACGATCGAACGCGAGACGTTCGGCCGCCGGTATCAGGCCGGCGTGCGGGTGAACTTCTGATGCGGCGTGCCCTCTGGCTGGCAGCGCTCCTCGGCGGATGTGCGGTAACGCCCCCGCCGGCCGCGACGCCGACCGCCGTGCCGATGGTGGCAGCGGTGGCGGAAACCGATCCGGTCGACACCGCCGCCGATGCCGCCGACGATCCCGCCATCTGGCGCAACCGGCGCAACCCCGCCGCCAGCCTGGTGATCGGCACGGACAAGAAGGCCGGCATCCACGTCTATGACCTGTCGGGCAAGCGGCTGAGCTTCACGCCTGCCGCGCGGCTCAACAATGTCGACCTGCGCGAGATCGGTGGCCGGGTGATCGCGGCCGCCAGCGACCGGGCGGACGAAACGCAGGCGCATGTCGCGCTGTTCACGCTGGACACCGCGCAGAAAAAGCTGGTGCCGATGGGCCGCTATCCGGTCGGGGCGGGCGAAGCCTATGGCATGTGCCTGTGGACCCGCGCGCGGGACAAGGCGCTGTTCGGCTTCGTCGTGATGAAGGACGGGCGCATCGACCAGGTGTCGATCGACACCCGCGGCGCGACGCCGGTCGTGCGTACCGTGCGGTCGATGAAGGTCGGCACGCAGGCCGAAGGCTGTGTGGTCGATGACCGGACGGGCATCCTGTATGTCGCGGAAGAGGATGTCGGGCTGTGGCGCTTCACCGCCGATCCCGCCGCCCCGGTCGAGGGAACCGCGATCGCGAAGGTCGACGGCACGACACTGGTCGCCGATGCCGAGGGGCTGGCACTGGCCCCGGCCGGGCGCGACGGCGGCTATCTGGTTGCCAGCAGTCAGGGCGACAATGCCTACACCCTCTACCGCCTGCCCGGCGTCACCTATGCCGGGCGCTTCCGCATCGGCGGCGGGGCGATCGACGGGACCAGCGAAACCGACGGCATAGAGCTGATCCTCGGCAATTTCGGGCCGAAATATCCCAAGGGGCTGATGGTCGCGCAGGACGGCGACAATGCGCCGGAAACGCAGAACTTCAAATATGTGTCGTGGGCAGAGGTGCTGAAGGCGCTGCGGCTGCGGTAATGTGGCGCGCGCGTGGCGGTCACCGCTGCGCGCGCGGTTTCCACGTGATGACGCGGTAGATATAGCCGATGACGATCGCCGCCGACATGGCGATCGCGACCGGCCCGACATAATGGTCGAGCTGTTCGAAATTCGACCCCAGCCACAGCCCGGCATAGGCCAGCACCGCGTTCCACACGATGCTGCCGGTGAACGTCGCCAGGAAGAAGCGCCAGCGCGGCATACAGGCCATGCCGGCAGGCAGCGAGATCATCGTGCGGAACGTCGGCATGAAGCGGAAGATGAAGACCGTCTTGCCGCCATGGTTGCGGAAGAAGCGGTGCAGCTTCTCCACATCTTCCCACTCGACCGTCAGCCACCGGCCCCAGCGATCGACGAACGGCTTCAATCCCTGATAGCCGAAGCGCCGCCCGATCGCGTACCAGAAATAATTGCCCGCGGTGGTGCCGGCGGTGCCCCACAGCAGCAGCGGTACCATCGCCATGTCGCCGCGCGCGACCGCCATCCCGCCCAGCCCCATGATGACTTCGGACGGGATCGGCGGGATCACGTTTTCAAGCGCCATCAGCAGAAAGATGCCGAGATAGCCGCCGCGCGCGATCGCATCGAGGATGAAGGTCGTCATGGGGGTTTCGAACGTGCGGGCCGGCGTTTCGTGCCGTGCGTGTCGGTTGCCCCATCCCGCCAGACACGTCACCCCGGCGCAGGCTGGGGTCTCTCGCGGCTCCTGCCCCGCGCCATCACGGGGAGACCCCAGCCTGCGCTGGGGTGACGTTTCTGGTGAATGTGGGGGCGGTTACTTCGCCGCCACCCGCGCCTCGATCGCGTCCCAGATCATGCCGGCCACATCGGTCCCGTCGAACGTCTCGATCGCGACGATGCCGGTCGGGGAGGTCACGTTGATCTCGGTCAGCCATTCGCCGCCGATCACGTCAATCCCGACGAAGATCAGCCCGCGCCGCTTCAGTTCCGGACCCAGCGCGGCGCAGATTTCGCGTTCCTTGTCCGTCAGCTCGGTCCTGGCCGCCGTGCCGCCGACCGCCAGGTTCGACCGGATTTCGCCGGCACCGGGCAGCCGGTTGACCGCGCCCGCGACCTCGCCGTCGACCAGCACGATCCGTTTGTCGCCCTTTGCCACCGCGGGCAGGAACGCCTGGACCATATGCGGTTCGCGGTACGCGGTGTTGAACACCTCGATCAGCGAGGACAGGTTCTGCGCATCGGCATCGATCTTGAAGATCGCCTTGCCGCCATTGCCGTGCAGCGGCTTCACCACGATCGAACCATGTTCGTTCAGGAAGCTGCGCGCTTCCTCGACCGACCGGGTGATGAGCGTCGGCGGCATGAAGCGCTGATAGTCCAGCACGAACAGCTTTTCGGGCGCATTGCGCACCGAAGCGGGATCGTTGACGACGAGCGTCCGGTCGCTGATCCGCTCCAGCAGGTGCGTCGCGGTGATATAGCCGAGGTCGAACGGCGGGTCCTGCCGCATCAGTACGACATCGGCCTGTTCGCCCAGGTCGAGGCTGACAGGATCGCCGAACGCGAAGTGATCGCCGACGACGCGCTGTACCGTGACCGGCCGGGCCTGCGTCCACACCCGGTCGCCCGACTGGTTGAGGTCTTCCGGCGCATAATGGAACAGCCGGTGGCCGCGCGCCTGCGCCGACAGCATCAGCGCAAAGGTGGAATCGCCCGCGATGTTGATGCCGGCAAGGGGGTCCATCTGGACGGCGACGGTCAGCGACATGGGGCACACTCCGGTTGGTTGCCGCTCAGGTAGGGGGCTGGCGGGGGAAAGTCACGGGGGGCATTTTCGTCATTCCCGTGGAGGCGGGAATCCACACGCGCTGACGGTAATGCAACGCGGATGCTACCGCAGCGGCTTGCCCGAATCCTTCCACTTGTCGAGGACCTGCGATTGCGGCGGCAGCGTGTCCTTCGGCTCGGCGACCGGTGTCGCGGTGGGAAGCGGCGTGGGCGGCGCGACGAACGACGGCGGGACCAGCGGCACGATCGGTACCGGCACCGCCTCCAGCGTCGGCGGCGGGGGCAGGGGCCGCAGCGGCCCCGGCGTCGGCTCCATGCCGATATAGCGGTCGGTGAACGCCGCGGGGGTGCCCCACCACCCCTTCCACCGATGAAAGAAATGCGCGCCGAACACGCCGGTCATCACCAGCGCGCGGTTCCACGACGGGGTGACGGCATAGGTGTGGTAATGCGTCGCCAGCCCGACGGGCGCGAACACGTCACCCGACAGTGCGCGGGCGGCGACCCGGCGCGACCGCAGCCAGACCGACGGCGCCGGCACCCGCGCCATCGCCCCGTCGCACGCAAAGCTGAACTGGCAGACCGGCCGATCCGACCCCTGGAACACCACGCCGCACACGGTCGCGGGAAAGGCGGGATGGCGCACCCGGTTCAGCACGACCTGCGCCACCGCACGCTGTCCGGCATCGGGTTCGTTGCCCGCTTCATAATAGATCGCGGTCGTCAGGCACTGCAGCGCGCGCGCGCGGTCGAGCTGGCTGCCGCGCAGGACGAACGGCCGTGCCGGCTGGATCGAGGCATCGCCGACATCGGCGTCGACATTTGCCGGGAGCGCGGGGAGCGGCGCGGTGCCGGTTTCCCCCCGCCGCACCGGCGCGTCGAGCAGCAGTTGCGCCGCACCGGGGAAATGATCGTCGGCCTCATAGCCGGTGGCGACCGATGGCGGCGGCGCGGGCGCATCGCGATGGTCGCGCGCCGCTAGTCCCGCACGCACCACGATCGCGCCGCCGACGAGCAGCAGCGCCGCACCGCCGAGCCTGCGTGCGCGCCGGTTGAGAGGGGGAAAGGCCGCCATGCGGGTGGCTGTAGCGGCAAACGGTTTGGAAAGTCGCAAGATTTCGAGAGGGCACCTCTTCCGTTGCCCCGGATCGGATCGAGACCTCTGGAGAAAATCCCTTATCCGTACCCCGGCGAAGGCCGGGGTCCAGTTGGGGGAGGTCGGTAAAGTAAGGAAGCGCTTTCCCAACTGGACCCCGGCCTTCGCCGGGGTACGATTAGGAGTTCGCTCCGTTCGCAACGTTTCCCAAGGTTTTGATAGCGGCCGGGGCGACGAGCGGTCTTACTTCACCCCGAGGTCCGCCCGGCTGAGGTCCACCGACGCGGCCGGAATCACTACCAGCTGCGGATAGGCGGCGCGGAGCGGTTCGAGGAACTGTTTCGCGTCGCCGACCACGACGATGCTCGCCGCCTTCGGGTCCATGACCTTCGCCGCCGCCTGCTGCACCGCCGCCGGTCCGACCGCCTCGATCGACGGGAGGAAGGTCGCGATGCGCGCCAGCGGCACGCCGTCCGATACATAGGTGACGATCGTGCCGGCGATGCCGCTGGTCCGTTCGATGGTGCGGCCGAAATTGCCGGTCAGCACCGCCTTGCGCGTTGCCAGTTCGGCCTCCGGCGCCGGTTCGGCACCCATGCGGCGCATCTCGTCGGTGATGATCTTCACGACTTCGGGCGCGGACGGGTTCTTGGTCTGGGTCGACGCGCCGACCGCCCCCCCGTTCCGCCGCGCATCCAGCTCCGACCGGGCGCCATAGGCGAGGCCGCGCTTGATGCGGATCTCCTGGTTCAGGCGCGACGAGAAGCCGACACCCAGCGTCGCATTGGCGACGGCGGCGGGGAAATAGGCCGTATCGCTGCGCGCGATGCCCGGCCGCGCGACGACCACGCCTGCCTGTCCGGCACCGGGCATGTCGACGACGATCACGCGGGGGGCGGGGGTGGCGACCTGCGGCGCCGCGGCGGGCGTCGCGCCGGGCTGGCCGCGCCAGTCGCCGAACAGCTGTTTCGCCAGCGCCATTCCTGCATCGGGCGTAATGTCGCCGACCAGTACCAGCGTCGTCTGTTCCGGCTGCCAGGCACGCTGATAGGCGGCGGTGACGTCGGCGCGGGTGATCGCCTTCAGCGTGGTCGGCGTGCCGCTGGCCGGGTGGCCATAGGGCGCGCCACCGAACACCGCGCGATCGGCGACGAGATTCGACAACTGCCCCGGATCGGTCAGCGCGACGCTGACGCCATCGATCGTCCGTGTGCGCAGCCGGTCGATTTCCTCCTGGGCGAACGCCGGATTGCGCGCGACATCGGCGAGGATGCCCAGCGCCGGCGCGACCTGTCCCGACCCGACGGTCAGCGTGACATTCTGCGAATCCCAGCCGGCGCCGCTGCCGATGCTGCCGCCGAGCGACTCAACGGCACGGGCGATTTCGGTCGCCGAGCGCGTCTTCGTGCCCTGCGTCAGCAGCCCGGCGGTCAGTTCGCCGACGCCCGCGCGATTGTCGGGATCGGCGGCGGCACCGCCCCCCGCGACCAAAGCGGCGGTGACGACCGGCACCCCACGCTTTTCGACCAGTACGACACGCATCCCGTTGGGCAGGCGGCGTTCGACCGGGACGGGGATGGCGACCTGCACCGGCGCACCGGGCGCGGGCGGCAGGACGCGCTGGCCATCGGGTGCAGGGGTGTGGATCGCGATGCCCGGCGGCACGGCCAGCGGCGCGGTGACCACGCTGTTGGCGATCGCAATCGTATCGCTGGCCGCGCCCGCCGGCTTGGCGGTATCGGGCAGGTAGCGGACCGTGGCGGCGCGGTTGGCGGCCAGCCACGTCTTCGCCACGCGCTGCACATCGGCGGCGGTAACGCGACCGATCGCGGCCAGCGCCTTGTCGGCAGCCTTCGGATCGCGCTCGACGATGACGCCCTGTGCCAGCGCCGATGCTTTCCCTTCCGCCGTTTCGCGCGAGAGCAGTTCGGCGGTGGTGATCTCGTTCTTCGCCTCGGCCAGTTCGGCGGCGGTCGGCGGGGCGGCGATGATGCTGGCGACCTCGCGCTTCAGCGCCGCCTCACCGTCGGCCACCGACTTGCCGCCGGCGAGGATCGCATAGAGCGACAGCGTGCCCGGACCCTGCTTGGCATCCAGCTGCACGCCGACATCCTGTGCGATCTGGTCGCGATAGACGAGGCTTTGGTGCAGCCGCGAATTGTCGCCGCCCGACAGGATCGCGTCGAGGACCTTCAGCGCCGCCTGATCGGGATGATTGGCCGGCGGCAGCGGATAGCTGATGAGGATCGCGGGCAGCGGGGTGTTCGCCTCGTACACCGTCTTGGTCACCGGCTGCTGGCGAACGGGTTCGTCGACGGTCACCCGCGGGATCGGGCGATCGGGCTTGGCGATGGGCGCGAAATACTGGTCGACCCAGCGGTTCAGCTGGGCGGGATCGAAATTGCCCGCGACCATCAGCACCGCATTGTCGGGCCGGTAATAGGTCGCGTGGAACGCGCGGATATCGTCGATCGTCGCCGCATCCAGATCGGCGATCGATCCGATGCCGGGCCGGGCATAGGGGTGGCGGCTGTACGACACCATCGGCGCGTAGAGGCCGAACAGCTTGCCATAGGGTTGGGCGAGGATGCGGCTGCGCAACTCCTCCTTCACGACTTCACGCTCCGAGGCGAAGGTCTTCGGGTCCACGACCAGCGTCGCCATCCGGTCGGCCTCGGCGAACAGCAGCCGTTGCAGGTGGTTGGCGGGCACCACCTCGTAATAATTGGTGTAATCGTCGGCGGTCGACGCGTTGTTGTACCCGCCGACATCCTCGGTCAGCCGGTCGAGCTGTTCGGGCACCAGGTTGCGCGTCGCCTTGAACATCAGATGTTCGAACATATGCGCAAAACCGGACCGCCCGGCGGGGTCGTCCTTCGACCCGACATCATACCATACCTGCACCGACACGTTCGCGCTGGACGTGTCGCGAATGGCATAGACGCGCAGGCCGTTGGCCAGCGTGCGTTCGGTATAGGCGATCGGCGGCACGGTCGCGCTGGCAGCGGGGGCCGGCGGGGCGGGGCGCTGCTGCGCGTGAGCCGGGCTAAGCAGGGCGGTCGAGATCAGCAGCGCGAGGCCGAAACGCATGGGGGACATTCTCCGGAACGGATGATGCGGCAGGGTGTGGGCCGCATCGCCCCGGAGTGTCAACGTATCATCGGTTACGACGGGGGCGCTTCGCCGGCGCCCCGCCCGATATCATCCCTTCTTACGCCCGGAATTGGCATAGAGCAGCGCGGCGGCAAGGGCGGCGGAACCGATGCCGATGCTGATCGGCACCACCGGCCAGCCCTGTCCCTTGGACGGCTGCCTGGTGTCGGCGGCGGCATCGGCGACGCGCTTGATGTCCTGTGCCGCGGCGGTCACTTCATTCAGTTCGGTCTTGTCGGTCATGATCCTCTCCCTCTTGTCGGGGTTTAATGCCTAGGCGCGGTGTAGCGTGCCCGGAAATCGTCGGCAAAGGCGGCCAGCGTGTCGTTTGCGATCGCCGCGCGCAGATCGGCCATCAGCGCCTGATAGAAATACAGATTATGCTCGGTCATCAGCATCGCCCCCAAGATCTCGCCCGCGCGGACGAGGTGGTGGAGATAGGCGCGGCTGTGGCCGTGGCACACCGGGCAGGCGCAGTCGGGGTCGACCGGGCCCAGATCCTCGGCGAATTTGGCGTTGCGGATGTTGATCGGGCCTGAACGGGTAAAGGCCTGTCCGGTGCGGCCCGACCGGGTCGGCAGCACGCAGTCGAACATGTCGATGCCGCGTTCCACCGCGCCGACGATATCGTCGGGCTTGCCGACGCCCATCAGATAGCGGGGCTTGTCCACCGGCAGCTGTTGCGGCGCATAGTCCAGTACGCCGAACATCGCCTCCTGCCCCTCGCCGACCGCAAGGCCGCCGACCGCATAGCCATCAAAGCCGATATCGATCAGCGCATCGGCGGACGCCTTGCGCAGTTTCTCGTCGAGCGCGCCCTGCTGGATACCGAACAGCGCGGCTCGGGCAGCATGGTCCTCGCCCGAATCGAAGCCGGTGCGGCTGCGGCGTGCCCACCGCATCGAGCGTTCCATCGCCCGCGCCTGTACCTCGCGGGTCGAGGTGGTCGGCACCAGTTCGTCGAACGCCATCACGATGTCCGACCCCAGCAGCCGCTGGATTTCCATCGAGCGTTCGGGACTCATCAAATGACGGGTGCCGTCGAGATGGCTCTTGAACTCTACCCCGTCCTCCGACCGCTTGGTCAGTTCGGACAGGCTCATCACCTGATACCCGCCGCTGTCGGTCAGGATCGGCCGGTCCCAGCCCATGAACTTGTGCAGCCCGCCCAGCCGCGCGACGCGTTCGGCGCTGGGGCGCAGCATCAGGTGATAGGTGTTGCCGAGCAGGATGTCGGCGCCGGACGCACGCACGTCCTGCGGCTTCATCGCCTTCACGGTGGCGGCGGTGCCGACCGGCATGAAGGCGGGCGTGCGGATTTCCCCGCGCTGCATGGCGATGGTGCCGGTGCGGGCGCGGCCGGACGTGGCGGTGACGGTGAAGGCGAAACGGGGAGCCATAAGGCGAGCCGTCATGCCGGACCTTCCCCCCGCTGTCGACCGTTGTTGCGGTTTGACGGGAGAGAAGATGATGGCCGAACCACTGAACCCCGGCGACGACGCCGTGCCCGGTACGCCGGGTACCGGCGAGGATGTGTGTCCGCGCTGCGGCGGCAAGGGTACGATCGAAGGCGGCGAGTGCCGGAACTGCGGCGGCACGGGCAAGGTGATCGAGGGGATTGGTGGGGCCTAGCGCCCGATCGGCCAATAGCGTCATTCCAGCGCAGGCTGGAATCTCCCCGTTGAAGGGTGGTGCCCTCGCCGAGAGAGACCCCAGCCTGCGCTGGGGTGACGCTTTTGGCCGTAATGGCCGCTTCCGTTCAGATCGCCGCGAGCGCCTGTTCGAAATCGGCGATCAGATCATCGGCATCCTCGACCCCGATCGAGATGCGCACGAGGTTGTCGGTGATCCCCAGCGCCGCCTTGCGCGCATCGGGCACCGACAGGTGGGTCATCCCCGCCGGATGGCTGGCCAGCGTCTCGGTGCCGCCCAGGCTCACCGCCAGCTTGGCGATGGTCAGCGCGTCGAGGAACGCGAACGCCTCGCGCTCGCCGCCCTTCAGGTACAGCGAAAAGGTCGATCCGCCGCCGGTGCAGTGGCGGCGGTAGATGTCGGCCTGGCGCTCCATTCCCTTGGCGTCCTTGAGGAAGCCGAGATAGCCGACCCGCTCGACCTTGGGATGGTCCTTCAGGAAGGCACAGACCTTCGCCGCATTCTCGCCCGCGCGGCTCATGCGCAGTTCGAGCGTCTCGAGCGAGCGTAGCAGCATCCACGCGGTGTTGGGGTCGCAGATCGTGCCGATGGTGTTGCGCATCGATCGGATGGTGTTGATGTGCGCCTTCGACCCCAGCACGCCGCCGGCGACCAGATCGCTGTGCCCGCCCGCATATTTGGTCAGTGAATAGACGACCAGATCGGCGCCATGCTGCAACGGCTGCTGCCACAGCGGGCCGAGGAAGGTGTTGTCGATCGCGATCGGCGGCTTGTCGTCGCCACCACCGAACACCGCGTCACGCGCGGCCGCGACCGCTTCGATATCGACCAGCGCGTTGGTCGGGTTGGCCGGGCTTTCGAGGTAGATCAGCGGCACGCGGCCTTCCGCCTTGCGCAGCACGGCTTCGATCTCGTCCTGCGTCGCGCCGGCCGGGAAGTCGAGATACTTGACCCCGAAGCGGCCCAGCACGCGGCCGATCAGCGTCTCGGTCGCGGCATAGAGCGGGCCGGAATGGATGATCGTGTCGCCCGGCTGCACCATCGACAGGAACAGCGTGGCGATCGCCGACATGCCGCTGGAAAAGACCAAGGCGTCCTCCGCCGCTTCCCAGACGCCGAGGCGATCCTCGAGGATCTCCTGGTTCGGGCCGTTGAAGCGCGAATAGACAAGGCCCTCGGCCCCGCCGGGGCGCTTGCCGGTCACGCCCTCGAAATGACGCTTGCCGGCGGCGGCATTGGGGAAGACGTAGGTCGAGGTCGCAAAGATCGGGGGCTTGAGCGATCCTTCGGACAGCACCGGGTCATAGCCATGGCCCATCATCAGCGTGGCGGGCTTCAGCCGGCGGCCGCCGACGGTATCGACCGGGGGCTTGGGGCGGCGGCGCGGCGGAACGCCGGTCAGGTCGGCTTCGGTTTCGTCAGTCACGAATCTCTCCTTTTTCGGGGAGGGTAGCGATAGTTACGAAAGAAACCAACTCGGACCATCAGCCCCACACGTCACACCCGCGCAGGCTGGGGTCTCCCCGTGGCGGGCGCATCGCTGGAGCCGGGAAAGACCCCAGCCTGCGCTGGGGTGACGGTAAAAGACAGGATGCAGCCCGTCGGTCATTCCGGCGAAGGCCGGAATCCATGGATGGGGTGATGGGGCGGCAGGATCGCTAGCACCCGACCCAATGGATCCCGGCCTTCGCCGGGATGACGATGGTTATGCCGCGATCCCGATCACCGACAATTGCCGCCCATAATCCGCCTCCCCCCGGTGCGTCGCACGGCGGAAGCTGAAGAAGCGGTCTTCCTGCGCATAGGTATCCTGCCCCAGCGCCTCGATCCGCCGCACGCCCGCCGCCGCCAGCCGATGGACGACATAGGCCTCCAGATCGAACCGGGCATGGCCGGGACGGTTTTCGGCGAAGAAGCGTTCATTTTCGGGGTCGGTCGCGCAGAAGCGTTCGACGAATCCCATGTCCACCTCATAGCTCGCCCGCGCGATGCAGGGACCGACAGCGGCGGCGATGCGGTCGGCACGCGCGCCCAGCTTCTCCATCTGCGCGATGGTCGCGTCGGTCACGCCGGCCAGCGCGCCCTTCCACCCGGCATGGGCCGCACCCACGACGCCTGCCTCCCGGTCCGCGAGCAGCACCGGTGCGCAATCGGCGGTCAGGATGCCGAGCAGGATGCCCGGCCGTTCGGTGACCATCGCATCGCCCTGCGGCCGTTCGCCATCGGGAAAGGCGGTCAGAACGCGGACGACCGAGGCCGAATGAATCTGATACAACCCGCACAGCGCCGCACCGGGCAGCACCGCGTCGACGACACGCTTGCGGTTCTCGGCGATGGCGGCGGGATCGTCACCCGATCCCAGTCCGGTGTTGAGGCCGGCGACGACCCCCGTCGACACACCGCCGCGCCGCCCGAGAAAACCGTGCGCCACGCCGTCCAACGCACCGCTGCGCAACACTTCGATCGTCATAGCGCCACCCGCATCACGTCATCCTCGTCCCGGTGGTTGCCGACCATGAAGTCATAGGTGCCGACCCGCACGAAACCATAGCGTTCGTAGAAGCGCCGGGCACGATGGTTGTCGACGAACACCGACAGGAACAGTTCGTCGGCGCCCGTCCCGCGCGCCTTGGCGAGCATATGCTCCATCAGGATCGCGGCAAGGCCGGTGCCCTGCGCCGCCTTGCGAAGGTAGAACTGGCGCAGTTCGATGGGCTTGCCGGTCGGTTCGAACGGCAGTGAGGGCGGGCCGAGCTTGGCATAGCCGACCGCCTCGTCGCCCGCCATCGCCAGCACGACGTGGAAGCGGGGGTCGGACAGCTCCTTCTCCCACGCCGCGACGGTGAACCGGCCGATAAAGGCGGCAAGGTCGTCGGGGTGGTAGAGATGGCCGAAGGTATCGGCGAACGTCTCGGTCCCGATCTTCACCAGCAGCGCGGCATCGGCGACCGTTGCATCGCGCAGGACCGGCGTCATGTCGCGAACCCCGCCGGCACCGGCCAGCCGGGCGACGTGATCGCGATCGCCTTGAACAGCGTGCCCATCTGCTCCTCCTCGACCAACCGGTCGCGATCGGCGCGCAACGCCTCGGCGCGCTCCGGGCTGCGGGCGGCAAGCGCCTGCGTCCGGGCGTCGATGCCGAGCGCCTTCAGCAACGCGCCCTGATCGACCGGTCCGTATGCCACGGCATCCTCGGCGCGCGCCGCCTCGATCAACGTCCCGAAATCGACATGCGCGGTCAGGTCCTGCTCGCCCGGATCGGCATAGGGATTGACGAAGTCATGGCCGCGCACCGCCTGCAACGTGTCGCCCAGCGCGGGA
This sequence comes from uncultured Sphingomonas sp., assembly GCF_913776855.1. GTDB lineage: Bacteria > Pseudomonadota > Alphaproteobacteria > Sphingomonadales > Sphingomonadaceae > Sphingomonas. Next base: position 52,350 of record NZ_CAJYQD010000043.1, on the reverse strand, counting down.
CCGGCATAGCCATAGTCGATGACGATCGCGCAGCCGCCCTGGGCGACGATCCGCTTCGCCAGTTGCCGCAGGATGGCGACGGCGGCGGGGGCGGTTTCGAGTACCGATCCGATGGGGGCATCGCGGAACGGCAGCGGGATGATCGGATCGAAGCCGCGCTGCCCCATTACCGGCAGGAACAACGTGTCCTGACACGCGACCAGCCGTTCGCGCCAGCCCTCCGCCGTCTTCACCAGTTGCCGGATCGGCAGCGCGTCGAAAAATTCGTTGGCGACGACCAGCAGCGCGCCGTCTTCGGGCAGGCCGACGGTATCGACCGCCCATTCGGCCCGCGGCACGCGCTTCGCCTGTTCGTCGCGCAGCGTCGGGCTGGTCTCGATCAGATGCACCGGCGGCGTGCAGCCCGCTGACGCCATCGACCGCAGCGCATCGGCGGCGAGCGTGCCCCGGCCGGGACCGAACTCGACATAGCGTGCCGCCGGACGTCCGGCGCGGTCCCAGCTGTCGGCGAGGCCGAGGCCGATCAGCTCGCCGAACATCTGGCTGATTTCGGGCGCGGTGGTGAAGTCGCCCTTCGCGCCCAGCGGATCGCGGGTGGCGTAATAATGCGCGTTTGCCGCACCCATGAACTGGGCGAGGCTGATCGGCCCGGCAAGCGTGATGGCGCGGGCGAGCCGTTCGGGCAGCGCCGGGTCGGCGGCGGTGACGACGGGTTCGGTCAAGCCACGCTCTCCGATCCCGCGATCGGTTCGACCCGCACCCGGCGACGCTTCGACGTGACCATCAGGTAGATGCCGATCGCGATCATCGGCAGGGTCAGCCACTGGCCCATGTGCAGGCCCGTAGCCTGGGCGAACGCCACCAGCTGCGCGTCCGGCTCGCGCCAGAATTCGATGATGAAGCGCGCCACGCCGAAGCCCGCCATGCCGGTGCCGAGCAAGAAGCCCGGCTTGTAGCGCGCATCGGTGCGCCAGAAGAGCAAGGCGAGGATCAGGAACAGGATCAGCCCCTCGCCCAGCGCCTCGTACAGCTGGCTGGGATGGCGCGCGGGGTCGAGCCCGCCGGCCACGGTGCGCGGGAAAACAATTGCCCAAGGCGCGTCACTCGGCTTGCCCCACAGCTCACCATTCACGAAATTGGCGATACGGCCCAGGAACTGGCCGATCGGCGCGACACAGGTGACGTAATCGGCGACGCGGAGCGCGCGCAGGCCATGCTTGCGCGACAGCCACCAGATGCCGAGGATCAGCCCGACCATGCCGCCATGGAACGACATGCCGCCATCCCACAGCCGCAGGATCTTGACCGGATTGGCGAACATTTCGGGAGCGTAGAAGATGGCGTAGCCCAGCCGCCCGCCGAGGATGATGCCGAGCGTCGCATAGAATACGAAGTCGTCCGCATGGCGCCGTGCCATCGGTGCGCCCGGCTGGTCGAGCAGCTTGAGCAGATACCACCAGCCGGCGAGGATGCCGGTGATATAGGCCAGCGAATACCATTTCAGCTGGAAGAAGCCGAGGTCGAGCGCAACCGGGCTAAGCCCCAGATCGACATAGCGGATATGGCCGGCGGCCATGCCGACGTCACCGGTGGCGGCGGCGAGGGTGGATAGGATCAAGGGGGTACGCTCCGGCTGTGGTGCCGCGCGTAATATCGGGGTTGGCCGGCAAGGGAAACCACCGATGCTGCTTCAGGGAAGCCGGGGTGGGCGGACCGGCGCAGGGGGGGGGGGGGGATGCTGCCGGTCCGCCCGAATTGAAGCGCGAACGCATCGGACACCACTAACCCTGCAGGCGCTGTGCCAGTTACCCGCGGCGGCGGATTTTCGTCATCTTGGTGGTTAACAGTCTTGCGGTGGGCAGGCGGGGTGTAAACGATCCCGACAGGGCGGCATGTCTTCAAAGATTACGCTTGTAAACGAAATGACCACGGGTGTAGTCATTGCCCATGGCCGAACGAATCAGCGATGCCGAGCACGCCGTGATGGAAGTGCTCTGGGACAAGAACCCGCTCACCGCGCAGGAGGTGGTCGAACGCGTCGCCCCGGCGCGCGGCTGGACCGCGAACACCGTCAAGACACTGCTCGGACGGTTGCTGGCGAAGGACGTGGTCGGCGCGGAGGAGGACGGGCGGCGCTATCGCTACCGCCCGCTGGTCGCGCGCGAGGAATATGTCGCGGGTGAATCGCAGCGGTTCATCGACAAGCTGTTCGGCGGCAGCCTGACGCCGCTGGTCGCGCATCTGGCCGAACGCGACCAGCTGAGCGCGCGCGAAATCAACGAGATCGAGGCTCTGTTAAAGGCGCTGAAACAATGATCGGATGGGCGGTGGAGACGATCGCGGCGACGACGCTGCTGATGCTGCTGGTGCTGATGTTGCGCGGCCTCGTCGCGCGGCGCTTCGGTCCGCAGGCGGCCTATGCGCTGTGGGCGCTGCCCGCGTTGCGCATGATCCTGCCGCCCCTTCCCGACAACTGGCGCCCGGTGGAATTCCATCCGATCGGCGCGGCGACCGACCCCGGCGTCATCATGCTGGGCGTACCCGTCGCCGAGGTGCCCGCGTTGCCGCAGGGATGGGGGATGGCCGACGTGCCGTTGATCGTCGTCGCGTTGTGGCTGCTGGGTGCGGTCGCGTTCGTCGCATGGCATATCGTGCAGCACAGCCGCTTCTGCGCGAAGGTGCTGGCATCGGGCCGGGCCAGGGGCGTCGCGGGCGGCCATGTCCAGATGATCGAGAGCCGCCATGCCGCCGGGCCGCTCGCCTTCGGCGTGTTGCGCCGCTACGTCGCGATGCCGGTCGATTTCCGCGATCGCTATGACGAACGCGAACAGGCGTTGGCGCTGGCACACGAGCTGGGCCACCATGCCCGTGGCGATCTGGCCGCGAACTGGGTCGCACTGGTCATACTCGGTTGCCATTGGTTCAATCCGGTCGCGTGGCGCGCCTTCCGGGCGTTCCGCGCCGATCAGGAAATGGCGTGCGACGCGATGGTGCTGGCCCGCGCCACACCGGGCGTCCGCCACGCCTATGCCACCGCCATCGTCAAGTCCGCGCATGGCCAGGCGCTGTCCGCCGCCTGCCACCTGCACAGCGTCAACGAACTGAAAGGGAGACTCGTCATGTTGTCGAAGCACCGGGTGATGTCGCCCGCCACCCGTCGCATCGCTGGCGGTGCCACGCTGACCCTTGCCATCATCGGGCTGGGGATGACCGCGTCGGGGACCAAGGCGGCGGAGACGATCCGGTCGAAGGTCGAAACCGCGACCGGCGTGGAGTTCGCGCAGGTCGAGGCGCAGGCCGCCGACGTCCTCGCTCCCGTAGCGGCGATCGTACCGGCACAGGCCGCCACGCTGCCGGTAATCGCCGCCGAACCTGCACCCGCGACGCAGCCGGTGGTGCCGGCCGCCGCGTCGACGCCGAGGATCATGGTTGTTCCCGCCGCGTCGAGCCTCAGCACGCAGTTGCAGCCGTCCGGCAGCGCCCCGACGGCAAACGGCAGGCCCCGTCAATTCACGATGCGCAGCGACGATGGCGTGCGCAAGATCGTCGTCCAGCGTTTCGACGCCAACGGCAAGCTGCTGGGCGAGACGGTCAGCAACATCCCCCAGATCAAGATCGTCAACGCCGATTGCGGCCCCGGTACCCAGACCACCGTGACGCGGACCGAAGGTGGCAAGCAGGTTACCACGATCTGTTCCGACCGCATCAGGCTCATCACCCGCAATGCCGAGTTCCAGGCCCAGCAGGGTGCAAAGCTGGCTGCGCTCGGTGCGGAACGCGCGGCGCAGGGGCAGTTGCAGGCGGCGCAGGGCGAAAAATATGCCCGGCAGGGGCTGCAGGCGGCGCTGGCCGGATTGCGCTCGGCGCGGGCGTCGATCGCCGCCAATCAGGATATGCCTGCCATCGCCCGCCGCAGCGCGCTGGAGGGGATCGACGACAGCATTCGCGAGGTTCAGGCAGAGATGGCCGAAAAGGACTAAACCAGGTTCGCGGACGTTCTGCCCCGTTCGTTCGCGACAGGGCCGGTTGGCAATGCGCCGGCCGGCCCATCGTCTTGCATCGCACCGCCCCAGCCGCCATGTCGCAGGGCAATGGCTGAATTTCCCCCCGGCATGGCCCAGCCGCTCGAACCGCTGGTGACGCGGGTACTAGCGCGCAACGCATCGCCCTATACCCATACCGGTACACAGAGCTTCGTCGTCGGCGGCAGCGGCGCGGTTGCGATCATCGATCCGGGGCCGGTCGACGACGCGCATCTGGGCGCCCTGCTGGCGGCGGTCGGCGACCGGCAGGTCGCGGCGATCCTGTGTACCCACACCCACCGCGACCATAGTCCGGGCGCCCGGCCGCTGGCGGACCGGACCGGTGCGCCGATCATCGGCTGCGCTGCGCTGACGATGGACGATGCCGGCCCGCGCGCCGATGCGGCGTTCGATGTCGACTATCGTCCCGACCGGGTGCTGGGCGATGGCGACAGGGTGGCGGGCGATGGCTGGACGCTGGTCGCGGTCGCGACGCCGGGACACACGTCGAACCACCTCGCCTTCGCCCTGCCGGAGACGGGTGCATTGTTCAGCGGCGATCATGTCATGGGCTGGTCGACGACGATCGTGTCTCCGCCCGATGGCGACATGGGCGACTATATGGCCAGCCTCGACAAGCTGCTGGAACGCGAGGACCGGGTCTATTATCCCGCGCATGGCGATCAGGTCGACAATCCCCGGCGGCTGGTGCGCGGGATGCTGGGCCACCGCAGGCAGCGCGAGGGGCAGATCACGCGGGTGATCGAGCGCGGTACGCAGGACATCCCCGCCATGGTCGCGGCCATGTATGCGGGGCTGCATCCCAGATTGCTGGGCGCGGCGGAGCGATCGGTGCTGGCGCATCTGATCGACATGGAGCGGCGCGGGATCGTGCGACAGGAGGGCGCGACATGGCATCGCATGTGAGGCCGCAGGCACTTCGACTGGGTGTGGCGGTCGTCGTGCTGCTGGCGCTGGCGGTCGGCGGCTGGGCGCTGTGGCGGCACTATGAGGAGAAATACACCGTCACCACCGAACCCGATAGCGGGCAGGCGGTGACGCGGATCATCACCGCGCGGCTGTCGGGGGCCAGTGCGCTCAAGGTCGCGTCGCTGTCCGGCACGTTGCAGGCGACAGCCAGCGACGTGCGCGGTTTCGGCTGGCTGCGCAGCGATCAGGTGGTGAAGATGCCCTATTCGGTCGATTATTTCGTGGATCTGGGCGGCATCGGCGAAGGCGCGCTCAGCTGGTCGGCGGATACGCGCACGCTGGTGGTCGATGCGCCGGACGTGACCGTCGCGAAGCCGAATATCGACGAGGCGGGACGGACGCTGGTGCAGACCAACGGCCTGTATGTCTCGCGCGAAGCGGCATCGGCGCTGGCACAGCGCGTGTCGGCGGTGGCACAGGGCCGTGCAGAACGCGAGGCGCGCAGCCCCGAACGGCTGGCACAGGCGCGCGAGCTGGCACGGGCCGGACTGGCCCGCGTGCTGGCCGCCCCGCTGGCGGCGGCGGGCGAGGGCGATGTGCGGGTGGTCGTCACCTTCCCGGCCGAACGGAGTGCGCGGGGTGGCGAACGCTGGGACGTCTCGGCCCCGCCGGCAGAGGTGCTGGGCAACCGGCGATAGGGCCGATTGACGTTGACCGTACCCCCGCGCAGGCAGGGGTTTAGAGTCAAACAGAGCCAAGGCTTGCGATTGTTACCCTGGACCCCCGCCTGCGCGGGGGTACGGCAGTCGCGAACGTACGAAGCGCGACTTGCAGACACACCGGGACCGACCTAGGGGCAGGGCCACAGGGAGACGATGATGAACGCGCGCACCGAATTGCCCACCGGCACCGACCTGCTGGCCGAAATTGACCGGCTGCGCCGTGAGCGCAACGCCGTCATCCTCGGCCATTATTACCAGAAGCCCGAGATTCAGGACCTTGCCGATTTCGTCGGCGACAGCCTCGACCTCAGCCGAAAGGCGGCGGCGACCGATGCCGATGTCATCGCGTTCTGTGGCGTGCGCTTCATGGCGGAGACGGCCAAGATCCTGTCGCCCGACAAGACGGTGATCCTGCCCGACATGGACGCCGGCTGTTCGCTGGAGGACAGCTGCCCGCCCGAACAGTTCGCCGCGTTTCGTGCGGAGCATCCCGACCACATCGCGCTGACCTATATCAACTGCTCAACCGAGGTGAAGGCGCTCAGCGACATCATCGTCACCTCGTCCTCGGCGGAAAAGATCCTGTCGCAGCTGCCCGCCGACCAGAAGGTGATCTTCGGTCCCGACCGCAATCTCGGCGGCTACCTGATGCGCAAGACCGGGCGCGACATGCTGCTGTGGCCGGGCGTGTGCATCGTGCACGAGGCGTTCAGCGAAACCGAATTGCTGAAGCTCAAGGCGCAGTATCCGGACGCGCCGGTCGCGGCGCATCCCGAATGTCCGGCGATCATCCTCGACCATGCCGATTATGTCGGGTCGACCAGCGGCATCCTGTCCTATGCCAGCGAATTTCCCGGCGACACGCTGATCGTCGCGACCGAACCGCACATCATCCACCAGATGGAAAAGGCGCTGCCCAACAAGCGCTTCATCGGCGCGCCGGGCGCGGACGGCAACTGCAACTGCAATATCTGCCCGTATATGGCGCTCAACACGCTGGAAAAGCTCTACATCGCGCTGCGCGACCTGTCGCCGCGGATCGAGATCGAAGAGGGGCTGCGCGTGAAGGCGAAGGTGTCGCTCGACCGGATGCTGGCTATGGCCAGCGGCACGGTGGGGCTGGGCGATCTGGGGCCGCTGCGCGCGGGGTAAGGCGCCCCTACCGCCCCATCCAGTGGCGCACGCCGCCGCGCGACAGTCCGGTGAACGTGCCGACGACCACCAGCAATGCCGCCGCGACGACGGCGAGCGCGACGAGCGTCGCCGCCTGTCCGCCTGCCGCCCAGATCGCGGCCAGTGCCCACAGGAACACCAGCGCGAAGGGCGGACAACCGCGCGTCGCGACGAGTGCCGCCGCGGCGATCGCCCCTGCAACGAGCAGCAGGAGCGCGGCGATCAGCGGAGCGGTCGCGCCGGCATCGATCCCGTGGAAGCGGAGCGAAGCAGCGATGTTGACGATCGACGCGACCGTCAGCCAGCTGGTCAATGCCGTCAGCGGCAGCGCGGCACACCACCGTTCCCCGGCCGAAAATCCGTGCGGCCAGCCGGAAAAGGTCCGCAGCGTCGCGATCAGGCACGCGAGGGTGAACAGGATGATGATCGCCGAGGGAAAGTTGAGGCCGAACACCTGCGTATAGGCCGCCCACAGGGCATTGCCGAGGAACACGCCCGCAGCAGGCAGGCGTAGCCGCGCGAGCAGCGAATTGCCGCGCTGTTTCGGCAGCGCCTGATACACCGCGAAGACCAGCGTGCCGGTGTAGAGCGCGCCCCAGGTCGCGAATGCCCAGCCGGCCGGCGTAACCAGCGTACGCACCATATTCGACTGTTCGCCGATGCTGCGCCCAATGCCGATCGTCGGCAGGAGCGGGGTCAACAACTGCGACACGGCGCAAAGGATCGGGAGGGCACGGGCGATCGGCGAGGCGTCGCTGGTTCGAAGGGCGCGGGTCGGCATGGTCGAGGAACTCGCTACGCCGCGTTCGGTTGCCGTGGGCAACGGATTGGCGGCATGCGCCTTCGCCACGCCCGTCATTCCCGCGCAGGGGGAATCCATACCCGCTGCCGGTTCAGCCGGAGCCGCGACATCGGCGTTTATGGACTCCCGTCTGCGCGGGAGTGACGAACGGGAATGGGGCCGCCTACCGCTCCAGCGCCTGCCACGCCGCAACGAACGCCCGCGCGCGTTCGCCGACCGTTTCGGCGTCCATTCCCGGCACGTACAGCGCCGATCCCAGACCATAGCCGGCCGCCCCCGCCTTGTGCCAGTCGGCCAGCACCGACGGCACGATGCCGCCGACCGGCAGCATCCGCACGTCGCGCGGCAGGACGGCGCGCATCGCCTTCAGCACGGCGGGGCTGGCGGCTTCGGCAGGAAACAGCTTCAGCGCGGCGGCCCCGGCGTCGAGCGCGGCAAAGGCTTCGGTCGGGGTGGCGATGCCCGGCATGGCGACCAGCCCGCGTTCCGCCGCCGCCGCGATGACGGCGGTGTTGGCGTTGGGGGAAATGATGAGCGTACCGCCCGCCGCCTCGACCTGCGCCACCTGCGCGACGTTCAGCACGGTGCCCGCGCCGACGACGGCATAGCCTTCCAGCTTCTTCGACAGGCGGGTGATGCTCTCATACGGGTCGGGCGAGTTGAGCGGCACCTCTACGATAGTGAAGCCCGCATCGAGCAGCGCGTCGCCGATCGCCTCCGCCTCGTGCGGCTGGACCCCGCGCAGGATCGCGACCAGCGGGCAGCGGGCAAAGGCGGCGTCGAACGCGGTCAGATGGCTCATGCGGACAACTTTCGAATCTGGGTGATACCGGCGATAAAGGCAGTCTCGCACCCGCTGACAAGGGCGTGGCCGCCCAGCGTCTCGATCGCGGTGGCGTAGAGCGTGGCGAGATCGCCGTCGGCGACCAGGTGGACGTCGCGCCCGTCGCCGATCCGCGCCGCAACGTCGCTGCCGATCAGGACGCCGCTGGCATAGGATGCGGCGTCCGCGTCGGCACGCAGGCCGAGGACATGGCTCGCGCGCACGCCGAACAGGCTGGCGGCAAGGTCGCGCTTGGCCCCTTCGCGCACGCCCTCGCGAAAGGCTTCGCCGGCGGATACCGGCGCGGCGAGTTGCGGGGCCAGCACGCCACCGCCCTTGAGCAGCGCGAACATCTCGCCCGTCATCGCCGTGGTGAAGGCAGCGACCTCGCCATCGGTCAGCTCGACCCATTTGCAGTGCGTGCCGGGCTGGCAGAGCAGGGCGTCGGGCGGCACCTGTCCGGCGAGCGCGGCGCCGAGCAGCTGCACTTCCTCGCCGCGCATCACGTCGCCATGGCGCCCGCGCGCGAACGACAGGCCCGGCACGATCGCGGTACGATCGTCGATCCACGTCAGGTGCGCGGCGATGTCGGCGATGCCGGCCGGCACCGCGACATAGGGCGCGACACGCCAGCCGATCGTCGATCCGACCATGCCCGCCATCAAGACCGGCAGGTCGCCCAGTTCCGCCCGGATCGCGGCCAGTTCGGCGGGATAGGCGGCGGCGGGGGTGGAGGACACCCCCTGCGCCGACCGCAGCGTGGCCACGATCCGCCCGTCCTCGACCCGATAGGCGCGACGGTTGGTCGTCCCCCAATCGATCGCGATGAACGGGCTCACCACCATGTCGCGTACAGAGCGATCAGGATCAGGACGACGCCGAGGCCGGCGATATTGAACCCGGTGGAAGTGCCGAACGACACGCCCTGCATCGTAATGCGGTTGGCGTCCCCCTTCCCCCGCAGCATCAGCGACAGCACTACCGCCAGTGCAAGGCTGAGCAGGAACACCAGCCCCATCCGGTCCATGAACGGAATGCCCGGCGCGAAGCTGCGGAACAGATAGGACAGCACGACCGAGGCGATCGCCGCGCCGATCGCGCCAGCTTCGGTCGCGCGTTTCCAGAACAGGCCGAGCAGGAAGATCACGGTGATGCCGGGCGTAAAGAAGCCCGAAAATTCCTGGATGAACTGGAATGCCTGATCGGCGCCGCCCAGCAGCGGTTTCGCCGCGACAATGGCGATCAGGATCGCGACGCTGGCAGCGATCCGGCCGATACGGACCAGCTTGTGTTCCTGTGCCTTGTCCAGTTCCCCGCTCTCGCTGGTACGCTTGGCATAGAGGTCGAGGGTGAAGATCGTCGCGATCGAATTGATCTTGGACGCGGTCGACGCGATGATCGCGGCGATGAGTGCTGCGAAGACAAGGCCGAGCAGCCCGGAGGGCAGCAGCCGCATCATCGTCGGATAAGCTTCGTCGGGCTTGGCAAGGTCGGGCGCCAGTACGACGGCGGCAATGCCCGGTACCACGATCACCAGCGGCATCAGCAGCTTCAGGAACGCGGCAAAGACGATGCCCTTCTGCGCCTCGGGCAGCGACTTGGCGGCGAGCGCGCGCTGGATGATATACTGGTTGAACCCCCAATAGCTGAGGTTGGCGATCCACATGCCGCCGATCAGCACCGACAGGCCCGGCAGGTCCTTGTAGAAGGGATTGTCCGCGCTCAGGATCATGTCGAACTTTTCGGGCGCGCGCCGGGTCAGTTCGTGGAAGCCGCCCAGGACACCCGCGTCACCGCCGATCTGCGACAGGGTAAGGTACGAGATGGTGAGGCCGCCGAACACGAGCAGCGTGACCTGCACGATGTCGGTCAGCGCCACCGCCTTCAACCCGCCGCGGATCTGGTACAACAGCGCGAAGAGGCCAAGGGCGACCAGCGCCACCGTCTGGTCCACACCCGCGACCTGCGTCACCGCGATCGACCCGAGCCAGATGATGCTGGTCAGGTTCACGAACACGTACAGCGCCAGCCAGAACACCGCCATCAGCGTGCGGATCGACGGACCGTACCGCTGTTCGAGGAACTGCGGCATCGTGTAGATTTCGTTGCGCAGGAAGATCGGCAGGAAGAACTTGCCGACGATCAGCAGCGTCAGCGCCGCCATCCATTCATAGGATGCGATCGCCAGGCCGATGGCATAGCCCGACCCCGCCATGCCGACGATCTGTTCGGCCGAGATGTTCGCCGCGATCAGCGACGCGCCGATCGCCCACCACGGCAGCGACTTGGACGCGAGGAAATAGTCGGACGAATCCTTTGGCCGCCCGCCCTTGTCCCGGCTGACCCATTGGGCAAGCCCGAAGATGCCGATCGCATAGATCACGACCACGATCAGGTCGATCGTCGACAGACGCATGGTAATTCCTCCCCGCCCACTGGCGCTTTGGTTCCGACAATTATACGACGAATGCCGATAGTCCAGCACGAAGCGACTGTTGAGAGAGGGAGAGAGGCGGACCATGGCGGCGCGGATGACCGGGATGCCCGGCGGCAACCTGACGCGGACGATGCTCGATACGCTCGGGCGCGCGATCGTCACCGGCGAATATGACGACCGTCCGTTTCCGACCGAGGCGGACATCGGCAAGGCGCACGGCATCAGTCGATCGGTCACGCGCGAAGCGGTGAAGATGCTGACCGCCAAGGGGCTGGTCAGCGCGCGGCCGCGACAGGGAACGGTGGTGCGCCCGGCATCGGCATGGAACCTGTTCGACCCGGATGTGCTGCACTGGCTGCTCGACCGCAAATTCTCGGTCGAATTGCTGCGCCAGTTCAACCAGCTGCGCGTGGCGATCGAGCCGGAGGCGGCGGCGCTGGCGGCGGTGGCGGCCGATGACGACGACCTGGCGCGGATCGCGCAAGGGCTGGCACGGATGGCGGCGGCGGAGCGGGGCGAGGACGATGCGCTCGACGCCGACATCGATTTCCATGTCGCGATCCTGCTGGCGGCGAAGAACCCCTTCTATGCCCAGTTCCGCGAAATGGTGGCTACCGCGCTCAACACCTCGATCCGTTTCACCAACACGATCGTCGGCCGATCGGCCAGCGTCGAACAGCACGCCGCCGTGGCGGACGCGATCGCCGCGCGCGACCCCCACGCCGCCCGCACGGCGATGCGGGCGCTGATTGGCGACGTGCTGGAGCTGATCGAGGATCGCGGGGAGGGGTAGCGGTAATCGTCATTCCCGCGCAGCAATGACGATCGCGGTTATCCCTCGGCCTTCAGCCGCTCGCCATGCCAGCGCACATGATCGGGCAGGAAGGTCGAGATGAAATAATAGCTGTGGTCGTAGCCCGGCTGCATCCGGAGCGTGCAGTCGATGCCGGCATCGGCACAGGCCCGCTCCAGCAATTCCGGCCGCAGCTGTTCGGTCAGGAAATGATCGGCGTCCCCCTGATCGATCAGCAGTTCCCGCACCCGCGCGCCATCCTCGATCATCGCCACCGCATCGGCCGTGCGCCATGCCGACCGGTCGTTGCCGAGATACCCGCCCAGCGCCTTTTCCCCCCACGGTACCTGGCCCGGCGCGACGATCGGGGCAAAGGCGGAGACCGAGCGGAACCGATCGGGGTTGCGCAAGGCGATGGTCAGCGCGCCGTGTCCGCCCATCGAATGGCCGGTGATCGACTGGCGGGTGCAATCCAGCATCGGAAATTCGGCGGCGATCAGCGCGGGCAGCTCGTCCTCGACATAGGAGCGCATCCGATAGTGTTTCGCCCATGGTTCCTCGGTCGCATCGACATAGAAGCCGGCGCCCAGCCCGAAATCCCATGCCCCTTCCGGATCGTCCGGCACGCCTTCACCCCGTGGCGAGGTGTCGGGAGCGATGAAGGCGATGCCCGCTTCAGCGCAGGTTGCGCGAAATTCGCCCTTGTCGGTGACATTGGCATGGGTGCAGGTCAGGCCCGACAGATACCATAGCACCGGTGCGCGCTGGCCCGGTTCCAGCGGCGGCACGAATACCGAAAAGGTCATCGTGCCGCCGGTCACGGTCGATTCATGGGTATAGACGCCCTGCGTGCCGCCATGGGCGCGGGCGGTCGAAACGGTCTTCATGGGCGCTCTCCCTCGATGGTCGCGCTGGGCTATACGCAACGGACGGCCGACGGGGATAGCCGGTTCCATCTCCCTCGACAGCACGGGGCGGATCGCCGACAGGACGCCATGGCGAAACTGATCCTCCTCAACAAACCCTATGGCGTGCTGTCGCAATTCACCGATCGCGGCACGGAAGGCGCGCGGGCCACGCTGTCGGATCATGTCGCGGTGCCGGGCGTCTATCCCGCCGGGCGGCTGGACCGCGACAGCGAGGGGTTGTTGCTGCTGACCGATGACGGCGCATTGCAGGCGCGGATCGCCGATCCCCGCTTCAAGTTGCCCAAGACCTATCTGGTGCAGGTGGAGGGCGCCCCGGACGAAGCCGCGCTCGACCGATTGCGGCGCGGGGTTACGCTCAATGACGGCCCGACCCGCCCGGCGGAGGTGAGCGCGATCGACCCGCCCGCGCTATGGGAGCGGGTGCCGCCGGTGCGCTTTCGCAAATCGGTGCCCGATCACTGGCTGTCGATCACGATCCGCGAAGGGCGCAACCGGCAGGTGCGGCGGATGACGGCGGCGGTCGGCCTGCCAACGCTGCGACTGGTGCGCTGGCGGGTTGGGGCGTGGAGCGTCGAGGGGTTGGCGCCGGGCGCGTGGCGGGAAGTGGTGACCTGACGTAGCCGATCCGTATTCCCGCGCAGGCGGGGATCCAGGATTACAAAGCGCGACGCCCGTGGCTCTGGATCCCCGCCTGCGCGGGGATGCGGCCTGTTGCCGATCGAACCCAATGCTTCGTCACTCCCGCGAAGGCGGGAGTCCATAGATGCCGACGTCGCGGATCAAGTCGAGACCCCTGCGAAACGCCTCTCCTGTACCCCGGCCTTCGCCGGGGTACGGAGGTTTACAGGTGATCGGACGACGTTCGGATGGGAAGCGAAAAGTCCCTACGCCGCGTTCTGGTCGATCCCCAATTCCCCCAATTTCCGATACAGCGTCGACCGCCCGATCCCCAGCCGCCGGGCGACCTCGGTCATGCGGCCGCGATAATGGCCGATGGCGAGGCGGATGACATCGGCCTCGATTTCCTCCAGCGCGCGCAGATTGCCGTCGGGGCGGAACAGCGTCACGCCGCCGCCCAGGTCCTGGCGATGGATCGGCAACACCGGCTGCGGCGAGCCGCCGTCCGCGATCTGTGCGATTTCGGGGAAATCGGCACGGGTCAGCGCGTCACCGTCACACAGCACCGCCGCGCGGAACAGCGCGTTCTGCAACTGCCGCACGTTGCCCGGCCACGGATAGGTGCCGAGCAGCGCGATGGCGTCGTCGGTGATGCCCAGCGGCCTGAGGCCCGGCTGCTGCGCGATCCGCGCCATCAGGTGACGGGCGAGCGCGGGGATGTCGCCGATACGGTCGCGCAAGGGAGGGATCGTGACCTGTACGACGTTCAGCCGGTAATACAGGTCCTCGCGGAACCGCCCGGCTTCCACCTCCTGCGTCAGCGTCTTGTTGGTGGCGGCGACGACGCGGACGTCGACCTCGCGCGGGTGGCGCGCGCCGACCGGATGGATTTCGCCCGATTGCAGCACGCGCAGCAGCTTCACCTGCGTCTCGAACGGCATCTCGCCGATTTCGTCGAGGAACAACGTGCCGCCGTCCGCTTCCTGGAACCGGCCGATCTTGCGTTCGAACGCGCCGGTGAACGCGCCCTTCTCATGGCCGAACAGCTCGCTTTCAACCAGATTGGCAGGGAGGGCGCCGCAATTGACGCGCACCATCGGCTTGCGTGCGCGGGGGCTGGCGGCGTGGATCGCCTCGGCTACCACTTCCTTGCCGACGCCGCTTTCGCCCTCGATCAGCACCGGCACCCGCGCGCGCGCCGCCTTGGCCGCGATGGCCAGCGCGGCGCGGAATTGCGGGGCCGATCCCACGATCTCGTCGAATGCCAGCGTCATCGACAGTTTTTCGGTAAGCGGGCGCAGCTCGCCCCGCGTCGCGCCGCCCGCTGCCGCTTCCAGCGCGGTCAGCAGCCGTTCGGATGCGATCGGCTTGACCAGGAAATCGCTCGCGCCTGCACGCATTGCCGCCACCGCGCCCGCGACCGATTCATTGGCGGTGAGCAGCAGGATCGGTAGCGTCGGGCGATTGCGGCGTAATTCGGCGATCAGCGCGGTCGCATCGGCATCCGGCGACCAATGGTCGAGCAGCACCGCATCCAGCGCCATGCCATCGGGCGTACCGAGCATTGCCAGCGCGGTCTCGCCATCGCGGGCAAACAGCGTGCGCCACCCGCGACGCCCCGCAATCGCCCCGACCAGCCGGCGCTGGGCCGGTTCGTCGTCGATCACCATCAACAGCCTTTGCCCGTCGCGCGTCATATGCTGTCCATGTGTCCCTATCGTCCCGTAACGGCGCAACCATGCGCTATCGTTCGTAAAATTCGGCTTAAGCCGATCGGGCCGATTGTTTTTGCGCACCCGTAACGATCATCGCGTCCGCACGGGGTTGGCGGGCTGCCAGAGGCGCGCTACGCTCTCGATCAAGAATAACGGATCGAGAGGACATCCGATGGCAGCCGAAGGCCACACGCCCGCCCATGCCGGGACGTACACCAGCTTCCTGCGCTGGTTCACCTGGGGCGCGGTGGTCTGTGCCGCGCTGGCCGCGCTGGTCATCTATCTGATCGCGGGCTGACGTGAAGCTCGCGCTGCTTGCCGAACAGGCCGCCGGCGAACGCCGGGTCGCTGCGACGCCGGAAACAGTGAAGAAGTTGATCGGCCTCGGGGCCGAGGTCGCGGTAGAGGCGGGGGCGGGAGCAGGGGCGTCGATCGACGATGCCGCCTATGCCGCCGCCGGGGCGCATGTCGGGAACCGGGCGCAGGTGCTGGCCGATGCCGACATCCTGCTGGGCGTGACGGCGCCCGCACCCGACAGCCTGTCCGGTGCGAAGCCGGGCGCGTGGCTGTTGGGCGCGCTCAATCCGTTCGGCGACCGTGCGCGGATCGACGGCTATGCCGCGCTGGGGCTGGAGGCGCTGGCGATGGAATGGATGCCGCGCATCACCCGCGCCCAGTCGATGGACATATTGTCGTCGCAGGCGAACCTGGCGGGGTACAAGGCGGTGCTGGACGCGGCGGCCGAATATGGCCGCGCCTTCCCCATGATGATGACCGCTGCCGGCACGATCAGCGCGGCGCGCGTGTTCGTCATGGGCGTCGGCGTCGCGGGGCTGCAGGCGATCGCGACCGCCCGGCGGCTGGGGGCGCAGGTCAGCGCGACCGACGTGCGATCGGCGACGAAGGAACAGATTCTGTCGCTGGGCGCCAAGCCGATCTTCGTCGAGAAGGTGGCGGGGATCGAGGGCGAGGGTGCGGGCGGCTATGCCGGCGAGATGAGCGCGGAATATCAGGCGGCCCAGGCCGAACTCGTGTCGGCACACATCGCGAAACAGGACATCGTCATCACGACCGCGCTGATTCCGGGCAGGCCCGCTCCCCGGTTGGTCAGCGACGCACAGGTCTCCTCGATGCGGCCGGGCAGCGTCATCGTCGATCTCGCGGTCGAACAGGGTGGCAATGTCGAAGGCGCGGTCGCGGGCGACGTGGTGGAGCGGCACGGCGTAAAGATCGTCGGCCACCGCAATGTCCCCAGCCGGCTGGCCGCCGACGCATCGGCGCTGTTCGCGCGCAACCTGTACAATTTCCTGTCGGCCTATTGGGACAAGGAAGCCGGCCGCCCGGTCCTGCCCGCCGATGACGAGGTAACGCAGGCGATCCGCCTGACGCAGAACGGGCAGGTCGTGTCGTCGCGCCTGATCGCTTGAAGGGGGAACTATGGGTCTGTTCAGCAGCCACGAGGTCGATCCGGCCGAAATCCACGAGAAATACGGCCACGCGCTGATCTCGGGGGAAGAGGTGCTGACCGCGTTCCGGTCGCTGCGCGACACCGCATTCCTGACCAACCTGCGCTTCGTGCTGGTCGATGTGCAGGGCATCACCGGTTCCAAGATCGCGTTCCGCAGCGTGCCGTACCGCTCGATCACCAACTTTTCGGTCGAGAGCGCGGGCACCTTCGACCTCGACAGCGACCTGCATCTGTGGGTCACCGGACAGGCAACGCCGATGGTGCTGAAGGTCAGCCGCAACGCCGACCCCGCCGCGATCCAGCGGTTGCTGGCGGAACTGGTGCTGGGGAAACGGTGAGGGGAGTGGCCGCCCTTTTCCTCACTGGCACGGGGAGGGAGACCGGCGCAGCCGGTGGAGGGGGGCTTCCGCGCGTGGCGCGGCCGGAGGTGGCGATAGCTTCAAATCCTCCCCATGCTCCGCATGGGGGGGGGGACCACGCGCAGCGTGGTGGAGGGGCTTTGACGGTCCGACAAGCGCGACGCCTGCGGCGCGCAATGAGCTTGCCTGAAGTGCTGCTGTGGCAACGCCTGCGGCTCGAACCCTGTGGCCTGAAGTTCCGGCGACAGCATCCGATCTTGAACTACGTCCTCGACTTTTATTGCGCGCGAGCTAGGCTGGCGGTTGAGATCGACGGCGAGGCCCATGATCGGGGGACCCGCCCTGCGCGCGACGCCGAGCGGGACGCTGTCCTCGCTGCGCACGGCCTGACCATTCTCCGCGTCCCTGCCCGTGACGTGCTAGCCGACCCTGGTGTCGTGGCCGAAGCGATCGCCGAAACCGCGCTGCCCCTCCACCCCCGGCTGCGCCGGCGGTCCCCCTCCCCAAGCGTGCTTGGGGAGGATCTTGAAGGATAACCCGATGGACTTCCTCTCGATCCTGTCGATCTTCGTCCTCGCCTGCTTCGTCGGCTATTATGTCGTCTGGTCGGTGACGCCCGCGCTGCACACGCCGTTGATGGCGGTGACCAACGCGATCTCCTCGGTCATCATCGTCGGTGCGCTGATCGCCGCCGCTGCCGCGGGCGTGCCGGGGGCGAAGTGGCTCGGGCTGCTGGGTGTCGTGCTGGCCAGCATCAACATCTTCGGCGGGTTTGCCGTCACTGAGCGGATGCTCGCCATGTACAAGAAGAAGGGGTGAGCGCGATGCACGAGGCCGCACCGGTCAATCCATGGGTCGCCTTCGCCTATCTGGTGGCGGGAGTCTGCTTCATCCTGGCGCTGCGCGGCCTGTCGTCACCCGCCACCAGCCGGCGGGGCAATCGGCTGGGCATGATCGGCATGGGGATCGCGGTGCTGACCACGATCTTCACGCACCTGCCGGTGGACCCCAACGGGATCGGGCGAACCCTGCTGGAACTCGATACGGTAACCTTGTTCGAAATCCTCGCCGCCATCGCTATCGGTGCCATCATCGGCCTGACCACCGCGAGACGCATCGCGATGACCGCGATGCCGCAGCTGGTCGCGGCCTTCCACTCGCTGGTCGGTCTGGCCGCCGTGCTGGTCGGAATCGCCGCCTACCTGAACCCGCAGGCGTTCGGCATCGCATCGCTGGTCGTCCCGATGATCGGCGAGCCGTTCGCGGTCATCAACCCCGTCAGCAAGGTCGAGATGGGCCTGGGCGTCGCGATCGGCGCTATCACCTTTTCGGGATCGGTCATCGCCTTCCTGAAACTGAACGGCTCGATGTCGGGCAAGCCGATCCTGCTGCCCGGCCGCCACGTCATCAACCTCGCCACGCTGGCGGCGATCCTGCTGCTGGTCGCGCAGTTCGCGCATACGCAGGATAGCTGGCCGTTCTGGGCGGTCGTCGTGCTGTCGTTCGCGATCGGGTTCCTGCTGATCATCCCGATCGGCGGGGCGGACATGCCGGTCGTCGTGTCGATGCTCAACAGCTATTCGGGCTGGGCGGCGGCGGCGATGGGTTTCACGCTCGGCAATACCGCGATGATCATCACCGGCGCGCTGGTCGGGTCGTCGGGCGCGATCCTCAGCTACATCATGTGCCGTGCGATGAACCGCAGCTTCATCAGCGTGATCGCCGGCGGCTTCGGCGCGACCGACAGCGGCGGGGGCGGGGCGGCAGCGATCGACCGGCCGTGGAAGCGTGGGTCGGCCGAGGACGCCGCCTTCCTGATGCAGCAGGCCGAACAGGTCATCATCGTTCCCGGATACGGCATGGCGGTGGCACAGGCGCAACATGCCCTGCGCGAAATGGGCGACAAGCTGAAGGAACACGGCGTCCGCGTGAAATACGCGATCCACCCGGTTGCGGGCCGGATGCCGGGGCATATGAACGTCCTGCTCGCCGAAGCGAACGTACCCTATGACGACGTGTTCGAGCTGGAGGACATCAACTCTGAATTTGCGCAGACCGACGTCGCCTTCGTCATAGGTGCCAATGACGTGACCAACCCGGCGGCCAAGACCGACAAGACCTCGCCGATCTACGGAATGCCGGTCCTCGACGTCGAAAAGGCGAAGACGGTGCTGTTCATCAAGCGGTCGATGGGCGGCGTCGGCTATGCCGGGGTCGATAACGAAGTCTTCTACCGCGACAACACGATGATGCTGCTGGCGGACGCCAAGAAGATGGTCGAGGAAATCGTCAAGTCGATGGATTAGCGCGCCATCGGCCTGCGCTCGTCGCATATCGTCGGCGCAAAGGCTCGCCAACGTCGCCCGTCCGTCCTACGGACCCCTGTATACGGTGGTGACAGGGGGACAGGTTGACGGATTTCGAAGGGTTTGGCGGGCAGGCGGTGCGACGGGCGATCATCGTCGCGGACGATCGGATCGCAGGCGATGATGCGGCGGTCGCGGCGCGGGCGGCCGGGGTGGCGATCGGTGACACGATCGGCTTTGCCGGGATCGCCGATGCCATCGACGCCCTTCCCCATGCCGACCTGCTACTGGTCGAGGCGACAGGCGTCGACCTGTCCACGCTCGATCACGCGCTGCCGCTGCTTGCCCGGCGCGCGCAGCAGGACCGCGCGCAGATCGTGATCGCCTTTCCGCTCGACGCGCTCGACATGGTGTCGCTGCACCTGCTCGGCGGTCCCGCGATCCTGCTATGCGATGCGCGGCCAGAAGAACGGGTCGCCGCCATCGCGCTGAGCGCCGGTGCCGGCCAAGTCGTGCAGGCTTCCGAGCGCGATGCCGAACGGCTGCGGCGGCTGAATGCCGAGATCGCTCGTATCGCCGAGGCGTTGCTGAAGCTCAGCCGCGACGGCACCGGTGGCGACGGTGTGCGCGACCGGGGAGCGGACTTCGTCGCACCCCCCGCCGATGATACGGCCGCAGTCGAGATCACCGCGGCGACCGTGCGCGGGGCGATCCGCACCCGCCGGTTGCGCGATCAGGTCTTTGCCGACGGCCTGTTCGCCGATCCCGCATGGGATATGCTGCTCGACCTGTTCGCCGCGCGGCTGGAGGGGCTGACGGTATCGGTGTCGAGCCTGTGCATCGCCGCTGCCGTGCCGCCGACCACGGCACTCCGCTGGATCACGGTGATGACCGATGCCGGGCTGCTGATCCGCCGCGAAGACCCCAGCGACCGTCGTCGCGCCTTCATCGCCCTTACCGCACGCGCCGTGACGGGGATGGAGCGCTATGGCCAGGCGGTGGCGAAGGCCGGACTGGGCTGGGCGTAGGGACGGGGGCGGCGGTAAGCCGACACGCCTTGTCGCGTACGTCGCCCCGGCGAATGCCGGGGCGTCCCGGTGGGTCGGCGCGTCGTTCGCTCAGGATGTTTTGCGGCAGGCGGCGGTCGCCGCGCCCGCCCACGCCGTCAGTCGTGGCGAAGCCACGCCTTATGGCGTGGACTTCGACCCGCTGGCCGCGCTTGCGCTATCATGTGCTGCTTGCAGCACATCGTTGCGCTGCGCGGTGGTGGGCGCTGACGGGCTCGAACCGCCGACCCTCTCGGTGTAAACGAGATGCTCTACCAACTGAGCTAAGCGCCCCCTGATCGGGAGAGGTGCGGCATACCGCGGTTTGCGCCAGTTGCAATACCAGATTTGCAGCGTCGGCAGGCGGATCGCAGATCCGCCCGCCCGGACGGCTTATTTCTCTTCCTTCCACACATCGACGCCCGCCGCCTTCGGCTCGCCGATTTCGGCCTGGCCCGCCAGGCTGTGGTCGGCTTCGTCGACCAGCGTGTCGAGGTGCATCCACCGCTTCACGATCGGGGACAGCAGCAGCACGACGACACCGATGCCGATCGTCCACCACCCGATGCTGTTATAGACCGAAAGCGTGCCTTCCTTGGTCATTTCGCCGTCATGGCCGCCAGTTGCCTCGCCGATCTTGCCCGCGACGAAATTGCCGACCGCCGTCATGTAGAACCACGCGCCCATGATGAGCGACGCAAGGTGTTTGGGTGCCAGCCGGTTCATCGCCGACAGGCCGACCGGCGACAGGCACAGCTCGCCGGTGGTCTGGAAGAAATAGATCAGGAAGACGAACAGTACCGGCGTCGCGATTTCCGGGCCGACCGTCTTGGCGCCCCACACGAACACCAGGAACGAGAAACCGACCTGCAGCAGCGCCAGCGCGAACTTGGCCGGGGCCGAGGGTTCGAGGTTGCGCTTGGCCAGCGCCACCCACAGTGCCGCAAAGATCGGGCCGAGCAGCACGATGTAGATCGCGTTGATCGACTGGAATAGCGATGCGGGCACGCCGCCGCGATCGACGAAGCGGTCGGTATAAAGGTTCAGCGACCCGCCCGCCTGTTCGAACAGGCCCCAGAAGACCGGGTTCAGCGCGATCAGGAACAGGATGGCGAACATCCGTTCGCGCGGTTCTTTGGGCAGCTTGAACGATTCGAACAGGACGTAGCCGAGCAATGCGACGCCAGAGATGATGAGCAGCGTCTCGATCACCGACTGATACTGGATCAATGCCCAGATCACGCCGATCGACGCGACGCCAAGGCCGTACAGCCCCCATTCGGTCGCCTTGGTCAGCGGGCGCGGAGCCTCGCCCTGGCCCTTCAGCAGCGGTTTGCCGAGCACGAACACGACCAGGCCGAGCAACATGCCGATGCCCGCCGCGCCGAAGCCGTACGCCCAGCCATAGGTTTCGCCGAGGAAACCGGCAAAGATCACGCCCAGCGCCGCGCCGACGTTAATCCCGACATAGAAGATGGTGTAGGCCCCGTCGCGGCGCAGGTCGGTGCGGCTGTAGAGCTGCCCGACGATCACCGAGATGTTGGCCTTCAGGAAGCCCGACCCGACGATGATGCAGGCGAGCGCCGCCCAGAACACGTTGATCGCGGGATCGGCCTGCTTGACGATCGGATCGGTGATCCCGGTCTGCCCCTCGAACGCCATCAGCAGGTGGCCGATGGTCAGGATCAACGCACCGAACAGCACCGCCTTGCGCTGCCCCAGATAGCGGTCGGCGAGATAGCCGCCGAGGACGGGCGTGATGTACACCAGCGAGGTGTACGCGCCGTAGATCAGGTTGGATTCCCCGTCGCCGAACAGCCAGTGCTTCGTCAGGTAGAAGATCAGGAGCGCCCGCATCCCGTAATAGGAAAAGCGTTCCCACATCTCGGCGAAGAACAGGACGTACAGCCCCTTGGGGTGGCCGGCGAATTCTTCGCCTTTGCTGGCAGCGGCAACGCCGCCCAGCACGAGCAGCAGGATCAGGAACCCCGCCGCGATCGATGGAATGATGGGTAGGCCGAACAAGGATGCATCCCCTGGAAAAAACTGGCGCGCCCGGCCCCTTGGCGGGCGGTGCGCGCGGATCGAACGAGCCTAACGGCGAAAATCGCGATGCCAAGCCGGATTGTTGCGATTGCGACGATGCTTGGCGTGGAAGGCCCCTGCGCCTACATCGCCGCCCATGACCTTCAACGACCGTTCTTCGCTGCTCGACTATCTCCGGACCCGTCGTTCGGGCAAGCCGCGCGACATGGTGGCGCCGGGGCCAAGCGATGCCAAGATCGACGCGATGATCGCCATCGCCGCGCGCACGCCCGACCATGGCAAGCTCGCCCCATGGCGCTTCGTCGTCGTGCCCGCGGACAAGCGCGCGGCATTTGCGGCGCTGTTGCGGCGGGCGCAGGCGGTGGAAAACCCGCAGGCGACCGAGGCGCAATTGGAGGCGTCGGACCGCTTTGCAAACGAGGGCGAGGCGCTGGTCGTCGTGCTGTCCGCGCCGGTCGACAGCCACATCCCGCGCTGGGAACAGGAATTGTCGGCGGGTGCGGCGACGATGAACCTGCTCCACGCCGCGCACGCCATGGGCTATGTCGCCAGCTGGCTGACCGGCTGGGCGGCGTTCAGCGACACGGTGCGCGACGCGTTCGGGGGCGCTGGTGACCGCATCGCCGGGTTCGTCTTCATCGGATCGCCCGGCCGTCCGCTCGACGAACGGCCGCGTCCCGATCTGGCGCGGATCGGTACGCGGTGGGGCGGGTGAGGGTTGGACATCCTCGCCGCTTGCTGTATTAAGTCAGCATGACAGCGATCGATCACGAAGACACGCCCGTATATCTTCGCCTGCGCGCGCTGATCGCCGCTGCGATCCTGCGCGGGGACTATCGCGCCGGGGACCAGCTTCCGTCGGTCCGGGCCTTTGCCGCCGAACATGGTGCGAACCCGCTGACCGTGGCCAAGGCGTACCAGACATTTCAGGACGATGGCTATGTCGAGGTGCGGCGCGGCGTCGGCATGTTCGTGTTGCCGGGCGCGGTCGAACGGTTGCGCCTCGCCGAGCGCGAGCGGTTCCTGACAGGGCACTGGCCACGGATTCGGGCGCATATCGACCTGCTGGGTCTTGACGCGACCACCTTGTTGGACGAACGCGCGCCGGCCTGACCCGGAACTGCGGCGGACCGGTGGCGGGCATCGCCCCGTGCCGCTTGCAGTCTGGAACCTTTCGTGTCCTCGTCGGTCTTTGGTACCCTCCGCAACGGAACCGTGGCGCGGTGGTGGCGTTCCCTTATCAACAGGGAGATTGCCGTGGAACGACCCGTCCTGATGCCGACCCGCGTACCCCTTTACGCGCTGCATGGGCGCAACAGCTGTCCGAGTTGCGGGGCATCGCAGTGGTTCGTCGGACGGATCATCGCAGAATGCGCCTGTTGCGGCGATACGCTGCCGATCAACCATGCGGTTCGCCCGACACAGATGACGGCGCTGCGCAACATCGCCGCCTGAGATTTCCGGTCCGACGTCGCCCCGGCCCGTGCTGGGCGGGCGATTTCGAGGTACGGCTCAATCGCCCTTCATCGCCATCGCCCGCGCATATAGTTCGCGCCGGTCCAGCCCCAGCGCCTTCGCGACTTCCCCTGCCGCCTTCGACGCGGGCAACCGGGTCAGCGCCTCGCGCAGCGCGCTGTCGGCGTCATCCTGCGTCGCGGGCGGCGGTGCGCCCGGCGGGGCCACGACGATCACGATCTCTCCCTTTGGCGGCGCATCGGCATAGCGTTCGGCCAGTGCGGACAAGGTGCCGGTCACGCATTCCTCGAACCGCTTGGTAATTTCGCGCGCCACGCCGCAGTCACGATCCCCCATCCCCTCGGCCAGCGCGGCCAGCGTCGCCGACAACCGCTGTCCGCTTTCGTAGAACACCAGCGTCGCGCGGATGCCGGCGACCTCGGCAATGGCATCGGCGCGGGCGTGCGCCTTGGACGGCAGGAAGCCGGCGAACAGGAACCGGTCGGTCGGCAGGCCCGCCAGCGTCAGCGCCGCGATCGCCGCGCACGGGCCGGGGATGGTCACGACCGCATGGCCCGCCGCCCGCGCATCGCGCACCAGCTTGTACCCCGGATCGGAAATCAGCGGTGTTCCGGCATCCGACACCAGTGCCACTGCTTCGCTCGCCATCCGCGCGATCAGCCCGGGGCGCATCCCTTCGGCATTGTGGTCGTGATACGGGATCATCGGCCGCTTGACCCCGATATGGCGCAGCAGCCCGGCGGTGACCCGGCTGTCCTCCACCGCGATCACGTCGGCGCGCGATAAAATATCGGCGGCACGGATAGTTAGGTCAGCGAGATTGCCGATGGGGGTCGCGACGATGTAGAGGCCGGGGGCAAGTTTTTCGGTCATCAGGGGGAGGTCCATGGCAGACACGATAGCGCCACGGCAATGGCGGCACCACATCGGGCGCGCCGCGGCGCTGATCGGCGCGGCATTGCTGGCAGGGTGCGCGACCCTCGTGCCCAAGGGGCCGGTCGAACAGGCGCCGCCCACCACCACCCGACCGCAGCCGACCCGACCCGGCCCGGTGACCGGCGGCATCCCGGAGGATAATCAGCGCCACCGCGTCGCGCTGCTCGTGCCGCTGACCGGCCCGAATGGCGGCGTCGGCCGCTCGATCGCCAATGCGACGCAGCTGGCGCTGCTCGACACGCGCAGCGAACGGGTGCGAATCACCACTTACGACACTGCGCTTGGTGCCGCCGCAGCAGCACAGCGCGCGATTGCGGAGGGTAACCGCCTGATCCTCGGCCCGCTGCTCGCCGACGACGTGCGCGCGGTCGCGCCGATCGCGCGCGGGGCCAAGGTGCCGGTCATCAGCTATTCGAACGACGTGTCGGTGGCGGGGAACGGTGCCTATCTGCTGGGCTATACCCCGGCCCAGTCGATCGATCGTGTGGTCGGCTATGCCCGCACCAACGGCATGACCCAGTTTGCCGGCCTCGTTCCCGCCGGCGTCTATGGTCAGCGCGCCTCGACCAGTTTCCTGCGCGCGGTCGAACAGGCGGGCGGGCAGGTCGTCTCGATCCAGACCTATGCGCGGGGCGGCATTGCCGCCGCCGTCGCCAGGCTGCCGAAGACCTCGCCCTATGAAGCGATCCTGATCGCCGATCAGGCGGGGCAGGCCGCGCTGGCGGTCCCCGCGATCCGCCGTACGACCAGCCGCTCGGCCAAGGTGCTGGGCACCGAGCTGTGGAATACCGAAACCGGCCTCGGATCGATGCCGGCGCTGAACGGTGCGTGGTATGCCAGCGTGTCGAACAGCCTCTATCGCCAGTTCGCGACCAAGTACCGCGCGCGCTTCAACGCCGCGCCGTACCGCCTGTCGAGCCTCGGCTATGATTCGGTGCTGCTGACGGTGCGCATCGCCCGTGACTGGACGATCGGCCGCGACTTTCCCGAGAGCCGGTTGCGTGCCGAGGACGGCTTTGCCGGGCTGGACGGTGCCTTCCGCTTCGGCCGCGACGGCGTGGCCGAACGCGCGCTGGAAGTGCAGGAGGTGCGGGCAGGGGGTGCCGTGACGGTCAGCCCTGCGGCGCGGACGTTCGGGGAGTAGCGGGTGATGTTCGGATGGTTCGGCAAGCGTGACCGTCCGAAGCCCTATCGCTTTCTGCGGCCCGGCCGGCTGCATCGGGTGGTCAAAGTATTTGCAGACCATGATGGCGTGATCCATCCGTCCGGCGAAACCTGGACCTTCCTGCGCTACGACGCCCTTTCGGACGAAAACGGCGTATCATGGTTCGTTGCGACACCCGATGGGCTGCAGCGGCAGATTCGGTTGCAACGCCGGCCCTATGGCGAGCACGGCGTCCTGGAATATCTGGACGATCATGTCCTGCCAGCCGCCCGGCCGCGTGAGGATTGGCCGCTACTGGTAACGCGGGACAGCGTCTGCATGGCCGACGATGTGGACGCGCCGCACGCCGGGGTAGTCGACGTACCCCGCGATGCCGATGCGGCGACGGTTGCGCGGATACTGTTGTCAAGCGGCCATCTCGCCAGCGTCGTAGGCGGGGCAACTTGGTCGATCACCATGGGTCAAGACCGCGCAGTCTTTGGCGACCGCTGGGCGATGCGGTTCGTGCGTGCTGTCGGCCCCGATCCGCTGACGGTGCGGGCCGATGCCTTCGAACGGCTCAATGTCCGTTACTGGCAGCAACGCGACGCGAAGGCGGTCATTGAGCAACTGACCGGCGGTTAGGCCGTCAAGCCACCCCGAACGGCACCACCATGTTATCGGCATAATGCCCGACATGCGCCCGCCCCAGATAGGGCACGCCCATCGCCTTCGCCCATTTCGCGGCGATCTGCTCTTCGGTTTCGCCAAAACCCGTATCGTCGGGATGGCGATCGGTCACCGCGCCCAGCCGGATACCGGCAATGCCCTTCAGCTGCGTCGCCTCGCTCAGCTGCCAGAACAGCCGGTCGATGCGGTACAGGTCCTCGCCGACTTCCTCGATGATCACGACATGGTCGGTCAGGTCGGGCAGCCACGGCGTGCCGATCAGCGCGCACAGGATCACCAGGTTGAACGCTACGGTCGGTCGCCCGTCCAGCTCGGGGGCCAGCATCGACCGGTCGTGGTTGACCAGCCAGGCGAGCGATCGCGCCGCGCTGTTGGTGCCGCCGGCCTTCCCCACCTGCGCCGCCATCGGCCCATGGATCGGCCGCCCGATCCGCCGGGCGTACAGCGCGCCGAGCATGAACCCCATGTCGGAAAAGCCGAGATAGCTCTTCGCCGCCGCTGCGCGATTGAGCTGCGGCATCACCATGTCGAGGATGCGGTTCGACCCGTATCCGCCGCGTGCGAACCAGATCGCGTCGAAGCCGGGGTCGTTGGCGAACTCCAGGAACGCCGCCGCGCGTTGTTCATCGGTCCCGGCGAAGTGCCCGACGTCGAGGAAGCACTGCGGATGCACCACCAGGTCGAGCGTCGGATAGGTCAGCGCGGCATAGCCCTGCGTCCGGGCCATCTGGTCCTCATCCACCCGCCGTGCCGGTGCCACGACTCCGATACGCATCACGCAACCCCGCTTGCCACTTCAGGCCAAGCTCGATAGCGCCGAGCGATGCTGTACGGCAAATCCTTCTTCCTCGTCGGGATCGGCGGGTCGGGCATGATGCCCCTCGCCATGATCCTTGCCGGGCGCGGCGCGACCGTCGCCGGCTCCGACCGTTCGCTGGATCAGGCGAGCCTGCCCGCCAAGTTCGATGCGCTGCGCACGCTCGGCATCGCGCTGTATCCGCAGGATGGCAGCGGCATCACGTCGGCGGACCAGATCGTTGTCGCCTCCGCCGCGATCGAACCGACCGTCGCCGACATCGTGGCCGCCGAACGGGTGGGGGCGAAGCGGATGGGTCGCGCCGAATTGCTCGCCGAGCTGTTCAACGCTGCAACGCTGTCGATCGGGGTGGCGGGGACCAGTGGCAAGTCGACCGTGACCGGGATGGTCGGCTTCATCCTCCACACGCTCGGCCGCGATCCGACGGTGATGAACGGCGCGGTGATGAAGGATTTCGCACGGCTCGACCGCCCCTTCGCCAGCGCGCTGGTGGGGCAGGGGGATGCGTTCGTCAGCGAGGTCGATGAAAGCGACGGGTCGATCGCCTTCTATCGCCCGGACGTCGCGGTGCTGAACAATGTCAGCCTCGACCATAAATCGCTCGACGAACTGCGTACGCTCTTCGGCGGATTTGCCGAACGGGCAGGGCGGGTGGTCGTCAATGTCGGCGATGCGGAGGCGGCGGCGCTGGCCGCGACGATCCCGGCGGACAAGCGGACGACCTTTGCGGTGGAGGGAGATGCGGACCTGACCGCCCGCGCGCTGGTCCTCGAACCCTTTGCCAGCCGGTTCGATCTGGTCGCGGACGGCGCGGTGCATCCGGTCCGCCTTGCCGTGCCCGGCCGCCACAATGTCGCCAACGCCCTTGCCGCGATCGGCGCGGTGGCCGCTACCGGCGTGGCCGTAGCCGACGCGGTGCGGGCCATCGCCGGCTTTTCCGGCCTCAAGCGCCGGTTTGAGCTGGTGGGGCAGGCGGGCGGCGTCGCCGTCATCGACGATTTCGGCCACAACCCGGACAAGATCGCCGCGACCATTGCGACGCTCCGCAGCGCGCCCGGCCGCCTGCTGCTGTTGTTCCAGCCGCATGGCTATGGCCCGTTGAAGGTGATGCGCCGCGAACTGGTGGCGATGTTCGCCGATCGGCTGGCTTTCGACGACCTGCTGGTTCTGCCCGACCCGGTATATCGCGGCGGCACGGTCACGCGCGAGGTGACCAGTGCCGACATCGTCGCCGATCTGGTGGCGCTGGGCGCGCTCGCACGGCACATCGCCGACCGGGCGGATGCGGCGGCGTATCTGGTGAAGCAGGCCCGGCCCGGCGATCGCATCGTCGTGATGGGCGCGCGCGACGACACGTTGTCGGAACTGGCGGCGCAGATGGTGGCGCGCCTGGGATGACGTCAGGCAATCCTTACCAATTCCTTGACATCGCCCGCCCGCTCGGCGACCGCACCGATATCGCAAGCAAATTGCCGAATTAGTCCGACAAGGACTGGCATGGGGAGGCCGCTTTGGCACAGACACGGGCGGGTTCCGCCACTACCGGGCTGGCATTCGCCGCCGTCACGACGCTGTTCTTCGCATGGGGCTTCATCACCTCGCTGATCGATCCGCTGGTCGCGGCGGTGAAGGGCATTTTCACCCTCAGCGATTTCGAGGCGCAGTTCGCCGCATCGGCGTTCTTCCTCGCCTATGGCCTGATCTCGATGCCCGCCGCGATCCTGCTCGGCCGGTTGAAGGCGGTGCCCTCGATCCTGTTCGCACTCATCACCATGGTCGTCGGCTGCCTGACGATGCTGGTCGCGGCGAACCTCGCCGTCTTCCCGATCGTGCTACTCGGCCTGTTCATCCTGGCTTCCGGCATCACCATCCTGCAGGTGGCGGCGAACCCGCTGGCCGCCGCGCTGGGCGATCCGAAGCTCAGCCATTTCCGCCTGACGCTCAGCCAGACGTTCAACTCGTTCGGCACGTTCCTGGGGCCGTTGCTTGGTGCCAGCCTGTTCCTCGAAGGGGTCGAGGTAAAGGACGGCACGGTGCTGACCGAGGCGGTCCGCGCCGGGGCGCTGGCCGGCATCGACCGCGCCTATTTCTGGATCGCCGGGCTGATCGCGGCGCTGGCGGTGTTCTTCTTCCTCAGCCGCAAGGTCGTGTCGGCCGCCGTGCCCGAAACGCCCGCGAACACGCCGTCGCCGGCCGCGCTGCTGCGCGATGCCTTCTCCTCGCGCTGGGCGGTGCTGGGTGCCGCCGCGATCTTCATCTATGTCGGCGCGGAAGTCGCGATCGGGACGCAGATGGCGCTGTTCCTGAACGGCGACACCGTGTGGGGCGCTTCGGACGCGGCGTTCGGTGTGCCGCTGCTGGGCCTCGCCATGGGCAGCGACGGGGTTCCCGGCGTATCGTTGCAGGAAGCGGGCAAGGCGGTCGCCTTCTACTGGCTGGGCGCGATGGTCGGCCGCGCGATCGGGTCGGTGCTGCTGTCGAAGGTGAAGGCGCACAAGCTGCTGGCGCTGTTCACCGGCATCGCGGTTGCCATGTGCCTGTACGTCGCGCTGGTCGGCGGGGTCGGTGCGGGCTTCGTGGCGCTCGGCATCGGGCTGTTCAACTCGATCATGTTCCCGGTCATCTTCACCCTGACCCTCGAACGCTCGAGTGCCAGCGAGGCGGCGACCTCCGGCCTGCTCTGCACCGCGATCTTCGGCGGGGCGGTCATTCCGCTGATCGTCGGGCTGGTGTCGGGCGCGGTCGGGCACGGCGCGGCGTTCGTCGTCCCGGCGCTCTGCTATGCCGCGCTGTGCGCCTTTGCCATCGCCGCCGGCCGCACCGCGCCGCGCAACGCTGCATCGGCGAAGAGCCTGCACTGATCGCACTGAACGGCCATGGCTTCCCTGCCCCGACGCGGTTAGGCTTGCCGCCTGACCGTCATGGGAGAGAGTTCATGGTCGTTCGCATTGCCCTGCTGTTTTCCGCCCTCGCGCTGCCGACCACGCTGCCGGCACAGGTTCGCCAGCAAGGCGCCGGTGCCACGCAGGAACTCGACTGCGACGGCGGGGTCGCGACCGTCGAAGGGGCCGGCAATACCATGCGGATCACCGGACGGTGCAGCGCGCTGGTGATCGAAGGGGCCGGCAACCGCGTGACCATCGACCTGGCGCCGCGCGCATCGGTCCGGATCGAAGGGGCCAGCAACACCGTGTTCTACCGCACCCCCGATGGCAGCAAGGCGCGCGTGAACATCGCAGGCGCTGGCAACCGGGTATCGTTCCGACGGTAGCATCTGGCCGCCTGGCGGCAAGCGTCGCCCCAGCCTCCGCCGGGACGACGCCTCGAAATCACGCCGCGACCTGCTCCGCCAGCGCGACCTGCGCCAGTGCGATCGATCCCATCGGCCCGGCCTGATCGCCAAGCGCAGGGGCGACGACATAGTCGCGCGCCGGCAGCGGCAGATAGCCGTTGATGCTGGCCCGCAGCGCCGGTTCGATCCGCGCCAGCAGGTGCGGCTGCTTGTTCATCACCCCGCCGCCGATCGCGATCCGCTTCGGTCCCGTCGTGCAGACCATCGCATGGCACATCGCGGTGATCGCCGACGCCACCCGGTCCCACACCGGATGATCCTCGGCGAGCGTCGAGACATGGACGTCGCCCAGCGCCGCCTTGATCCCCGTCCCCGATGCCAGCCCCTCGACGCAATCGTCGTGGAACGGGCAGCCGCTGGGCAGCGTGTCGGTCGGCAGCCGGGGGACCCGCAAATGGCCGATCTCCGCATGGCCGATGCCGCGCGTCGGCTTGCCGTTGACCAGCAGTCCGACGCCGACGCCGGTCCCGATCGTGACATAGGCGAAATCGTCGAGGCCCTGCGCACAGCCCCACAGCACCTCGGCATAGGCCGCGCCGTTGACGTCGGTGTCGAACGCGACCGGCGCGTCGAACGCCCGCGACAGCGGACCCGCGAGATCGGTCATCGGCCAGTCGGGCTTGGTCGTGGCCAGGATATGGCCCCAGGTCGGCGATGCCGGGTCCAGGTCGACCGGACCGAAGCTGGCGATGCCAAGCGCGGCAAAGCCTCCCGCATCCCACCACCGCTGCAGGATGGCGGCGATGGCGGGCAGGGTGACGGAGGGATGTTCGGTCGGCACGGTTTCCTGCGCCACGATGGCATCCGGTCCATGGGCCAGCGTGCAGACGCATTTCGTCCCACCCAGTTCGATCCCGACCAGCGGCAATGCTCCGTGCCTGCCCTGTGACGCCGGATCGAAAGCCATGTTCATCCCCCAAAACCTTTTTCGCTTGTGAATAGCCACGAGCGTCGCAGGATTTGGTGAAAAAGGCAAATTGAAATCCGAATTATGCCGCCGATCGGACGTGCGTTCAACGTGCGGGCGGGATCGGGGTATATTGCGCCGAAACCAGCCGTCATCCATCGCCTACCCGGCGAGCGACATAGCCGACGCGGATCGCCCGGACGGTACCGCCCGGCAGGGTCAGCTGTTTGCGCTCGGTCATCGATGCGAAGGTGCCGGTCACGCGGACGACGCGTTCGTCCTGACGCATCGGCGGCACCGGGTTGCGGTGGTCGGGGGTGTAGAAGCTTAGCACCGCCGCACGGGAATCGACCGTGCCGACCGGCGAAATCTCGACATACTCTTCGGCCAGCGTGGCGGCGAGGGCGGGGGGATCGAATGCCGCGCGCGCCGCGTCGAACCGATCGACCAGCGCCTCGACCGCCGCCGCCGGTTTCGGCGCGGCATCGGCCGGTGCGCCGCCGACCATCGTTGCGGCCGCGAGGATTCCGCCCAAAGTGCCGTCTCGTCCGATCATTTTCCCTCCCTTGTCGCTAATCGCGATTTAACCATCCCGTATGATAATGGCCGATCCAGCCCGGAGGCGACGCCATGCGCAACGATGCCCAGTCCCCCGATCCGATCGCGGCACCCCGCCCCTGTACGACAGGATGCGGCGCGCGGTTCGAACTTGCGCTGGTCGTCGCGTTCAGGGACGGGGCGATGCCGAACGCCCCGAATTCACCGCTGCCCCGCCGCTGATGGCTTAGCCGGCGTCCTCCGCCTTCCACAGCGCGGTGGCGCTGGGCAGCAGGAAATGGCTGAACGGCAGGATCGCCGCGCCGACCGCCGGGGCATCCTCGGCCAGCATCGCGCGCCGCACCGGGGCCAGTGCGGGCACGTTGCCCACCCGCTGCATCCGCGCGTTCAGCCGCTCGGCCAGCGTATCGACATGTTCGCCCGGCAGACGCCCGCCGACGAATACCGCCGCCGGATTGATCAGGCAGTTGATGGCGACCAGCGGCTCGACCAGCCGTTTGACCGACGCATCGATCCACGCATCCACCACCGCCAGCAATGCCGGGTCGTCGCTCCGCCCGCCCAGCATGTCGGCCAGCGTAAAGCCCGCATCGCGTAAGGGATGCGACAGCCCCGATAGCGACACGGTATGTTGGATCTGTGTCTGCCCGCCCTTGCCGTCGCTGCCCAGCAGGAAGCCCAGCTCGCCCGAACGTCCCTGCGCCCCGCGATAATAGCTGCCGTCCAGCACCAGCCCGCCGCCCAGCGCGGAGGAAATGAGAATGTAGAAGAAACTTGCCTGGTGCTGGCCATGGCCCAGCTGCAATTCGCCCATCGCGGCGGCGGCGGCGTCGTTCTCGACAAAGACCGGCAGGTCGATCGGCCGGGCGAACAGCGCGGCCATGTCGACCGCTTCCCACGCGGTATAGCGCTCCGGTCGGCCCGGCAGGTCGACCGTGCCCAGGTCGTCGGGGCGGGCGATCCCGATGCCCACGATCCGCTTCCGATCGATCCCGGCCTCGGCGATCAGGCCGTCGACCGCCGATCGATAGAAGGCCGCAACGTCGTCGGGCATCGCGAAATCGACTTCGCGGGTGGCGCGCGCCAGCGTCTGTCCGGCGAAATCGACCAGCACGATCGTCACATGGTCGCGGTCGATATTGACGCCGATCGCAAAGCAGGCGGCGGGGTTCACCACCAGCTTCGTCGGCGGTTGCCCGCGCCCGCCGCGCCGCTGTCCGGCCTCCAGCACCAGCCCTTCGCCCAGCAGCCGGCGGGTGATGTTGGCGATCGCCGGCGGGGTCAGCCCGGTGATATTGGCCAGGTCGATCCGCGTCAGCGATCCCGATACCCGGATCGCGTGCAACGTTACCCGCTGATTATGATCGGCCGCGCGTTCGAGGTTGGTTCCCGACAGGCGGATGGGTGCGCGCTCGGTCGTCACCGGCGGGCGGCCGCAAGGATGGGGGGCAACACGCAATCTCCCTGTACGGCGGTCGTGCCGCCGGTTTGTCGGACAACAGCGTGGACCAGCCGTCCGGGCGGTTCAATCCGAAATTCGCTATCGAAAAGATCGGTTTGGACGTTGACAACGCTGTCGGAATTGCCGAACGGAGCGGTAAGAGGATCGCGCGGAGCACGCGCGCGTCGGGGAGAGTGATGTGATGAAACCGGTTACGACGTTGCTGCTGGGGTCTGCCCTGCTATTGGGAGCGCTGCCAGTCGCAGCGCAGACGGTTCCCGCGCCGGCCCCCGCCGCCACCGCCCATCCCGAACTCTGGCCGCAGGCGAACTGGCCGTACAAGGCCGATCCGGCGATCGAGGCACGCATCGCCGACCTGCTCAAGCGGATGACGCTGGAGGAAAAGGTGGGGCAGGTCGTGCAGGGCGACATCGCCAGCCTGACGCCGGAGGATGTGAAGCGCTATCACCTCGGCTCGGTGCTGAACGGCGGTAACTCCGCGCCTAACAACGACGAATTCGCGCCCGCGTCCGAATGGCTGAAGCTCGCCGATCGCTTCTATGCCGCCTCGGTCGACAAGAGCGGCGGCGGCGTCGGCATTCCCGTCATCTGGGGCACCGATGCGGTCCATGGCCACAGCAATATCGTCGGTGCCACGCTGTTCCCGCACAATGTCGGATTGGGCGCGATGCACGACCCGGCCCTCATGCGAAAGATCGCGCAGGCGACGGCAGCGGAAATCCGCGCGACCGGCATCGAATGGACCTTCGCGCCGACCATCACCGTGCCGCAGGACCTGCGCTGGGGCCGCGCGTACGAAGGCTATTCGTCCGATCCGAAGCTGGTCGCCAGCTATGTCACGCAGTTCATCGAAGGGCTCCAGGGCGCACCCGGCTCGACCAACCAGTTGAAGGGTCCCTACGTCCTCGCCTCGACCAAGCATTTCCTGGCGGACGGCGGCACGTTCGGCGGGCAGGATCAGGGCGACGCGAAGATTTCCGAAACCCAGCTGCGCGACATTCACGGCACGCCCTATGTCTCGGCGATCAATGCCGGGGTGCAGACGGTCATGGCCAGCTTTTCGAGCTGGAACGGCGAAAAGATCACCGGGCACAAGGGCCTGCTGACCGATGTGCTGAAGAAGCGCATGGGCTTTGGCGGGTTCATCGTCAGCGACTGGAACGCGCATGGCCAGGTCGCGGGCTGCACCAACGCGTCGTGCCCGCGCGCGATCAATGCCGGGCTGGACATGTACATGGCGCCCGACAGCTGGAAGCCGATCTGGGAAAACCTCGTCCGCCAGGTGAAGTCGGGTGAAGTCCCGATGAGCCGACTGGACGATGCGGTGTCCAACATCCTGCGGGTAAAGCTGCGCGCCGGCCTGTTCGAGGCGGGCAAGCCGTCGTCGCGCCCGCTGTCGGGCAAGTTCGACCTGCTCGGCAGTCCCGAACACCGTGCCATCGCGCGCGAAGCGGTGGCCAAGTCGCTGGTGCTGCTCAAGAACAACGGCTCGCTGCTGCCGATCAGGGCCGGTGCGCGGGTGCTGGTCGCCGGCGACGGTGCGAACGACGTCGCGCGCCAGTCGGGCGGCTGGACGCTGACGTGGCAGGGGACGGGGATCGACCCGAAATATTTCCCCGGCGCGACCTCGATCTATCAGGGGCTGGAGGCAGCGGCGAAGGCGGCGGGCGGTTCGGCCATGCTGTCGGCCGATGGCAGCTTCACCGGGGCCAAGCCCGATGCGGCGATCGTCGTGTTCGGCGAAACGCCCTATGCCGAGTTCCAGGGCGACATCAAGACGCTGCAACTGCGGCCCGAACTACGCCAACCCATTGAAACCATGAAGAAGCTGAAGGCGCAGGGTATTCCCGTCGTCGCCGTCATGCTGACCGGTCGCCCGCTGTTCGTGAACGCCGCGATCAACGCCGCCGATGCCTTCGTCGTCGCATGGCTGCCCGGATCGGAAGGGGCGGGCGTCGCCGACGTGCTGCTGAAGGACCGCAGCGGCAAGGCGAAGCGCGACTTCACCGGCACGCTCTCCTTCGCCTGGCCGGCGACCGCCGACGCCACCGGGCCGACCTAGTTCCCGCGCGGCTATGGCCTGACCGGCGCCAGCCGGACGACCGTGCCGACCCTGTCCGAGGACCCCAAGGTCGCCGAGGTCGATGCCGGCGACGTGTTCATGGACAAGGGCCTGCCCGCGACCGCATGGTCGCTGGAGGTCGGCGGTGCCGGTACCGGCGGCAACACCCGCATCACTACGGTGCCCGCCCAGTCCGGCGCGGGCCGGGTAAAGGTCACCGCGACCGATCACGGCGTACAGGAAGGCGCGCGGCGCTTCGTCATCGATGGCACCGGCCCGGCGCAGATCCTGCTCAGCACCCAGTCGCCGGTCGACCTGACCCGCCAGACCAATGGCGACGTCCTGCTGACCGCGACGATGCGCGTCGACGCCGCCCCGACCAGGCCGGTCGCGCTGTCGCTGCGCAGCGGTCCGGGGGGCGGGCAGGTTTCGCTCGGCCGGATGGAGCAGTTGGGTACCGGCCAGTGGAAGACGCTGGGCGTGCCGCTCAAATGCTTCGGCGGCAATGTGAACATGGCGAAGGTCGACACGCCCTTCGTCCTCGCCACCGACGGCGCGCTGACGGTCAGCGTGGCGCGGGTGGCGCTCGGCACCACGGCGGACGTGAAGCTGACCTGCGCGAAGTAAAAAGCTCCTCCCCGGCACGGGGAGGGGGACCATGCGCAGCATGGTGGAGGGGCGCATCCGCATACGACCCGGTTGCATTGCGGGGCGAACCCCCTCCACCATCGCCTTCGGCAACGGTCCCCCTCCCCGTGCCGGGGAGGATTTGCTACCCGGACCCGCACGGCAACACACAGGGGCACGGCGATGAAGGCAATCTGGGCATCTCTACTCCTCGCCACGGCAACCCCCGCCACCGCACAGGAAACCCCCGCCGCCCCGACGCCGCCGCGCGTCTCCGTCTCCGGCGGCATCGTCGAGGGCAGGGCGGAGGCCGATCGCATCCTCTTCCGCGGCATTCCCTTCGCCGCACCTCCGCTGGGCGCCAACCGCTGGCGCGAACCGCAGCCGGTGGTCGAATGGACCGGCATCCGCACCACCACCGCCCGTGCGCCCGCCTGTCTCCAGAACGACTATGGCTGGAACCGCGCCGACCATGTGTTCGCCAGCGAGGATTGCCTGACGCTCGACGTCGGCACGCCCGCCTTGACCGGCAAGCGCCCAGTGATCGTGTGGATCCACGGCGGCAGCAACCGTGCGGGATCGGCGGGCGACATGGCGCTGTCGTCGATCGGCAAGCGCGGGGTGGTCGTGGTCGCGGTCCAGTATCGGCTCGGCATCTTCGGCTTCCTGCCGCACCGTGCGCTGGCGGCGGAGGCCGATGGCAAGAGCGGCAATTACGGCCTGATGGACCAGATCGCGGCGCTGCGCTGGGTTCGCGACAATATCGCCAAGTTCGGTGGCGACCCCGATAATGTCACCATCGCCGGGGAAAGCGCCGGGTCGCAGGACGTGTCGCTGCTGCTCGCCTCGCCCTTGGCACGCGGGCTGTTCGCCAAGGCGACGATGGAATCGGGCACCCCCGGCTTCGGCCTGCCATGGCGTCCACTGAAGGAAGCGTTCCGCATCGGCGACCAGCTCGACGTGCTGCTCGGCAAGCGCGGCAGCGTGGCGCTGCGCACCGCATCGCCCGCCGCGCTGCTGGCGGCCGACCTGAAGCTGCACGATGCGAAGCTGACCGCCGACGATTATCTCTATCTGCGCACGACGATCGACGGCGCGGTGCTGCCCGACACGCCCGACCGGCTGTTCGTCACCGCGCCCAAACGTCCGGTTATCGTCGGCAGCAACCTGCTCGAACTCGACCTGCCCGGCGGGCGTCCGGCGCGCGACGGGTTCGTCGACCTGTCGTTCGGCAGCAATGTTGACGCGGCGCGGACCTATTACCGGCTCGACGATGCCGACCCGCTGCCACATCCGCGCCTGGGTACACGCGACCAGCAGATCGCGACCGACGCGACCTTCCGCTGCCCGGCGGGCACGCTGGCCAATCTGCTCGCCGCCCGCAACTGGCCGGTATGGCGCTATGAGTTCGATCTTGCCCGCGACGGCGGGGCGGGGCCGACGACCCATGCGGCCGAAATCGACTATATCTTCAACGACCGTCGCGCCGGGCCGGTGTGGATGCAGGATTACTGGGTCGCCTTTGCCACCACCGGCGATCCCAATGGCGACGGCCGCCCGGCCTGGACCCGCACGGCCAAGGGCAAGCCTGCCAATATCCTGTTCGACGCGCGCGGTGCCAGCCCGCGCGACGGCGACATCCGCCCCGAAATCTGCCGCCTGGAAGGATCGCTATGACCCCCGATCGTCGCCATTTCCTCGGTCTTGCCGCCGCGTCCGCCTTGCTTCCCGCCGCCGCTTGCGCCGCGCAGGAGGAAAGCTGGGAGGTAAAGCACCAGCGCCAGCTCGCGACCGACTGGCCGTGGCTCGGCCGCTATGCCGCCGACAATGCCGCGCTCGCTGCGTCGGGGGCGAAGACCGACATCGTGTTCATGGGTGATTCGATCACCGAAGGATGGCGCGGCAGCCGCCCCGACTTCTTCCGTCCCGGCCGCGTCGGACGCGGGATCAGCGGGCAGACGACACCGCAGATGGTGCTGCGCATGATGGCCGATGTCGTCGCCCACCGGCCGCGCTATGTTCACATCATGGCCGGCACCAACGACATCGCCGGCAATACCGGGCCGATGACGCCGGCACAGACCCACGACAACCTCGCGATGATGGTGATGATCGCGCGTCAGGCCGGCATCGGCGTGCTGCTCGCCAGCGTGCCCCCGGCGGACGGTTTCCCGTGGAAACCGGGCCTGCCCACCGTCGCCCCGATCCGCGCGATCAACGCCTGGGCGAAGGACTATGCGGCGAAGAACCGCATCACCTTCGTCGACTACACGCCGGCACTGGCGACGCCTGCGGGTGCGATGCGGCCGGGATTTGCCAATGACGGCGTGCATCCGACGCCGGCGGGCTATGCCGCGATGGAGCAGGTGCTGACCCCGATCCTGCGTGCGAAGGGATTGCCCGCCTGAAGCTGAACGGACCCGTCCAAGTCGCGACAATCCGACACAATTTTCTGCCCTTTGCGACAAACCCCTGCGACACGCGTTCGCCATTTTCACCTTCGACCCCGATGGTTCGACAAAGGAGAAAAGGGATGAAGAAGTTCGCACTGATGCTCGCCGGCCTTGGCGTCGCGATGACCGCTTTGCCCGCCGCCGCCCAGCCATGGCAGTCGGTCAACCAGCGCCAGGCGCAGATCGAACGCCGCATCGACCAGGGTATCCGCAGCGGCGCGCTCAGCCGGCGTGAAGCGGTGAACCTGCGCGGCGAATTCCGCCAGATCGCCCAGCTCGAACAGCGCTATCGCCGCTCGAACGGCCTGTCGATGCAGGAGCGCCGCGACCTCGACCGCCGCTTCAACGCGCTGTCCTACAAGATTCGCGTCGACAAGCACGACCGCAACGGTCGTCCGGGCTATCGCCGGTAACGACGAGGCCTTCGCCCTTCCCTCTCCCGGTGGGAGAGGGAGGGAGCGGCGAAGCCGCAGAAGGGTGAGGGTGACCGCTATCCCCCCGCGACGAACGCCCCGATCAACCCCGCTTCGTCGCCCAGCATTCCCGGCACCACCACCGGCGTCGCGACCGGGGTCAGCAAATTCGCCCGCACCCGCGCATCCAGCGCCGCGATCAGTCCCGTAGCGTTCGCCAGCCCGCCGCCGACCGGCACGATCGTCGCCGACACGGCGTGCAGCAGCATCGCGATCGGTCCGCCCAGCAGGTCGCAGAACCATGCGACCGTCGCTGCCGCCTGCGCCTCGCCCGCTTCCGCCCCGCGCGTGATCGCAATGCTGTCGACGTCCACGCCATGCAGAAACTGGTGCAACCGCTCCAGCCCGCGCGCGCTGCCGATCGTGTCGAGACACCCTTGCCGTCCGCACCCGCACGCGAAGACCGGCATCGCATCCGGCGCCACGGGGCTGGCATGGATCATCTGTCCGTGCCCCCATTCGCCGCCGATCCCGCCCGCGCCGCTCACGATCCGCCCGCGCTCGACCAGCCCGCCACCCACCCCGGTGCCCAGGATGATGCCGAACACCCGGTCATGCCCCCGGCCGGCGCCCAGCGTCGCTTCGGCCAGCACGAACGCGTCGGCGTCGTTCACCACCAGCACCGGCAACGCCAGCGCGCCGCGCAGGTCGTGCGCCAGCCGCCGCCCGTCGATGCACGGGAT
This sequence comes from uncultured Sphingomonas sp., assembly GCF_913776855.1. GTDB lineage: Bacteria > Pseudomonadota > Alphaproteobacteria > Sphingomonadales > Sphingomonadaceae > Sphingomonas. The sequence continues at coordinate 12,521 of NZ_CAJYQD010000043.1, read as the reverse complement.
GTTCGCGCTGGCGACGACACCGCTTGCCGGGTCGACCAGCCCGGCGGTCGCTACGCCCACGCGCCCGCACGCGGTTGCCTGCGCCGCATCGCGAAAGACCGCAACGAACCCCGCCCAGTCGTCGACGGGCGTCGGCGTCTTGCGGCGCCACACGATCCGCGCATCGTCGTCGAACGCGGCGATGTCGATGAACGAACCGCCGACATCGGCGCACAGCCGCATCGTGCCTATTCCGCGCCCAGCCAGCCGGCACGGAACGCGCGCTGCCTTGCGGTGGGCGTCCGCCCGACCGTCTCGCCGCGCACGATCTCCAGCGTCGGATCGGCGACCGGGGTGATCGTCGCCACCCGGTTGATCCCGCGCTGGCGATAGCGCAGCTCGGTGGCCGTACCGGGCTTCAGCGCCGCGACGGCCGCATTCCACGCCGCCAGGTCACCGACCGGCTGTCCGCCCAGCGACACGATCACGTCGCCACGATCCACCCCGGCGGCAAACAGCGGCGTGTTCTGCGCCGGTGACAGCGTCAGCGTCACGCCGTCCGCCTCCTGTGTCGCATTGGCCCGCCCGATCCAGCCCCTGGCCGGCTGCGCCGCGCGCAGCACCAGCCCGGCCTGCTCCAGCAGCGGCGTGAAATCGGGCAGGAAGCTGCCCTCGATCGTACGGTCGAAGAACTGGTCGGCGAACGCCTTGTCCCCGGTCAGCGTCGCCAGCGCCGCACGCAGGTCGGCAGGGGTATAGGACTGCTCGGTCGCGCCATGCGTCTTCCACAACAGCCGCATATAATCGTCGAGGGTCTTGCCCGGAAACCGCTGGCGCAGTTGCAGGTCGAGCGTCAGGCCGATCACCGCGCCATAGGGGTAGTAGGACACGAAGATGTTCGGTTCGACCGGATCGATTGCGGTCGCGGCATCGACGAACGGCGCGCGCAGGCTCATTTCCTGCGGCGAGGCATTGATCCGCGCCGCGATCCGCGCCGGGCTGTTGACCACCCCGTTCACCATCGCGCCCATCTCGCCCAGCCATTCATCGACCGACGATAGCCCCGCGCGGCGGATCGACAGCGGCCCGTAATAGCTGGTGAACCCCTCCGCCAGCCACAGCGAGGGGGTGGGGTTGGCGCGGGTGAAGTCGAACGGCTCCAGCTCGCGCGGGCGCAGCCGCTCGACGTTCCAGCTGTGGAAGAATTCATGCGCCAGCGTGCCGAGCTGGTCGTCCTTCGCCTCGGCCAGCGAGCGCTTGTCGGTGATGATCGTCGAGTTGCGATGCTCCATCCCGTCGCCGTTCACCGACGGGCGATAGTCGGCGATGAAGGTATAGGTTCCGAAATCATAATTCGCCGGCGCGCCGAAGATTTTGATCTCCTCGGCCACGACCTTCTTCGCCTTTTCGGTGAAGCGGTCCATGTCGGCGGCGGTGCCACCGTGGTGGAGCGTCAGGCGGAACGTCTTGCCCGCCTCCTGCCATTCACGCACCATGTGGTTCGACAGCTCGGTCGGGCTGTCCATGAAATATTGCAGGTTCGGCGCCCAATAGCTGCCCGGCGCGGTCCCGGCGGGCAACTGCGTCGCGACTTTCCAGGTCGGGTCGGGGCTGGCGAAGCGCACGCTGATCGGCTGGGCATCATAGCCGGTCGCCCACAGGAAGGTCGCGGGCATGTTCAGATGCGCGTGGGTCGCATCGATCTGCGCATAGGTGCCGTCGCCCCGGTCGCCATACAGCGTGTAGCTTACCACGACCGTGCCGTCATGGCCCGCGACGCTCCACCCATAGGGGTCGGTCCGCGTCAGCTTGAGCGGCCGCCCGGCGCCATCGGTCGCGCTGACGTCGTACACGTTCTTGGCGAATTCATGGATCGCATAGCGCCCCGGCGACGACCGCGACATCTGCACCCGCAGCGGCCCGGCGGGCACGCCGCGCCACGTCGCGACGATCCGCGCGCGGTGATGCTGCGCCTGCGGAAAGGACACGGCATAGCTGACCGGCGCATTCGCCCCCGGATCGCGCGCGGCGGTCTGTGTCACCGGCGCGGTCTGCGCGGCGGCGGGCAAAGCGAGGCAGGAGGCCAGCAACACGGCGACCAGCGAACGAACCATGGCAATTCCCCTTCGAGTTGGGCTGCTTGTAGCGGGCAGCGGGGGCGGATTGGAAGGGTGGAGCGTCTCGCACGCTGCCGTACCCCTGCGCAGGCGGGGGTCCAGAGCCAGGAACGTCGCCGCTTGCGAGGAGAAAAATTCTGGACCCCCGCCTGCGCGGGGATACGTTGCGCGATGATCAAATCCCGTAGAATGCCCGCGCCGCGCCACCCATCAACCGCGCCCGCTCGCTGGCCGACAGCCCCGCGGTCACCGCCCGCGTCGTCGCCAGCCAGTCGCCATAGCCATCCCCTGCCGCCGCCAGGACCGGCCAGTCGCTGCCCCACAGCAGCCGGTCCCCGAACCATTCGACCAGCCGCTCCACCATCGGCCCCAGCGCCAGCGGATCACTCCCCGCCGCCTGTTCGGTGCGCAGCCCCGACAGCTTGCACCATACCGAAGGCCGCGCCGCCAGCGCCGCCATCCCGTTGCACCAGTCGGCATCCCCCGGCGGCACTGGCTTGGCCGCATGGTCGATCACGATCGGCAAGGTCGGCCAGCGATCCGCGAATTTTGCCAGCACGCCCAGATGGCGCGGCTGCACCAGCGCATCGAACCGCAACCCATGCGCGACCATCGCCGCCACGCCCTGCGCCACATCGTCGCCGAGCAGCCAGTCGGTATCCGCGATCGCCTGCACCATCGGCCTCAGGCCCAGCAGGCTGGGGTTCGCGGCCAGCGCCGTGATCCGCTCGGGCGCGGCGGGGCTGTCGAGCGCGACCCAGCCCACCACGCCCGCGACCCATGGATCGGCCCCGGCAATCTGCAGCAGCCAGTCCGTCTCCCGATCGTCGGTCTGCGCCTGCACCAGCACCACACGCTCGACCGGCGCATCCCCCATCGCCGCACGCACATCGGCGAGCGAATGGCTGCGATACAGTACCCCGTCCGATGGCGCCGGCCAGCCATGGAACGGCGCATCGACCCGCCACACATGCACATGCGCATCGACGATGCCGCTCATCCCGTCTCCCTCTTCGCCGGCAGAGTGGCGCGGGGCGGGTGGGCAACGCAACCCTTCCGTCATTCCCGCGAAGGCGGGAATCCATAAACGCTGACGGTTCGGCTCGATCCGCAACGGCGAAGGTTATGGACTCCCGCCTTAGCGGGAGTGACGAGCGGACATCCTAGATATCCTCGACCACCGCCCGGTCGAACAACACGTCGCCCGCGCGTACCCGGTCGCCGGTCTGCACCCCGTCCGCCAGCACGAACGGCGCCGGGGTCAGCAGCACGATGGTCGATCCATGTTCGAACCACCCCATTTCCTCGCCCTGCGCCACGGCGACATCGATATCTGCGATCGGCTCCGCCCGGTCGCGCAGTAGCTTCACCGTGTCGAGAAAGGTCAGCCGGATCGCCGCGACCAGGATCGCCGCCACCGGCACCAGCAGGATCGGCATCCCGTCCTTCAACCGCATCCGCACCGTCGCGCGTTCGTTGCGGCAATAGAGCCGCTCGACCCGCTTCAACGCCGGCGGGTTCACGTTGAAACAATCGCCGGGAAAATAGCGCACCCGCTCGACCCGCCCGTCCTGGGGCGCGTGAAAGCGGTGATACATGCCAGCGGTCAGCCGCAGCGTGACGAAGCTCCCCCCCAGATACGCCTCGCCCTCGCCCCCGGTCAGCTCGGCGATCGAATAGCGTTTCCCCTTCGCCTGCACGATCGAATCGCCGGTGATCGCTCCGCTCGCGACGATGATCCCGTCCGATGGCGACGCCACCTGATGCGCCTGTGCCGCGAACGTCCGCGCCCCCGGCCGCAATCGCCGGATGAAGCAGGCGTGCATCGAGGGCCAGCGTGTCTCCGCCGCATCGGACAGGTCGACATCGCAAAAGGTCCGCCACACCGCGATCGATACCCTGGCGACCAGAGGCTGCTCGACCTTGCTGAACCACCCCATCGCCCGCGTGAGCGTCCGGCGTGGTAGCCAGTTGGTCGCGGCATAGTTCAGCGATTCGATGTCGGTCAGCCGGGCGATGGCACGGGCAAGCGGCGAGGGGGCGGTGCGGTCCATGACCGTCATCAATATTTCCTTATCGGGTCATATTTGCGTCAGCCATGATGCCCCTTGCCCTTGCACTCGCCGCCGGAGTCGCCGGTCTTGCCGCCACCAAGGGCCGCGCCCGCCTGGCGCTCAGCCGCGCCAAGCATGGCTCGCTGACCGGCCATGTCCGCTGGGGGCAGCGCATCGCGCGCCAGATCGCCTTCTACGACTATGACGACGCCCGCTTCTTTGCCGCCGACGATGCCCCCGCAGAGGTCGCGGCCAAGCGCCGCGCCGGCTTCGAACGCCTTTCCGCGCTCTACGCCACCCGTTTCGCGCGGACGATCGCCGCGACGAAGGAGCTGCGCGAAGGGCTGTCCGACCTGCAATTCACCGGCCGCTACCGCGTGCCGTTCCAGTTCAGCGCCAAGGTCCGCGAGCAATTGTCGACCGGCACCTTCTACCAGTCGTCGTCGGGTGTCACCGTCACCGACCTCGACGGCAATATCTTCTACGACCTTGCCGGCTCCTACGGCGTCAACCTGTTCGGCCATGATTTCTATAAGGACTGCATCGCGGAAGGGAGCGCCCGCGTCGCCGATCTCGGCCCGGTGCTGGGCAATTATCACCCGGTCATCGCCGCCAATGTCACCCGGCTGAAGGTGATCAGCGGCATGGACGAGGTGTCGTTCCACATGTCCGGCACCGAAGCGGTCATGCAGGCGGTGCGCCTCGCCCGCTACCACACCGGCCGACGCCGCGTGGTGCGCTTCGCCGGGGCCTATCACGGCTGGTGGGGCGATGTGCAGCCGGGCATCGGCAACCCGACGCCGGCCGACAACACGCTCACCCTGTCCGAACTGTCCGACCGGACGCTGCACGTGCTGGCCATGCGCAAGGATATCGCCTGCGTCCTCGTCAACCCGCTCCAGGCGATGCACCCGAACAAGGGCGCGCCGTCCGATGGCACGATGGTCGACAGCAGTCGCTCCGCGCACCTCGACCGCGCCGCCTATCGCGACTGGCTGGTAAAGCTGCGCGAGGTTTGTACGAAGGCCGGCATCGTCCTGATCTTTGACGAAGTGTTCATGGGCTTCCGCCTCGCGCGTGGCGGCATGGCCGAGGCGTTCGGCGTGCAGCCCGACATGGTGACCTATGGCAAGACGCTGGGCGGCGGCCTGCCGATCGGCGTCGTCTGCGGCCGCGCCGACCTGATGCGGCGCTTCCGCCCCGAACAACCCGCCGACATCTGCTTCGCGCGCGGCACCTTCAACGCGCATCCGTACGTCATGGGCGCGATGGACGTGTTCCTCGAACGGCTCGACACCCCCGAGGTGCAGGCGATGTACGCGGGCGTCGACACCCGCTGGGACGCGCGCCTCGACCAGTTCAACGCGGCGATGGAGGCTGCGGACCTGCCCGTGCGGGCGGCGGGGATGCAGACGGTGTGGACGATCACCTATGCGGTGCCGTCGCGCTACAACTGGATGCTGCAATATTATGCCCGCGCCGAAGGGCTGGCCTTGAGCTGGGTCGGCACCGGCCGCCTGATCTTCAGCCTGAACTATGACGACGCCGCTTTCGCCGAGGTGATCGCGCGGTTCGTCCGGGCGGCGCAGGCGATGCAACACGACGGCTGGTGGTGGACCGCCCCCGGCACGACCAACAAGATGCTGCGGCGACAGGTGTTGCGGGAGACGCTCGCGCGGCGGCTGGGGCGGGGATAGGGCCGATCGACATTCACCGGTGACCACTGGATTTCGTCATTCCCGCGCAGGCGGGAATCTATGGACGCTGACGTTTCGGCTGAATTTGCGACGCTGGCGGATATGGACTCCCGCCGGCGCATCGGCATCGAAGCCCATCCGCCTGGCGTCATGCCCTGTCCCGCCTCATTCCCGCCGCGCGTCGGCGACCGCGTGCAACTGTTCGATGATCGCCCGGTTCGCCTGATGCCCCGACAGATCCTGCGCCAGCGAGGTATAGCCCTCGCGGCGCAGCGCCTGCCGGATGTGGTTCACCGAACTGAATGCGCCCGACGCGGCCAGTTCGAGCGCGCGGGTCAGGGCGGGCGTGTCGCGGGTCATCGGGGGATCGCTCGCCGGGTCAGCCGTTGCGCACCCATGGCGTCCGCACGACCGCGCCGGCGATCAGCTTCTTGCCGAACGCCTTGCGCATCGTCTCGGCCGCGTCGCCGTTCTTCAGCACGACATGCGTGCCACCCGAATGCAGCGTCTCGATCGCACTGATCGACGCGCCATGCTTGCGGCACAGCGCCTCCACATCGGCGCGCGCGATGCGCACGTTCATCGCCCGCGAAGTCGTCACCGCGGTCGGGATGCCCCGTCGCCAATCGTCCTGCATGTCGGTCCAGTCATCATTCGAGCAAACGGACCGCCGGGCCACGCGGATAGGGTCGACCGGCCGGCGCCGGTAGCGGGACCAGCCGGATTCGGCGGGGCCGGATCGTATATGGGGTGCCGCCGGCCCGTTAACAGGTATCGGGCGCGGATAATGTTGCAGGGGCGGAACGAGCGGAATCACAGGTTGAGGAGCGGGTCCATCCTTCGGTGCAGGATGCGGACGACCGCAACGCCATATTCCGTGGGTCTGAAGAAGATCACATGCTGTCCGACCGATCGGCGGCGATAGCCGGATCGGATGTGATCGCAACTGGGGGCCTGCATCGGCGCACCGGCAGTGGCATGCAATGCAGCTTCGATCCGATCCGTATAGGCCATTGCCTGCGGCAAACCCCATGCCGCGACGCCATGATCGAAAATCGCCTCCACATCGGCCTGCGCCGCCGGCGTGAGCCGGAACTCAGCCATGTTGGGCGGCTTTACGCTCCTTGAACGCGGCGAAGTCGAATCGTTCGGGTGCTCCGCTATTCTCGCCCTCAATCAGCGCCGCGCGAAGGCGCTCGTCGACCTGCCCCCGTTCCTGCTCGCGTCGGATGAGGTCGCGGATCGCCTCGCTGTCATTGGTATAGTGGCCGGCCGCAATCTGCGCGCCGATCCAGGCATTCTGCTGTTCGGTCAGGGTAATGGTCTTGCGCACAACAGCCATAGCAACCTCTGGGGATCATATTATCGGTGCAGTTTAGCGCATATTGGGCCAGCAGCGAAATTCCGCTTTCCTGCTCCGCCACGCACCATCATGCTCGCCTTCGCTTTTTCTCCCCACCGATCCCCCCCCCCCCCGCCCAAGAAAATGCGACCGGTTCGCAAATGTGCAAACCGGTCGCGAGTGTGAACTTTGTGAACTTTGGCCGGAAAAGCCTTTGTTTTCGGGTCCGCCACGGGCAAGGCCCATGGCGTCGGACGGCGCTTTTCGCGCCGCCGACCGGGCGCGCCTTGAAGCTTGGCGGAGCTTTCACTGCGCCTTGCCCGGCGCTTAGTGCCGCGCCGCCTCCTGCAAATCCGTATCGATCCGCGCGCCCTTCAACAGCTGCACCGGGGCTTTCCGGTACAGGATGAAGTCGTTGAACGGATCGGTCACGATCTTGGTCGCCCACACGATCCCGGTCATCACGTCGCGCTGGATGAACAACTGGATCACCCGGAACAGCAAGCCCCCGACCGCAAACGCCAGCCACAGCAGCGCCAGGTGCCGCAGGAACCCGACGAAGCCGACATGCGGCTCGAACACCCCGAAGAACGTCGGGTCGAGCAGCAGCGGGATCGGCGTCGCCGCCCACAGCCCCATGAAGACGACCTTGCGGAACAGGTTGTACCCGACCTTGATCTCTTCCTTATGCTCGTGCGTCGCCTGGTTCATATGGTCGTAGGTCTTCGGCTCGAAGAAGAAATGCCCCGATTGCCGCGCGGTCATCGCCACCAGCCAGCCGAGCAGGCTCGCCACCGCCGGGTCGATCCACACGACGACATAGGCGATCAAGAACGTCGTCGCGCTGACGAAATGCAGCGCCTGGTTGATGATGCTGTGATGGTAATAGCGATGATCGTCCCACCGCTGTTCGTGCAACGCTTCCTTGAATCCGGGCATCGAATTAGCCTTTGAAAAGAATGGGGTTCAGGCGGTCGCGCCGAGCGCGGGTGTCGGGTGGTTATCCTGTCCGGCCACGCCGGCACGCCGGAAGCACACCAGCGAGAAATGGCCGAGCGGGGGGAGCGGCCGGCGCTCGACCAGCTCCGCCTGCGGGTTGCGCGCCGCCCAGTCGCCATAGATCGACCACGGGAAATCGGTGCGCCAGCCCAGCCGACTGGTGATCGGCATCAGCGCGCGCTCGATCTTCGCCCGCACGCCCGCCTCCGCGCCCAGCCGGGTCGCGATCACGATCATGCCGCCGGGCCGCACCACGCGCAGGAACTCGCTCAGCGCCCGGTCGGGATGCGGCACCGCCGACACGACATATTGCGCGACGACCACGTCGAACGACGCATCGTCGAAATCCAGCGCTTCGGCATCGCCGATCGCGATCCGTTCGACCTGGGTCAGCTTCAGCCGCTTCACCCGGTCGCGCGCCTTGTCGAGCATCTGGTCGGCGATATCGATGCCGGTGATCCGGCTCTCGGCACGATAATGCGGCAACGAGATGCCGGTGCCGACCCCGACCTCCAGGATGCGGCCGCCGACCGTCTCCGCCGCGTCGATCGCCGCACGGCGACCCCGCTTGAAGACGGGGCCGAATACCAGGTCATAGATGGGCGCCCAGCGATCATAGGCGCTCGCCACGCCGACGCGGTTCAGTTCCTGAGCCAATCCGTGAGTTTCCTTGTCCAGCGCCGTGCGGCTTGTCTGGCCAGCCACAATGACGCCGATCGATGACAGGCCAATGGCGGGGGCGTGTCAGCAAGGTTTCAATTTGATGAGAGTCGCCGTCACACACGCGCAATACTATTGTCGCGCAGGGGCGTTACTGCACCGCCATCGCAAGGACGCACGTCCAGTCCACTCTTGTGGAGAAGTACGATGACGACGGCATTTGTATCCCGGACCGACCGAAAGAACTTGGAATCTCCGGTCAAGTCGCTGGCGCGCAAGATTCCCGACTGGATCAACGATCCGCAAAGCTATCAGGCGGACGGCCCGAAGCAATCCTACCGCACCGTCTTCATTTCCGACGTCCATCTGGGAACGCCGGGATGCAGCGCGACCCAGCTGGTCGACTTCCTCCATTCGTTCGAATGCGAGACGCTGTACCTGGTCGGCGATATCGTCGATGGCTGGCAGATTCGCCGCGGCTGGTACTGGCCGTCCAGCCATAACGACGTCATCCGCTCGATCCTGAAGTTCGCGCGTCGTGGCACCCGCGTCATCTACATCCCCGGCAACCATGACGAGGCGTTTCGCGACTATACCGGCCTCGAATTCGGCGGCGTGGAGATGGTCGAGGAGGATATTCACGAAACCGCCGATGGCCGTCGCCTGCTGGTGCTGCACGGCGACAAGTTCGACGGCGTGGTGCTGTACGCCAAGTGGCTCGCCTTCCTCGGTGACCATGCATACACCGCGTTGCTGAAGGCCAACAGCGTCTGGAACTTCGCCCGGCGCAAGCTGGGGCTGCCCTATTGGTCGCTGTCGGCCTATGCCAAGCATCGCGTGAAGAACGCGGTCAACTTCATCGGCCGGTTCGAGGAAACCGTGGCCCATGCCGCCGCCGAACACGGTGTCGACGGCGTGGTGTGCGGCCATATCCACACCGCCGAAATCCGCCGGATCGGCGACATCATGTATTATAACGACGGCGACTGGGTGGAGAGCTGCACCGCGCTGGTCGAGGATCACAGCGGCGCCATGTCGCTGATCGACTGGCGGGCGCTGACCTGGGAAAAGGAACTGGCGAAATCGGCGGGTCGCGCCGACGCATCCGGTCGGGCGGTTGCCACCGCGTGAGGATCGCCATCGTCAGCGACGCGTGGAGTCCGCAGGTCAACGGCGTCGTCCGCACGCTGCAAACCACGATCGGCCGCCTGCAACAGCGCGGCCATATCGTCGAAACCTATACCCCGGACGGTTTCGCCACCCGGCCCTGTCCCGGCTATCCCGAAATCCGGCTCGCCCTTGGCTGCGGGCCGGAACTGGGCCGCCGGATTGCGGCGTTCCGGCCCGATGCGATCCATATCGCCACCGAAGGGCCGCTCGGCTGGGCGGCGCGTCGCTGGTGCCGCCGCCAGGGGCTGCGCTTCACCACCTCGTTCCACACCAATTTCGCCGAGTATCTGGCGATGCGGACGCACCTGCCCGCCGGGCTGTTCTGGCCGTTCCTCCGCCGGTTCCACGCGGCGGCCAGCGGGGTGATGACCGCCACCGCCCGCGTCGCCGCCTCGCTACGCGACCATGGCATCGCCCACACTAGGCGCTGGTCGCGCGGCGTCGACCTGTCGCTGTTCAAGCCCGATGGCGGGCGACTCGACATCGCTACCCTGCCGCGCCCGATCCTGCTCCATGTCGGGCGGATCGCGGTGGAAAAGAATATCGAGGCGTTCCTCGCGCTCGACGTGCCGGGCACGAAGCTGCTGGTCGGCGATGGTCCCGCGCGCGCCGACCTCGAACGCCGCTATCCGCTGGCGCAGTTCGTCGGCCTGAAGCAGGGCGCGGCCCTCGCCGCCGCCTATCGCGCCGCCGACGTGCTGGTCTTCCCCAGCCGCACCGACACGTTCGGGCTGGTGATGATCGAGGCGCTGGCCTGCGGTACGCCGGTCGCGGGCTATCCGGTGCCGGGACCGCTCGACATCATCGGCACCGACGGGATGGGCGGCGGCACACGGCGGATCGGCGCGGTCGACGACGATCTGGCGGTGGCCGTCACCCAGGCCCTCACCGCCGACCGCGACGCCTGCGCCCGTGCCGGCACCGCCTATTGCTGGTCGCACTGCACCGACCAGTTCGTCGGCAATCTGGTCGATGCGGGATTGGGTGCGGGGCCGACGCTGGCGGTGGCCTGATTGCGCATCGGCAACCCTCCGTCGCCCCTTACAGCGCCTTCCAAGCGACGATCGCGCGCAGCCCCAGCACCACCGCATCGTCCGCATCGCGCAGGCCTCCCGGCCGGCGGACATATTGCACGTCGGGCTGCACCGTCAGGAACGGCAGCACCCGGTCGCTATAGGTCAGCTCGACCATCCCTTCCGATCCGGTCAGCATCGGTTCGCCCGCCGGATTGGCCCGGCGATAGGGGGTGCTGAGGTCGGCGCTCGCCACGCCGATCGACAGCTGGCTGTCGGGGCGGGCGGGGATGATGCCCTGGCCGGTCACGCCGAACTGGACCCCGCCCGCAAAGGGTGTGGTCCGCCCGTCCGACCAGCCCGCGCGAGCAAAGGCGCGCCAATAGCCCGGCTGTTCAGCCTGTCCGGCAAGGTCGGTTTCAACCGAGGCATAGACGCCATGCGACGCCGCCTCGCCCGGCCCCGTGCTGACGCCGGGCGGAATGATGCGCGGCTGGCGCCGGCTATAGGCCCAGCCACCGATCGCAACCGACAATCTGCCCTGCCGGCCGGCCTCGGCAACGAACAGCGTCGATCGCCGTCCGCCATCATCGGTGGTCCCGCGCGGTGCCCGGATCGCCACTGCCTGTACGTAATGCCGTTCGTCACCGGCACGCAGGCGGATGGCAAGGTCGGTGCGCGGAAAGATCGACGGACCGTTGGGACCGGTTGCCGCCAGTTCGGACCCGATGCCGAACGCCGGCGCGATCAGGTGCGACGCCGCGTCGGTCGAATAGAATTCGCTGTTGAGGTCGTATTTGCCGACCAGCACCGACAGCTTGTCACCGGCAAGGCTCTGCTCGACCCACGCCTGGTACAGTAGCAGGTCGGCCCCGGCGACCTCGATATTGTTCACCCCCTGCAACGTGCCGGCGATGTCGTTGGGGCGACCGCCCATATTGTTGAGCAGGCCGGCAAAGGCGGTGCCCCCGCGCCATCCCACCGCCCGGTCCAGATCGAGCGACGCGAGCAGATCGATATTGTCGAGATAGCGCACGCCCCGCGCGTCCCCCGCCGCGACGCCGACGACATCGCCCTTGTACACGATGCCGACGCTCAGCGGACCCGGCGATGCCTCCTGTGCCTGCACCGGTGCCGAAACCATCATCAGAGCGATGGCGGCACAGCCAACTCCGTAGCGTCCCATGCGATGTTCCCCTGCTATAGTGTTGCTGGCGACCGGCCGGCCGATGCCCCCATCGGCGGCCGGTCGTCGGGTCAGGCGGCGCGCCCAAACGCCGCGTCGTCGCCGTCCGGGCCGCCCTGCGTCAGGTCCAGCGCGAAGCCGCGCACGCGGGTCTGCTGGTCGGCGATCGAATTGGGTTTCGCGCGGGGGGCGGGGGACTTGGCACGGGCCGCCGGCTTGCGCGTCGCGGCCGGCCTGCGTGCGTGGTGGGTCTGTTCGACGCGGAAGAACGCGATGCTCTGCTGCAGCTCGTTCGCCTGTCCGG
>NZ_CAJYQD010000042.1 GCF_913776855.1 uncultured Sphingomonas sp. | reverse complement strand
CCCTTGGCCAGATCGGCGGCGTGGGCGGCGAGCTTGTAGGTCACCACGCCGACCTTCACGTCGTCGCGGTCGGGCAGGCCCAGATGCTCCTTGGGCGTGACGTAGCAGAGCATCGCCGTGCCGTACCAGCCGATCATCGCAGCACCAATGCCGCTGGTGATATGGTCGTAGCCGGGCGCGATGTCGGTGGTGAGCGGCCCGAGGGTATAGAAAGGCGCTTCGCCACAGACCTGCAGCTGCTTTTCCATATTCTCCTTGATCTTGTGCATCGGCACGTGGCCGGGGCCTTCGATCATGACCTGCACGTCCTGCGCCCACGCACGGTGGGTCAGTTCGCCCAGCGTGAACAGCTCGCTGAACTGCGCTTCGTCATTGGCGTCGGCGATCGAACCGGGGCGGAGACCATCGCCCAGCGAATAGGCGATGTCATACGCCTTCATGATCTCCGTGATCTCGTCGAAATGTTCGTAGAGGAACGATTCGCGGTGATGGGCGAGGCACCATTTGGCCATGATCGACCCGCCGCGCGAGACGATGCCGGTCACGCGCTTGGCGGTCATCGGAATATAGGGCAGGCGGACGCCGGCATGGATGGTGAAGTAATCCACCCCCTGTTCGGCCTGTTCGATCAGCGTGTCGCGGAAGATGTCCCAGGTCAGTTCCTCGGCGATGCCGCCGACCTTTTCCAGCGCCTGGTAGATCGGCACGGTGCCGATCGGGACCGGCGAGTTGCGGAGAATCCATTCGCGGGTGTCGTGGATGTTGCGGCCGGTCGACAGGTCCATGACCGTGTCGGCGCCCCAGCGGATCGACCAGACGAGCTTGTCGACTTCGGCGGCGACGTTCGACGCGACCGCGCTGTTGCCGATATTCGCGTTGATCTTGACCAGGAAATTGCGGCCGATCGCCATCGGTTCGGTTTCGGGGTGGTTGATGTTGTTGGGGATGATCGCCCGGCCGCGCGCCACTTCGTCGCGGACGAATTCGGGGGTCACGTAATCGGGGATCGCCGCGCCGAAGCTCTCGCCGTCCCGAACATACTCGCGCAGCATCTCGCGGCCGAGATTTTCGCGGGTCGCGACATATTCCATCTCGGGGGTGATGATGCCGCGGCGGGCATAGTGCATCTGGCTGACGTTTGCGCCGGCCTTCGCGCGCAGCGGGCGCTTGACGACGCCCGGGAAGGGCTGGACGCCGCCCGAGCGGTCGGGGCCGAGCTGGCCGTTATCTTCGGGGCGGAGTTCGCGGGCGTCATATTCCTCGACATCGCCGCGCGCGCGAATCCAGTCGCGGCGCAGTTGGGGCAGGCCGGCCATGATGTCGATGCGGGCATTGGGGTCGGTGTACGGGCCGGACGTGTCATAGACGTTGAGCGGCGGTTCGCCGGACGACGGGTCGAGGTCGATCGCGCGCATCGCGACGTTCAGCGGGCCGACGTGAATCTTGCGGCTGCCACGGATCGGGCCGGTGGTAACGCCGATTTCGGTCTTTGCGGGGATGTCTGCCATATTCCACTCCATGCGGAGGGGGCGGGACTTGTCTGACCGCTCCCTCCCTACGCCGGTGTCAGCCGGATCAGGTTCAGCGGGTCAAAGGCTGCGGCCTTCCTCTCAAGCGTGACGGAACGCTCCCCCGGGGACGGGGTGGTTGTAGGCGGATTGGCAGTGGGCGTCAAAGTGTTGGTGGGTGGCCCGCCACGACCCGCCGTCATTCCGGCGGAGGCCGGAATCCATGGATGGGGCGATGGCGCGGGAAAATTGAGAACACCCGACACAATGGATTCCGGCCTTCGCCGGAATGACGATGGTCGGTTGGGGTGCCGCCCTGCCGCTACAACAGGTCGAGCTGGCCGCTCGGCCCCTCGCCCCCGCCGAAGCCGGCCATCGTCACGCCCACCAGCCGCAACCCCATGCGCAAGGGGTAGAGCGTCGCGATCAGGCTGCGGGCGGTGGCGTGCAGCGTCGCGCGGTCGGCGACGGGGGCACTCAGCGTGCGGCTGCGGGTGACGATGCGGAAATCGGCATATTTCGCCTTTACCGTGACGGTGCGGCCATGCTGCCCGGTCTTTTCGACCCAGTCCCAGACGTCGTCGGCCATCGCCAGCACGCGTTCCTCGATCGCCTCCGGGTCGGTCAGGTCGGTGTGGAAGGTGGTTTCGGAGCCCGACGATTTGCGCACGCGGTTGGGGCGGACCGGGCGGTGGTCCTCGGCACGGGCGATGCCGTGATACCAGCTGCCCGCCTTGCCGAAGGTGCGTTGCAGCGCGGGAAGGTCCCAGGCGGCGAGGTCGGCGCCGGTGCGGATGCCGAGCGCCTCCATGCGTTCGACCGTCTTGGGGCCGATGCCGTGGAACTTGCCGACCGGCAGCGATGCGACGACGCGCGGGCCGGCCTTTACGGGGATGACGAACTGTCCATTGGGTTTGTTCATGTCGGAGGCGAGCTTCGCGAGGAACTTGTTGTAGCTGATCCCGGCCGATGCGGTGAGGCCGGTGACCTCGAGGATGCGGGCGCGGATTTCCTCGGCCGTCGCGGTGGCGCTGGGCAGGCCGCGACGGTTGGCGGTGACGTCGAGATAGGCTTCGTCGAGCGACAGCGGTTCGACCAGATCGGTATAGTCGTGGAAGATGGCGCGGATCTGGCCGCTGACCGCCTTGTACACCTCGAAGCGGGGGCGGACGAAGATCAGGTTGGGGCAGCGGCGGATGGCGGTGACCGAGGGCATGGCGGAGCGCACGCCGAACACGCGCGCTTCGTAGGAAGCGGCGGCGACCACCCCGCGCCCGCTCGACCCGCCGACCGCGACCGGCTTGCCCTTCAGCTCGGGCGCATCGCGCTGTTCGACCGACGCGAAGAAGGCGTCCATGTCGACATGGATGATCTTGCGGATGGGGTCCGACATTGCGCCGGTTTACAATGGCCTGCGCAAGAACAAAAGGCGAATGGCTACCGCTGCCGTACCCCGCGCAGGCGGGGGTACGGTTGGGATGGGGCCTGTTCTCTTATTTACCCGCACCCCGGCGGACGCCGGGGTCCAGTTGGGGGGACGCTACTGGCTACGAACGAGCGTTCCGTAACTGGACCCCGGCCTTCGCCGGGGTACGCCCGGTGTTGGGGTAAGCGAGTACCGGGATGAAGGTCAGCTGTTCGTCAGGTTCAGGAACACGTCTTCCAGATCGGCCTCGCGCGTCACCACGTCGACGATGCCGTACCCCTGCGCCGCCACCGCCGCGAGCACCTCACCGGCGTTCGCCACGTCCTTGCGATAGGTGATCGCGAGCAGCCGGTCGCCCTTGCGCTCGACCTTTTCGAAGCAGCCGGCATCGGGCAGGTCCGCCACATCGCGGTCCAGCGTCAGTTCGACCGCCTTTTCCTGCGCCATGCCGACCAGTTCGCGCGTCGGTTGGTTGGCGACGACGCGGCCATGGTTGATGATGGCGATGCGGTCGCAGAGCTGTTCCGCCTCCTCCAGATAGTGCGTCGTCAGCACCACCGTCACGCCGTCGGCGTTGAGTTCGCGGACATAGTCCCACAGCTGGTTGCGCAATTGGATGTCGACGCCGGCGGTCGGTTCGTCGAGGACGAGGACGGGGGGCGAATGGACCATCGCCTTGGCGACCATCAGCCGCCGCTTCATGCCGCCCGACAGCGTCCGGGCATAGGCGTTGGCCTTGTCCTCCAGATGCACCGCGCGGAGCAGGTCCATGGTGCGGCGCTGCGCCTTGGGCACGCCGTAGAGACCCGCCTGGATTTCCAGTGTCTCGGCGGGGGTGAAGAACGGGTCGAACAGGATTTCCTGATTGACGATGCCGATCGACGCCTTGGCGTTGCGCGGATGCCGGTCGATGTCGAAGCCCCAGATCGACGCGGAGCCGCTGGTCTTGTTCACGAGGCCGGCAAGCGTGTTGATGAGCGTCGACTTGCCCGCGCCGTTCGGCCCCAGCAGCCCGAAGATCGTCCCACGCGGCACGTCGAACGACACGCCGTCCAATGCGACCTTGGCAGGCGCCCCGCCCTTCCCCGCTGCATAGGTCTTGCACAGGTCGCGGATCGAAATGGCGGCTTGGGTTTCCATGGGATTGGCCGATACGCCCGTGACGCCCCCAAGGGAAGCATCGACTTGTCGAGCGACGAAGCGATTGCTATTCGCTTGCGCCATGCTGCCTCCGCCCGAACTCCTCCGCGTCACCACCCCCCGCGTCGCCTGCGACGGTGCCGGCGACATCGCCCCTGCACTGGGCCATCCGCGCGTGTGGCTGCAGATCGACGAGACGGGCTATGTCGATTGCGGCTATTGCGACCGGCGCTTCGTGCTGATCGGTGGCCCCGCCGATGGTGCGGACCACAGCCAGCTGAAGGATCACGGGGACGGCGCCGGGCGCTGACGACCGGATCGCCGGCGTGACACCGCCCCCGCCGCCATCCGGGTGCGGCGGCGCGCCTATTCGACCGGTGCCGCCGGTTCGCTCGTGGCGCCCTTGACCAACCCGTCCAGCGTCGCGCTGTCGAAGCCCAGTTCCTTCATCAACCCGTCGATGACCGGCGCCTGTGCGCGGTAGCGTAGCGCGGCGCTGACGGCGGCGTTGGCAAGGTTGCCGTCATTGCCGCCGCCGCCGGTCGATGCAGTGCCCGCCGTGGCGGTGCCGCCCGATGCGCCGCCCAGGCCATCGACCTGCACGATGCGAATGCTGTCGATCGCCTCCATCGGCCTGGCCGCCTCACGCACCAGTTCGGGCAGGACGTTGAGCAGCGCGAGGCGGGTTTGCAGCGACACCTGTTCGTTCGACAACAGGTTCGCCGCTTCGTTGACCGCGCGCTGGCCCGCCGCCTCCACCTCGAAGCGGACGCGACTGGCGTCGGCGCGCAGCTTTTCGGCCTCCGCCTCACCCTCGGCAGCGGCGCGCAGCGCAGCGGCACGGTCGGCGGCGGCCTGTGCCTCCGCCTCGGCCTGTACCTTGATCGCGATCGCGGCGCGTTCGGCCTCGCGCGCGGCGTCGATCAGTTCGATGCGCTTCTGGCGCTCCGCCACCTCGGTTTCGCGCGCGGTGCTGACGCGTTCCTCGGCAGCGACTGCCTCGGCGCGCGCCTGATCCGCCTCAGCCTTGGCCTGGCTTTCCTGGCGGCTCTTGTTCTGGACCGCGATCTGCTGTTCCTGCCGGGCGATGGCGAGGGCCTGTTCCTGCGCGATGCGGGCTTCCTGGATCGCGCGGTCGGCCTCGATCTGCGCGGCGTCGGTCTGCTGCTTGGCGGCGATGCGTGCCTGATCGGCCTCGCGCTGGCGATCGGTCTGCTGACGCGAAATCTCGCTGGCCTGTTCGGCGCGGCGCACCTCCAGCTCGCGCTCCTGCTCCAGCCGGGCAAACTCCGCATCGCGGGCGATGGTGAAGGAGGTGCGCGACGCCTCGAGATTCTTTGCCTCGATCTGGACCCGCGTATCCTGTTCGATGTCGTTGCGGGTCTTCTTGCGCAATTCAATCTGCTCGGTCAGCTTGGTCAGACCCTCTGCGTCGAAGGCGTTATTGGCGTTGAAATGCTCGATCGACGTCTGGTCCAGCCCGGTCAGCGAGACGCTTTCCAGCTCCAGCCCGTTCATCGCCAGGTCGGCGGAGGAGACCTGCTGCACCTTCTGCACGAATTCGCTGCGCTGTTCGTGGAGCTGGTTCATGGTCATGCCGGCGGCGACCGAGCGGAGCGCGTCGACGAACTTGCCCTCGACCAGTTCCTTCAGCGCCTCCGGGTGCATGGTGCGCTGGCCCAGCGTCTGGGCGGCGGTGGCCAGCGCCTCGCGATCCGGCCGCACGCGGACGTAGAATTCGGCGCGCACGTCGATCCGCAACCGGTCGAGCGTGATGAGCGCGTCGCCGTTGCGCCGTTCCACCGCCAGCCGCACGGTGTTCATGTTGACCGGCATGGTTTCGTGCAGCACCGGCAGCACCAGCGCGCCGCCGTTCATCACGACCTTTTCCCCGCCGAAACCGGTGCGGACGAACGCGATCTCCTTCGACGCGCGCTTGTAGAGGCGGGCCATGACGATGCCGATGACGATCAGCGCGAGCAGCGGCACGCCGGCATAGATCAGGACGGCGCTGAGGCCGGCAGGCACGATGTCGGTCATATTTCCATCCAGTCGGTGAGGCGAGGGGAGCTGTGCAGGATCGCACGGAACGACGGGCCTTCGCGCCGGACGAGCAGCACGGTGTCGCCCTCCACGAAGCTGTCGGCGGGGTCGTTGGGTTCGACCAGCACGTGATGCGGCTGGCCATGGGGATCGAGGACGCGGGTGCGCGCGGGCGATCCGGCAGCGGCGCGGCCGATGGTGACGATGCCGGTACGCCCGACCAGATCGTCGATCGCGAACGCGGTCGTTTCATCGCGCGGCAACAGGCGGGCGAGCAGCCGGGCAACGGCGGAGGTAAGGGGGAGCGCCGCGACCAAGGCGGCGGGGACGGCGATCCATGGCGACACCAGCGCGCCGGTCGTCGCCTGTGCGACCTGCTGTCCGGCAAGTCCGACGCCGCCGAACACTGCGAGGAAGGCGACCAGCAGCACCAGCAACGGTACGCGCCCGATGCCGAGCCAGTCGAGCAGCCCGGAATCGAGATCCAGATCGAGATCGAGGCCGCTGCTGCCCAGCCCCACCGCCTCAATCGCGCCGATCAGCAGCATCAACACCCATGCCGCCGTGAAAACGACCGCCTCCGGTGCGATGAAAAGCTCCATCATCCCCCGGCTCCCCTGTTGTTGCAGGAGAGTAACGGGTGGACGCCGGGGGTCAACCGTTACCGGCGCAGGATTGCGGGATCAGGACCGATCCCGCCGCACGACAGCCATCGATAGCGTCAGAAGCTGTAGGCGACGCCGACCGCGCCCAGCCACTGGTTGCTCGACCCGTTGCGCGCGACGATCGGGCTGTCGGCGAAGTCGTTCAGCAGCTTGCGATAGACGACGGTGCCGAACAGCTGCCAGCCCGAGCGCAGGTCGCCGCTGATCGACCGGCCGCCGATCGCACCGACCGTCCAGTTCTTCCACCCGCCCCGCGCGTTATAGACGGGCAGGCCGCTGGCCAGCGACTGGGCCTGCGTGATCGAGAAATAATTGTCGGCATAGCCTTCGCCGACCCGCTCGCCCGACACGAAGATGCCGGCGATCGCCTTCAGGCTCAGCGGCGTGACATAGGTGACGGTCGGGGCGAGGACGGTCGAGCCGTGGCCGCCGGCCACGTCCTTGCGATAGCTGAGCGAGGCCGACAGGCGGTCGAACTGCGAGGTGATGACCCCGGTCTTGCCGATGCCGACATAGCCGCCCAGTTCGATCGCGGTGCCGACCTTGCCCAATGCCCGAACCTGCGCATCATCGATGCCCTTGGTCGAGTTGCGGTTGAGGTTGATGACCGCGATCGGGCCTGCCTGGAAATCCCAGGTCGGGCCGACGCCGTCACGGATCAGGTCGACGCTGGCGCGATTGCCGGCCACCAGGAAGTTGAACCCCGATACGCGGCCGGTCGCGGCCGGCACCGGCGAGAAGCTGTAGTCGTCCGACCCTTCATAGTCCGGCAGCACGGCGGCGCCGAGGCCGACGACGTAGAAATCGCCACCGGTATCGTCGTTGGGAACGGCGGATGCGGGCACCGTCGGCCCGGCAGCGTCCTGCGCAAGGGCGGGCGAGGCAAAGGCGGCAGCGGTCAGGACGGCGGCGAGAATGGCGCGCAAGGGCGTGGCTCCGAGAAAATATTACAGCCGCGTAACGCTATCCCGCCGACTTTGGTCCGCAACTTCTACTAGAGCAGATAGCGAATCCGTACCTGTTGCATGGTTACATCACCTGCCAGCGGGAACTCCGCCGCGCTGAACTTGGGTGGGCCGAAGCGGATTGCCGGATTTCGCGAAAAGCCGAAGCCTTCGCGCGGGATGCCGGCAAAGGTGTCCAGCTTTGCATTGTTGTTTTCGTCGTGGATCACCGACACGGCATAGTCGCCGCGGCCCAGCCCGGCGATGCGAACGCCGGGCGTGCCGGCGGCAAAGGTGCGGGTGACAGCGTTGCGATCGTCGGTGCAGCCGGGGAAATTCTTGGGATCGGCGGTCAGGCAGAGGCGGATCACCCCCTTGGTCGAACGCAGGTCGCTGATCCGGACGTCAAGCGTGCCGGTCGGCATCGCGCCGGGCAACGTGGCCAGCGCCAGCACCGCCAGCGCGACGCGCCGCACGCGCGCGCTCTTTCTCGAAGTCGCCAAGGCCGCCATCGGTGCCGCACAACCGGTCCCAGAAGCGGAAATAGAGCCCGAAATTGCAGCCATAGCGTTCATGATGCCTCTGATGATGGCTGGCGGTAATCAGCCAGCCGCCCAATCGCCCCGCCCACATGAATCTCGGGAACATTTCCCAGCCCATATGGTTGGTGACGCCCATAACCGTCATGATCGTCAGCACCAAGGCGAGTGCGCCGAGGTGAATTGGAATGGCGAATACCAGTAGCGGAATTACCACAGCGCCGGTCAGCGCCTCGATCGGGTGGAACGCCATCGCCGCCCATGCGGTCGGCGGGCGGCTGGCATGGTGGACGGCATGGGCGATCCGGAACCATTTCGGCCGGTGCATCCAGCGATGGGTCCAGTAGAACCAGGTGTCGTGCGCGAAGAGATAGAGCAGCACCGACAGCGGCAGATACCAGAGCGGCCAGGCGTGGACGTCCGCGTAAATCTGCGTCCAGCCGCGATGCTGCCACCCCCAGGCGACGATGCCGGCCGGAATGCCGTAGATCGCGGCGGACAGCAGGGACCAGCGGATTTCCTTGGCGATCTGCGGATCGAGGCCGCGATAGAGGCCGGGATGCCGCACGCGGGTCGCAAAGGCGAAGCCGGCCGAGGCGAGCAGATAGCGCACGCCCACGATCAGCGTCATCGCCACGGCGGACAACAGGATAGCCAGCGGGATCGACATGGGCGGGGCTTAGCGGATTGTGGGCGGGGATGACAGAAATTCCTCCCCGGCACGGGGAGGAGTTTCCGCCGTTGCTACCGGGACTTCGCTCCCCTAGGGCGGGGCGATGCCAACCATTCATCAATGCGACCTCGCCATCGTCGGCGGGGGATTGTCCGGCGCGCTGGTCGCGCTGGCGGCGGCGAAGCGGCGGCCCGATGCGCGAATCCGCCTGATCGAAGGGGCCGCGCAGTTCGGTGGCAACCATGTCTGGTCGTTCTTCGGCAGCGACGTGGCGACCGAGCAGCGGGCATTGGTGGCGCCGCTGGTCGCCCATGGCTGGCGCGGCTACGACATCGCCTTTCCCGCGCACAGCCGCACGCTCGACACCACCTATTATTCGATCACGTCGGAACGGCTCGACACGGTGCTGCGCGATACCCTGCCCGCAGAGGCGCTGATGGCATCGGCTCGGGTGCTGGGGGCCAGCCCGACCGCCGTCGTGCTGGCGGACGGCGACCGGGTGGAGGCGCAGGGGGTGATCGACTGTCGCGGCCCCGGCGACCTGTCGCTGCTCGATCTCGGCTGGCAGAAATTCATGGGGATGGAGCTGCACACCGCCTATCCCCATGGCGTCGAGCGCCCGATCGTGATGGACGGGTCGGTCGAACAGCTCGACGGCTATCGCTTTCTCTACACGCTGCCGTTCGATGCCTCGACGCTGTTCGTCGAGGATACCTATTACAGCGACACCCCCGACCTCGACACGCA
The DNA here is from genome assembly GCF_913776855.1 of uncultured Sphingomonas sp. Taxonomy (GTDB): domain Bacteria; phylum Pseudomonadota; class Alphaproteobacteria; order Sphingomonadales; family Sphingomonadaceae; genus Sphingomonas. Next base: position 70,414 of record NZ_CAJYQD010000042.1, on the reverse strand, counting down.
GGTGCTAGCGGCGCGCATCGCCGCCTATGCCGCGGCAAAGGGCTGGGACGCGGCGACCGTCGGACGCAGCGAAACCGGCGTGCTGCCGGTCGCGATGGGCGGCGATTTCGAGGAATATTGGCGTTCGGGCGGCAACCGCGTGGCGAAGGGCGGGATGCGCGCCGGGCTGTTCCATCCGCTGACCGGCTATTCGCTGCCCGATGCGGTGCGCCTTGCGCAGCTGGTCGCCGACAGCGCCGACTGGTCGGGGGGCGCGCTCCACACGCTGACGCATGATTTCGCGGCCACGCTGTGGAAGAAGCGCGGCTTCTACCGAATGCTCGCGACAATGTTGTTCCGCGCGGCGGACCCGGTGGAACGCTACCGCGTGCTCGAACGCTTCTACCGGCTGGACGCGGGGCTGATCGGACGCTTCTATGCGGGCAGGTCGACATGGGTCGATCAGGCTCGGGTGTTGATCGGCAAGCCGCCGGTGCCGATCGGGCGCGCGGTACAGGCGTTGATGGGGAGACAGGGGTGAAGACGGCAGTCGTTATCGGCGCAGGGTTTGGCGGCCTCGCGCTTGCCATCCGACTGCAGTCGGCGGGCGTGCAGACGACGTTGGTCGAGGGCCGCGACAAGCCCGGTGGCCGCGCCTATTACTGGGAGCGCGACGGCTTCGTCTTTGACGCCGGCCCGACCGTCATCACCGCCCCCGAGGCGTTGCAGGAATTATGGGCCTTGACCGGCCGCGACATGCGCGAGGACGTGACGCTGGAACCGGTGTCGCCCTTCTACCGGCTGAACTGGCCCGACGGCACGAATTTCGACTATACCAACGACGACACGCTGCTGCGCTCCGAAATCGCCAAGCTCGATCCGGGCGACCTGGCCGGATACGCCCGCTTCCTCGAATATTCGGCGGGGGTGTATGAGGAAGGCTATGTGAAGCTGGGGCACGTGCCGTTCCTCGACTTCGCATCGATGATCAAGGCCGCGCCGGCGCTGGCGAAATATCAGGCGTGGCGATCGGTCTATTCGATCGTGTCGTCGTTCGTGAAGAACGACAAGCTGCGCCAGGCATTGTCGTTCCACACTCTGCTGGTCGGCGGCGATCCGATGAAGACCAGCAGCATCTATGCGCTGATCCACAAGCTGGAACGCGACGGCGGCGTGTGGTTCGCGCAAGGCGGCACCAACAAGCTGGTCGCCGGCATGGTGCGCCTGTTCGAGAAGCTGGGCGGCACGCTGATGCTCGGCGATCCGGTCAAGAGCATCGACACGCTGGGCGACCGTGCGACGGGCGTTACGACCAGGGGGGGCGTGGTGGTCGGCGCCGACATGGTCGCGACCAATGCCGACATCGTCCACAGCTATCGCGACCTGTTGTCCGGATCGCGCAGCGCCCAGCGCCGGGCACAGAAGCTGGAGAAGAAGCGCTTCTCGCCATCGCTGTTCGTCGTCCATTTCGGCATCAAGGGCACGTGGCCGGGCATCCCGCACCACATGATCCTGTTCGGCCCGCGCTATAAGGGGTTGCTCGCCGACATCTACGACCATGGCGTGCTGAGCGAGGATTTCTCGCTTTATCTCCACCATCCGACCGTCACCGATCCGTCGATGGCGCCGGAGGGGCATTCGACCTTCTATGCGCTGTGCCCGGTGCCGCACACGGGCAAGTTCCCGGTCGATTGGGACCAGATCGGCCCGATCCTCGAAAAGCGCATTCTGGACGAGGTGGGCCGGCGGCTGATCCCCGACATCCACGAACGGATCGTGACGAAGTTCAGCTATATGCCCAGCGACTTCACCCACGACTTGAACGCCTATCAGGGATCGGCCTTTTCGCTGGAACCGATCCTGACGCAGAGCGCGTATTTCCGGGCGCACAACCGCGACGACGATATTGCGAACCTGTATGTGGTCGGGGCGGGCACGCATCCGGGCGCCGGGATTCCGGGGGTCGTGGGGAGTGCGAAGGCGACGGCGGGGCTGATGCTGGGGGGTGAGGACTGAAGCCCTTACTCCACCGACACTAAACCAAAGCCCCACCCACCCCGTTTGCTTCGAGCGGAGATTCGAGCTTGTCGAGAACCGAAGTCGAGAAGGGGTTGCCCCAAACGACCGAGTTCTCGACGGACGCTTCTCGACAAGCTCGAAGCTGCTCGAACCGAACGGGGGGAGAGGAAGAGGAAGGGTGGACAGGTTAGGGCCGGGAAAGCCCCCGCTTGCTCCCCCTCCCCCAATCGCCTAACCCCGGCGCCATGAAGCGCCTAGCCATCTATTGCGGGTCCGCGACCCCCGCCGACCCAGTTTATATCGACTCCGCCCGCGCCGTGGGGCGGGCAATGGCCGAACGGGGCATCGGCGTCGTCTATGGCGGTGGCAAGCTCGGGCTGATGGGCGCGGTCGCCGATGGCGCGATCGAGGCGGGCGGCGAGGTGATCGGCGTCATCCCGACCGCGCTGGTCAAGGCGGAGGCGGCGCATCGCGGCCTCACCGAACTCCATGTCGTCGACACCATGCACCAGCGCAAAAAGGCGTTTACCGACCTGTCCGACGGCTTCGTCACCATCCCCGGCGGCACCGGCACGATGGACGAATTGTGGGAGGCGATGAGCTGGGCACAGCTTGGCTATCACGCCAAGCCGGTCGGGCTGCTCAACACCGCCGGGTTCTACGACCATCTGATCGCGTTCGTCGCGAAGATGGCGGAGGTCGGGTTCATGCGCCCGATGCACCGCGACATCCTGCTGGTCGCGGATACGCTGGACGTGCTGCTGGAAAAGATGGCCGCGCACAAGCCGGTGCAGGCGATCATCCATATGGCCGCCAGCGACCTTTGATCGATTCGCGCGCCGAACTGGTCGCATATGCCCGCGACACGATCGCGCGTGGCTCGAAGAGTTTCGCGGCGGCCAGCAAGCTGTTCGATCCGGTAACGCGGGAACGGGCGTGGCTGCTCTATGCCTGGTGCCGCGCCTGCGACGACATGGCCGATGGACAGGAGCTGGGCCATGGCATGAAGCGGGTCGACGATGTGCAGGACCGGTTGCTGCTGATGCGGATGTGGTCGGCACAGGCGCTGGCGGGCAAGCCCACCGGCAACCCGGCGTTCGACGCGCTGGGCGCGGTCGCCGCCGATGTCGCGCTGCCGGCGTCGCTGATCGATGACGTTCTGGACGGGTTCCAGCTGGACGCCGATGGCTGGCAACCGGTGACCGAGCAGGACCTGTACCAATATTGCTATCACGTCGCGGGCGCGGTCGGCGGGCTGATGGCGGTGGTGATGGGGGTGCCGGCACAGGACACGGACACGCTCGACCGGGCGTGCGACCTGGGCCTGGCGTTTCAGCTGGCCAATATCGCGCGCGACGTGGGCGAGGATGCCGGGGTCGGGCGCTGCTACCTGCCGCGCGACTGGCTGCACGAACAGGGCATCGATCCCGCCGACCCGATGGCGACGCCCGATCGGATTTCGGTCCTCACCCGGCGCATGGCGGCGCGGGCGGCGCTGCATGAGGACAGCGCGCGCGTCGGTGCGGCGCGGCTGCCGTGGCGTTCGGCATGGGCGGTGCTGGCCGCGGCCGACATCTATGGCGGGATCGCACGCAAGGTCGCGGCCGCCGGCCCCGCCGCGTGGGACAAGCGGCAGACGACGTCGAAGGGGGAAAAGATCGCCGCGATCGCCCGCGCGTTCGTGGCGGCGCGGTGGCGCCCCGTGCCGGACACCCCGCGCGATCCGGTGCTGTGGACGCGGGCGGCCTGATCCACTCCGGCCGAACCGTTCATGCCGAGAAGGGGCCGAGCTTATCGAAGACCCGTATCGAAGCACCCTTGGCGGTCCTTCGATACGCCCTTCGACAAGCTCGGCGGCACCTCAGGACGAACGGGAGCGGCAGTGGCAAGCGCTCACGCTTCCTCCTCCACCTTGTCGGTCGCAACGGTGATGTCGCGGCCGAGCAGGTGCTGCACATAGATACGCTGCACCAGCACGAACATCACGATGGTCAGCGGTGCGGCGAGCAGCACGCCGATGAACCCGAACAGCAGCCCCATGCCGATGACCGAGAACAACAGCACGGCGGGCGGCACGTCGACGGCGTGCTTCTGGACGATCGGTTGCAGGATATTGCCCTGGATCTGCTGCACGATCAGGAACAGCGCGATCGTCCACAGCGCGGTGGAGGGCGACTGGGTGAAGGCCAGCATGACGGCGGGCAGCCCGGCGATGATCGGCCCGACATAGGGCACGACATCCATCAACCCGGCGATCAGGCCGAGGCCGATCGCGGCGGGCACGCCCAGCAGCCATAGCCCGGCCGTCGTCAGCACGGCGACGACGACGATCGCCACCGCCTCTCCCTTCATCCAGCCGCGCAGGCCCCCGGCGGCATCGTCCACCGCCTGCCGAGCGACCGGTTCGACCGAAGGCGGCACCAGCTTCACCAGCCCGCGCCGGTAGAGTTCGGGATCGGCGGCAAGGAAGATCGCGCCGACCAGCACCAATACCGCGTCCGACAGGCCCGACCCGATCGAGAGGACATAGGTGCCCGCGCGCGACATGATCGTCGACAGGTCGCTGCTGCCCTGCGACAGCAGTTCGCGCGCCGGTTCGCCGATGCCCCAGCCGTCAAGCTGCCCCTGGATCGCCTGCAGCGCGGAGGGGATTTCCTGGCGGATGGTGTCGAATTGCTGGACCAGCTGCGCGCCGAACCCGAAGAAGATGCCGATGACGATGCCGAGCAGCAGGATCACCGACAGCGCCAGCGCCAGCCCGCGCGGCAGCCGGGTCCAGCGCTGGATACGGTTCGCCACCGCGCTGAACAGCACGGCGATGGTCGTCGCGGCGAATACCAGCAGGACCAGCCGCATCATGCTGACCAGCAGGAACGCGGTTCCCGCGATCGCCAGCACCATCACCGTCATCGCCGCGACCCGGCCATAGCCGGGGGTCGAGCGCTCTGCGTCGCTGTTCGTCACATACTTCCCCTTTGGACCGTGAACGGACGGAACCCGGCGACGTTCCCCTGCCATATCGCCATCGCAACGATTGCACACCGCATCATCACTCGCTAATGCGAGCTACTATCAAGTGCAAATAGGGGATTGGCGTTGCGGGGGTTGTGGGTTTTGGCAGTGGCGACGGCACCGGTGCCGGCAATGGCGCAGCAGGCGGCGACGCCGGGCGACGATGCGGAGATCGTGGTGCAGGGACGGGCGCAGCAACTCTATCGCACGCTGGTGACCACCGTCGGCAAATCGGCGCAGGACCCGCTGGACATTCCGCAGGCGCTGCAGGTCATCAACAACGACCTGTTCACCGACCAGGGCGCACGCGATGCGACCGACATCTATCGCAACATCTCCGGCATCAGCACCTTCAGCTATGCCGGCGTCACCTTTCGCGGGTTCCGCCAGGATGAATCCTTTTACGACGGGATGCGCGGCAACCCGTTCATCGGCTTTACCGTGCCGCAGCTGTTCAATGTCGACCGGGTCGAGGTGCTGAAAGGGCCATCGGGCCTGTTCTTCGGCCCCGGCGCGCCGGGCGGCATCATCAACTATGTATCGAAGACGCCATCGGACCGCGCGTCGCTGCGCACCGTGGTGACCGGCGGCACCTATGGCCGCGCCGGCATCTCGGCGGAAGCGACCGACCGGATCGATCGCGACGGCGTGGTCAGCTATCGTGTCGGCGGCTTTTTCGAAGCGATGCAGCCCTATCGGCGCAACACGCTCAACAGGACGTCGATCGGCGATGCCGGCCTGTCGATCCGCACCCATCCCGGCGGGCTGCTGACGCTGCAGGTCACGACCTATGACAATTACCTGCGCGCTAACCGGCTGCGCGGGGTGCTGGTCGACGATAGCGGGCGGTTCCGCACGTCGATCCGCTGGAACGCCAATGAAAAGAGCGATGCACTCCGCCTGACCTCGACGGCGTGGTCGGCGCGCTATGCGACGACGATCGGCGATGCGATCACGCTCGATGCCGGCGCGCGCCGCTTCCGGTCGACCGAACGGCAGAAATATCACGAACCGCGCGGGGTCAGCACGACCAACCCAGACCTGGTGCTGCGCGAGTTTCGCGATCAGGTACGGCCGGTCGATGGCCTGTCGTTCATGGCCAACGCCACCGCCACCGCCCGTCTTTTCGGCATGGCACATCGGTTTCAGATCGGCGGCGACTGGTATCGCGAGGACAATGGCCTCAGCTCGCGTATCCTGCGCAGCGGTGTCCTGCCGCTCAGCCTGTCCAACCCGGTCTATGGCCGGTCGGACGGCGACGCGCTGCGGGCGACGGCGCTGCCCTTCACCGACACCGACACCCGATCGCGCCGGGTCGGCGCCTATGCCCAGGACCAGATCAGCCTGACCGACACGCTGCTGCTGATCGCGGGCGTGCGCTGGGACCGGTTCGAGGATGCGGTGCGCGTCGCGACCGCCGGCCGGGTCACCAGCAATGCCAGCTACCGCGACAGCGACGTGACGTTTCGCGGCGGGCTGATCTATCGCCCGCGACCCGACCTGTCGCTCTATGCCAGCTGGTCGGAAGGGTTCGACCCGCAGGCCCCGGCCAGCCAGAACAGCGACGCGGGCGGCCCGTTCGCGCCGGTGACCGGCAACCAGGTCGAAGCCGGGGTCAAGTCGCGCCTGTTCGGTGGCCGGTTGCAGGCCAATGCCGCCGCCTATCGCATCCTGCGCAGCAATTTGTTGCAGGTCGACCCGACCCGCAGCCCGATGAACGGGGTCGATTCACTCAGCCCGATCGGTGAGGTCACCAGCAAGGGGATCGAAGTCGACCTGACCACCGACCTGACCCCGCAGTGGGTGCTGATGGCCAATTACGGCTATAACGACACGCGCGTGACCGCGACCGCCCAGGGACAGGCGGTGACCGATGCGGTCGGCAGCCGCTTCGCCAACGCCCCGGCGCACAAGGCCGGTTTCTGGAGCCGGTATCAGGTGGAGGCGATCGGCACCGCCTTTGCGATCGGCGGCGAAGCGGTGTCGCGCCGGATCAGCCGGTCGGGCCAGACGGTGCGACCCTATGCGATCTTCGACGCATCGATCACCAAGTCGCTGGGCTTTGCCGAGCTGATGCTGCGCGTCGATAACCTGTTCGACAAGTTATATGCCGCGTCGGGCTTCTCGCGGCAGACCGGCCATTTTCCCGGCGAACCGCGGACCGTCCTTGCCGAGCTACGCGCGAAATTCTGACGCCCAGGCATCGATCGCTGCCCAGCCGGCAATCCCCTTCAGCGTCCGCGCACGCATCGCCGTCATGCCGCCGAGCGCGATGACCGGGACGCGCGCGCCATCGATCAGCCGCTGGAACAGCACCCGCCCCAGTGCGGGTGCGCCGGGATGCGAGGCGGTAGCGAATACCGGTGAGACGAAGATGGCGTCTACCCCGGCCCGCTGCGCCGCGACCACCGCCTTGCGGTCGTGCGCCGGACGGGTCGCCAGCCCCTTGCCGCGCCGCGCGCGGCGCCCGTGAACCCCGTCCGCGCCGGGCAGCGCGGGTCCCGCGAGCAACAGCATATGCCGCCGCGCCCGCGCGATCCGGCGCACCGCCGCGAACAGCGCGCGGCGCTCGGCCAGCGGCGTCGCATAGTGGCGAAACACGATCCCGCTGCCGCGCGGCATCGCCCGCACGATCGGCAACAGCGCATCCCCCAGCCGCTCGTCGGTCATCAGCCAGCGTTGCGGCAAAGGGTGGCGGCGGGGCATGGCGGCCTCTATAGCGCGCGCGATGACCAAAACCGACACCCTGCTGGCTACCATCCGCGACCGGATCGCCCATGCCGAATCGATCGCCCGCCGCGACCGGGGGGCGACGACGCTGATCGCCGTCAGCAAGACCCACGACGCCGCGGCGATCCAGCCGCTGATCGACGCCGGACAGCGCGTGTTCGGCGAAAACCGCGTGCAGGAAGCGCAGGGCAAATGGCCCGCGCTGATGGACGCGACGCCGGAGATCGAACTGCATCTGGTCGGCCAGTTGCAATCGAACAAGGCCGAGGATGCCGTGCGCCTGTTCGACGCGATCCATTCGGTCGATCGCCCGTCGTTGGTCGCGGCACTGGGCAAGGCGATCGAGAAGATCGGTCGCACCCCCGCCTGTTTCCTGCAGGTCGATATCGGCGACGAACCGCAAAAGGGCGGCTGTGCCATCGCCGACCTGCCCGCGCTGCTGGCCGAGGCCAAGGCCGCCGGGCTGCCGGTCGCCGGGCTGATGTGCGTGCCCCCCGCCGGGCTCGACGCCGCGCCCTATTTCGCGCTCACCGCCAAGCTGGCGCGCGACCATGGCCTGACCGGGCTGAGCATGGGCATGTCCGACGATTTCGAAACCGCCGTGACGCTGGGCGCGACCCATGTCCGGATCGGCTCCGCGCTGTTCGGCGCGCGCGGGGTATAAAGGAATGATGATGACCCGTCCCAAGGCCCTGTTGTTCGATTTCGACGGCGTGCTGCTGGAAAGCGAATATGCCGGCAACCGCCAGATCGCCGAATTCCTGACCGCCGCCGGTCACCCGACCAGCGCCGCCGATTCGATGGCCCATTTCATGGGGCTGTCGGGCAGTCATTTCACCCAGGCGGTCGAGAAATGGGTTGGCGGCCCGGTGCCCGACGGCTTCTGGGACGCGCGCGCCATCGAGGATGCGCGGGTGCTGGCCGAGGGGGTCGATGCGGTGGCGGGTGCCGTCGCGTTCGTCCGTTCGCTGCCCGCCGACCTGCCGCGTGCGATCGTATCGTCCAGCACGAGCCACTGGATCGCCACGCATCTCGATCATCTGGGCCTGCGCGATGCGTTCGGCAACCATATCTATAGCGGCAAGGAGCATGTCGCGAACGGCAAGCCCGCACCCGATTTGTATCTGTACGGCGCGAAACAGCTGGGCGTTGGAATCGAGGATTGCGCGATCCTCGAGGATTCGCCGGTCGGGGTGACCGGAGCGGTCGCATCGGGCGCGCGGGTGATCGGGCTGTGTGCCGGATCGCATTGCGGGGTCGGCCATGACGACCGCCTGCGCGCGCTGGGCGTGACCGAAATCGCGCATGGGTTCGACGAGGTGGCGCGGTTGCTGGGGCTGGAGCCGGTTACGGCCTGACCGGGTCGGGATTGCAGCATCGTCGTCGGATCAGGCTGCCACCCCCATCCGCCCCGGACGTGGCCCCAGCGAAGGCTGGGGCCTCAAGCGGCTCCTGTCCCGTGCTGGCAGCGGGAGATCCCAGCCTTCGCTGGGATGACGTTCTGGGCTGGCGGGTTACTCGCCCTTCTTCGCCGCCTGTTCCGCCGCCGCCGGATCGACCGATGGCGCGCCCGATGCCGGGGTCGCCGCGTTCACGACATCGGCGGTGTTGGCCGGCGCACCTTCTGCGACATTGCCTTCCGCTTCGGCCGCGGCGGGCGCCGCACCGGCGGCGGGTGCGGCGGGCAGCGGCAGGTTGGAGCCCTGCGTGTTCAGATAGGCGATGACGTTCGCCCGGTCCTCCGCACTGCCCAGACCCGCGAAGGTCATCTTGGTGCCCGGCGCATATTTGCGCGGGGAGGTCAGCCACGCATTCATCGCATCGAAATCCCAGTTGCCCGGAATGCCGGTCAGCGCCGTCGAATAGGCGAAATTGGGCAGATGGCCATGCTTCTTGCCGATCACGCCCCACAGGTTCGGGCCGATGCCGTTGGCCCCGCCCTGGTTGACGGTGTGGCACGCGGCGCATTTCTTGAACACTTCCGCGCCCTTCGCCACGTCGGCGGTGGCGAGCAGCGTGGCGATCGGCACGGCGGCGGCGGCACCGCCCCCGGCTTCGGCGGCCCCCTCGACCGGATAGCCCGGCTTTTCCGGCGGTCCCGAATGGAACACCATGCCGCTGGCGATGGAAAGTCCGAGGGCGGCGGCGCAACCAGCCAATACCCAACCTGCGATGGTGTTCGTCCGGTCGTCCATGCCCTGAGCCGTCTCGCCTAATATTGGTTTTGTTTGGGGCCATGCTTAGACACGGCATCCGATACTGGCAAGACAGGGTTGCCGGGTGTGCCCGCGCCCGATAATCGCCACCCCCCATGCACAAATACGCCGCACCCGCGCGCCCGCTGGTGGCGCAGATGATCGACGCCGCCGCGCGCGAACCGAATCGCACCGTCGCCTTTCAGGGGGCACCGGGTGCCAATTCGCACGTCGCGCTGGTCCAGGCGTTTCCCGACGCGCTGCCGCTGCCGTGTTTCGGCTTTGCCGATGCGATCGACGCGGTGCGGTCCGGCCAGGCGGATTGCGCGATCATCCCGATTGAAAATTCGCTGCATGGGCGCGTGGCCGACATGCACTTCCTGCTGCCCGAATCCGGGCTGGTCATCACCGGCGAACATTTCCTGCCGATCCGCCACGCGCTGATGGGGCTGGGTCCGGTCGAGGGCATCCGCCAGGCGATGAGCCACGAACAGGCGCTGGGCCAGTGCCGCCACTGGTTGAGCGCGCGCGGGATCGAACCGGTGGCGCATCCCGACACGGCCGGCGCGGCGGCATCGGTCGCGGCGATCGGCGATCCCACCGTCGCCGCGCTGGCGCCCCCGGCGGCGGCGGCGCTGTACGGGCTGCAACTGCTGGCCGACGATATTGCCGATGCCGACCACAATACGACGCGCTTCGTCGTCCTCGCGCGCGGCGCGCTGCCCGAGTTGCCCGAGGGGCCGTGCATGACGACATTGGTGTTCGAGGTGAAGAACGTGCCCGCCGCCCTCTACAAGGCGATGGGCGGGTTCGCGACCAACGGCGTCAACATGACGAAGCTGGAAAGCTATCAGCGCGGCGGCACCTTTGCCGCGACCGAGTTCTTCTGCGACATCGAAGGGCGGCCGGGCGAGGCGCATGTCGACCGCGCGCTGGAGGAACTGCGGTTCCACAGCAAATGGGTGCGGTTGCTGGGAAGCTATGGGCGGGCACGGGAGCGGGGGTAGGCTTTACCATCCCCCTCGCATCCCGTTTGGTTCGAGCAGCTTCGAGCGTAGTCGAGAAGCGTCCGTCGAGAACGCCCCGTTTTGGGCAACCCCTTCTCGACTACGGTTCTCGACAAGCTCGAACCTGCGCTCGAAGCAAACGGGGGGAGTTGAACGGTGGTCAGTCCCCCACCCACGCCGCCAGCAGACTCCGCGCAATCGCATGGGCCGGCGGCGCGATGAAACGCGACGTATCGCCCGACAGCGCCGCGCGCACCTCGTCCCGCGTTGCCCAGAACGCCTGTTCCAGTTCGGAGGTATCGATCGTCAGCGTATCGTCCGCCGCGGTCGCGATGCAGGCGATCATCAGCTGCGACGGAAACGGCCAGGGCTGGCTGGCGACGTAGCGTACCGCGTCCACCGCGACGCCCGCTTCCTCCAGCACCTCGCGCGCGACCGCTTCCTCGACCGATTCGCCGACCTCGACAAAGCCGGCGAGCGCCGAATAACGCCCGACGGGCCAGCTCGGCTGGCGGCCCAGCAGCACGCGGTCGCCATGTTCGACCGCCATGATGACCACCGGGTCGGTGCGCGGGAAGTGCAGCGCGCCGCAGCCGGGGCACGACCGCGCCCAGCCGCCGCGCGCGACGATGCTGGCATGGCCGCACTTCGCGCAGAAACCGTGGCGCGAATGCCAGTCGACCAGGCTGCGCGCGACACCATAAAGGGCGACGTCGGCCGGCGGCATCATCGCCAGCGCGGCCATCAGCGCGGGCGACCGCATCGCCGGCGCGCTGCCATCGCCATTCCCCGCTACGAACAGCGGCGCGCCCTCCAGATAACCGAGCAGCAGCGCATCGGCCCGCGCCGGGTCCATCGCCGCGAGGTGCAGCGCGCCGTCCTCGGCCACCGGCGGTTCGAGGCCGGTCAGCACGAGCAGTCGTGCCGCCGGATCGGCCAGCGCGCGGGCGAAGGCCCCCGGATCATCCCGCTCGTTATCCGCGCGAACCAGCGCCGCGCCGGTAAAGCCGATCATCGCACCGGCCCGGCCAGATCGCTCGCCAATGCCTTCACCAGATCGTCGCGCAGCGGCCATTTGTCGGCGGGGAAGTAATTCACCATCACGGTCCCGCGCAGCTGCCGCACCGGATCGACGAATGCGACGGTCCCGGCCGCCCCGCCCCAGCCATAGGTACCCTTGCCCGGCCGTCCGGGCAGCGTCTCCAGATAGACCGAACCGCCCGCGCCGAAGCCCATCTTCGGACCGGCCTGTCCGCCGGTCGCGCCGTCGACTCCGCCAAAGGTGACTCCGGCGGGCAGCAGGTTTGACATGCCCAGCGCCACCGTCGCCGGCTTCATCACGCGCTTGCCATCCAGCGTGCCACCGTTCTGGAGCATGTGGAGGAACCGGTCGTAATCGGCCGCCGACATGACCAGCCCCGCGCCGCCATAGGGAAAGCTGGGCGGCGACAGCCACACCGAGGTCGCGGCGGGATCGACCGGCACCAGATTGTCGCCGGCCCAGGCATAGTTGGTCGCCAGCCGCCCCTTCTGTGCTGCGGGCACGGTCCAATAGGTCGAGGTCATGCCGAGCGGTCCGAACATCCGCGTCTGCAGGAACCTCTCGAACGACAGGCCCGAAGCCACCTCGATCACCCGCGCCATCACGTCGAGGCCGATCGAATAGCTCCACTTCGTCCCCGGCTCGGCGATCAGTGGGAGGGTGGCGACGCGGTTGGCGAAGTCCTCCAGCGATTTCGGCCGCGCCTGCGCCATCGCGACCTCGGCCTGCGCGTTGACGGCGGCGGGAACGATGCCGAGGCGCTCATATTCCTTCAGCAACGGCCCCTTGGTCACGATGCTGTAGCCCAAACCCGCGGTATGGGTCAGCAGGTGACGCACGGTGATCGGCGTCGTCGCCGGGCGGCTGGCAAGGCTCTTGTCGGGATCGGTCAGCACCTTCATCGACTTGAAACCGGGGATGAAGTCGCTGATCGGCTGGTCGAGCTTCAGCTTGCCGTCCTCGACCAGCATCATCGCCGCCATGCCGGTGATCGGCTTGGTCATCGAATAGACCCGCCACAGCGTATCGACATTGGCCGGCGCGGCGGTGGCGTCGGTCGCGACACGCCCGGCGGCGTGGGCGCTGGTCCAGTCGGGGCCGCCGACGACGACCACCATGCCCGGTGCCTTCTTCTGCGCCACATAGTCGCGGACCATCGCCTCGGTCGCGGGCAGCGCGCGCTGTGCGGCGGGCCGGGCGGGCGCGCGCGGCGGTGCCGCCTGTGCCCATGCCACTGCTGGCTGTACGACCAGTAACGCCGCCGTCAGCGCCAAGGCGTTCCGCATCCCGTTGAACCGCTTCATCGCATTCCCTCCACAACCGCGATCGCCCGCGCGAACAGCGTCGGCAGCCCGGCGTCGGCGATGTCCGCGACCGGCCACCATTCGCCCTGCGCGGTGTCCTCCGCTGCATCCGCCACCATGACGGTGCAGGCAAGATCGAAATGCGTGAAGCCGTGCCGGACCATGCCGACGCTGCGCCAGCCGGCGGCAAGAGGCGCGCCCTCGACGCCGGGATCGGTGTCGCGCCACGGCCCGGTCGGCAGCGCGCGCATTCCGCCCAGCAGCCCCTTGTCCGGCCGCCGCACCAGCAGCACGCGGCCGTCACGCTCCGCCCAGAACAGCGTGCCGAATCGCTGCGGCTTCGCCTTTTTCGCGGCCTTCACCGGAAAGGCGTCGGGTGTGCCCATGGCGTAGGCAGCGCAATCGTCGCGCAGCGGGCAAAGCAGGCAGCGCGGGAATCGGGCGGTGCAGACCATCGACCCCAGGTCCATCATCGCCTGCGCGAAGTCGCCGGCGCGCAGGTCGGGCGTGATGGTGTCGGTCGCCGCGCGGATCGCCGGACGGGCACCCGGCAGCGGTTCGGCAACCGCGAACAGCCGCGACACGACCCGTTCGACATTGGCATCGACCACCACCGCCCGCCGGCCAAAGGCGATCGCCGCGATCGCGGCGGCGGTATAGTCGCCGATCCCCGGCAGCTTGCGCAGTTCGGCTTCGGTATCGGGCAGCGCGCCCAGGCCTGCCACCACCCGCGCGCACGCCAGCAGGTTGCGGGCGCGCGCATAATAGCCAAGCCCCGCCCATGCCGCCATGACATCGGCATCGTCCGCCGCCGCCAGCGCCGCGAACGACGGCCAGCGCGCGGTCCATGCTTCGAAATAGGGTCGAACGCTCGCCACCTGCGTCTGCTGGAGCATCACCTCCGACAGCCACACGCGGTAGGGATCGGGCGCGGCGGTTCCGGGCGGGCTGCGCCATGGCAGGCTGCGATGGTTGCGATCATACCAGTCGAGCAACCGTTCGGCGACAGAGAGATGCTTGGCGTCCACGCCGGCTCTATGGCATGGGATGCCGGTAATGACGACGCGCCCCCGCCCCCATGCGACGATTCCCGAACCCCGCCGGCGTGGCGGTGCGCGGCCCGTGGCCGAATTGCTGCCCGACATCGGCGGCGCGGCGTTCCGCAAATTCGGTTTCGTGCAGTCGGCGGTGGTCAGCCGCTGGGGCGAGATCGTCGGCGAACGCTTTGCCCGCGTATCCGCCCCCGAATCGATCCGCTTTCCGCCGGGCAAGCGCGCCGACGGGACGCTGACGCTGATCGTGTCGGGCGCGCATGGCACGATGATGCAGCATATCGCGCCGGAAATCGTCGAGCGGGTGAACCGTTTCTTCGGTTATGCCGCGGTCGCCCGGCTGCAGTTCCGGCATGGCGAGGTGCGGCCCCGGCGCGCGGTGCCGCCGCGCCGCGAACCGCCGCCGATCCCGGTCGAGATGCACGAAAGCCTGCGCGATATCGCCGACCCGGAACTGCGCGAGGTTCTCGCCGCGCTCGCCGGGGCGGTCGCCGCGCCGCCGCCCCCCGCCATTCCGATCCTTGGCAAGGTCCGCTGATGCGTATCCTGATTCTCCTCTGCTCGTTCCTGTTCGCGCTGTTCGGGATGCCCCCGGCCAAGGCGCAGGCCCCCGCCGGTGCCGCGACGGCGCGCAACTGGACCAACAGCGTCACGATGCTGCCGACCGGCGGCGTCGCGGTCGGCAATCCGATGGCGCGGGTGCAGCTGGTCGAATGGGCCAGCTATACCTGTTCGCACTGCGCCGCCTTTGCCCGCGATGCGAAGCCCGAACTGACCGCCCTGATCCGGTCGGGTCGGGTGCGGGTCGAATATCGCACGCTGCCGCGCGATGCGCTGGACCTCGCCGCCGCCGTCCTGGCACGCTGCGGCGGGGCGAACCGGTTCGTGGCGGCGCATGATGCGATCTTTGCACAGCAGGCGGCGATGCTGGACAAGGCCGAAGCCTTTGCCGCGACGCCGGCGGCGCAGCAGCCGACGGCGACGATCGGCAAGCGGCTGGAACAGCTCGCCGGCGTCACCGGCCTGCGCACCCTGCTGCGCGGCCACGGGCTGGACGATGCGAGGATCACCGCCTGCCTGAACGACGAAGCCGCCCAGAAGCGGGTGATCGCCATCGCCGAGGCGGCCCAGGCGGCCAATATCGAGGGCACGCCCAGTTTCGAGGTCAACGGCAAGAAGGTCAAGGCCCATGACTGGGCCACGCTCAAGCCGTTCCTGACCGCCTCCTGATCCCTATAAAGAGAGTTGATGCCATGCGTTTCGTACTCCCCCTGATCGCGCTCGGCCTGTTGTCGGCCTGTGGCGGCGGCGATTCGGCCACCGGCGCCAACGGCACCGCCGCCGCGCCCGTCGCCAATGTCGCCGCCCCTGCGGGCAAGAAGTGGACCGACATGGTCGCGGTCACGCCCGAGGGCGGCTATCGCATCGGCAATCCCGATGCGGCGGTGAAGCTGGTCGAATATGGTTCGCGCACCTGTCCGACCTGCGGCGCGTTCGGGCGGGAGGCCAACGAACCGCTGATCAACAACTATGTCTCGACCGGCAAGGTGAGCTTCGAGTTCCGCGACTTCGCGGTCCATGGCGCGCCCGATCTGGCCGCCGCCGTGCTGGGCCGCTGCAACGGCACCGCCACCTTCTTCCCGCTGCTCGAGGCGATGTATCAGGATCAGGCGGCGACGCTCGACCGGATGCAGGCGATCCCGCAGGCCGAACAGGCTCGGTTGCAGTCGATCCCGCCGCTGCAGGCGGTCACCGGCTGGGCCGATGCCGCCGGCTTCGTCGATTTCGTCAAGCAGCGCGGCGTGCCCGAGGCGAAGGCCCGCCAGTGCCTCGCCGACCAGACATTGTTGCAGCAGGTCGTCAAGATCACCGAGGATGGCGGCGCGGTCGTCACCGGCACCCCGACCTTCATGATCAACGGCGAAAAGGTCGAGAATGCCGTGACCTGGCAGCAGATCGAGCAGGCGCTGAAGGGCGCTGGCGCCTGACCCCATGGCCGCGGGGAATGACGCGGCCACACCGCCCACGCCGGGGCTGACGCTCCGGCGGCTGCGGCTGAGCGGGTTCAAGAGCTTCGTCGACCCCGCCGATCTGGTGATCGAGGCCGGGCTGACCGGGGTGGTCGGCCCCAATGGCTGCGGCAAGTCGAACCTGCTCGAAGCGCTGCGCTGGACCATGGGCGAGAACAGCGCGAAGTCGCTGCGCGGCGCGGGCATGGACGACGTGATCTTCGCCGGCACCGAAACCCGCCCGCAGCGCGACTTTGCCGAGGTCGCGATCCTTGCCGAAGATGCGGCGGGCGACGAGGTGGAGATCGTCCGCCGGATCGAACGCGGTGCCGGTTCCGCCTATCGCATCAATGGCCGCGACGTGCGGGCGAAG
Source organism: uncultured Sphingomonas sp. (assembly GCF_913776855.1). Lineage (GTDB taxonomy): Bacteria > Pseudomonadota > Alphaproteobacteria > Sphingomonadales > Sphingomonadaceae > Sphingomonas. The sequence continues at coordinate 53,692 of NZ_CAJYQD010000042.1, read as the reverse complement.
GACGTGTCGCTGCTGTTCGCCGATGCCGCGACCGGCGCGCATTCGCCGGCACTGGTCAGCCAGAACCGGATCGGGGCGGTCATCGCCGCCCGCCCCGCCGAACGCCGCACCATGCTGGAGGATGCGGCGGGTATTTCCGGCCTGCACGTCCGCCGCCGCGACGCCGAATCGAAACTGCGCGCGACCGAGGCCAATCTCGACCGGCTGGGTGAGATGGCGCAGGAACAGGACGCGCGCGCCGCCATATTGCGGCGGCAGGCCAGGGTCGCCGCGCGCTACCGGGAACTGACCGACGCGATCCGCATTGCGGAGGCGCGCGCCATCTATGCTCGCTGGCGCGATGCCGCCACCGCTGCCGATACGGCGAAGGCCGAGGCGACGGCCGCCGAGGCGCTGGTCGCCGACCACGGGAGCGCGCAGGCGGCAACCATCGCCGAACAGGCCGCAGCGACCGAAGCGCTGGCCACCGCCCGCGCCGCGGCGCAGGATCTGCGTCAGCGCGCTACCGACGCCGCCCATGCCCGCGAACGGTTGCAGGCGCAGGCCCATGCCGCGACCCGGCGGCTGGCCGATCTGGCGGCGCAGGCTGCGCGCCTGACCGAGGATCGGGCGAGGGAAGGCGCGCTGGCGGGGGATGCGGCGAATGCGGCCGCCCGCCTGACCGACGAAGTTGTCGCGCTCGACCACGCGATCGCCGACGCCACGGCGCTGCTGCCCCAGCTCGACGCCGCGCTGACGCAAGCGGCGGCAGCGGCCGCGCTCGCTGACGCCGTGCATGGCGAGGCATTGGCAGCACAGGCGACCGAACTGGCCGAGGCACGGGTCGCCGCCGCCGCACAGGAGGCCGCGCGTACCCGGCTGGACCGCGCCCGCCGCGACGAGGCGCGTGCGCTGACCGAACAGGTCGCGCTGCCCGCGCTGGCGCCGCTGACCGCCGAACGCGCGGCGGCGGGAGAGCAACGGGCAAGTGCGCTGGCGACCGCCGACACCGCCCGCGCCGCGATCGTCCACGCCGATGCCGCCGAACGATCGGCGCAGGAGGCGCGCGGACGGGCGCAGGCCGACCGGGCGACCGCCGCCGCCGAACTGGCCGCGCTGGACGGTGAAATCACCGCGCTGGAACGGGCGCTCCGGCGTAGCGGCCGCGCGCGGATCATCGATTCGGTGGTCGTCGAACCGGGGTTCGAGACGGCGCTGGCGGCGGCACTGGGCGACGATCTCGACGCCGGGACCGATCCCGGCGACGACCGCTATTGGGACGCCGACGCCGCGCCCATCGAAGGTCCGGCGGTTCCGCACGGCATCGGACGGCTGGCGACACAGGTCACTGCGCCCGCCCTCGCCCGGCGGCTGGCGCAGGTGCTGGTGGTCGAGCGTGACGAGGGCACCGAACTGGCGGTGGGGCAGCGGCTGGTGACGCTCGACGGGGCGATGCGCCGGTGGGACGGCCTTTGCAGTCGGGCCGGATCGGGCGCGGCGGCGGCCGAGCGCCTTGCCCGCACCAACCGGTTGCGGTCGCTGGGGCAGGAACGCCCGGCGCTGGTCGCGCGGCGCGATGCCGCCGATGGGGCGCTGGCCGCCGCCGATACCGCGATCGGCGATGCCCGCGGCGCGCTGGCCACCGCCCGCCGCACGCTCGAACAGGCCGAGGCACAGGCACGCGAGGCGCTGCGGACCGAGGACCGCGCCGCCGCCGCGATCGAACGGGCGCAGGCGCGCGCCGATGACGTTGCCGCCCGGCTGGAGCGGATTCACCGCGACCTGATCGAGGCGCAGGACGATGCCGACCGCGCCGAGGCCGCGATCCGGCACCTGCCCGATCGCAGCGCCACCGCAGGGCGGGTCACCACGCTGGCGATGGCGGCGGGGATGGCACGGACGCAGGTCGCCGATGCCCGCTCGGCCCGATCCGCGCGGGACGCGGCGCTGACCCGCGATCGCGATCGCTTGGCCATGGCGACGGCAGAGATCGCCGCATGGCAATCGCGCGCCGCCGATGCCGACCGCCGCATGGCCGAGGTCGATGCGCGGATCGCCACCGTCGCCGCCGACCGCGCCGGCCTACGCGATCGACCGGCGGCACTGGCGGCGGAACTGGCCGGGGTGGACGACGCGCTAGGCACCCTCCGCCATGCAGTGACCGACGCGGCCGCGCTGGAGACGGCTGCCGAAACACGGTTGCGCGCCGCCGAGCGCGCCGCCGCCGGCATCGCCGAATCGCTTGCCGCCGCGCGTGAACGCCGTGCCGGGGCGGGTGCGCGGGCAGAGGCGCAGGAGCAACGACGGCTGGAGATGGGGCGGCTGTCGGGCGAGCGCTTCCAATGCCCCCCGCCGCTGTTGCCGCGCATCGGTTTTATCGGCGCGGAGGTGGGCGATGCGCCGGGCGAGAGCGCGGCGTACGACCGGCTGCTGGCCGACCGCGACCGGATCGGCCCGGTCAACCTGATCGCCGATACCGAACTGGCCGAGCTGGAGGCGGCGCAGGGCGAGACGGCGGCGGAACGCGCCGAACTGGCCGAGGCCGTGCAGCGGCTGCGCGGATCGATCGGCACGCTCAACCGCGAGGGACGCGCGCGGCTGCTGGCCGCATTCGCAGCGGTCGACGGCCATTTCCGCCGGCTGTTCGGTGCGCTGTTCGACGGCGGGCAGGCGCAGCTAGAACTGGTGGATTCGGACGATCCGCTGGAGGCGGGCCTCGAAATCCTGGCGCAACCGCCGGGCAAAAGGCTGCAATCGCTGACCCTGTTGTCGGGCGGCGAACAGGCGCTGACCGCCATCGCGCTGATCTTCGCGCTGTTCCTGACCAACCCGTCGCCGATCTGCGTGCTGGACGAGGTCGACGCGCCGCTGGACGACGCCAATATCGACCGGTTCTGCGACTTGCTCGACCGGATGGCCGCCGATACCGATACCCGCTACCTGATCGTCACCCACAATGCCGCGACAATGAGCCGGATGCACCGGCTGTTCGGCGTGACGATGGTCGAACGCGGCGTCAGCCGGCTGGTATCGGTCGATCTGGGCGGCGCGACAGGGTTGCTGGCGGCGGAGTAGAGGACGACATCCTGCCAGAAACGCCATCCCAGCGCAGGCGGGGATCTCCCGTCAATAGAGCGCGCTCCTCGCCGCTGGATACCCCGGCCTGCGCCGGGGTGACGTAGAGGCCCCCTACTGCCCCGCTTTCACGATCGCGCGAAACTCTTCCCGCGTGATCTTGCCGTCCTTGTTCTGGTCCATCAGCGCGAACGCGGTGGCGAGGCCGGCGGCTGCCTGCCCCTTTTGCGACGGGTCCTGCTTCGCGGCCTCGGCATCGATCTTCGCGCTCATCGCGTCGAATTCGGCCTTGCTGATCGTGCCGTCCTTGTCGGTGTCGAACAGCGCGAAGAATTCGGTTTCGTCCTCGGCCGCGGGTTCGACCACCGGCGCGGGCGGAGTCGTCGCCGGGGGTGCCGTGGGAGTGGTCTGCAGCGCGAGGGCGAGGACGGCGAACAGCATCGGGTCGGTTTCTTTCCGAAAAGAGAAAAGCCACGTCACGATCGCACCGCCCGGCCCCGCGTGCAAGCACGTGTCCTTGCGTCGCGGGCGTGGGTCGCCTAACCGCGCGCCCAACCTTTCCATGCTTAGGAGCCTGCCCATGGCCGAGTCCATCAACCGCGTCGTGCTTGCCTATTCGGGCGGTCTCGACACCAGCGTCATCCTGAAATGGCTGCAGCAGGAATATAATTGCGAGGTGGTGACCTTCACCGCCGACCTGGGCCAGGGCGAAGAACTGGAGCCGGCGCGCAAGAAGGCCGAGCTGATGGGCATCAAGCCCGAGCATATCTTCATCGACGACCTGCGCGAGGAATTCGTCCGCGACTTCGTCTTCCCGATGATGCGCTCGAACGCACTGTACGAGGGGCTGTACCTGCTCGGCACCTCGATCGCGCGGCCACTGATCGCCAAGCGGCAGATCGAGATCGCGAAGGCAGTGAATGCCGATGCGGTCAGCCATGGTGCGACCGGCAAGGGCAACGACCAGGTCCGCTTCGAACTCGGCTATTACGCGCTGCAGCCCGATATCAAGGTCATCGCGCCGTGGCGCGAATGGGACCTGACCAGCCGCACCGCGCTGATCGCGTTCGCCGAACAGCACCAGATCCCGGTGCCCAAGGACAAGCGCGGCGAATCGCCGTTTTCGACCGACGCGAACCTGCTGCACACCTCGTCCGAGGGGAAGGTGCTGGAGGACCCGTGGGAGGAAGTGCCCGATTACGTGTTCTCGCGGACCGTCAATCCGGAGGATGCGCCCGACGCGCCGCAGATCGTCACCGTCGCGTTCGAACGCGGCGATGCCGTGGCGGTCGATGGCGAAGGAATGTCGCCGGCCACGCTGCTCGCCAAGCTGAACGAGCTGGGCCGCGCACACGGCATCGGCCGGCTCGACCTGGTGGAAAACCGCTTCGTCGGCATGAAGTCGCGGGGCATGTACGAGACGCCGGGCGGCACGATCCTGCACGCCGCGCATCGCGCGATCGAACAGATCACGCTGGACCGCGGTGCCGCGCATCTGAAGGACGAACTGGCCCCGCGCTATGCCGAGCTGGTCTATAACGGCTTCTGGTTCAGCCCCGAACGCGAGATGCTGCAGGCCGCGATCGACCACAGCCAGCACAAGGTGTCGGGCGAAGTGCGGCTGAAGCTGTACAAGGGTGGCGTCCATGTCATCGGCCGCCGCTCGCCCAATTCGCTCTACAGCGAAAAGGTCGTGACGTTCGAGGACGATCAGGGCGCGTACGACCAGCGCGACGCGGCGGGCTTTATCAAGCTGAACGCGCTGCGCCTGCGCCTGCTCGGCCGGCGCGACCGGTAACGCCGATCCGATACCGCTCGATCAGACCGCGTGGCGCAGGCCCTGCGGCTGGTCGAGCAGCGCGGCGAAGAACGACGTCGCGCCGATCTGTACGCCGAGGCAGCCGAGCAGCATCGACGGGATCGTCAGCCGCATCAGCTCGCCCGGCAGCAGCGCGCCGAACCCGGCCTGTGCCCAGAGCCAGGTCGAGGCGACGCCACCGGCCAGCCCGGCCAAGAGCGCCAGACCGCCGGCGATGCAGCCGCGCTCCACAGTGAACCAGCCGTGCAACCGGCGCATGGCCGCGCTTTCGGGCCACATCCCGCTGCGGATACCGAACAGCCGCGCCAGCACCGCCAGGCAGACCATCTGCGCGCCGATCAGTGCCGCCATCGTCGCAAAGATCATGGTATGGGGGCCGAACTCGACCGCGCCGATGCTGACATCGCCGGTCGCCAGCACCCCGGTCACCCCCGCACCCGCCAGCAGCAGCGCCATGCCGGGATAGAAGAACAGGAAGCGCGGCGCATAGAGCAGCAGGAAGCGCAGGTGCCGCCACCCGTCGCGCCACGTACGCAGGTGCGGCGGGCGCGAGCGGCCATCGGGCGCCAGCGTCGTCGGCACCTCGGCGATCGACAGCCGGGCGATCGACGCCTTCACCACCATCTCGCTGGCGAACTCCATGCCCGGCGAGGTCAGCCCCAGCGCCAGTGCCCGGTCGCGACGAAAGGCGCGCAGCCCGCAATGGAAATCGCCGACCGGCACATCGAAAAAGGCGCGGCCGAGCAGGCTGAGCACCGGATTGCCGAGGAACCGGTGCAGCACCGGCATGGCGCCGGGCGCGATGCCGCCCTGGAAACGATTGCCCATCACCAGGTCGGCACCATCCCGCAACCGTTCGACGAACGGCATCAGGCCACCGAAATCATAGCTGTCATCGGCATCGCCCATCGCGACGAATCGCCCGCGTGCCGCCGCGATGCCGCCGGCCAGCGCCGCGCCATAGCCCCGCACCGGAATCGCCACGATCCGGGCACCCATCGCATTGGCGATCTGTTGCGACCCGTCGGTCGACCCGTTGTCGGCGATCACGACCTCGCCCGCGATGCCATGCGTGTCGAGGAACGCCATCGCCTTCTTGATACACACCGCCAGCGTTTCCGCCTCGTTCAGGCAGGGCATGACGATCGACAGCTCGATCTCGGCGGGGGGAGCGACGGCTTCGCTGGAAATCGGCAGGCGGACGGCGGACATCGGTTGCTCCAGCGGCGGGATCGTCCGGCGATGGTGCGGGCAAAACGACGAAGACTCGGTTAACGCTATACCCGAAATTAAGCATGTTGCGGCGACATGCCGTCCCATGACCGCTGATCCTGCCCCGGCACCTGCCACCCCGACGCACCGCCGCTTCTGGCCTGTCGCGCTGCTTGCGCTGGGTCTCGTGCTGCTGCTGACCGCCGCGTGGACGATCAAGGAATGGGCGGCGCTGCGCCATCTGCGCCTGCCCGACAATGACGACATGATGCGCCTGGCGGAGATTCGCGACTGGATCGGGGGGCAGGCGTTCAACGACCTGATGCAGCATCGGCTGGGGCCGCCGGGCGGCGCGTCGATGCACTGGTCGCGACTGGCCGATGCGGTGCCCGCCGCGATGATCCTGGCGCTGACGCCGCTGATCGGCACGCACGGTGCCGAGGTCGCGATGGTGATCGCGTGGCCGGCGCTGCTGTTCTTCTGCTATCTGCTGATCGCCGCGCGCATCGCCGGCCAGCTGCATGGCCCCGCCGCCCGACCGGTCGCGGTGATCCTTGCCGCGCTCGCCTTTCCGACGATCAGCCTGTTCATCCCCGGTCGGATCGACCACCATGCGCTGCAGATCGTGCTGATGCTAGCGCTGGTCGACGGCCTGTTGCGCGCACCGTCGCGTGCGGCCGGCGCGGCGATGGGGCTGATCGTTGCCGCCAGCCTTGCCATCGGCCTCGAAGCGGCACCCGAACTGGTCGCGGTGATGGCGGCGCTCGGCTGGCTGTGGCTGACCGGCGACGGGCGCGAGGATGGCCGCGCGCTCAGCTTCGGTATCGCGCTGGCGGGGACGACCGGCCTGATGCTGGCGTTCATGCATCCCTATGTCTGGCCGCGCGAATGGTGCGACGGCTTCACCCCCGCCTCGACCAGCGCGACGCTGGCGCTGGCCGCCGGGTGGGGGGTGCTGGGGCTGGCCGGGCCGCGCCTGCGCGGCGTGGTGCCGCGCCTTGCCGTCGCAGCCGGGGTCGGATGCGTCGTCGCATGGTCGGTATCGCGGACGTCGATGGTGTGCTTGGCCGGCCCCTATGACGCGCTCACCCCGTTCCTGAAGCAGGTGTGGATGAGCAATGTCAGCGAGGCACGCGGGCTGTTCGTCGGGCAGGATACGCTGGGCACCGTCGTCGCCTATGGCAGCCTGTCGCTGATCGGCAGCGCGCTGGCCGTGGTGCAGGCGATCCGCGGCGGATGGCGGGCGCGCGCGGCCATCGCCTTTGCGATCGTGCTGGCGATCAGCGCGGTCGCCGCGATCCTGCAGATCCGCGTGACCTATATCCTGGCGGGACTCGCCGCGATCCCGTTCGCTATCGCGATCGCCGCGACGCGCGGCGCGGCGGACAAGATGCCGCGCCGTCTGCTGTTGTGGCTGCTGGGCGCGGGCGTCACCTATCTCGCCGTGTCGAAACAGATGGATGCGGTGCTGGCGCAGCCGGTGATGGTCGTGCGGGCGAATGTCGGGCGCTGCACCACCGCCGACCAGTTCGTCGCGATCGCCCGGCAGCCGCGCGGGCTGGTGGTCGCGCCGATCGATCTCGGCTCCTACCTGATCGGCATGACGCCGCACCGCGTATGGGCGGCGGGCTATCACCGCAACAATCGCGGCAACATGGCCGCCTATCGCTTCTTCCTCGCCCCGCCCGAGCGCGCCGCCGCGTTCGCCCGCCGGTCGGGCGTCGACTATGTCGCGCTATGCCCCGATATCATGCACGAAACCGAACTCGCGCCCTATCGCCCCGGCAGCCTAGTGGAGGCGTTGCAAGCCGGCCGCGTGCCGGCATGGCTGGAACCGATTCCGCTGCCCGGATCGATGCTGTTCTTCAAAGTGCGCGGACGCTTGCCGGAACCCCCTTCGCGCCTCTAAAAGCGCCCGATGCAGGGGGACAGGCTCAATTGGTGGCAGACGCGATGGTTCGTCGCGCTGATGGCGGTGCTGGCGGCGGTGCCGCTGCTATGGCCCGACATTCCGCCGATGGTCGACCTGCCGGGGCATATGGGCCGATACCGGGTCCAGCAATTGTGGGACACCGGACAGGCGCCATGGTTCCATGACTGGTATAATTTCGACTGGAGCCTGATCGGCAACCTCGGCGTCGACCTGCTCGTATGGCTGCTCGAACCGCTGATCGGCCTCGAACCGGCGGTCAAGCTCATCATCCTGGCGATCCCGCCGCTGACCGCCATCGGATTGCTGTGGATCGCGCGCGAGGTGCATGGCCGCATTCCCGCGACCGCGCTGTTCGCGCTGCCGATCGTCTACAGCTTTCCGTTCCATTTCGGTTTCGCCAATTTCGCGCTGTCGATGGCGCTGGCGCTCAACGCCTTTGCGTTGTGGCTGCGGCTGGGGCGGCAGGGGCGGCTGGTGCTGCGCGGCGTCGTGTTCGTGCCGATCGGCGGGCTGATCTGGCTGACGCATACCTTTGGCTGGGGGACGCTGGGCGTGCTTGCCGCCTCGGCCGAACTGATTCGCGAACATGACAAGCGCCGCAACTGGTTCGCCGCCGCCTTCCATGCCGGCCTCCATTGCCTCGTCCTCGCGCCGCCTGCCCTGCTGATGCTGTTGTGGCGATCGGGCGGCCATGTCGGCGGACAGACCGCCGACTGGTTCAACTGGCGCGCGAAGATGCAGTGGATGACGATGACGCTGCGCGACCGCTGGCAGCTTTACGACCTCGCCTCGGTCGCGGTCTTCTACCTCGTGCTGTTCAAGGGGTTGCGCGATCCCAACATCGGCTATTCGCGCAACCTGGGCCTGTCGGCGCTGTTCCTGATCGCGGTCTATGTCCTGCTGCCGCGTATCGTGTTCGGGTCGGCCTATGCCGATATGCGGCTGGTGCCGTATCTGTTCGGGATCTGTCTGATCGCGCTTCGGCCCAAGCCCGGCCTGTCGATCCGCCATGCCGGCGTGCTGGCGGCGATCGGGCTGGCGATCTTCGTCGGGCGGATGGGCGCGACGACGGCCAGCTTCTGGTTGTACGACCGCGATTACGACCGCGAGCTGGCGGCGCTGGACCATGTGCCGGTCGGCGCGCGGCTGGTCACCTTCGTCGGGGAAACCTGCTACAACGAATGGCGCATGACCCGGCTGCAGCATCTGCCCGGCATGGCGCTGGCCCGGCGGCTGGCCTATGCCAACGATCAATGGTCGATGGCCGGCGGACAGATGCTGACGGTCAGGTACCAGCAAGCGCGCGGGTTTTCGCACGATCCGTCCGAACTGGTCACCGACGTCAAATGCCCGCGCGAATATTGGCGGCCGATCGCCGGTGCGCTGTACAAATTCCCGCGCGATGCGTTCGATTACGTATGGCTGATCCGGCCGCCCAACTATGACCGGCGGCTGGAACAGGGGCTGGTGCCGGTGTGGCGGAACGGGCGCAGCGCGCTGTTCCGGATCGACCATAATGTGCCGCCGCCCGTGCTGACATGGAGCGATCTGGGCAATCGTCCGTTCGCCAAACCCCGCCGCCGCCCGTCGCGACAGATGGCGGCCAACGAACCGTTGAGGAAAAACTGATGGACCTGCTGAACAACGCCCTGAAGCTGGCCGGCCAATTTGACCTGCCCGCCATTGCCGACAAGGCGGGAATTTCGCAGGAGCAGGTGCAGACTGTCCTTGGCCTGCTGGCAAAATTTGCCGGCCATGCCGATCCGGCACAGGAGGCCGCCGACCATAGCGGCGTATCGCGCCACCAGATCGAGGCGATCCTGTCCGAAGTCGGCGGCCCCGACGCGCTCGGCCAGTTCGCGCAGATGCTGGGCCTCGATGTCAATCCGGGTGCGCTGGGCGGGATCGGCGACATGCTGCCCGGCGGCCTCGGCGGACTGATGGGCAAGAAGTAGGGCGGGTCGCACCGGGCGTCGTATCCGCCGGGGGCGCCCCCGCTGTCTGGGTCGATCGGACCCTATGCCCGCTTGAACGGCGTCAGGTCGTTCAGGAACGCCTGTTCCTGCCCCACCGCCGCGCGCTCCCGTTCCAGAAACTCGGCGACCGCCGCGCGGAACCCCGGATCGGGCAGGAAATGCGCCGACCAGGTGGTAACCGGCACATAGCCCCGCGCCAGCTTGTGTTCGCCCTGTGCCCCCGCCTCGACCCGCTGCAGCCGCCGCGCGATGGCGGCGTCGATCGCCTGGTAATAGCATAGTTCGAAATGGAGGAACGGCACCTCCTCCACCGCGCCCCAATAGCGCCCGTAGAGCGCATCGCTTCCGATCAGATTGAGCGCCCCCGCGATCGGCCGCCCATCGCGTTCGGCGAGGATCAGCAACACGTCGTCGCCCATCCGTTCAGACAACAACGAGAAGAAGCGGCGGGTGAGGTAGGGGCGGCCCCATTTGCGGCTGCCGGTGTCCTGATAGAATGCCCAGAAGGCGTCCCAATGCGCCTCGGTAAGGTCGCAACCGCTCAGGTGCCGGACGGTCAGCCCCTCGATCGCGGCGGCGCGTTCCTTGCGGATCGCCTTGCGCTTGCGGCTGGCAAGGTCGGCGAGGAAGTCGTCGAAGCTGCCATAGCCGCGATTGGCCCAGTGGAACTGCGTGCCTGCCCGCATCAGCCAGCCCGCCGCCTCGAACGCGGGCAACTGCGCCTCATCGACAAAGGTCGCATGGGCCGACGACAGGCCATTCTGCCGCACCACCGCCTCCACAGCGCCGATCAGCGCGCTGGGGTCGGCACCTTCGCGCAGCAACAGTCGCGGGCCGGGCACGGGGGTGAAGGGCACCGCGATCTGCAGCTTGGGATAATAGTCGCCCCCGGCCCGCTCCCATGCGTCGGCCCAGGCATGGTCGAACACATATTCACCCTGGCTGTGCCCCTTGGCATAGGCCGGCGCGATCGCCTGCGGCACGCCATCGGCATCGCCGACGATGATCGGCAGCGGCTGCCACCCCGATCCGGGGCCGACGCTGCCCGATTCTTCCAGCGCCGACAGGAAGGCGTGCGACAGGAACGGATTGCCCTTGCCCGCGCAGGCGTCCCACTGGTCGGCGGGTACGGCGCGGACGCCCTCGGCGATACGGGCGGTGATGGCTGTCACGGGTGGCAAGATAGGAGGTGAAGCCCCGGTCGGGTAGTCCCCGACCTCATCCCGGCACAGGCCGGAAGGACGAGCGGTTCAGTCCTTCCTCACCGTCAACCCGTCGCGGAACATCACCTCCCGCCGGGGCACCGGAATCTTGATGTCATGCTCGGCGAACAGGTCCCATAACCGGTTGAGGACGTCCGACCGGACATTCCCCACCCCCTGTTCGGGATCGCTGATCCACGCCAGGATTTCATGTTCGACGGCATATTCGCCGTAGGAGAGCAGCCAGACATTGGGCGCCGGGCTGCGCAGCACCCGCGCGCTTTCGGTCGCGGCCTGCAGCATCAGCTTCTGCGCCAGCCTGAGGTCGGTTTCATAGCCGACCCCGACGGGAATGCGCACCCGGACGTTACGATCGGAAAAGGACCAGTTCTCCACCTCCTGCGTCATCAGGTTTTCGTTGGGGATCAGGTGTTCCTTGCCGTCGCGGGTGATGACTGACACCGCGCGCACCCCGATCTTGTTCACCCAGCCGAAGCTGTCGCCGACGACGATCACGTCGCCCGGCTTGATCGACCGGTCCATCAACAGGATGATGCCGGCGATCAGGTTGCCGACCGTCTTCTGCAACCCGAAGCCGACCGCAAGGCCGAGCCCGCCCGAAAAGATCGCAAAGGTGGTCAGGTCGATGCCGAGCAGGTCGATCCCGAAGAAGAAGGCGGTGATGATGACCGCGATCGACGCCAGCTTCTGCGCCAGCAGTTTCTGTGCGGGGTCGAAGCTCCTGGCCTGCCCGACCGCATGGCCGATCAGCTTGTTGGTGACACGCACGGCAGCATAGAGGACGACCGCCGTCAGCAGCGCGCTGACCAGTGCCAGCAGCGACAGGCGGCGGCGGCCGACCGAAAAACCAATCGCGTCGAGCGTGGTGGTGATCGGCTCCAACCCGCCGACCGATCCGGCCAGCACCGCGACGAACAGGATCGACGACACCGCCCAGGCCAGCCAGCGCGCCAGATTGACGCCGCGCAGCAACTGCATGGCAAGGCGGCCGACCGCCGCGCCCAGCGCAACACCGACGACGATGTCCGCCAGCGCGCCCCAGTCGCGGACCTGCGCCACCAGGGCGAGCGCGATCACCGCCACCAGGTGCCGGACGATGTCGCACATCCGCTCGGCAAGGCCGACGACGTGATCCCCGACCCGCTGCCGCCACAAATCGGTCAGGCGCGGCCCCGCCCAGCGCCCGGCCAGCCAGCCGAGCAGCAGCGACAACAGTACCAGCCCCAGCACCACACCGGCCTCGGCCAGTTCGCGCCCATCGGCCACCGGCAAACCCTGTCCGGCCAGCCCGGCGGCCAGATCGTTCACGCCGCTGCCCGAAACCGCGCAAGGCCGGCGGCAAGGTCGGCGATCAGGTCGTCGACATTCTCCAGCCCGATCTGCAACCGGATCATCGGCCCCTCGGCCTCCGCCCGCGTGACGCTGCGATAGCGATGCGGGTCGATCGGCAAGGCGAGGCTTTCGAACCCGCCCCAGCTATAACCGATGCCGAACAGCTTCAGCCCGTCGATCAACGCCACCCGCCCGGCATCGCTGCCCCCGTTCAGGACGAAGGCGAACAGCCCGGCGCTGCCCCGGAAATCGCGGGCGAAGATGCCGTGCCCCGGACAGCCGGGCAGGGCGGGATGCAGTACGCGTGCGACCTCGGGTTGCTCGGCCAGCCACTGCGCGATGCGGATCGACGAGTCGCCATGCTGTTTCAGCCGCACCGCCATGGTCCGCAGCCCGCGTGCGCCCAGCGCGGCATCGTCCGGCCCGACATGCTGCCCCAGCTGATAGGTCGCGTCGCGCAACGCTTGCCAATGCGAGGCGACGGCGGTGGCCGATCCCAGCATCGCATCGGAATGGCCGACGACATATTTGGTGCAGGCCATGATCGTCACGTCCACACCATGCGCCATCGCCGGGAACAGCAGCGGCGTGGCCCAGGTATTGTCTAGGATCGTGGTGATGCCCCGTTCCCGCGCGATGGCCGTCATCGCCGGCACGTCCTGCACTTCGAAGGTGAGGCTGCCGGGGCTTTCGAGGAACAACACCCTTGTCGCCGGGGTCATCAGATCGGCGATCCCGGCCCCGATCGTCGGGTCGTAGAGGGTGGTAGTGACCCCGATCGTCTTCAGGATACCCTGGGCAAAGGCGCGGGTCGGGTCATAGGCGCTGTCGGGCAGCAGCAGGTGATCGCCCGGCTTGAGAAACGCCAGCAGCGCGGTGGTGATCGCCGCGACGCCGGAGGGATAGAGCAACGTGCCCTCGGCACCCGGCTCCAGCTCGGTCAGTGCCTCGGCCAGCGACCATTGCGTCGGCGTGCCGCGCCGGCCGTAATAGAGCCGATGATGCGTATGCGCGCCTGCAGCCGCGCGCAGGTCGGCGACATCGTCGTACAGGATCGTCGAGGCGCGCCAGACCGGCACGTTGACCACGCCACCGGTCCATTCGTCGCGACGGCCACCGGTGACGACCTGCGTCTCAGGCGCGTGGGATGGATCGGCGGCGCTCATGCGGTCACCTTCGGCGTCTGTGGATCGGCGGCCCATTCGGTCCAGCTGCCATCGTACAGCGCCGCATCGCGGCCCAGCAGGTGCAGTGCAAACGCTGGGATCGCGGCGGTAACCCCCGACCCGCAGGTCGTCGTCACCGGGCGGTCGAGATCGATTCCGGCATCGGCGAACAGGGCGGCAAGTTCCTGCGGCGACCGCCACGTTCCATCGTCGTGGAAGAAGCGGGCGTAATGCAGGTTGGTGCTGCCGGGAATATGGCCGGAGGGCAGGCCACGCGGATCGGCCTCGCTCCCGTCGAAACGTGCGGGCGAACGCGCATCGACCAGCTGCGTCGCATCCTTGTCGAGCGACGCCAGCACCATCGCCTTGGTCCGCACCGGGGCCAGGTCGGGATCGGCGGCGAAGCGGGTCGGCGTCGGCTGATCCATGCCGGCTTCGACCGCGCGCCCTTCGGCCCGCCATTTCGCCAGCCCGCCATCGAGAATTGCGACCGGCAGCGCGCGGGCAAAGCGCCGCAGCAACCACCAGCCCCGCGCCGCCGTGTGGTGCGGCGAATTGTCATACAGCACGACCTGCACATCGTCGTTCAGCCCCAGCGCCCCCAGCCGCGCCGCCAGCTTCTCTGCCGCGGGCAACGAGGTCGCCTGGCCCGTCGACAGCGCGCGCAGGTCGAGGAAGCGCGCGCCCGGAATATGCGCCGCGGCAAATTCGGCGGCTTCGTCGCGGGGGGGATCGGGCTGGACGGCCACGAAGGTCGCGTCGAGGACGACGAGGCCGGGGGTGCCGAGCCGGTCGGCAAGCCATGCGGTGGAGACGAGCGGTTGCATGAGGGAAGGCTTAGGCGTGCGGAGCGATGGGTCAAGCGCCGGGATGCGCCTCGCTGCCTGACAGCACGTATCGTTCGTCATTCCCGCCTTCGCGGGAATGACGAAAGAAGGAGGACGCTACCCCTCGTACTTCGGCAACTTGTCGAGCTTCGCCAGAAACCCCTTCGCCTGCCCGCGCAGCTCGCGCTGCGTCTCCTCGGTCATCTTGTCCCAGGTCCGGTACGGCATCGCCATGCGCGGATTGCGGCCGAGCTTTTCCCGGTTGCGGGCGATGAAGTCCCAGTAGAGGGCGTTGAACGGACAGGCGTCGGGGCCGTTGCGTTGTTTCACGTCATAACGGCACGACCGGCAATAATCCGACATCCGGTCGATATAGGCGCCCGACGACGCATAGGGTTTCGACCCCAGCAGCCCGCCATCGCCGAACTGGCTCATCCCCAGCGTATTGGGCAGCTCGACCCATTCATAGGCATCGGCATAGACTTCCAGATACCAGCGATGCACCTGGCTGGGGTCGACGCCGATCAGCAGCGCGAAATTGCCGGTGATCATCAACCGCTGAATGTGGTGCGCATAGGCCTTGTCCAGCGTCTGGCCGATCGCCTGGGACAGGCAGTGCATGTCGGTCTCGCCGGTCCAGTAGAAGGCCGGCAGGTCGCGGGTCGCGCCGAGGAAGTTGCGCTCCACATAGTCCGGCCCCTCGCGCCAATAGATGCCGCGCACGAATTCGCGCCAGCCGATGATCTGGCGGATAAAGCCCTCCGCCGCATTGATCGGCACCTTGCCCGCCGCAAACTCCTTTTCGACCGCCTTGCATAGATCGAGCGGGTCGAGCAGCCCGGCGTTGATATAGGGCGATAGGACCGCGTGCCACAGATAGGGTTCGCCGGTCAGCATCGCGTCCTGGTTGTCGCCGAAGCCGGGCAGCGCGTGGGTCAGGAACGCGCGTTGCTGGCGCAGGGCGTCTTTGCGGGTGACCGCGAAGTCGAACCCGTCGAGCGTCCCGGCATGATCGCCGAACCGGTCGGCAACCAGCGCCAGCACCTCCTGCGTCATGGCGTCGGGCTGGAACGACAGCGGACGGGGGATCAGCAGGTCGCGCTTGGCCGGCTTGCGATTGTCGTGGTCGAAATTCCATTTGCCGCCGACCGGCTTGGCACCGTCCATCAACAGTCCGGTTTCGCGTCGCATCTCGCGATAGAAGAATTCCATGCGCAATTCGCGCCGGTCGTCGGCCCATGCCTTGAAGCGGTCGTGCGAACATACGAAGCGCGTGTCGGGACGGATCGATACGGGGATGCCGAAGATCGTCTCCCACGCCTCCAGCATCGCCTGCACCCGCCATTCGCCGGCTTCGGTGACGATGATCCGGGTCGGGTCGTGGCGCTCGACCGCGCGCGCGATCTCTCCGGTGAAGCTGCCGGCATTGTCGGGATCGTCCAGCCGGACGTAATCGACGCTCCAGCCCTTCTCTGCCAGCGCGGCGGCATGGTGGCGCATCGCGGCGAACAGGAAGGCTATCTTCTTGGGGTGGTGGCGGACATAGGTCGCTTCCTCGACCACCTCCATCATCAGGATCGTGGCGGTGTCGGGGTCGGCGTCGTCCAGGGACGACAGCGCAAACGACAATTGATCGCCCAGTATCGGGATCAGCACCCGTTCCATTCGTGCGCCGTCCCTTCTACATATGCGGGCATGGACCCGAAATTCCTTGGCCAGGCCAGCCCGCTTCCGACGACTCCGGAAGCCGCCGAACTCGATTATGTTCCCAACCCGCGCAGCACGCCGTATCTGGTGCGCTTCACCGCGCCCGAATTCACGTCGCTGTGCCCGGTGACCGGCCAGCCCGATTTCGCGCATCTGGTCATCGATTATGTGCCCGGCGCGACGATCGTGGAATCCAAATCGCTGAAGCTGTTCCTGGGATCGTTCCGCAACCACGCCGCCTTCCACGAGGATTGCACGGTCGGCATCGCCGAGCGTCTGGTGGCGGAGATGCAGCCGGTGTGGCTGCGCATCGGTGGCTACTGGTATCCGCGCGGCGGCATCCCGATCGACGTCTTCTGGCAGTTGGGGGAACCTCCGAAGGCGGTATGGATTCCGGATCAGGATGTCCCCGGATATCGCGGACGCGGGTGATCGTCGCGGTGGGGACACCGTTCGGCACGAAATCGTGTCGCAGCGCACAATTGTTGCAACCATTCAGCATGTCGAAATGTTTCTGTTTGCGGACACCGCCCGGCTCGGCGCGGATATTGCAACGCAAAGAGGAACGCAGATGGACCAGAGGGTCGCCCTGGATTCGCTCGATCGCATCGCGCTGATCGGTAATTTCCTGCCGCGCAAATGCGGGCTCGCGACCTTCACCACGGATACGTTCAATGCGCTCCGCGATCGCTATCCCGACATGGCCGTCGACGTCTATGCGATGGACGATCGCCCCGGCGCCTATGCCTATCCGCCGGAAGTAACCCATGCGATCGCGCAGAACGACCGCATCGCCTATCTCGACGCGGCGCGCCGGATCGAGGCGAGCGGCGCACAGGCGGTATGGGTCCAGCATGAATATGGCATCTATGGCGGTTCGGCGGGCGAACATATCGTGGCGCTGCTCGACCGGGTGAACGTGCCGGTCGCGATCACGCTGCACACCATCCTCGAAAACCCGAACGCCGACGAACGTCGCGTGCTGGAAGCGCTGTTGCGTCGTGCGGCAAAGATCATCGTCATGGCCGACAAGGGCCGCGAAATCCTGATGCGGGTCCATGGCACAGATCCGCGCAAGATCGTGACGATACCGCACGGTGTCCACGACCGCCCGTTCGTGCAGCCCGATGCGATGAAGGCGCGTTTCGGCTGGACCGGCCGCCCCGTCATCCTGACCTTCGGCCTGCTCGCCCCGAACAAGGGGATCGAGACGATGATCGAGGCGATGCCGACCGTCGCCGCATCGCACCCCGACGCGCTGTATGTCGTATTGGGCGCAACCCATCCGCACCTGGTCGCGCACGAAGGCGAAGCGTATCGCGACCGGTTGAAGGCACAGGCGGCGCGCCTGGGCGTGGCCGACAATGTGTGTTTCCTCGACGGGTTCGTCGAACAGGACGAACTGCTCGATTACCTGCAGGCGGCGGACCTGTACGTCACGCC
This sequence comes from uncultured Sphingomonas sp., assembly GCF_913776855.1. Lineage (GTDB taxonomy): Bacteria > Pseudomonadota > Alphaproteobacteria > Sphingomonadales > Sphingomonadaceae > Sphingomonas. The sequence continues at coordinate 36,000 of NZ_CAJYQD010000042.1, read as the reverse complement.
GTACAGCAACCCGGCACAGATCACGTCGGGCACGCTGTCCTATGCCGTTGGCGTCGGCAAGGTCGTGGTCTCCACCCCCTATGTCCATGCGACCGAGATTCTGGCGGACGATCATGGCGTGATCGTCGATTTCGGCGATGCGCCAGCGTTCGCGCGCGAGATCGTCGACCTGCTGGGCAATGATGCCCGCCGCGACACGCTGGCCAGCCGCGCCTATGCCCGCGGCCGCACGATGCTGTTCCCCTGCCTCGCGGAAGCGGCGATGGTCGAGATCGGTCGCGCGGTCGCGTCGCGCCCCTTGCGGGTGCGGCCCAGCACCGACCTGACCGCGCTCAAGCCCGATTTCGCTGCGGTCGAACGGATGAGCGATGCGACCGGCATGTTGCAGCATTCGATCTATTCGGTGCCCGACCGTCGCCATGGCTATTGCATCGACGACAACGCCCGTGCGCTGATCCTGATGTCGCAGATCGAGGATCTCGATCCGGTCGTTCGCGACAAGTGGACCACGATCTACGCCTCGTTCCTGCAATATGCGTGGAATCCGGATCGCCGCCGCTTCCGCAACTTCATGAACTTCGACCGGACCTGGTGCGAGGATGAAGGGTCGGAGGATTCGAACGGTCGCACGCTGTGGGCGCTGGCGATCACCGCGCGCGATGCGCAGTCGCGCAAGCATCGCGACTGGGCGATGTCGCTGTACGAACAGACCGCATCCATCGCGCTCGACCTGGGCAGTCCGCGCGCGCGCGCCTTCGCCATGCTGGGCGCGGTGGCGATGCTGGAAATCAATCCGGGCCATGCATTGTCGACCGAGATCGCGACCCGCTTCGGTGCCGAACTGGTCACGTTGCTCGACGCCGCGCGCCGGCCCGAATGGCGCTGGTTCGAAATCGTGCTGGCCTATGACAATGCCCGCCTGCCCGAAGCGATGATCCGCGCCGGCCATGCCCTGAAGCGCGACGATTTCCTGAAGGTCGGGCTGGACACGCTCGACTGGATCGTCGCGCAGCAGACCTCGCCCGAAGGCCGGTTCCGCGCGATCGGGACCGAGAGCTTCAGCCGCCCCTATGCCGATCCGCTGCCGTTCGACCAGCAGCCGCTGGAGGCGCAGGCGACGGTCGAGGCCTGTGTCGCGGCATGGGACGCGACGCGCGACACGCGCTGGGTCGACGAAGCCACCAAGGCCTATAACTGGTATCTGGGCGCCAACGACCTCGACCTGCCGCTGGCGACGGTCACCGATGGCGGCTGTTTCGACGGGCTGATGCCCACCGGATTGAACCGGAACCAGGGGGCGGAGTCGATTCTGGCGCTGCAATTGGCGTCCTGTGCGATTTCCGCCCTTTCAAAGGGTCGCGCTTCCGTGGCAGACCCGCGCCGCGCCGTGGCCTGATCCGGCCACGGCTTCGGCCGGGATTATTGGACGCGCGAATGCTGGATATCTACAACCACCCCTTGCGGCTGTACGCCGATCCTTCGCGCGTGGTGGTGCGCCCCTTTCATATCGCGTGGCAGCGCAACGGTTCGGCCCCCAGCCGGACCGAACGGCTGGTCGGCGAGGTGCTGGCCATGTCGCCGGCCGAGGCGCGCGCGCAACTAGAAACCGTGCTTAAGGATTTCGAGGCACGCCATTGGCAAACACGCCGCGTGTTCATGACCCGTTATGACGAGATCGAGACCGTCCTCGGCCTCGACGGCAGCGCGATCAGCGACGAGAAGCGTCAGCTGATCGGGGCCTATTTCTGCCACGAATACAGCTATGCCGCCGCTGCGCTGATGAACCCCAGTGCCGTACCGCATTTCGACCAGTCGGGGATGCCCGCGGGATCGCTGCGCATCCTGATGTCGCTGCGCGCGGTGGGGGAAGGCCATATCTCGTCGGTGGCGTTCCGCGAAGGCATCATCACCGACGAGAACGAACTGGTACTGGCGCCCGAACCGCCCTTCGCCACCGCCGCCGATGCGGTGGGTGAGGAGGACGAAGCGCCCGAAGGTGAAGTCACCGTCTATCGCCACCGCGACTCCACGCTGTCGGGCACGGTGATCTTCCCGATCACCGAAGCGCAGTCGAAGGGGCTGGAGGACATGCGCCTCGTCCACTTCACCCATGACGATGGCTCGGTCGAATGGCTCGGCACCTACACCGCCTATAACGGGTCGATGATCCAGTCGGAGCTGCTGCGCACCCGCGATTTCCGCGCGTTCGACCTCGTGCCAATGACCGGCAGCGCCGCGCGCAACAAGGGCATGGGCCTGTTCCCGCGCAAGGTGAACGGGCAATATATGATGATCGGGCGGCAGGACGGGGAAAACCTGTTCCTGATCAAGTCCGACACGCTGACGCACTGGGACGAGGGACAGCTACTGCTGAAACCCGTCTATCCGTGGGAGCTGGTGCAGATCGGCAATTGCGGCCCGCCGATCGAGATCGATCAGGGCTGGCTGTTGCTGACCCACGGCGTCGGCGCGATGCGCAAATACGCGATCGGCGCGGTGCTGCTGGACAAGGACGATCCATCGAAGGTGATCGGCCGCACCCGCGAACCGATCCTCGCGGCGGCGAACGAGGATCGCGAGGGCTATGTACCCAACGTCGTCTATTCGTGCGGCGCGCTGCGCCATGGCGACCGGATTTTCATCCCGTACGGCGTGGCCGACAGTTCGGTCGCGTTCGCGTTCGTGACGATCGATGAACTGATCGCCGCGATGTGATGGCTGGCGGGAAAGGCGGACAACCGCGTTTCCCGTACCTATCCGCGCCATCCCGGCAAAGGCTGGCATGACGTTCGTGGAGCGCGGGAAAACCCCTCCCCTATAACCGGTGCAGCGCCTGCGTCGCGCTGCCCAATACCGCCGCCCGTGCGCGCAGGCTCGCGACCAGAAACTCGGTCTGCGCGTGCAGGAACCGGCGGGGTGTAGTACCCAGCACCGCATGGGCATCGCGCAGGAAATGCGATGCGCTGACATAGCCCGGATCGATCCGCGAATAATCCAGTTCGCCCTTCGATTCGATCAGCGGCACCAGCGACCGCAGGAACCGGGCACGGATCAGCAGCGTCTTGGGCACGAAGCCGAAATGCCGCCGGCACAGCCGTCGCAGGCGTTCGGGCGACATGCCCCATGCCGCCGCCGTTTCCGCCACCGCATTGGGCAGGTCGTCGGTCACCATCCGCGCGATGCTGCGAATCTGCTCTTCATCCGCAACCTTCGGCCCGATTTCTGCCAGCAGGAACCGGTCCAGTGCCGGCTTCACGCCATGTTCGTCGGTCACCGACGACAGCAGCGCCACCAGCCTTTCGGCAAAGCCCGGCCGCGCCGCCGCGTCCAGCGGCTCGATCCGGTCGGCATAGCGATCCGCCCCACCGTCGAAGAAGCGGCACCAGCCCAGCGCGCTGATACCGAACCCGATCATCACCCCGCCATTGGTGACGGTGTGGATCGCATGGCTGGTCGGCCCGAACAGGCTGGCCTGGGGCAGCGGATCGCTGCGGAACCGGCCGATCGATACCGCGATCGGCCCGGCATCGAGGGTGACGCGAACATTGGCGGTGCCGGGCAGGAACCAGTTTTCCAGCCCCACAGCTGCCGGTCCGCTGGCGGCATAGAGGTGATAGCCGGTGATATAGTCGGCAAGGCGCGCATCGGGCTGGTCGTAGCGGATCGCCATGCCTGGTCGCATCGCGAACAGCGACGGGGGGATGCCGGGCGTCTCCGTCCCGCCGGAAATATTGTCGAGTGCCATGGGGTTATCCGCGGAACAGCCCGCCCAGGACCCCGCGCAGCAGCCCCCCGACCAGCCCGCCACTTTTGGCCCGGCCGCCGCGCGTGGTGCCGAACACCTGCTTGCCGATTTCGTTGACGACGATGCGGCCGACCGCCGACCCGGCCGAGCGCGTCGCCGATTGGGTGGCACGCGCCCAGGGGTTGTTCGCCGCCTCGCGCTCGGCGGCACGCGCCGCCTTTTCCGCCTCGCGCGCCTCACGGTCGGCGACGCGCTGCTCCGCGATCCGCTGGCGCTCGGCTTCCTTGGCGAGGCGGGCGTCCTCCTTCGCCGTAAGCGCCGCTTCCTTGTCGGCGGTGGCCTGTGCCTTGCTCGCGGCGGCGGCAGCGGCGGCTTCATCGGCCTTCGCGCCCAGCAGTTCGGCGGCCGATTCGCGATCGATCGCCGTGTCGTAGCGGTCGCCGACCGCGTCGGTCTGCATCAGCACGCCGCGTTCGACCGGCGTGACCGGCCCGACCCGCGACCGGGGCGGGCGGATCAGCGTGCGCTCGACCGGGCTGGGCGAGCCATCGGCCTGCAATACCGATACCAGCGCCTCGCCGGTCTTCAGCTCGGTGATCGCCTGCGCGACGTCGAGCTTGGGGTTCGGACGAAAGGTTTCGGCCGCCGCCTTGATCGCGCGCGCTTCCTTCGGGGTGAAGGCGCGCAGCGCGTGCTGCACCCGGTTGCCCAGCTGCCCGGCAATCGCATCGGGAATGTCGATCGGGTTCTGCGTCACGAAATAGATGCCGACGCCCTTCGACCGGATCAGCCGGACGACCTGCTCCACCTTGTCGACCAGCGCGTCGGGCGCATCGTCGAACAGCAGATGCGCCTCGTCGAAGAAGAACACGAGCTTCGGCTTGTCGGGGTCGCCCACCTCGGGCAGCGTTTCGAACAGTTCGGACAACAACCACAACAGGAAGGTGGCGTAGAGCCGGGGCGAGGCCATCAGCTTGTCGGCGGCCAGCACCGACACGATGCCGCGCCCGTCATCGGCAACCCGCATGAAATCGGCCAGATCGAGCGCGGGTTCGCCGAAGAAACGGTCGCCGCCTTGCCCCCGCAGCTGCAACAATGCACGCTGGATCGCACCGACCGACTGCTTGCTGACATTCCCGTAGCGGGTGGTCAGTTCGTCCGCCCGTTCGGCGACATGCGCCAGCATCGCCTGAAGATCGTTGAGGTCGAGCAGCAGCAGCCCTTCCGCGTCGGCGACATGGAAGGCGATGGTCAGCACCCCGTCCTGCACATCGTTCAGGTTCAGCATCCGCCCCAGCAGCACGGGTCCCATCTCGGAAACCGTTGCGCGGATCGGGTGGCCGCTCTCGCCGAACAGGTCCCAGAACACGACCGGCGTGTCGCGATACCGCCAGTCGCTGTCCCCGATTGCGGCGGCGCGTTCGGCAAAGGCGGCATGGGGCTTGGCGGTCGCGCTGCCCGCCATGGCGATGCCCGACAGATCGCCCTTCACATCGGCGACGAACACCGGCACCCCGGCGGCGGAGAAATTCTCGGCGAGGCCCTGCAGCGTCACCGTCTTGCCGGTACCGGTCGCACCCGCGATCAGCCCGTGGCGATTGGCGCGCTTCAATACCAGCGACTGGCGAATGCCGTCTGCGGTCGCGCCGAGGAAGAGTTCGGTGTCGGTCATGGCCAGCCCTTGAGGTTCCGGCAATATCTACCGCGTTTCGGGCGTGGGTCCATCATCCATGGCGGACAAAGAGAAAGGGCGGCGGGATGTCCCGCCGCCCTTTGTGCGATCGTTACTTGGCGGCTTCGATACCGACCGGCACGAATGCGGCCATCGGCGATCCGGGAGCCTGGGCATATAGCAGCACCTGCTTCGCACCGGACGCACGCGCCTGCTGGATCACGCGGATCAGTTCGGCCTCGGTCGTCACCGGCTGGCGATTGACGCTCTGGATCACCACGCCGCGGCGCAGTCCCTTGGTCGCGGCATCGCTGTTCGGATCGACGTCGGCGACAACCACGCCCTTGATGGTCGCATCGAGCCGCAACTGCCGGGCGATTGCCGGGGTCAGCGGCTGGACCACCAGCCCGGCCGTCGCCGCCAGGTTGGTGCTGGCGCGCGGGGTGGTCGGTGCGCTGTCGGGATCGAACTGCTGGTTCTGCGCCGCCAATTGGTCGTTCGTAGGACGGGTGCCGAGCGTCACCGGAATCTGCTGCCGTTTGCCATCGCGCAGTACGTCCAGCGTGACGCGGCTGCCCGGCGCCTCGTTGCCGACCAGATAGGTCAGCGACTGTTGCGGCGTGATCTCCTTCCCGTTAACCGCAAGAACGACGTCACCCGGACGGATACCGGCACGCGCTGCCGGTTCGCCGGGGGTGACTCCGGCAACGAGAGCGCCGCGATCCTTGGTGATGTTCAGCGCGGTAGCGATGTCCGCACTGATATCCTGCGGCATGAGCCCCAGATAGCCGCGCGAGACCGACTGGCCCTTCATCAGCTTGTCCACGATCGGCTTGGCCTGTTCGGCGGGGATCGCAAAGCCGATGCCGATGCTGCCGCCGGTCGGCGACAGGATCTGCGAATTGATGCCGATGACATTGCCCTGCATGTCGAACATCGGGCCGCCCGAATTGCCACGGTTGATCGCGGCGTCGGTCTGGATGAAGCGATCATACGGCCCCTGGCCCACCCGGTTCAGTGCCGAGATGATGCCGGCGGTGACCGTGCCCGACTGGCCCAGCGGATTGCCGATGGTCAGCACCCAATCGCCGACCCGCGCCTGGCGCGAATCACCGAAGCGGACGAACGGGAATGTCGCCCCGTCGATCTTCAGCACCGCGAGGTCGGACAGTTCGTCGCGCCCGACCAGCTTCGCCTTATATTCCTTCTGATCGGCCAGCGTCACGGTGATCGATTCGACCGTGGCGCCTTCCGCCCCCGCCGACACGACATGGTTGTTCGTGACGATGTAGCCGTCGCTGGAGATCAGGAACCCCGAGCCAAGCGACTGCGCCTCCTGCGTCCGGGGCGCCGCCCCGCCGCCGCGCCCGCCGAAGAACTGTTCGAACGGCGTGCCGGAGAACGGGTTCGCCTGCTGCTGCGTCGTGATGCGCTGCGTCGTCGAGATGTTGACGACCGCCGGCGACAGGCGCGTCACCATGTCGGCAAAGCTCATCGGCGCGCCCGCGCGCGGGGCGGAGACGGCGTTGATCGCGCCCGGCTCGTTCTGCGCGGTCTGTGCGTCCGACGGGTTGAGGGTCAGGGTAGCGGCAGCGCCACCCAGCAAGAGTGCGGAAGTAATGGCGTAGGCGTAACGCACGGTTGGATGGTCCTCTCAGAATTGGCTCGCAACCCCTTCGGGCGCGAACCTGCCACTACGTTGCTGAACGCGGTTTGAATGTCCGGGCACGCCTCAGCGTTCCCGGCCACCGAATTCGCGGAGATAACCGTTGTCGGGCGACAGGATGATCGACGTCGATCCGCTCTGGCCCGGCGCGCCGGCAAAGGTCGCACGATAGGACTGCATCGCCCGCCAGAAGGCGTAGAAATCGGCGTCCTTGCCGAAGCTGGCGGCATAGATGCGTGCCGCTTCCGCTTCGGCATTGGCGCGTACGACCTGCGCGTCGCGCTGCCCCTGTGCCTGGATCGTCGCCGCTTCCTGTTCGCGGGCGGAGCGCATCCGTGCCAGCGCCGATTGCAGCGGGCTGCCATCGGGCAGGTCGGCGTGCTTGATCCGCACATCGACGATTTCCGCACCATATTGGCGGGCGGTCCGCTGCAGCGCGTTCTGGATATTGTCCATCACCGCGCCGCGTTCGGGCGTCAGCAGCGACGCGAAGGTGCGCCGGCCGAGTTCGGCACGCAACGCCGACGACAGCAGCGGTTCGAGCTGGTTGGCGACGCGTTCCTCGGTGTTGGCGGTCGACCCGGTGGAAATCACCGCCTGCAACGGGTCGACGATCCGGAACCGGGCAAAGGCATCGACCTCCAGCCGCAGCTGATCGGTCGACAGCACCGGCTGGTTGTTCAGTTCGATGTCCAGCACCCGCTTGTCGATCCACACCACGCGGTCGAAGAACGGGATCTTCGCGACCAGCCCGGCACCCGTGCGCCCGAACGGCTGATCGGCGCGGTAGGGATTGAGGATACCGACCGGCTGCTGGAAGCGCAGGATCACCGCCTGCCGCGTTTCGGGCACGATCACGATCGTGCTGAACAACAGGATGACGAGGACCAGCAGGGCGATCCCGACGCCCATCGGGTTACGCAGCGCGCGGTTCATCGGGTCGCTCCCGTGGTCTGCGTGGGCTGCGCCTGCGGGGCGGGAGCGGGCGCTTCCGGTTCGGGCGTCGCCTGCTGCTGCCGACGTACTTCGGGCAGGGGCAGATAGGCCTGGACGCCGGGCTGCACGATCGTCTTGTCGGCGCGGTTCAACACCTGCTCCATGGTTTCGTAATAGAGCCGCCGGCGGGTCACGTCGGGGGCCATGCGATATTGCTCGTAGATCTTGTCGAACTCGGTCGCGTCGCCCTGCGCACGGGCAATCACCTGCTGCGCATAGGCGCGCGAGCGGTTGAGGTTCGATTGCGCCTCCTGCTGCGCCGCGGTCACCGCCTTGAACGCGTCGTCCACCTCGGCCGGGGCCTGCGCCTTCTGGATGCTGACGCCCAGCACGCGCACCCCCGACTGATATTCGTCGAGCAGCGTCTGCATCCGGGTCTGCACGTCCGCCTCGATCTCGCCGCGGCCCGAACCGATCGCCTGGGTCAGGTTCTTGCTCGCCACGGCCGCGCGCATCGCGCTTTCGGCGACCGCGCGCACGGTTTCCTGCGGGTTCTTGATCTCGAAGACGTAATCCTCCGGCGACTTGATGTTCCAGCGCACCGAATAGGCGAGGTCGACGATATTCTGGTCGCCGGTCAGCATCAGGTTCGCCTGATTGCCGCCCGCCGGGAAACTCTCGGTCCGGGTGTTCTGCACATCCTCCACCTGCACCCGCATGATCGGGGCGGGCAGCGTGAACTGGATGCCGGAATTGAGCGTGCCGGTATATTTGCCGAACATCGTCACGACGCCGCGTTCCTGCGGCCCGATCGAATGGAAGCTGGTGAAGGCGATCCACACGAGGATTAGCGCCGCGACCGCCGCCAGCCACAGCCGACCGGCATTGGCCGGCAGCGACGGCCCGCCGCCCGGCCCGCCGCTGCGGGCGCGTTTCAGGAAATCGTCGAGCGAGGTCGATCCGCCGACCTGGCCGCGCTTGCCCGCCGGGGGCATCGACCACGGGTTGCGCGGGCCGTCATCACCGCCACCGCCGCCGCCCGATCCGTTACCGGAATCACCGCCGCCGCCCCATGGGCCCTTGTCGCTCATTCCGCAGCACCTTGCGCGCGTGCGCGCCGCCCCATGATCCATCGCATCCATCCTTTATAGGGGGCCTCCCTGCGTTTTACAGTGGTAACGCGCCGTTCGGACGCTACATCGCGGCCATGGCTTCCGCTTCGAACCCCGCCGCCGCGCTCGATGCGCTGCTTGGTCCCATCGCGGCCGGACGCGCCACGGTCCGCGTGACCGGCGATTCGGCCAGCATCATCCTCAACGTGACGGGCCTGCCCCCCGCGGCGTGCGACGCGCTGGAGGCCGATGTGAAGGCCACTGCCCTGACCGCGCCCGGTATCGCCAGCGTGCGCGTGGCGCAGACCAGCGAGCGGGTGCAGCAGCGCATTATCGCGGTCGCCAGCGGCAAGGGCGGCGTCGGCAAATCGACGCTCTCGGCCAATCTGGCCATCGCGCTGGCCCGTTCGGGGCGCAAGGTCGGGATGATCGACGCCGACATCTATGGCCCCTCACAGCCGCGCCTGCTGGGCGTGGAGGGGATCAAGGCCGAGGCGCACGACAAGAAACTGGTGCCCGTCGCCACCCCGCACGGCGTCCCGCTGCTGTCGATGGGACAGCTGGTTCCGGGGGGGCAGGCGATCGCGTGGCGCGGGCCGATGGCGGCGGGCGCGCTGACCCAGCTGGTCGATGCGCATTGGCAGATGGTCGATACGCTGGTCGTCGACATGCCGCCGGGCACCGGCGACGTGCAGCTGACCATGATGCAGAAGCACAGGCCCGCCGGCGCGGTGATCGTCTCGACGCCGCAGGATTTGGCCCTGATCGACGCGACGCGGGCGATCGACCTGTTCACCAAGGCCGGGGTGCCGATCATCGGGCTGGTCGAAAACATGGCCGGCTATTGCTGTCCGCATTGCGGTGGGCTGTCCGATCCGTTCGGCACGGGCGGGGCGGAGGCGAAGGCGCAGGCACTGGGCATCCCGTTCCTCGGCCGCATTCCGCTGACGATCGATATCCGCACCGCGTCGGATGCCGGCACGCCTCCCGCCGCCGGGAACGGCGCGGAGGCCGAGCCGTTCCAGACCATTGCCGCCAAGGTCGGCGACTGGTTGCTAAGGAACTGACATGCTCGACGACGATGGCATCCGCACCCTTTTGACCGAGGCGCGGACCATCGCGCTGGTCGGCGCATCGGACCGCCCCGACCGGGCCTCCTATGGTGTGATGGCCTATCTCCAGCAGCGCGGATACCGGGTGATTCCGGTCAATCCGCAGATCACCGGCGAGCATCTGCATGGCGAGTTCGTGTTCCGCGACCTCGACCAGATCGGGGAGCCGATCGACATCGTCGACATCTTCCGCAACCCGGCCGCTGCCGGCGAGGCGGTCGATGCGGCGATCGCGGCGGGCGCGAAGGCGGTGTGGATGCAGCTGGGGGTGGTGAACGAAGCCGCCGCCGCCCGCGCGGAAGCAGCCGGGTTGCAGGTGGTGATGGACCGTTGTCCGAAGATCGAGATTCCGCGACTGGGCGTGGCGGCGGTCGGGTAGGGCCTGTTCACTCCTGCCAGCCCCCCGTTCGGTTCGAGCAGCTTCGAGCCTGTCGAGAAGCGTCCGTCGAGAACTCCCCGTTTGGGGCAACCCCTTCTCGACTACGGTTCTCGGCAGGCTCGAACCTGCGCTCGAAGCAAACGGAAGGGGGCAAAGAGGCGGGTGCCGCAGCCTCCCCTCAAACCCGCCCGCCCAACACCCGCGCGAACAACGCCAGCATCCACCCGGTCGCCGCCACGAACAGCGCCGGATCATAGCGCGGCCCTTCGTCGCGCAGGAACGCGTGCTGGGCATTCACCTCGTGCCATTCGTACCGCGTGCCTGCCGCTTCCAGCGCGTCGCGGATCGCCTGCCGCCCGGCATAGGGCACATGCGGGTCCTGCCGCCCCCACACGAACAGCATCTCCGCGGTGATCTCCCCGCTCCGCGACAGGCTGTCGTCGCAGCGCCCCTCGCCCAGCGTCCCCGAATGAATATCGGTCGGATAGAAGCACGCCGCCGCCTGCACGCGCGGGTCGAACGCGGCGCGATAGGCGAGGTGCCCACCCAGGCATACGCCCGCCACCCCGATGCGGCCCGAACAGGCGGGATGTTGCGCGAGATAATCGATCACCAGCGTCGCATCGGCGTCGAACCCGGCAACGGGCTTGAGGAACTTCAGGTCGTTGCCGCGATCGGTGCCCGGCTTGTCATAGGCCAGCACCGTGCCGGGCGCTTCATATTCATGATACACCTCCGGCACCGCCACGACATAGCCGTGCCCGGCGATGAACGCCGCCAGCCGCCGGATCGGCGCGGTCACCTGATAGATTTCGGAATAGAGCACGACACCGGGAAACCGCCCCTCGCCCGCCGGACGGAAGACATGGGTGCGCATCACGCCACCGTCGGCGGTGGGCAGGTCGGCAAATTCGTCGTTGAGCAGGATCATGGCCGTGCCGTGCCGCCGGCGGGATCGGCTGGCAAGGGGGGAATCGGATCGGTCGGTGAGGCCGTGACCAGTTCGAGCTTTTGCGGTACGGTACCCATCTCGATCCCCTCCGCGCGGAACCGGGTGAGCAGGTCGAGCAGGATGTTGCTGCGCGCGCGATAGGCGGCACGCGGCGATTCGACATGCGCAAAACAGTTGAACGCGATGCGGTCGTTGACGATCGCGTCGATGAACGCATTGGGCGCCGGATCGGCCAGCACCGCCGTTTCGCGGGCGAAAGCTTCCATCACCAGCTGCTGGACCGCCGCCGCATCGACGCTGATCGGGACCGAGAACTGGATCTGGATGCGACCAAGCGGGCTGGCCAGCGTCTTGTTCAGCACCGTCTTGGTGATGAGTTCGGAATTGGGCACGATCAGCGTCGAATGGTCGGCCAGCGTGATCTCGGTCGATCGCACGCTGATCCGCTTCACATCGCCTTCATCGGTGCCGACGCGGATCAGGTCGCCGATCTTGATCGGACGCTCGGCCAGCAGGATAAGGCCGGACACGAAATTCTGCGTGATCGCCTGCAACCCGAACCCGATGCCGACCGACAGGGCGGACAGCAGCAACGCGATACGCTCCACCCCGATGCCGAGCGAGGCGAGCGCCCAGATCACCGCCAGCGCGATCCCGACATAGCGCGCGACGAGGCTGACCGAATTGCGCCCGCTGCCATCGAGGTCGGTGGCCGGCAGATACCGCCCCTCCAGCCAGCGCATGAAGGCACGTACCAGCGTCAGCCCGATGACCAGCACGACGACGCTGCGCAGGATCGCGCCGGGCGAGATGGTGACGCCGCCGATCTGCACCCCGCGCGCAAGGTCTCCCAGGCGGGAAAGCGCGTCGGACACGCCGCTGCTGCCGAACGGCAACAGCCACAGCGCGAACGCGATCACCGCGATCAGCACGCGCAACACGCCCGACAACAGCACGCCGAACTGGTCGATCGTGCCGCCGCGCAGGCCGAGGCCACGGGTCAGCGCGATCCCCAGCCGGCTGCCGCGTTCGAACACCGATGTCGCGACATCGTCGGTCGCGGCGAGGATCAGATAGACCGCGGCGCCCAGCACCAGCGTCCATGCCGCCATCTGCCCGACGAACAGGCTGAACCCGACATAGCCCGCCACCAGCGCCAGTGCCGCGATCCCGGCGACACCCCACGCGAACAGCGCCATCGCCGCCAGCCCGGTATTGGCCGGTGCTTCGATCGCGTCGTCCGCCGGTGCGTTCGCCTCCGCCCGCATCCGGCCGAGCGCGAACAGGGTAGCCGCGATCAACAGGATATGCGCCAGCGCCAGCAACGAATGCGTCGCGATGCGGATCGCCGTGCTGGTCCCGATCGCGCTGTCGGCCGCGTCCAGCGCGATCGCACAGCCGGCCAGCCCCGCCAGCAGGAACGAATAGGGCCGGAACCGTGCCGCCACCGCATCGCTGACCGGTGCGATCCGCCAGCTCGGGCTGCGACGCATCAGCATCGCGCCGAGTACCGCGCTGGAAAAGGCGGCAAAGCCGATCGCGACCAGCCACTGGTCGAGCATGGGGTCCCAGCGCGGTGCGACCAGCCCGGCCCAGCGCGCACCGGTCAGCAGCACGCTCGCCGCCAACAGCGGGGCCAGCGTCCCGACCAGGATGCGACCGAGCGCATTGGCCGAGCGCCGCACCCGCCGCCCCGGCGCACCCTCGATCAGCAATCGCTGTCCGACCCGCGCCGCCGCCAGCCGCGCCGGCCCCAGCAACAGGATCGCGATGGCAAGGCCGAGCAGCGCGGGCCAGCCTTGTGCCAGTGCGGCGCCGCGCACGGCGTCGACCTCCGCCGCGGCGAAGCGTTCGATCCGGTGCAGGTCGCGCGGCACGGCCCGCAGGATCGCACTCCAGAAGGCCGGGGTCAGCGGCGAGGCGCTACGCCCGAACAGCTTCTGGTTCAGCTCGGCAGCCTGCCCCTCCTGAATCTCGTCGATCAGCTGCTGCGCCTCGACCGACAGCAGCTTGGCGCGCTTCGTCGCCGAATCGATCGTCGTGCGTTGCCTGGCCAACGCGGTGCGTTCGGCACCGATCGCCGCATCCTCGCCCGATGCCGTCGGCCCCAGCTGCGCCAGCCGCGCGTCGATCCGTGCCATGTCGCTGGCCAGTTGCTGCGCGGTGTCGAGCGTCGTCGCCCGCACCGCCTGCGCCCGACCGCGCAGGTCGCCGCGGTCGCTGGGTTCCAGCCGGGTGTCGAGCGCACCATCAACCTTGCCCAGTTCGTCGGCAGCACGGTCGAGCAGCGTCCCATAGTCGGGGGCGACGCCCGTCTGGGCGATCGCGGAGACGGCGCTGACGACCAGCAACAGCGACAACAGGCAGCGGAGCAGCGATCCGATCATGCTCCCCCGCCTATCGCGATCGACGCGTGCGGACAATCGCGACCATGGCGATGTGCCGGCTCTCGCGCTACATGGCCCGATGCTCCGCATCACTGAACTGAAACTGCCGCTCAACCATCCCGAAGAGGCGCTGGCCGCCGCGATTCGCGAACGGTTGCGGATCACCCCGCGCGACCTGATCCGCTATACCATCGCCCGCCGCGCGCACGATGCACGCGACAAGGACGATATCCAGCTCGTCTATTCGGTCGATGTGACGGTTAGGAACGAGGGGCAGGCGCTGCACCGCGCCAAGCGCGATCGCCATGTCGGGCCGACGCCCGATACCGGCTATCGCTTCGTCACGAAGATGCCGGCCGACTATGCCGGACCGCGCCCGATCGTCGTGGGTACTGGGCCGTGCGGCCTGTTCGCCGGGCTGATCCTCGCGCAGATGGGGTTCCGCCCGATCATCCTCGACCGTGGCAAGGTGGTGCGGGAGCGCACGCAGGACACCTGGGGACTGTGGCGACGCAGCAAGCTGAACCCCGAATCGAACGTGCAGTTCGGCGAAGGCGGCGCAGGCACCTTTTCCGACGGCAAATTGTGGAGCCAGATCAAGGACCCACGGCACCTTGGCCGCAAGGTGCTGACCGAATTCGTGAAGGCCGGCGCGCCGGAGGAGATCCTGACCGAGGCGCATCCGCATATCGGTACCTTCCGCCTAGTCACCATGGTCGAATCGATGCGCGCCACCGTCGAGGCACTGGGTGGCGAATACCGCTTCTCGCACCGCGTCGATGACATCGACCTGGAGACGCAGGGCGATGGCAGCCGGCGGCTGATCGGATTGAAGCTGTCGACCGGCGAAACGCTGGCGGCGGACGCTCCGGTGGTGCTGGCGCTGGGGCATAGCGCACGCGACACGTTCCATATGCTGCACGATCGCGGCGTCTTCCTCGAAGCCAAGCCGTTTTCGATCGGGGTCCGGATCGAACATCCGCAAAGCTGGATCGACCATGCCCGTTTCGGGGCCTGTGCCGGGCATCCGGATCTGGGCGCGGCCGCCTATACCCTGTCGCACCACTGCACCAACCAGCGCACCGTCTACAGCTTCTGCATGTGTCCGGGCGGCACGGTCGTCGCCGCGACGTCCGAACCGGGCCGTGTCGCGACCAACGGCATGAGCCAATATTCGCGCAACGAACGCAACGCCAATTCCGGCATCGTCGTCGGCATCGATCCGGCGCGCGACTATCCGGGGCATCCGCTGGCCGGCATCGCGTTCCAGCGTCAGCTGGAAGAACGCGCCTATGCCGCGGGCGGCGGCGATTATCGCGCTCCGGCGCAGCTGATCGGCGATTTCCTGGCCGGGCGGCCCTCAACAGCGCTGCGCAGCGTGCTGCCGTCCTATCGCCCCGGCGTCACGCTGACCGACCTTACCGAATGCCTGCCCGATTTCGCGATTACGGCAATGCGCGAGGCGCTGGTCGCGTTCGGACGGACGATCCCCGGATACGACCATCCCGATGCGGTGATGACCGGCGTCGAAACCCGGACGTCATCGCCGGTACGGATCACCCGTGGCGACGATTTCCAGAGCGTCAACACTGCCAACCTGTTTCCGGCGGGCGAAGGGGCGGGATATGCCGGCGGCATCCTCTCGGCCGCAGTCGACGGAATCAAGGTCGCGGAGGCGGTAGCCCGCACCATGATCGCCGGACGCTGAACGTCCGGATAACCGGCACGGCGATCGCCGGGGGTAGCGCCCCCGGCCGTTGCCGATGCCTATCCGCGCGGTGTTCGCGGCTTGACCGACAGTCCGGTAACATTCGCCGCCGGTCCGCCCGTTGCGCCGACCGACCGGTTCCGCCCGAGGCGTTTGGCGGCGTACAGCAGCGCATCGACCCGTTCGATCGCCGCCATCAGGCTCTCGCCCGGCGCCATCGTCACCAGTCCGGCCGACAGGGTGATACCCTCGACCAGCGTACCGCTCTCACGCAGGCGGTAGCGACGTTCGCCGACGGCGATCCGCGCGCGTTCCAGCAACGCATGGGCGGCATCGCCTTCGATCCCGGCGATCAGCACGGCGAATTCCTCCCCGCCATAGCGCGCGACCAGATGGCCGGGACATTCGCGGACCAGCGTCGATCCGATCGCACGCAGCACCCGGTCGCCGACCGGATGGCCATGAAGGTCGTTGATCGCCTTGAAATGATCGACGTCGCACATGGCGATATGCCGCGGCCCCGGATCGGCGGCACCGACCGCTTCCTCGAACGCGCGGCGATTGGGCAGGTCGGTCAGCGGGTCGCGGCGGGCATCGTCATGCGCCGCGGCCAGCTGTTCGCGCAGCTCGCTCGCCTCACGCGTCGCCTGTTCCAGCCGCGCTTCGGCGATCTCCACCCGCGCACGCATCGCGGCGGTGATCCGGGCCAGTTCGGCAAGCGCGGTGTCGGCGGAAGCGATCGGCCTCGATCGCTGCAACGCATCGGCACTGGCGGCCAGGTCGCGACCGAAATCGCGGGTTTCGGTGCGCATTTCCGACACCATCGTCGCAAAGCCGGCGATCTGGCGCAGCGTCTCCTCCGCCAGCGCTTCGGCGGCGGCGACGTCGGGGTCGATCACGGCGGCCACAACCGGTCGCGGCGCTGCCGACGGCGCATCGCCCACCGGCGGCGAACCAATCACCTCCGCCACCAGCCCGTCGATCACATTGCCCAGCTGTTCGACCTCGCCGCTGGTCAGGCGGATTCCGCCATCGGTCCGCCGCGCGACTTCCAGCGCCAATGCGCCCGCAGGTTCGCTGACGACGCGATAGGCGAAGGTATAGTTGAGCGGTGTCGGGTCGAGCCGCTGATCTTCCAGAAAGGCGAGGACCGCGTGGATCAGGCCGTTGCCGGCCGATGCTGCGCCGTCTCCGATTTTTTCCAGATACACGCCCCGTCCCTCTGCCAACGGCCTGCCCCCACCGGACAGGACCGTACGGAACGGACATAGGACGCGTTTGCTAAGATCGGGTTTCGCGGAAATTTACCCTATGTCCACGAATGCGGCACGGCGGCGGCGGGCGATCAGCTCCGCTTGGCCAGCGCGCGCACCGCCTCCAGGGTCGTGCGAACATGGTCGGCCGGGTTCATGTCGGAATGGACGAAGGCGATCTTGCCATCGCGGCCAATGACATAGCTGGTGCGGGTGGTCATGGTACGCGCCGTGCCGTCGGCGCCGGCCGGACGGTTGAGCGCCACGTCGAATCCCTGGATCACGCGCGGACCGGCACTCGCCACCGCGAACCGGCCGGCGCAATGCGCCTTGGAAAATTCCTGCAATTTACCGATGTCGTCGGCCGACATGCCGATCACGGTCGCCCCGGCCGCCTTGAAATCGTCGACCGCGTCGGCAAACGCCTTCGCCTCCGCATTGCAGCCGCCGGTGAACGCCGCCGGGAAGAAATACAGGACGACCGGCCCCTTGCGCAGCTGCGAGCGCAGGTTGAGCGTGAACGCCTTCCCCGCGATCGCCGCCTGGGTGGTGAAGTCGGGCGCCCGCGCGCCGGGTGCCAGCGCGGCGGACAGCGGTGCGGCGAACGGCAGGGTCAGGGCAGCGGCGATCAGGGCAAGACGCATGGAAAATTCCTCGAGCGAAGTTGCCCCCATCCTAACAGCTTGCGCGCACCGCGCCAGCGGCTGCGCTTACCGGGTAAACGACACGCCCAGCCGCGCGCTGGAGGTGCGCAGCGCATAGTCGTCGATCGCCTCGCCATAGCCGGCAAAGGCCTGTCCGAAGAGGTAGATGCCGGTGCGTGCCAGCGGATAGGACACATACAGCTCGCCCGCGCGGTGGCTGCCCAGCGGATTGCGGAGCGACGCGGCGATGCGCAGCCCGTCGACCTGCCCGATCGCCCCGCCCAGCGACATATTGCCCCAATAGCGGTCGAGGTCGCGATAGCCGGTACCGACATAGGTCCACAGCTTCGGCGTCGCTTCGATCCGCCAGTCGTTCCCGATCGGCACGACATAGCTGGCCGAGGCGAAGAGGCGGTTCACATCAATCGACCCGGCATCGCGCCCGTTCGAATCATGCGTATAGCCGGCCGCTGCGACGATGCGGTCGTCCACCTGCCGCTGATAATAGACTTCGGGGCTGTAATTGGTGGATCGGAACGGCCCGGAGGACCGGTCGATCGCCCAGAACATCGTCTGCGTCCAGGCAAGCCGCACCCCGTCCAGCGCGCCCGCGCCGTCGAACGGACGAAAGGCGAGGCTGACCTGCAGCTTGGCCCCGTCCGATCCCAGCCCGAACGCGCCATAGATCGGTTCGTGCGGTTCGAACCGGTCGAGCAGGCCCGACGCCTGACCGCGCGCAGTCCCGACGACCGTTTCGCCCTTCGGTGCGGCCGGTGTCGAAGACGCGGCGACCGCGACCGGAGCGATACGATACCGGACCGCGCGGAAGCCGCCCGGCGCGACGCGCGCGGCGGCGGCGTCGACCGGCACGATCCTGAGCGGGACCTGATCGGCGGTGACGACCTCCATCGGAGCCGGCGTCGCCTCCGCCTCGCTCGTCCCTTCGTTCAGGACGAACACCGTCACCCCGGCCTCCGCCGCCGCAACCGAGGCGGGCGGTTCGGCGACGATGCGGAGTTGCGGTTGGCCGGCGGCGGCGAGCAGGGCGAGCGCGATCATAGCCCCTGTCTGACAGCCATTTGCGACAACCGCGAGCAGCGTTTGCGCTTTGCACGCTCCCCCGCCTATCTGGAGCCTGTTTTCGGACGGTGCCGGCCCGGTCCCGCTCCCGGCCACCCATCGAGGATATCATGTGGGTGGCCGGGAGCGGGAACGGGCCGGCACCGTCCATCCGCGCAAGCGAATCAAACAGCCCAACATAAAGGCCCGCCATGCCCGTCACCGCTGCCGACCTGACCCTTGCCGCCCAACTGGCCGATGCCGCCGGCGCCGCCATCCGCCCGCGTTTCCGCAGCCATTACGGGCTGGAGATCAAGGATGACGCCTCGCCCGTCACGCTGGCCGATCGCGAGGCGGAGGCAGCGATGCGTGCGATCATCGAGCGCGAACGCCCGTCCGACGGCATCCAGGGTGAGGAATATGGCGTGGCGGAGGGGAGCAGCGGTCGCGTCTGGGTGCTCGATCCGATCGACGGCACCCGTTCGTTCATCGCCGGGCGGCCGATCTTCGGCACGCTGATTGCGCTGGTCGAGGATGGCTGGCCGGTGCTGGGCGTGATCGACCAGCCGATCATCGCCGAACGCTGGATCGGCGCGGTCGGGCGCGGCACCACCTTCAACGGGCAAGTAGCGCAGACCCGCCGCTGCCGCGACCTCGCCGATGCGCTGCTGGCAACGACCAGCCCGGCGCTGTTCGATGACGGACAGTTGCATGGGTTCGAACATGTCGAGGCGAAGGTGCGATCGACGGTGCTGGGCGGCGACTGCTATTCCTATGGCACGCTGGCATCGGGCCATATCGACCTGGTGGTCGAGGCCGGACTGAAGCTGCACGACTTTGCGGCGCTGGTACCTATCGTGGAGGGCGCGGGCGGCACGATGAGCGACTGGTCGGGCGACCCGCTGCACGCCGGAAGTATCGGGGAGGTCATCGCACTCGGCGACGCTGCCCGGCTGGAGGATGTCGTCGACCTGCTCGCCTGTCGCGGCCAATGACCATTTTCTTCGCAACCGAGGGCGGGCCGCATCGTTAGGGATGGACCTCCCCGGTTAGCGAAGGAACGACCCATGGGACTGTTTTCAAAGGATATTGCGACGCTCGACGATCTGTTCGTCCACCAGTTGCAGGACATCTACTACGCCGAGAACCAGATTCTGAAGGCGCTGCCCAAGATGGTGGCCAAGGCGACCGACCCCGAACTGAAGGCCGGATTCGAGAAGCATCTTAGCGAAACCGAAGGCCAAATCCGCCGGCTGGAACAGGTGTTCGCCCTGCACGGCGCGACGAAAAAGGCAGTCACCTGCCCCGCGATCGACGGCATCATCAAGGAAGCGAACGAGGTCGCGGGCGAGATCGCCGACAAGAAGGTGCTGGACGCCGCACTGATCGCCTCGGCGCAGGCGGTCGAGCATTATGAGATCACGCGCTACGGCACGCTGATCGCATGGGCGCGGCAGCTGGGTCGCGAGGACTGCGCCGCGCTCCTCGCCGAAACGCTGGCCGAAGAACGCGCCACCGACGAAAAGCTGACAACGATGGCCGAACACAAGGTCAATGCGCAGGCCGAACTGGCCGACGTCTGAGACGGGGCGCGGGGCGGTATCCCGCCCCGCGCTATTGCTGGCGACTGGTCAGGATCGGTCGCCCGTTGCTGGGGCAAACGGGCATTCCCATCAGTCCGCAGCGCGGCGTTCCCTGCTGCAATCCATCCGCCTTGCGATCGAAGAGGGGGGTGTCGTCGTCGAGTCGATAGCGGTCGTTCTTTCGTTCGGGACACCCCAGTGCGCGGGGCGTTACGACGCAGTTGACCGGATCGGCGATGCCGAGCTTTACCGGCGCCGGCGCCGCCTGTGCCATGAGCAGGACCAACCATAGCGACATCGGCGCATTCCCCCTGAAAGATCGTTCGTTCCGAACGCCTTGTGGCGCCTTTGGTTGCTATCGCGCCAAAGGGCGCGCCCGGCCGATGGTGCCGCCCTTGCGCGTCGATGCCGTCACCCCGACAAAGCCGCAGCCTTGCAGGAACGCGGCTGTGCCGCACGCCGGTTGCGGTACCGCCAGCAGCCGTTCCCGCTCACCCAGCGCATCGATCGCCTTCGGATCGCCCTCCGCCGGTGGAGTTACCAGCGGCACGCGGAACCGGTCGGCGTGCCGCGCGGCGCATACTACGATCTCGTCCGGCTCAGCATCGGTGCGGCACGGCTGGACGACCTGTGTCAGCGAGCGTGCGCGATCGATCATCGCCGATGCCGCGCTGCCATCCTGCGCCATCGCCGCCAACACCATCCATGCCGTCATGCCCGTGCCTTTCGCAACCGAACCGCAGGGTTATCCACAACATGGCTTGCCCGGCAAGGGCAGGTCGCCTATCGCGCGTTTAATCCGTTTAACGGCCAGGAGCTTCGTCCAATGCAGCCTGACAGCAACACCCTAGATCGCGTCCTCGTCCTCGAAATGGTGCGGGTCACCGAAGCGGCGGCGATCGCCGCGTCGACGCTGGTCGGGCGGGGCGACGAAAAGGCCGCCGATGCCGCCGCCGTGGAAGCGATGCGCGCCGCATTGAACGAACTCTATATGGACGGCACCGTCGTCATCGGCGAGGGTGAACGCGACGAGGCACCGATGCTGTTCATCGGCGAGAAGGTGGGCCTGGGCAAGGGTCCCGAGATCGACATCGCGCTCGACCCGCTGGAGGGCACGACGATCTGCGCCACCGCCGGCCCGAACAGCCTCGCGGTGCTGGCGATCGCCGAAAAGGGCGGCCTGCTGAACGCGCCCGACGTCTATATGGACAAGATCGCGTGCGGTCCGGGCTATCCGGCCGGGATCATCGACCTCGACAAGTCGCCGACCGAGAATGTGAAGGCGGTGGCCAAGGCCAAGGGCGTCGATCCGCACGACATCATCGTCTGCGTCCTCAACCGTCCCCGCCACGAAGCGATGATCGCCGAGCTGCGCGCGGTCGGGTGCGGCGTGATGCTGATCGGCGACGGCGACGTGGCCGGCGTCATCGCGACCAGCGATCCCGACACCACCATCGACCTGTATATGGGCCAGGGCGGCGCGCCGGAGGGCGTGCTGGCCGCCGCCGCGCTGCGCTGCACCGGCGGGCAGTTCAAGGGGCGGCTGGTCTTCCGCAACGACGACGAACGCGCCCGCGCCGCGAAATGGGGCGTGACCGACCTCGACAAGCAATATGACCTGACCGAACTGGCGCGCGGCGACTGCATCTTTGCCGCGACCGGGGTTACCGACGGGTCGCTGCTGGCCGGCGTGAAGCGGATGCCGGGCAAGATGACCACCGAAAGCGTCGTGATGCGCGCCAGCTCGGGCACGGTACGCTGGGTAAAGGGCGAGCATCGGCTGTAAGGGGCGATCGCTACTCGCCCATTTCGTACCCCCGCGCAGGCGGGGGTCCAGGGTTCCATACGCAGCGGTGCGTTATCGGCTCTGGACCCCCGCCTGCGCGGGGGTACGCGCATCGGTGCTGTCTGGTCGGCGCAACCCATGGGTTCACGCCGCGTTCAATGCGCCGATCCTACCCGTGCCCCATGATCTGGAGAACTCCCATTCGCCCGCTTGCGCTCGCGTTCGCCCTTGCCGCCCCCGTCGCCCTGTACGCACAGGCACCGCAGAACGACCTCGCGTCGGTCCAGCGGCATCTGGCGGCGACACAGACCATGACCGCGAACTTCACGCAGACCGACCGCAACGGGCGGGTGCTGACCGGGCAATTGACGCTGAAGAAGCCGGGCAAGATTCGGTTCCAATATGAAAAGGGCGTGCCGATCCTGCTCGTGTCGGATGGCAAGTCGCTCTACTTCCTCGACTATCAGGTCGGTCAGAAGCAGCGCTGGCCGATTGGCAACTCGCCGCTCGGCATCCTGCTCAACCCTGATCGCGACGCGTCGAAATTCACCAAGGTCGTGCCGTCGAGCGATCCGCGGATCGTCAGCGTCGAGGCCTATGATCCCAAACGGCCCGAATATGGCCGGATCACCATGATCTTTGCACGACAGGCATCGGCGCCGGCCGGGCTGATGCTGCAGGGTTGGGTCGCACTCGATGCGCAGGCGAATCGCACGACGGTCCGGCTGACCAACCAGCAGTTCAATGTGCCGGTCGCCGACAACGCCTTCCGCTTCAACGAACCGCGGCGCGTGCGGCGCTGACGCGATTCACTGGTGGGCAATATGGGCAAATTCCAAAAAATACGCATGACGTTCATCTTGGCGACAGGTTTCTGATCCTATGCATGTCCTTGCGGCGTTGGGGCGCGTCCGGGATTTTCCCCCCTGTTGCCCGGGTCTCCAACGCCCGCCTGCGTGACCAACGCTAGGTCGGCCCTCGCTCCATGCCCCCGGAGCGGGGGCCTTTCCGTTTTGGAGCCAGCGACCATCTGGCGCGACTGGATTTGCGGCGATACAGGCGTTGGCCATGGACACGCTTTCGGTCGCTTCGTGGAACATCAATTCCGTCCGCTTCCGCATGGACATCGTCGAGAAATTCCTGCGCGAGGCGCAACCCGATGTCCTGTGCCTGCAGGAAACGAAGGTCGTGAACCAGGATTTCCCGCACGATCCGCTCCGCCGACTGGGCTATACCCATATCGCGATCAACGGCCAGCGGATGCACCACGGGGTGGCGGTCGTGTCGAAGCTGCCGCTGGCCGAGGATGACCGGCTAGACTGGCAGGCCAATGGCGAGGCGCGGCATATCGGTGTGCGGCTGGCCAATGGCCTGCGCATCGAGAACGTGTATATCCCGGCGGGCGGTGACGTGCCCGACCGTGAGGTGAACCCGAAATTCGGTCAGAAGCTGGATTTCATCGAACGGATGACCCAGTGGTCCGCCGGGCTGTCGGGCATTCCCACATTGCTGGTCGGCGACTTCAACATCGCGCCGCTGGAAAGCGATGTGTGGAGCCACAAGCAGCTGCTCGATGTCGTTAGCCATACGCCGGTCGAGGTCGAGGCGCTTGGGCGGCTGAAGGCGGCGAACGACTGGGTCGATCTGGGTCGGCAGTTCGTGCCGGCGCCTGCGCGGCTGTTCACCTGGTGGAGCTACCGCGCAAAGGACTGGGCGGCATCCGATCGCGGACGGCGGCTCGACCATATGTGGTCCAGCCGCGACGTGGCGGCCAGGGCGACGGCGCATCGCGTGCATGAGGACGCGCGCAGCTGGCTGAAGCCCAGCGACCATATCCCGATCGTGACCGAGTTCGCGTTTTGAGCGAGACCCGCGATGTCGCCCGCGCGATCGACGCGCTGCGGCGCGGCTGGGCGATCGCGATCCATGCGCCGGGTGAGCCGCCGCTGACGCTGTTGCCGATCGAAACGGCGGACGCCGAACGGCTGGAGGCGTTCGATCCGGCGGGTACGGCGCATATCCTGTTGTCGTTCGGGCGGGCGGAGACGCTGCGCATCGTCAACCAGAGCGCGGCGGCCGAACCCGACCAGCCGGTGTCGATCCGGCGCGAGGCGTGGACCGACTTCGCCGCCGCGACCGCGCTCGCCGATCCGCAGCTCGACTTGGCCACGCCGATGAAGGGGCCGTTTCGCGGGTTCGGGTCGCCCGCACCCGTCGCCGCCGCCGCTGCACTGCGCCTCGCCCGGATCGCCGGGCTGCTGCCGGCCTTTTTCGCCGGGGGCGTCGGCGCGGAGGTGACGATCACCCCGGCGGCGATCGACGCGCATGAGGATGCGAACCGGCTGGCGATCGTCGCACGCGCGAAACTGCCGGTGGCGGGAGCCGAACAGAGTGAGATCGTCGCGTTCCGCACGCCCGATGCGGCGGGCGAGCATGTCGCGCTGATCATCGGTCAGCCCGATGGCCGGCCGCCATTGGTCCGGCTGCACAGCGAATGCCTGACCGGTGATGTACTGGGCAGCCTGAAATGCGATTGCGGGCCGCAGCTGCACGCCGCGATCCACGCCATATCGCACGCGAGCTGGGGCATCCTGCTGTACCTGCGACAGGAAGGGCGCGGGATCGGCCTGGTCAACAAGCTGCGCGCCTATGCGTTGCAGGATCAGGGGTTCGACACGGTCGATGCCAATACGCGGCTGGGCTTCGCCATCGATGCGCGCGATTTCGGGGTGGCCGGGCGGATGCTAAGCCTGCTCGGCCAGCGGCAGGTACGGTTGCTGACCAACAACCCGGCCAAGGTCGCCGGGCTGGAGGCGACCGGGATCGGTGTGATCGAACGGGTCGCCCACCAGTTGCCGGCCAATCCGCACAACGAACGCTATCTCGCGACCAAGCGCGACCGGACGGGGCATCAGTTATAGGGTCTTCCCCCTGGCGGGAGGGGGCGGGCGCGCCCTAACGGCCTTCCGATTGTAGATAGGCGATCAGGTCGGCCCGCTCCATCGGATCGCGCACTCCGGCGAATGCCATGCGCGTGCCCGGCACGACCTGCATCGGCGCGGCCAGCCACGCATCCATCCGCGCGGCGTCCCACCGTCCGCCATGGTCGATCAGCGCCTGGGTATAGCCGAAGCGGGGGTTGCTCGCGACCCTGCGCCCCATCACGCCATGCAGGTTCGGTCCGGCCAGCGACTGCCCGCCCGTGCCGATGGTGTGGCACGCGGCGCATTGGCCGAAGGCACGCCGCCCGGCATCGACATCGGCGACACGCAACAAGGTGGCTAAATCGGGATTCGGCCCGGCGCGATGCAGACGCCCGGCCCGGTCGGCATCCCCGCCGCCACAGCCGGCCAGCAGCAACAGCACGCCCGGTAGCAGCCGCCGCATCAGCGGTTCCGGCGCAGCGTTTCCCATGCGATCCGCTGGAGCGCGGTCGCCTGCTGCCCCGTCAGGCCGAGATCGGCGGCCGACCGTTCCTTCGCGCCCAGGCGGCGGACGTCATAGCCGGTCACCCGGCCGAAAATGGTCAGCGCTTCCAGATAATAGCCCGCGCTGCTGCCGTGATACTGGTCGTCGGCCCACAGGCCCAGCTTGCCCGGATCGATCCCGTCATACGGGTTCGCATCGGCGACCCCGGTCGCGATCGCGCGGTTCCATGCCGATCCGACCGGAATCGTGCCCGATATGCCGCGCGTGGTCCGCGCGACGCGGCGGTTCGCGGCGGCGAGGTCCTGCGCCATCGCCGCAATCGGCTTGCCCGACCAGCGGCTGCCGGGGCGATAGGTCAGGTCGGCGCGCGACCAGGTTTCGACCAGCTTCACCGACGCCTGCGGATTGCGCGCATGGACCAGCGCAGCCAACTGCCCCGCGGCAATGCCGTGCCGCGTCGGATCGCCGGGGTTCTGCGCATCCAGCGTGGAATAGCCCTGCAGGATCACCACGTCCCAGCGGCGATCGATCGCCGCGCGCTTGTTCGCGTAATGGAACGCCAGATCCTTGCCCGGCGAGGTTTCGAGCGAGACGGTCCAGTCCAGCCCGGCCTGCTCGGCAAAGCTGCGAAACAACGCGGGCACGCCGCCAATGCCTTCGTGGTTGAGGTCGGTCACGCTGTCCGGGCGATAGCGTTCGACCGGCGACCCCGCGCCGAAGGTGAAGCTGTTGCCGACGAACAGGATGTCGCGGGCCGTGGCGGGTGCCGCGAACAGGAGCAGCGCGGCGATGCCGGAGAGAAAGCGAACCATGATGTCGCCATACCGGATCGGGGCCGGATCGCCCACCCCGCGATCAGGCGGCGGCGGCGGCGAATTCGCTGCGCAGATCCTCGATCGTCGCGGTCAGGTGCCGGGTCAGCATGGTGTGGACCGCATCGGCATCGCGCGCCAGCCACGCTTCCAGCAAGGCGCGATGTTCGTCCTGCGCCCGGCTGCCGCGACCGGCCGGCCGCAGATGGGCGACGACATAGCGTTCGGCGAGGACCGACAGGCGCTGTACCAAGTCGATGGTCAGGTCGCGGCCTGCCGCCGCGACCAGCGCGGCGTGGAACGCCCGGTTGCGCGCCGCCGCATCGAGCAGATCGCCCTCCACCCGTTCGGGCAGCCGGTCGAACGCCTCGATCGCTGCCGCGCGATAATGATCGTCGGCATGGCGCGCGGCATAGGCGGCGGCACTCGGTTCGACCGCGATGCGCAGTTCGTAGATTTCCTCGGCCTGCAACGCCGACATCGGCCGCACGGTATAGCCGCGATTGGCCTGTCCCGCGACCAGCCCTTCCTGTTCCAGCCGGGCCAGCGCCTCGCGCAGCGGAATCTTGCTGACGCCCAGTTCGCTGGCCAGCGCATCCTGCCGGATCGGCACGGTTTCGGGCAGCGCGCCGCTGACGATACGTTCCCGGACGATTTCGAACACACGATCGGACAGGGTTCGAACGACGATGGTCACGCTGCATTCCTTGTGCGAGCCGGTCCGTTGCCGGATCACGGGGAGGTGTCGCCCGTCACCGGGTCATTCGAAAGTAGTACATATTCAAAAAATACTAGTGCAAGCAATCCCTTCGTGACAGCGGTTACCCAAAAGGGCTGTTCGCATCGATTGCACGACTGGACGCACGACGCCTTGTGACCGGCCGGGCGGCGTGGAACGGTGGCGATCGATGGTTGCGTTCCCCCGGTCGGTCCTGTTGTCGTTGCTGCTGCTGTCCGCCTGTCTCGGGGGCGAACGCCGCGACGCGCCGCCGCCGCCCCGCCCCGTCGCACCGCGTCCGTCCGGTGCGGCGACGCTGCCGGGGCAGACGCCGCGCGATACACAGCAATGTTTCGCCGATCTGTCGAAGGCCGATGTGCGGTTCAGCCCGCTGCCCGATCGAGATTACGGGTCGGGCTGCGTCGTGCTGGGCGCGGTGCAACTGCTCGATATCGGCGTGCCCGTCGCGGGGCTGAAGGCGATTCGCTGCCCCGCCGCCCGCGCGCTGGTCGGCTGGGTCCGGTACGGCGTACGCCCGGCGGCGCGACAGATATTGGGCAGCGAGGTCGTGAAGATCGACAGCTATGGCACCTATGTCTGTCGCGGCATCATCGGCGGCGGGCCGCGATCGGCCGGGCGGGTGTCGGAACACGGCCTTGCCAATGCCGTCGACATCGGCGGCTTCACGCTGGCCGACGGGCGGCGGATCGTGCTGGAGCGCGACTGGAACAGCGACGACCCACAGGTGCGCGAATTCCTGCGCATCGTGCATCGTTCGGCCTGCAAGCGCTTCGTCACCACGCTTGGCCCCGACTATAACGCCGCGCACCGCAATCACTTCCATTTCGACATGGGCGGGCGGCCATTGTGCCGCTGACAGACGCCGATGCATCCCGCTTGCCGCGTCCGGCAGGTCTGCTTACAACCCTGTCACCTATGACCGATACAAAAGTACCGTCCCGCGTGTTCCGCGGGGCCAAGCAGGAAGCCGAAGCCGCCCGCACGCAGCTGTCGACCCCCCAGACCGAACATCCCGCCTATCGACTGGCGTTCCAGGACATGGAATTCCTGCTGCGCGAGGATTTGCGGCCGGTGCGGTTCCAGCTGGAGCTGCTCAAGCCCTCTCTGCTGCTCGACGAGGCGAACATCGCCTCGACCTTCGTCATCTATGGCTCGGCGCGGATTCCCGAACCCGAAAAGGCCGAGATGCTGCTCGACCTGGCGCAGGACGACAAGTCGCGCGCGATCGCCGAGCGGATCGTCGCGAAGTCGCATTATTACGATGTGGCGCGCGAACTGGCCTTCAACGCCAGCCAGTTCCCCGATGACGTCAACGGCAAGCGCCACTTCGTCGTCTGTTCGGGCGGCGGCCCGTCGATCATGGAAGCCGCCAATCGCGGTGCCAACGAAGCGGGCGCCGAATCGATCGGCCTGAACATCGTCCTGCCGCACGAACAGGCGCCGAACCCCTATGTCACCCCGGCGCTGTCGATGCAGTTCCATTATTTCGCGCTGCGCAAGATGCACTTCCTGTTGCGCGCGCGCGCGGTGGCGGTGTTTCCCGGCGGTTTCGGCACGTTCGACGAAAGCTTCGAACTGCTGACCCTGATCCAGACCGGAAAGATCGAACCGATCCCGGTGCTGTTCTATGGCCGCGAATTCTGGGAACGGGTCGTGAACTGGGACGCGCTGGTCGAGGAAGGCGTCATTTCCGAACGCGACCTCGACCTCATCACCTTCGTCGAAACGGCGGAGGAAGGGTGGAACGTGGTCAAGGCGTTCTACGAGAACCGCAAATAGGGGTATTCCCCTGCCGCTGCGGAGAACTACGGCGGCGACCAATGGAAAACGGCGCGGTGGATAGCCACCGCGCCGTTTCCCTGTCCGGGGCCGACCACCCGATCGGGCGGTCCGCCGGCTTACTTCTTTTCCTGGCCCGAGGCGCCCGACACCGCCGAACCGGCCGAGCGCAGGTCCTTGCCCGCACCGTTCACGGTGTTGCAGGCGCCGAGCGATACAGAGGCGGCCAGAACGAGGCCGAGGGCGATCTTCTTCGTCATGTCGTTTCTCCCATCCGAAAAAATGCGGTGGGCCCGATACGCCGGCCCGCCGCGTACACTCAGCGTAACCGACGACGGGTCGCCGCGGTTGCACCGAAACCTGCAGCAGCCGCACCGATCAACAGCGCGATGACCAGGACGAACGACGTACCCGCTGCGGCACCGGCGGCCTTGTCGGTGGCCGACTTGGCGGTGGCGATTGTCTCGTTCTTGGTCTGAACGAACTGCGCCTTGGCGCGAGTCACCTGAGCCTGTGCCTCAGGGCGGCTGATCTTGCGCTGGGCGGCGACGACATCGACGATGCGGCTTTCGGCCTGCTGGCCTTCGGCACCGCCACGGGCGAGCGCGGGCAGCTGCTTCGCGATTTCCGCCTGCGCCTGTTCCGGGGTCATCTGCGCCGGATCATTGGGCGCGTCCGACAGATAGGCGGCGGCTTCGCTGCGCACGTCGCGCGCGGCTTCCTTCACGTCCTGCCCGTCGACCCCGGCGGCCGATGCGGCGACCGGTGCGACCGAGGCTGCGGCGCCGACCGCGCTGCCCGCCGTGCCCGCGACCGCGCCCACCGTGCGGAACGCACCGCCGATGATGCCGCCGACCGCCGAGGTCAGCAGGTACAGCGTCAGGATCAGCGTGACGCCCCACACGACCAGCCCGTGGACCAGCGCGTCGAAGCGTTCCTGCACGCCCGCGACGCGCGCGGCGGCATAGCCCCCCGCGCCCAGCGCGATGACGGTGGTGATCAGCCAGTAGATTCCTGCGCCGATGCCGAACCCGGCCGCGCCCGGCGTGGTACCCTCCACCGGATCAACCATCGTCAGCCCGATCCCGGCGCCGAGGATGCCAAGCACCAGCTGCACCGCGATCGCGATGACGACGCCGGCAAGGACCGCCCCCCATGACAGCCGCGTCGCGGTCTTGCCCACGCGCGTCTCATCGATCGGCGCAAGGCCGTTGGTAACATTGATAGCCATGATATCTCCTGTTGAATTCCTGCGGGTCGGGGCGCCGGATCAGCGCTCTCCCTTCCCATCCTCTGCTGCGTCCGGCTTCGTGGCGTCCGGCGACTGTTTCTGTTTGGCCCCGTCGCGGCGGGCGGCGTCGTCGCCAATCAGCGTACCGATCGCCTCCAGCACCGATGCCTTTGTCTTCGCGGTGGCCTTCGCCTTTTCGTCGGGCGATCGATCGTCCTGTCCGGTCATGGTGCGACCTCCTGATCCGTTGGCCGGTCCAGCGTATCGCCGTCGAAGCCCCGCGCCCGTGCCCAGGCGACGGCGGCAATGCGGCGGTTGACGCCGATTTTGGCGTAGATGCGCGCGACATGGTTGCGCACGGTATTGCTCGCGACATCCAGCGTCCGCGCGATCGTCTTGTCGTCATACCCGCGGCAGATCAGCGCCAGCACCTCGCGTTCGCGCGGGGTCAGGTCGTCGAGACCGGGGCCGTCATTCGCCGCCTGCGGCGTGCGCAGTCTCGCCAGCTTTTCCATGATCGACCGGCTGAACCAGCTGGTGTCCTTCATCACCGCCTCGATCGCCTCGACTAGTTCCAGCTCGGTCGCCTTGCGCTGGGTGATGTCTTGGAACGCCCACAGCACACAGGCATCGTCGCCGAGGCGGATCGCCTCGGTCGCGATCAGGCAGTCGATCATCGCGCCGTCCCTGGCGTGAATCCGCGCTTCATAGCCGCGCAGGTCGTGACCATTGTC
Source organism: uncultured Sphingomonas sp. (assembly GCF_913776855.1). Classification (GTDB taxonomy): domain Bacteria; phylum Pseudomonadota; class Alphaproteobacteria; order Sphingomonadales; family Sphingomonadaceae; genus Sphingomonas. Next base: position 5,282 of record NZ_CAJYQD010000042.1, on the reverse strand, counting down.
GATCGACCGTTCGATCACGCTGCGGATCTCGCTGCTTTCCCACAGCTCGACCTCACCCAGCGGCCGGCCGATGATCTCGGACGCCGCATAGCCGGTCATCGCGGTGAAGCTGGCATTCACCTCGCACAGCAGATGCCCGTCGCGCGCGCCGATCGCCATCGGCACCGGTGCCAGCTGGAACATCCGGGTGAAACGGTCCTCGCTATGGTGCAGCGCCGCCTGTGCGGTGCGGCGCGGTTCGAGGTCGGCGAAGGTGAACAACATGCAGGGCTGCTCGCCCATGTCGATCGGCTGCCCCGCGACGATGACCAGCCGGGTCCCGCCACCCGGCAGCTCCAGTTCGGCTTCCATCTGCGGGATGGTGCGCCCTTCGCCAAGCCGCTCCTTCGCCAGATCGCGCCGGTCCGCATCGCGCAGCACGTCGATGTCGTACACCGTCTTCGACAGCACCTGGTCGCGGTCGAACCCGGTCATGTCGAGAAACCCCTGATTGACCTTCACGAATTTCAGGTCGCTCAGGCGGCAGATGACGGCCGGCGCAGGGTTGGCATTGAACGATTGTTCGAACCGGTCCTCCGCCGCATAGCGTTCCGACACGTCCTGCACGATCAGCACCAGACAGGCGGGTTCGCCATCGTCGCTGTCGTTCAGCACGAGGTTGCGTACCTGATGGACCCAACGCGGTTCGTCCTCGCCCGCGACGGTCACCTCGACCACCACTTCGGAGAATTTGTCGCCCGCCACCACCCGCTCCAGCGGATAATCGTCCGCTTCGAGCCGGTGGTTGTTGCGATAGCGCAGCTGGAACCGCGATCGGTATTCCTCGACCGTCGCGCCCAGTTCGGCGATGTCGCCGACCCCGTGCATCGCCAGCGCGGCATCATTCGCCCACAGCAGGCTCTGATCGGGGTCGATCAGGATCACCCCCTCGTCGAGGCCCGCGACGATCTGGCGCAGGTGGCGCAGATCGGCGGTCTCACGCAGGGTCTTGAACGCAGCCTCGTCCATCGCGCGATCAGCCGCGACGCCCGTGCAGCAGCCATGCGAGGCCATAGCCGATGATCGCCGCGCCGGCCGCCCACAGCAGCGGGCTGTCTTCGACGGTACGCTGCGCGGCCTTGCCGCCCTTCTGCGCCTGGTCGGCGACCTGACGGCCGGCGGTCTTCAGCTTGGCACGGGCTTCGTCGGCCAGCGCGGGGGCGCTGTCGATCGCATCCTCGATGATCGCACGGACGCGGCCATAGCTGTGCTGCGCGCCGCCCGCGACCTGATCGACGACGCCGTCGGTCTGCAGGCCGCGATGATCGACGACATCGCCGACGGTCTTTTCGACCTTGCCGGTGGCATAGCGGACGCCGCCTTCGAATTCATCCTTGTTCATCATGCTGTCCTTTCGAATCGAGTGGGGATCAGGGCAGGACGTTGCAGCCCGCAGCAGCCTTGCCGACCGCCAGCGCGATCGCCGGGTCCTTGATCTCGCCCGCCACGCGCACGAGGTCGCCGACCGTCAGCGTGGCCGGATTGGGATCGTCCTTCTTGTAAGCGGCGGCGGCACGGCCGAGCTGTTGCAGCTGGCCGAGCGACAGGTCGCCCTGCAGGCGCGTACCGACGCAATCGGCACGGGCATTGTCCAGCCCATAGCGCTGGAGCCCGGTCGAGATACGCGTCGCGGGCGCAGCACAGGCGCCGAGCGCCAGCGTGCCGAGCAGGGTAAGCGCAACTGCCTTCATGGACCGGTCTCCCACGACACGGCCGCAGGGGCGCGACCGGTCAGGGCGCATCAACCGACCGGTAGGACTAACGTTCCTGGTATCTTTGCGGGATCGCCTAGTCCGAAAGTACCATGACGATCAGCGCAGCCTGTTCGGCGTATAGCCGCGACATGCGCAAATGAATCGCACGTATTTCTATTTCGGTGGTATTTTCAGCTAGTTGCCGATGTACTTCCGCCCGACCGAGCAGATACGCACGTTCTTCGGTGGCGGACAGGAGCGGGTCTGCTTGGCGGGCGATGTGGGACATGGCGTGATCGTATCGGTCCGGCACCGTTCCGGCCATGATGCAGAAGTACCGGTCACTATGGTTGTTCGGCACCTGCTTTGCGCCCGCTTCGTCACTCCGCGAAGGCGAGAGGCCATACCCACCAACGTCCAGCCTCTTTCCGAAACGCCAGCGGCAAAGGATCCGCGCCTGCGCGGGAATGACGACGTAAGGGCGAGCCGGCCACCCCAACCACGACGTCACCCCGGACTTGATCCGAGGTGACGGACAGGCACCAAAATCAGCGACCCCATCAATTCCGCAGCGGCTTTCCCGTCTGCAGCACATGGGTCACGCGGTCCTGCGTCCGCGTATCGCGCATCGCGTCGAGGAACACGCGTCGCTCCAGCGTCAGCAGTTCCTCCTCGGTCACGACATCGATGATGTCGGTATCGCCGCCGGTCAGCACCTCGGCGACGCGGCCCGACACCACCTCGTCATAGGGCGTCGCTAGCCCCTTCGCCCGGAAGCCGCGCACGACGTCGGCGATGGCGATCCGGCCGCTCTCGCCCGGCAGGCGATAGACCGGCGGCTCGGGCGGCGCATAACCGTCGACCAGCGCCAGCGCCCTGGCCTTGGCATCGGCCAGCAACCGGTCGCGGTTCATGGTGATGCCGTCGCTGGCGCGCAGGAAATGCAGCTCTCGCGCCTCGGCCGCCGACTTGGACACCTTGGCGGTCGAGATCGTCTCGAACGCGACGCCCACCGCCGGCATCGGCCCGCGCGGGGTGCCCTTGGCCTTCGCGATCCGGTCGAGCAATTCGCCATGCCCGCCCCATCCGGGCACCAGTCCCGCGCCGGCCTCGACCAGACCCATATAGGTCTCGGCATGGGCCTGGATCGCATCGGCGTGGAGCGAAATCTCGCATCCACCGCCCAGCGCCATGCCGGCCGGCGCCGCGACGACCGGGAAGGGGGCGTATTTCAACGCCTTGAACGTCGCCTGCCCGCCCGCGATCATCTGCTCGATCTGCTCCCACGCGCCGGACTTCACCGCCCATAGCGCGAGGAACAGGTTCGCCCCGACCGAGAAATTTGCCGCGTCGGTGTAGATCACCAGCGCCTTGAACCGCTCGCGGACGAGCGCGATCGTCTCGTTCAGCAGCGCGACCACCTTGTCGTCGAGCGCGTTGCTCTTGCCGGTGAATTCGAAGCAGACGACCCCGTCGCCGACATCCCACAGCGCCGCCGATTCGTTGCGTAGCACCGGTTCGGAGCGCAGCTTGACGTCCTCCAGCAGCAGCACACCGTCGCCCCGCACCACATCGGCATAGGCGCCATCAACCGTCAGATACTGTCGCTTGCCGCCCTCGACCCGGTAGAAGCTGCGCTCGCCCACCGTGTCGAGGATCGCCGGAACGTCACGTCCCTCGGCGCGCGACCGCGCGGCCAGCTTGGCGGCACCGATCCGGTCGATCAGTTCGAACGGCCCGTATTTCCAGTTATAGCCGAGCTTCATAGCGTCATCGATCGCGACGATATCGTCGGCCGCTTCCCCGACCAGCATCGCGGCATAGGGCAGCACCGCGCCGAGGATCGCCCAGGCATAGTCGCCGGTCGGGCCATCGAGTTCGATCAGCTTGCCGAGGTCCTTGGCCGCGTCGGCGGGCAGGTCGGCAGGCGTCTGCTGTTCGCGATATTCCCCGGTGGCGAGGTCGATAGCATATTTGGTCCGCGTCGCCTTGTCGAAACGGTAGAAACCGCCCTTGCCCTTGCGGCCGGTGAACCCCTCGGCGATTAGCTTGTCGACCAGCGGCATCGGCCGCACCGTGTCGAAATAGGGATCGCCCTTGGGCAGCGTCGCCGACAGGCTCTTGGACAACAATGGCATCAGGTCGATGCCGACCAGATCGACCAGCCCGAAGATGCCGGTCTTGGGCACGCCCATCGGCCGCCCGCCGATCTGGTCGGCCTGCTCGACCGTGAGGCCCAGGTCCATCGCCGCGTTGATCGCGACCGCCAGCCAATAGGTGCCGATACGGTTGGCGATGAAGCCCGGCGTGTCCTTGGCGCGGACGATGCGCTTGCCCATGCGGTGGTCGACGAACTGCTCGACCTTGGCCGCGACACCGGCGTCGGTGTGCACCGAGGTCACGATCTCGATCAACCGCATATAGCGCGGGGGGTTGAAGAAATGGGTGATGAGGAAGTCGTTTTTGAACTGCTCCGACCGCCCCTCGACCAGATGGCCGAGCGGAATGGTCGAGGTGTTGGACGACACCGCCGTGCCGGGACGCTTCAGCGTCTCCAGCTTGGCATAGAGTGCCTGCTTGATGTCCAGCCGCTCGACCACCGCCTCGACGATCCAATCGCACTCGGCGACCTTATCGAGGTGATCCTCGATATTGCCGGTTTCCACCAGCTTGGCGGCGGCGGGGGACATGAAGGGCGCAGGCTCGGTCTTGAGCATCTTGGCAACCGCCCCCTTGGCCACCGCATCGCGGTCACCGCCGTCCTTGGGCACGATATCGAGCAGCAGGACGGGCACACCGGCATTGGCGACCTGCGCCGCAATGCCAGCCCCCATCACGCCTGCACCGATCACGCAGACCTTGTTGATCGTGTCAGCCATCATGCACGCTCCAGAACCGTAGCGATCCCCTGCCCGCCGCCGATGCACTGGGTGGCGAGCGCGTACTGACCACCGTCACGCGCCAGCAGAGCCGCCGCCTTGCCGACGATGCGCGCGCCGGTCGCGCCCAGCGGATGGCCGATCGCGATCGCGCCGCCGTCCTTGTTGATCGTCTCGTCCTTCAGGCCGAGGTCGCGGATGCAGGCGATCGCCTGGCTGGCAAAGGCTTCGTTGATCTCGACCACGTCGAGGTCGCTGGCAGAGATACCCGCGCGCTCCAGCGCCTTCTTCGACGAACCGATCGGGCCGAGACCCATCGTCTCCGGCTCGCAGCCCGAAATGCCGACCGACTTGATGCGGGCGAGAATCTTCAGACCGTGCTTCTTTGCAAACTCTTCCGAAGTGACCAGCACGGCGGCCGCGCCATCCGTCAGCGGCGAAGCGGTGCCCGCGGTGACCGTGCCATCCTTGTCGAAGGCGGGCTTCAAGCCCGACAGGACTTCCTCGGTGGTGTCGGGGCGGATCAGCCCGTCCTCGGTGACATCGCCCGCCTTGGTGTGGATCGGCACGATCTCGTCGGCCAGACGCCCGGCGGTGCGCGCCTCGGCGGCCTTCTTCTGGCTGGCGACCGCGAACTTCTCCTGCTCGGCGCGGGTGATCTGGTACTTCT
>NZ_CAJYQD010000041.1 GCF_913776855.1 uncultured Sphingomonas sp. | reverse complement strand
CTTTCCAGCACGGGAAAGGGGAGGCGGCCGAGCGCTGCGCGGCGTAGTCGCTTCAGGGGTACCGCATTGGCGAGGCGGTTCTGCCAGCGGGCAATGAAGCCCGTGGTGGGCGCGGTGTAGCGGAGGAAGGGCATCGCGGCCGTTCTTGTTGGGCGAACCGCGGTGGAGGGCAATGAAAAAGGGCGGCCTCTTGCGGGGCCGCCCTTTTGTTTCTGCCAGCGCCGCGGGCGAAGCCCGCGTCGTCGGTCGGGGCCTTGGCCCCGCCGGCCGCTCGCGCCGAATTTTTGCCTCGGTCCAGCTTCGCTGGACCTTGGCTCAGCGCGAGTTAGCGCGAGTAGAACTCGACCACCAGGTTCGGTTCCATCTTCACCGGATAGGGCACTTCGTCCAGCGTCGGCACGCGGGTGAAGGTGACCTTGGTGCCTTCGGCGCCGATATATTCCGGAACGTCACGCTCGGCGAGGGTCTGCGCTTCGAGGACCAGCGCCATTTCCTGCGCCTTGGTGCCCAGCGAGATTTCGTCGCCGACATAGCAGCGGCGCGACGCGATGTTGCACTTCACGCCGTTGACGCGGACGTGGCCGTGGCTGACCAGCTGGCGCGCGGCGAACACGGTCGGCGCGAACTTGGCACGGTACACGATCATGTCGAGGCGCTGTTCGAGCAGGCCGATCAGGTTCTGGCCGGTATCGCCCTTCATGCGCGACGCTTCTTCATAGGTGCGCTTGAACTGCTTTTCGGTGACGTCGCCGTAATAGCCCTTCAGCTTCTGCTTGGCGCGCAGCTGGATGCCGAAGTCCGACATCTTGCCCTTGCGGCGCTGGCCGTGCTGGCCGGGGCCGTATTCGCGCTTGTTCACCGGGCTCTTGGGGCGACCCCAGATATTCTCGCCAAGGCGGCGATCGAGCTTGTACTTGGCGCTGGAGCGCTTCGACATAAATATTCCAATGCAATCTGGTATGACGTTTGACCGTCCGGGGACGATCGCGGCTCCCGGTCTTCGCCTCCGACCCAAAGGTCGGGGCCACCGCTTCACCGGGAATGCGGGGCCGAATTGCGAAGCGGCGCGGTTAGCCGGTCACTCCCAGGGAGTCAAGGCACCGTCAATAGGTCTGCCGCGCCGTCCGCCGCCGCATGGCATCGGCATCCTGCTCGCCCGCCTTGTCGATCGCGGCCCAGTCGGCCGGCGTGCGGCATTCGCGCTTCGGCCCCAGGCGGGAACCGGTGGCATTGGGGACGCGGCGACATTCGCGTTCCGGCGTGGCCTTGCCCGGCGCGGGGGAGGGGACGGGCGCCTGGAGGGTGGCCGAGGCCAGCAAGAGAAGCAGCGACATCGACCGGCACCCCGTTTGTATTGTGCGTGGTCGGGGAGCCTAGCGCGGTTGTCCGGACGAGGGAAGGATCGACAGCGGAGCATCTGTCGCTACAACGCGCAACCATGACGATCCTGCCCGGCCCCGACTGTACCACCATGACCGACGTCCGCGCGGGCGTGGATGCGCTGGACCGCGAATTGGTCGCGCTGCTGGCGCGGCGCTTTGCGTACATGGATGCGGCAGCGCGGATCAAGCCGGGGCGCGGCGCGGTGCGCGACGAGGCGCGCAAGGCTGAGGTGATCGCGAATGCGCGGGCGGCGGCGGTCGAGATGGGTGTGCCGGAGAACGTGGTGGCCGACCTGTGGGAGCGGCTGGTCGAGGCGTCGATCGCGTATGAGCTGGCAAGGTTCGACGCGACGCGGGGGTAGCTTCGCCTTCTCCTCCATTCCCCATCCGTTCGGTTCGAGCAGCTTCGAGCTTGTCGAGAAGCGGGTTGGGTGAACCATGCCCCGCATGGTTCAGGATTGTCCGGGGGACAATCCGACCCAACCCTCGTCGAGAACGCCCCGTTTGGGGCAACCCCTTCTCGACTACGGTTCTCGACAGGCTCGAACCTCCGCTCGAAGCAAACGGGATGGGGATAAGGGGGTGAGGATAAGGCTTGGCGGCGAAGCCTACCGCCGCCGCTTCGCCCCATCCAGTGCCGACAGCACGCCCCGCATCGTCCGGACCTCCTGCGACGTCCAGCCGGCCTTGGTCAGCAGCGTCCGGAGCGTCCGGCGCGACGTCGCCGCGCGTTCGGGGGGATAGAAGAAGCGGGCGGCCTCCAGCATGTCGTCCAGCTGGCCGATCATGCCCTCCAGCTCCTCGTGCGGGGCGGGGACGCCGAGGTCGACGGTCGGCGGGCTGGCCAGCCCCTCGCCCTTCGACCATTCATAGGCGACGAGGATCACCGCCTGTGCGAGGTTGAGCGAACCGAATTCCGGGTTGATCGGCACGGTCAGGATGGTGCGGGCCAGCGCGACATCGTCGGTTTCGAGGCCGGAGCGTTCCGGTCCGAACAGGATCGCCGAGCGGCCGGGTTCGGCGCGAATTGCCTGCGCGGCGGCTTCGGGGGTGACGACCGGCTTGGTGATGCCGCGCTTGCGGACCGTCGTCGCATAGACGTGCGCGCAGTCGGCGACGGCTTCGGCGACCGTTTCATAGACGGTGGCATCGCGCAGCACCTGATCGGCGCCGCTGGCCGCCGGGCCGGCCTCGGGGTTGGGCCAGCCGTCGCGCGGAGCGACGAGGCGCATCTCGACAAGGCCGAAGTTCAGCATGGCGCGCGCGGCCTTGCCGATGTTTTGCCCCAGTTGCGGGCGGACGAGGACGATAACGGGCTGGTTGTTCACCGCCCCCTCCCGTTCGGTTCGAGCAGCATCGAGCCTGTCGAGATGCGGTTGTCGAGAACTCGCCGCCGTAGAGATGGTCGACCAGTCGCCGCGGAACAGCCCTTCCTTCTTCTTGCGCGACCAGTCCTTGACCTGCGTCTCGCGCTCCAGCGCGTCGGTACGGGTCTGGAAGCTCTCGTGCCACATCAGTTCGACCGGGCGTCGGTCATGGGTATAGCCTTCGAACGCGCCCGACTGATGCTCCGCGATGCGGCGGTCGAGGTCTTCGGTGTGGCCGGTATAGTAGGTGCCGTCCGAGCATTTCAGGATGTAGACGTAGAACATGACAAGCCTTGGGGTCCGGCGACCGGGTTCTCGACGGTCGTATCTCGACAAGCCCGATACTGCTCGAACCGAACGGGGGGAAGGGGCAGGCGACCGGGTTCTCGACAGACGCTTCTCGACAGGCTCGAAGCTGCTCGAACCAAACGGTGTGAGTGTGGGAACGGGGTTAGGGGTGAAGGGGCCTCACCCCTTTGCCGCATCCCCCACGGTCCCGGCAAATTCCTCGAAATCCTTCGCCTCGCGGAAGTCCTTGTAGACGCTGGCGAAGCGGATGTAGGCGACGGGGTCGAGGCCCTGCAGCCCTTCCATCACCAGTTCGCCGATCCGGCCGGAGGGGACTTCGCTCTCACCTGTGGTTTCGAGCTGGCGCTGGATGCCCGAGACGAGGCGTTCGACCTGGGTGGGGGTGATCGGGCGCTTGCGGCACGCGGTCGCGACCGAGCGGAGCAGCTTGTCGCGGTCGAAGGCCTGGCGGCGGTCGCCCGACTTCACGACGGTCAGGTCGCGCAGCTGGATCCGTTCGAAGGTGGTGAAGCGCGCGCCGCAGCCCGAACATTGCCGGCGGCGGCGGATGGCGGCGCCGTCGTCGCTCGGACGGCTGTCCTTCACCTGACTGTCTTCATGGGCGCAAAAGGGACAGCGCATCGAAATTCCCATTGGCCCGCCCGCCCCGCGCAGTGGCGGGACGGGCAGGGTGCCGCATCAGTAGCGCGGCTGCTTCTTCGCCTTGTAGTACGCATAGCCGGCGCCGGCGGCGGCGCCGATCAGCGGGCCGACAAAGGGCACCGGAATCGCGATCACCGCGCCCAGCGCACCCCATTTCGCCATGCTCTTGCCAACCGACTTGTCCTGCATTTGTCGAACTCCTTACAGACCCGGATAGATCGGGAACCGCTCGCACAGCGCCCGAACCCGTGCCTTAACGTCCGCCTCGACCTGCGGGTCCCCGGCTTCGCCCTTTGCGCGCAGCCCGTCGAGGACATCGGCGACCATGTTGCCGATTTCGGTGAATTCGGCCTTGCCGAAGCCGCGGGTGGTGCCGGCGGGCGACCCCACGCGGATGCCGCTGGTCTTGACCGGGGGCAGCGGATCGAACGGAATGCCGTTCTTGTTGCAGGTGATCGCCGCACGCTCCAGCGCCTCGTCGGCATCCTTGCCGGTGACGCCCAGCGGGGTGAGGTCGATCAGCGCCAGATGGGTGTCGGTGCCGCCCGCGATGACATTCGCGCCACGGCTCTTGAGCGTGGCGGCCAGCGTCTGCGCGTTTTCGACGACGGCGCGGATATAGTCCTTGAACTCGGGACGTAGCGCTTCGCCGAACGCGACTGCCTTGGCGGCGATGACGTGCATCAGCGGGCCGCCCTGAAGTCCCGGAAACACCGCCGAGTTGATCTTCTTCGCAATGGCTTCGTCATTGGTCAGCACCATGCCGCCGCGCGGCCCCCGCAGCGTCTTGTGCGTGGTGGTGGTGACGACATCGGCATGGCCGAAGGGCGTGGGGTGCAGCCCGGCGGCGACGATGCCGGCGAAATGCGCCATGTCGACCATGAACTTCGCGCCGACTTCATCGGCGATCGCGCGGAACCGGGCGAAGTCGATATGGCGCGGATAGGCCGAACCGCCGGCGATGATGAGGGTCGGGCGGTGTTCGCGCGCCAGTGCCGCGACCTGATCGTAATCGATCAAATGGGTGTCGCGGTCGACGCCGTACTGGACCGCGTTGAACCACTTGCCCGACATCGCCGCCTTGGCGCCGTGCGTCAGGTGGCCGCCGGCATCGAGGCTCATGCCCATGATCGTGTCGCCGGGCTTGGTCAGCGCCAGCATCACCGCGCCGTTCGCCTGCGCGCCCGAATGCGGCTGCACGTTGACGAAGCCGCAGCCGAACAGCTGCTTGGCGCGGTCGATCGCCAACTGCTCCACCTCGTCCGAAGGGTGGCAGCCCTGATAGTAGCGCTTGCCGGGATAGCCCTCGGCGTACTTGTTCGTGAAGACCGAACCCTGTGCCTCCAGCACCGCCTTCGACACGATGTTTTCCGATGCGATCAGCTCGATCTGATAGCGCTCACGCTCCAGTTCGTGGGTGACGCCGGCGAACACGTCGGGGTCGGCATCGGCAAGGGTGGTTTCGAAGAAACCGTCGGGGCGGAACTGGTCGGTCATGGGCGCGGCTCCCGCTGAGAAAGAGGTCGCGCGCGCTTTAATCCGGGCGGTGTCGAAATGCCACCCGGTGAATCGGGTTTGCCCGGTCAGGCTGGCGGATTGCCCAGCTTGTCGACGCGGCGTTGGTGACGGTCGCCGCCGAACGGGGTCGACAGGAACGCACTCAGGCAAGCCTTTGCCATCTCGATCCCGATCAGTCGTGCGCCCATCGCGATGACGTTGGCATCGTTATGCTCGCGTGCCAGCGATGCCGAGAGCGGTTCGGACACCAGCGCGCAGCGGCACGCGGCGACGCGGTTGACCGCGATCGAGATACCGATGCCCGACCCGCACAATGCGACACCGAAATCGGCCTCGCCACCGCTAACTGCCTGGCCCAGCTTGTATCCATAGTCGGGATAGTCGACGCTGGCGGCATCGTGCGGACCAAGGTCGGCGACGTCGTGGCCCTGGTCATGCAACCAAGTGGCGAGTTCTGCCTTGAGCGTCAGGGCGGCGTGGTCGGATGCGAGTGCGATGCGGGCCATGGCGCGCTTCTAGCGGTCGGCACGGAGCAAGGCTAGGCTTCGTCGCAGACGGGCAGGAAAGGACGAAACGGATGCGTGGAACGATCATCGTCGCGGCTTTGGCATTGAGCGCGTGCGGCGCCAACGAGCGACGCAGCGAAGGGGCCGCGACCCAGGCCGACATCGAGAACAGCGCTGCGACGCCGCTGCCCGCGCCGATCGCCCCGCGCATGGCCAGCCCGACGCCGACTCCCACGCCGACGCCGACGCCGACGCCGACCGCGACCTCCGGCGCGACGGACACCGCCATGCTGGGCGCGAACCATTATCTGGGCCGGTGGATCGGGGTCGAGGGCATGTACCTGAACGTGACCGGTCCGGCGCAGGGGGAGGTGCAGCTGGAGATGCAGTACGACCTCGACAACAAGGGCCGCTATACCGGTACGATCACGCCCGAGGGTATCCGGTTCAAGCGCGGTGCGGAGACGTTGCTGCTGCGGCCGAGCGACGGCGATGCGACGGGGTTGAAATGGCTGGCGGGCAAGAAGGACTGCCTGACGGTCAAGTCGGGCGAAGGCTATTGCCGTGACTGATCCGTCGGCCGTCCCGACGCCGGTCCGGGTGCGGCCGCCGGTGCCGGCGCTGCTGCTGGGCTATGCCGGGTTGCTGCCGCCGATCATCGGCATCGCATGGCGGCTGATCGATCCGGCGCGGGGCGGCATGATGCTGGCGCTGTCGCTGCTCTACGCCGCGCTGATCCTGAGCTTCCTGGGGGGCATGTGGTGGGGCGCGGCGGCGGCGCGGGTGAGCGGCGCGGCACTGACCTTGTGGCTGGCGATCGCGGTCGTGCCGTCGCTGGTCGCGCTGGCGGCGGGGGCGGTGCTGTTCACCTCGGTCGTGTCGGCCGCGGCGATCGTCGCCGCCGGGCTGCTGGGGTCGCTGCTGGTCGACATGGCGCTAGTGCGCGCCGGGTATGTGCCGCCATGGTGGATGCGGTTGCGCCTGCCGCTGTCGGTCGGGCTGGCGGCGTTGACGTTGCTGGCGGGGTTGCTGGCGCAACGCTGAATATCGCTGCCACACCGGGCAAATGTCCGGCAGCGGACGCTCCGGCGATTAACCCATTTCCTGTGCCCAGTGGCGGTGAAGGGCGATTGAAAGCCCCGATCCGGCAGCTTAGCGTGCGGCAATGCCGATACGGTTCGACCAAGCCCATGCCGCGCTGGCGTTCCTCGAACGCCACGACCTGGAACCCAGCCCCGCACTGTACGACCTTGCGCTGGTGCATCTGTCGGATGCCGATCCCGTCTTGTCGCGGACGATCGAGCAGGCGGTCGCCGATGCGGGGCGGTTGCCGGCGGACCGGGCGGCGGCGCTGTACGCGACGCTGCGCGGCGGATCGGACCCGACCGATCCGCACGCGCTGGCCATGCGGATCGCCGGAACCGAGCGCGACCTGGCGATGCTGCGCGACGAGGTGGCGACGCTGCGCGCGCTGCTGCAGGGCGGGGACGCCGATCATGACAAGCTGACCAACGCGCTGAACCAGACGGGCGCGCGACGCATCCTCGATCAGATCGGCGAACAGGACCGCCGCTTCGTCGTGCTGATGGTCGCGATCGACCGGCTGATCGGTATCAATCGCGAATTCGGTCATACGGTCGGCGACAATATCCTCAACGCCTTCGCCGCCAAGCTGCAACGGACCTTTCCGGAACAGGAGGTGATCCGGTGGGGCGGGAACGAGTTCATCGTCGTGATTCCCGGTCAGACGATCACCGCCGTCCGCGCGGCGGCGGAGGAAGTGCTGCAAATGCTGGCCGAACGCAATTTCCGCTTGCGTGAATCGGGCGCGTCGATCGGACGGGTCACCGCTTCGGCGGGGATCGTGCCGGACCATGTCGGCAATTTCGAGACGATCCTGCGCGAAGCACGGGCGAGGATCGAAACCGCGGTCGCAGCGGGCGGGAACCGGGTCGAGGTGTAGGCCGGCAGATTCTCCCCATGCCGGGGAGGACCTTGCGCTACGCTGCCTTCTTCAGTTCCAGCCGGCCCCAGATTTCGACCAGCGCGGCGGTCAGTTCGCGCATCATAGCCTCGTCGTGGGCCGGGCCGGGGGTGAAACGCAGCCGTTCGGTGCCGCGGGGCACGGTCGGGTAATTGATCGGCTGTACGTACACGCCGTATTCGCGCAGCAGGATGTCGCTGATCCGCTTGGCCTTTACCGGGTCGCCGACCATCAGCGGCACGATGTGAGTCGTCGTGTCCATGACCGGCAGCCCGGCCTCGGTGAACAGCGCCTTCAGCATCGCGGCGGCGGCCTGTTGCCCGTCGCGCTCGGCAGGGGATGCCTTGAGGTGGCGGACGCTGGCAAGCGCACCCGCGACCAGCACCGGCGACAGCGAGGTCGTGAAGATGAACCCCGGCGCGTAGGACCGGATGACGTCGATCACGGTGCGGTCGGCGGCGATATAGCCGCCCATGACGCCGAACGCCTTGCCCAGCGTCCCTTCGATGATGGTCAGGCGCGATGCGGCATCGTCGCGCTCCGAAATCCCGCCGCCGCGCTTGCCGTACATGCCGACGGCATGAACTTCGTCGAGATAGGTCAGTGCGTTATATTTGTCGGCAAGGTCGCAGATCGCGTGGATCGGGGCCACATCGCCATCCATCGAATAAACGCTTTCGAACGCGATCAGCTTGGGCACCGCCGGGTCTTCGGCAGCCAGCAGTTCCTCAAGATGGGCGAGGTCGTTGTGGCGGAACACCCGCTTTTCGCAGCCCGAATGGCGGATGCCGGCGATCATCGACGCATGGTTCAGCTCGTCGGAGAAGATGATGCAGCCCGGCAGGATGCGCGCCAGCGTCGACAGCGTCGCCTCGTTCGAGACATAGCCCGACGTGAACAGCAAAGCTGCTTCCTTGTCGTGCAGGTCGGCGAGTTCGGTTTCGAGATCGATGTGATAGTGCGTGTTGCCGCCGATATTGCGGGTGCCGCCGGAGCCTGCGCCGACATCGTGGAGTGCTTCCTCCATCGCGGCGATGACCGCGGGATGCTGGCCCATGGCGAGGTAATCGTTCGAACACCACACCGTGATCGGCTTCGGCCCGTTATGCCCGGCGAAGCACCGCGCATTGGGGAATTGCCCCTTGTTGCGCAGGATGTCGATGAAGACGCGGTAGCGCCCTTCCTCGTGCAGGCGGTCGATCGCCTGTGCGAAGACACGGTTGTAATCGACCGAGCGGGCCGGAACTGCGTCGA
>NZ_CAJYQD010000040.1 GCF_913776855.1 uncultured Sphingomonas sp. | reverse complement strand
CGCTCACCGCGACCGGCGCTCTCCCGCAAAGGGGGACAAGTCGGTCGCGGTGTCGAACACCTCGACGCCCTCGCGCCGCTTCAGCCAGCCGACCACGGCATAGGTGACCGGCGTCAGCACCACTTCCCACGCGACCTTCATCGCCCAGTTGGTGACCATCACCGTCGCGACCTGCCCGGCCGGCCATACATAGAGGAAGGCAAGCGGATAGAAGATCGCGCTGTCGACCGCCTGCCCCACCACCGTCGACCCGATCGTCCGCGTCCACAGTGCGCGCCCCTGTGTCCACAGCTTCATCCGGGCGAGGACATAGGCGTTGACGAACTCCCCGGCCCAAAAGGCGGCGATCGAGGCGAAGACGATCCGCGGCACCTGTCCGAACACCGCTTCATAGGCACCCTGGCCCGTCCAACCGGACGCGGGCGGCATCGCGACAACGGCCCATGCCATGAATGCCATGAACAGCAGCGCCGCGAACCCGACCCAGCTACAGCGCCGCGCCCGGTCATAGCCGTAGACCTCGGTCAGCACGTCGCCCAGCACATAGGACACCGGAAAGAACAGGATGCCTGCGCCGAACACGAACGGCGTGCCGCCAATGTCTAACGCCGCGACCTTCCCCGCGCCGATGATGTTCGACAGCAGCAGGATGGTGACGAACGCGGCCATCACCAGGTCGAAATGGCGAAATCCGCGCGCCGGGATGGCGCCGGCCTCGACACGGTTCAGGACGCGATCGGACGGTTCATGCATGACCGCGTTATGATAGCGGTTCCGCTCCGCCGCAATGCGCGCTAACGAAGCGCCGGGCACCCGTAGCTCAGCTGGATAGAGCAAGGAGCTTCTACCTCCTTGGTCGGGGGTTCGAATCCCTCCGGGTGCGCCATTCCCTCTCGGCTTTTTACAGTTGGTGTCGTGCAGTGTTGGCCGATGGTCGGCCGCTGCTGCTACCAACGCGCACCGCTTTCTGGTGCTGCCCTGCGACATTGGCCCCGGTCCCTGACGGTTGACAGCACCGTCGAACGCCATAAAGGCAATGTTACAACGTAACAGGGAAGTATCGTGTCCAATTCAGTTCGGGTAGCAGCGCTGCTGCTGCCATTCCTCGCCTGTGCCCTCCCCGCCCATGCCCGCACGACCGAAGAACCACCCGCTGGCGAAACCGCAGAGGATAGCGAGGGTGCGAAGGATGAGATCGTCGTGCTGGGCACGCGCCGCGCGGGGCAGGACCGGACGCTGTCGTCCGATGCCGCTACGCAGATCATGTCGCAGTCCAGCCGGTCGATCGAACGCGACATCCTGACCGCAGCGGGCGCCTATCGCCTGTCGGACGCGCTGGAACTGGTCAGCGGGGTCAGCAACCAGAATAATCGTGGCGGGGTGATGGACAATTTCGCCATTCGCGGATTCCTGGGAACGCCCGATGGCGGCGCGGAATATTATGTCGACGGATTTCTGGCCAATCGCGGCATGGCGCCACCGCGCGATCCGGCGACGACCGAGCGGGTGGAACTGTTGAAGGGACCGGCGGGCGCACTGTTCGGGGACATCGATCCGGCGGGGCGGGTCAACCTGGTCAGCAAGACGCCGAGCTTTACCCCCGCCGCCCATGCGACCTTTACCTATGGATCGTTCGATACCCGCCGGGTCGAGGTCGATGCGACCGGGCCGATCAGTGGGACGCTGGCCGCGCGGATCGTGGTCGCTGCCGAGGATTCGAATGGCTGGCGCGACTTCGTGCGGCTGGAGCGGCAGGTGGTGGCGCCGTCGCTGACCTGGCGGCCGTCGGACGCGGTACGGCTGACCTATGTGGGAGAGATCACGCGCTTCGATACGCTGTTCGATCGCGGGATCCCGGCGATCCGGGGGGACGCCAATGCGGTGCGGCGATCCGCCTATTTCGGGGAGCCGAACGACGGGCTGACTCATTTCCGCAACCAGCGCCACCAGTTGACCGGGCTGTTCGACCTCAGCGACGACTGGTCGATCAACGGCGGGGTCGTATGGCGAACCGGCACGCTCAAGGGGCTGTCGTCCGACCAGTCGCGACTGGTCGATAATCGCACGCTGTGGCGCCAGCGCCGCTCGCGCGACTTCGCGGTCGACGACTGGTCGGCCCGCGTCGAACTGTCGGGCCGGATCGGAAACCATCGCCCCAGCTTCGGGATGAAGGGCTATATCCTCGATTATGCCGAACGCTGGATGCGGCGCAATCCGGGCAATCCCGCGACCGGCGGCAATCCCTATGCCATCGACGTCTTCAACCCCGTCTATGGCCAGCGGCCGCCGACGCTGCTGCCGTTCACCAACAATCGTGAGAATCGCTGGTCCGGCACGCTCTATGCGCAGGATTTGTGGGAGGCGACCGATCGGCTGACGCTAGGCGGCGGGGTGCGGTTCGACGCGTATCGGCAACGCATCCAGAACAACCGTACCGGGCAGATCGGCCGCACCGTAGACCAGCCGTTCCATTTCCGGCTGGAGGCGAAATACCAGGCGACCGACAGCATCGCGGTCCACGCCAATTGGGGGGAGAATTTCGTCCTCAATTCCGGCACCGATCGCTTTGGCCAGGGTTTCGCGCCCGAAAGCGGCAAGGGCTATGAGGTCGGCATCGCCGGGCGCTGGCCGGGGGTCGATCTGGCCGCGACATGGTTCGACATCCGCAAGCAGGGTATCCTGACCAACGATCCGGTCGATGCCAATTTTCTCGCTCCCGTAGGCAGCCTGCGCAGCCGCGGGATCGAATTCGACGGATCGCTGCGGATCGCACAGCATTGGCAGGTCGTCGCCAACTATGCCTGGAGCCATGCACGGGTCGACGATTCCGCCTTCCCGACCGATCGCGCGCTGAACGTCCCCGACCATAGCGGCACACTCTTCGCGCTGGGCCGCTTCCTCGATGATGACGGGCGCGGCGTGTCGGTCAGCGCAGGGCTTGGCTATGTCGGGGATCGCGCGGGATCGATCGAGCGCGACTATGTCGTGCTGCCCGCCTATGTGAAGGCGAAGGCGTCGATCGAATATGCACTGTCGCCGCGCCTGACGGTACGGGCGGAAGCGGACAACCTTTTCGACGAACGCTATGCGCAGAGTTCGTACAGCCGGGTGTGGATCTTCCCCGGCCAGCCAAGGATGGTCCGGGTGTCGGTACGGATCGCGTCGTAGGCGCTACGCCGGCGCCGCCTATCCCACCGCCTGCTGTTCGCCGCCATTCAGCGCGGCACAGCGGCGGATGGCATCGGACAAGGCTTCGGGCGCGCTGGGCTTGGGACAGACCATCGCCCGTGGATAACGCTGGCGAAGGTCGGCATCGTCGGCATGGCCCGAATGGAAGATCAGAGGCACGCCGGCGGCATGGAGACGATCCGCCGCCGGGAACACCGTTCCATCCGCCAGCCGCACGTCCAGCACGGCAGCGGCAAACGCCGCCCCGTGGCGTTCGACCGCCTCCTGCGCCTCGACCAGGGTCATGCACGGCCCCTCGACGGCAAAGCCCGCCGCCTCGATCGTCGCCTGCACATCCAATGCGATGAACAGCTCGTCCTCGACGAGCAGAACCGGATCAGTCACGCCGAACGACGCCCGCCGGCAACCGCATTTCCAGCCGGAACCTGCCGTCCGCCGCGATCGCATCCAGTGTACCGCGCAGCTGCCGGACGCTGGTTTCGACCAGCACAGAGCCGAATCCGCGCTTGCCCGGCGCCTGTTCGCCCGTTTCCTTCGCGTCCTCGGTCCATGTCAGTACGATCCCGTCTTCCCCGACCTGCCACTGCACCCGCAGGCCACGTTCCCCATCGCTGCCCAATGCCCCGTATTTTATCGAATTCGTCGCCCATTCATGCAGAATGAGCGCCAGGGGCGACAGACAGCTTCTGTCGAGTGCAACGACCGGACCCTCGATTTCGATCCTTGCATGATCGCGATACGGCGCAAGGGTAGTGGCGACGATGTCGTCCAGCCCCACGGCATGGGGCTGACCCGCCGGGGACGCCAGCGAATGCGCCGATCCCAGCGCCGCGATCCGCCGGCGGATATCGTCGGCAAAGGTGCGCAGGTCGTCGTGCGAACGCGCCGCGATGGTGATCATGCCGGCGATCACCGCGAACAAGTTCTTCACCCGGTGGTTCATTTCGCGCAGCATCAGCTCGCGCGTTTCGGCCAGCGTATATTCGGGAGTGACGTCGATCGATACCCCGACCAGCC
Organism: uncultured Sphingomonas sp.; assembly: GCF_913776855.1. Lineage (GTDB taxonomy): Bacteria > Pseudomonadota > Alphaproteobacteria > Sphingomonadales > Sphingomonadaceae > Sphingomonas. The sequence continues at coordinate 43,795 of NZ_CAJYQD010000040.1, read as the reverse complement.
GCTGCGGCGTGCTGCCCCCGACGACCCGGCCGAACCCCTTCACCCAGCGGGTCTGGCCGTCGTGGCGGCATACGCGGAACGTCGCCTCGTAATCGCCGCTGCGCTCGATCGCGCGGCGCAGCGCCGCCTCGACCTTTGGCAGGTCCTCCGGATCGATCCGCGCGAGCAGGATATCGATGCCGACGTCGGCATCCGCCGCGACCTCGAACAGCTGCCGCTCCGTCGGGTCGAGGACCAGCTCGCCATTCTCCGGGCAATATTCCCAGACACCGATCCCGGCGGCCTTGATCGCAAGGTCGAGCCGCTCGCGCTCGGCCGCCAGCTGCCGCTCCAGCGCCAGCGCATCGGTAATCTCGGTCAGGACCAGCGTCGCACCGTCGACCTGCCCGGTCTGGGTGCGATAGGGCAGCACCCGGAGCGAATAGATATGCTCGCCATCCGCGGTGCGCACCCGGCGCTGCACCGCGGCGGCGCCCGCCGCGACTGCGCGGGCATCGTCAAGATGTTCCGCGTCCTGCAACCGGTTGGCGACATCGGTCAGCGGGCGACCGCGATCGGTGGCCTTCAACGGAAAAATGCGCGTGGCGGCATCGGTATAGCTGCGCACCTTCAGATCGGCATCCAGCACGACGACCGCGAGTTCGGTCGATTCATAGAAATTGCGCAGGTCGGAATTGGCGACGGTCAGCTGGTCGACCTTGCTCTTCAACTCGTCATTGACGGTCGACAGTTCCTCGTTCGTCGACTGAAGCTCCTCGTTCATCGACATCATTTCTTCGTTGGAGCTTTTCAGCTCCTCGTTCGCCGTCTCCAACTCCTCGATCGCCGAGCGCAGCCGGTGGCGGGTCAGGCGCAGTTCGTCCTCCAGCGCCTCCAGATGGTCGTCGCTGGGTTCGAGGTCCTGCAGCTCGCCCTGGTCCGACGGCACGAACGGCCCGGTATCGCGGAACACGAACAGCAAGGTGCCGTCGCCCAGCGGGTCGCAGATGACCTCGACCGGCTGGGTTCCATAATCGGTTTCCACCGCGACATCGCGGGCGATCACCCGCCGACGTTCGTCGCGCGCCTGTCGCAGCAACGGGCCGACGACGTTGCGCAGCCCCGGCCGCGCAAGGTTCACCGCGCTGCTGCCGCCGGTGCGGGTCACCGGGAATTCGAAATAGCGGCTGAGCTTGCCATAGGCAGAGATGATGCCGCCGTCCTGATCCACGATCAGACTGGGCGGGGCATAGCGTTCGATCACGCGCCGCGTCGCCAGCGCCTCGCTGCCAAGCGAGGTGGCATCGCCCCGCGTGTCGCGTTCGCGCCGGGCAATCGGCTGACGCTGGCTGCCGGGCAGGTCGATCGGATAGCTGGGCGCGCCGGGGCCGCGTTCGAACAGCCGGGCCTGCTGGTCGACCGACTGGAAGAGATGTTCGAACCGCCCGACGCTTTCCGATGGCCCGAGGAACAGGAAACCGCCAGGGCGCAGCGCATAGTGGAACAGCGGCAGGACCGCCTGCTGCAACCGGTCGTCGAAATAGATCAGCAGGTTGCGGCACGACACCAGGTCGATCCGCGAAAAGGGCGGGTCCTTGACGACGCTGTGGCTGGAGAAGCGGATCATGTCGCGGATCGGGGCCGCGATGGTGAAGCGCTCGGCATGGGGCACGGTGTAGCGTTCGAGCAGCGCCGTCGGCACATCGGCCATCGCGGCGGCGGGATAGCTGCCCTCACGCGCGATCGCCAGCATCTGTTCGTCGATGTCGGTCGCAAAAATCTGTACCGCCAGCGGCGATCCCGCCTTGCGAGCAGCCTCGGCGAACAGCATGGCGATGGTATAGGCTTCCTCACCGCTCGAACAGCCGGGGACCCAGACGCGAATGTCCTCGTCCGCCGGACGATCCGCCATCAGCGGTTCGACCACGCGGATGCGCAGCGTTTCGAACGCGTCGGCATCGCGGAAGAAGCGCGTGACGTTGATCAGCAGGTCGCGGAACAGCGCCTCGCATTCGGTCGCGTCGCTGCGGATGCGTGCCAGATAGGCGCGGCCGGTATCGATGCCCAGCACGTGCATCCGCCGTTCGACCCGGCGTACCAGCGTCGATCGCTTATAGCCCGAAAAGTCGTGGCCGATGGCGGTTCGCAGCACGCGGCACATTTCATCGACATGATCCGCGACGACGTTCGCCTCCGGCTCGACCGGATCGGAGCCACGTCGCTGGAAGAATGCCTGCAGGCAGTGGAGGATTTCGCCCGGCGGCTTGACGAAATCGATCATGCCGGTGCCGACCGCCGACAGCGGCATCCCGTCGTAGCGGGCGCTTTCGGGCTGCTGAACAACGCAGACGCCGCCATTTTCCTTGATCGCGAGCAGGCCGGTCGTGCCATCGGCGCCGGTACCCGACAGGATGACGCAGGCGGCGTTCGATTGCTGGTCGCCGGCCAGCGACAGGAAGAAATCGTCGATCGGCCGGCGAAGACCGCGCGGCTGCTGGAAATCGGTCAGCTCCAGCACGCCGTCGCGAATGGCAAGGCCCCGGCCGGGCGGGATGATATAGACGGTATCGGCCTCGATCCGCTCCCCGCCAGAGCTTTGCAGCACCGCCAGCGAGGTATTGCGGTCGAGCAGCTGCGCCAACATGCTTTCATGGTTCGGATCGAGATGCTGGACCACGACGAACGCGAGGCCGGTCGGCCGCTTGGCCGGGGCCAGCATTTCGCGCAGCGCCTCCAGCCCGCCGGCCGAGGCGCCGATACCGACCACCGGCACGCCGGCCGGGACTTCGGGCCGCCTGGTCGCAGCGTCAGACATCGGGCGTCGATTCAAGGTTGGCAAGCATCATCTTGGCCTGCGCCACGATCGCGGCGCTGTTGGCGATAGTCAGCAACGTACCTTCGATCACGATCCCGGCATCGCCCGCGATCGGCACTAGTCGGCCCAGCGTCGCGGCCAGCTGCGCATCATAATCGGCCAGCAGTTCCGGCTGCGACCGGCTGACGTCGAACTGCGATGCAAAGATGTAGCGCGTCCTGCCGTCGATCGTGTTCAGCCGCGACATGTAGAGCAGGTTGACGAACGGCGTCCCGTCTTTCCGGAAATTGACGATCGGCGTCCGCACATTGGGCTGGGTCGGCCGCGCAAGAAATTCGCGCAGCCGGGCGCGGGGTTCGACATTCGCCGCGTCGCGTTGCAGCATCCGGCAATTATGCCCGACGACATCCTCCGGTTCGAATCCGGTCAGGCGGCTGAACGGCGCATTGACCAGGACCAGGTGGTTGTCACCTTCCGCCGACGCCAGCGCGAGCGCGACCCGCGACTGTTCAAAATATTCGACGAGCGCTTTAGGCAGTTCCGACGGCACGCATATTCCGATCAAACAGGAACAGTTCGATTACCCGCAAAGTTCGCGGGATAACAGCCCGCCGCCCGCGATAAGTTGGGACAGGTTCCGGTACATCGCAAGCGCCCTGCCCCGCATCATGGCAGGAGGCGACCAGCGTGGTGGGCACGCTGCCACAACGGCATTTCCGCACAACTCTGGCACCGACCGCGGTCGTCCCGCGTTATCCATGCCCAGCAGTTCCTTCGAAAGGCCGATTGCATTACCATGCCACAACGCTTTTATGGAGAACCGGCACCGGCCGGTCCGTCCCGACGGGCGTTCTTGCAGGATTCATCGCTTCCCATGTCGGACCTACGCATCGTCGAAATCACGCATCAGCCGGACCGGTATGCGTTCCTGGCGGGCGGCGGCGACTGCGCGGCGCTGATCGCGGCACTGGACTGGCGCCGGACGCCGCTGGGGTCGATCGATGGCTGGCCCCAGAGCCTGAAGACTGCCACCGCGCTGATGCTGCGATCGCCAGTGCCAATCGTGATGCTGTGGGGCGTCGATGGGGTCATGCTCTACAACGACGCCTATTCGGCCTTTGCGGGCGGGCGGCACCCGCAACTGCTGGGATCGAAGGTGCGCGAGGGCTGGCCCGAGGTCGCCGCATTCAACGACAACGTGATGCGCGTCGGATTGGCGGGCGGTACGCTGCGCTATCAGGATCAGGAACTGACGCTGTGGCGCCATGGTCAGCCGGATCAGGTGTGGATGGACCTGGACTATTCGCCGGTCCTCGACGAACGCGGCGATCCGGCCGGCATGATCTGCATCCTGGCCGAGACGACCGAGCGGGTGAACAGCGCGCGTAGGACGCAGTTCCTGTTGTCGCTGGCCGATGCGCTGCGCCCGCTTGCCACCCGCAACGACATCATGACGCTGGCCGCCGAGCGGCTGGGGCGGTGGCTGAACGCGAACCGCGTCTTCTATGCCGAGATCAGCAGCGACCTGTTGATGACGGTCGACTGCGATTATTGCCAGGGGGTGCAGTCGCTGGCAGGCGCGCATTCGCTGGCGTCGTTCGGGCCGGGATTGCTGGATGCGTACCGGTGTGGCGCGCCGCTGGTCGTTACCGACGTGCCGGGCAATCCGCAGTTGAGCGAGGTCGCGCGCGCCGGCCTGGCCGAACGGCGGGTGGGCGCGTTCATCGACGTGCTGTTGTTCGACGAAACCGAATGGGTCGGTGTGCTGGCCGTCCAGTCGGCGACGCCCCGCGCCTGGACCGCCGCCGAGCAACGCCTGGTCCAGGAAGTCGGCGAGCGGGTCAAGAGCGCGGTCGAGCGGGCACGCGCCGAGGAGGAACTGCGCCAGCTGAACGAAACGCTCGAAGAGCAGGTCGCGGTTCGCTCGGCCGAGCGCGACCGGCTGTGGACCCTGTCGCAGGACATGCTCGCCCGCGCCGGCTATGACGGGATGATGTCAGCGGTCAGCCCGGCATGGTCGCGGGTACTCGGCTGGAGCGAGACCGAACTGCTGTCGCGCGGCTATGCCCGCTTCATGCATCCCGACGACGTACCGCACACCTCGGCCGCGATCGCGCAGATGGCCGCGACCCGCCGCCCGACCCGGTTCGAAAACCGGATCGCGACGCAGGCGGGCGGATGGAAGCATATCGAATGGACCCTCGCGCCCGAAGCGGACGGGGCGAATTTCGTCGCGGTCGGCCGCGACCTGACCGATGCGAAGGAACGTGAGGCCGATCTGGAGATCGCCCGCGACGCGCTGCGCCAGAGCCAGAAGATGGAAGCGATGGGCAGCCTGACCGGCGGCGTCGCGCATGATTTCAACAATTTGCTGACCCCGATCATCGGGTCGCTGGACATGCTGGTGCGCAAGGGCGTCGGCACCGACCGCGAGCGCCGGTTGATCGAAGGGGCGCTGCAATCGGCCGAACGCGCCAAAATGCTGGTGCAGCGGCTGCTCGCCTTCGCCCGTCGCCAGCCGTTGCAACCGACCGGGGTCGATGTGGCAAAGGTCATCGACAACATGACCGGGCTGATCGAAACCACGGTCGGCCCGACCATCGCCATCGCGCTCGAGCTGGACGACCTGCCGCCGGCCCATGCCGATCTCAACCAGCTGGAGATGGCGCTGTTGAACCTGGCGGTGAATGCGCGCGACGCGATGCCCGAGGGCGGCACGCTGACCATCGCCGCCTGCCGCCGCAGCGTCCGCAGCGGCGACGTGCCGGGGCTGTCGCGCGGTCATTATATCCGGCTGAGCGTCAGCGACACCGGCTGCGGCATGGACGAGGCCACGCTGCAGCGCGCGATCGAACCGTTTTTTTCGACCAAGGGCGTCGGCAAGGGCACGGGCCTCGGCCTATCGATGGTCCATGGGCTGACCGCGCAATTGGGCGGCGGGCTGACCATCGAGAGCAGGCCGGGGAGCGGCACCAGCATCTGCCTGTGGCTGCCGGTCAGCGCGATCGCGCCGTGCGAGGAGGACCGCCCGACGGACGGCCAGCCGCCGCTCCCGACCCGGCTGGTCACCGCGCTGCTGATCGATGACGAAGACGTGGTGCGGATGAGTACCGCGCACATGCTGGCCGACCTCGGCTATAGCGTGGTCGAGGCGGCATCGGCGGAGGACGCATTGCACCTGATCGATGCCGGCCTTGCCCCCGATGTGCTGATTACCGATCACCTGATGCCGGGGATGAGCGGCGCCGACCTGGCCCGCCGGCTGCGGCAGAGCCATCCCGCGCTGCCGGTACTGATCGTGTCGGGCTATGCCGATGCGGGCGGGATCGATGCCGATATTCCCCGGCTGACCAAGCCGTTCCGCAATGCCGAACTGGAACTCAGCCTGCATACGCTGGTCGCGCCGGTATTGTCGCTCGATCCGGTCAAGGAGCCGGAGCCGATCGGAACGGGGACGGTCGCGGGTTTGCCCCGTCAAGCGGTCGGCGCAGGCCGGGTCACGATATAGGCGGCACATGCGGCCATGATGCCCGCAACGATCAGCGCGAGGGCGAAGCCGGGCCGCGCGCCGAACAGGAACATGGCATAGCCGACCGCGATCCCGGCACACGCCATCCCCTTGGCCCGCCGGCCGATCGCGCCATCGCGACGCCATGCGGTCAGGGTCGGTCCGAAGCGGGGATGGTCGAGCAGCCAGCGCTCCCATCGGGGCGATCCCCTCGCAAAGCAGCCAGCCGCCAGGATCAGGAAGATCGTGGTCGGCATGACCGGTAGCAGCGCGCCGATGATGCCCAGCCCCACGAACAGCCAGCCGAGCGCGATCCAGCCCCACCGGAACAAGCGGCTGCGCGGCGGAAGGGGCGGGTGCGACGGCATCGCCGACACCCTATCGCGCGCCGGGACTAACCGATACCATCTTCGGGGTCGCGAAGCGTTATCGTCGCAAAGGAAAGATACCACCATGACCGACCTGCTCGTCCGCCTTTACGACCTGCCGACGGTTGCGCCACGCCCGGCGGTGGCGGAGCGCGGCATCGTCATCCGGCGGGCGATGGCGGCGGAGCGGCATGTCGTTCTGGCGTGGATCGTCGCGCAGTTCGGCCCGGCATGGCGCAGCGAGGCCGCCCGCGCCTTCACCCGCCCGGTCACGACCCTGTGGATCGCGGTCAAGGATCAGGCGGTGATCGGCTTTGCCTGCTATGACTGCACGATGCGCGGCTTTTTCGGGCCGACCGGCGTCGACCCCGCCGCGCGCGGGCTGGGCGTGGGGGAAGCGCTACTGTTCGCGACGCTCCATGACATGCGTGCCATGGAATATGGCTATGCGATCATCGGCGGCGTCGGGCCGGAAGCCTTTTACCGCCGATCGCTGGACGTGATCGCCATCCCCGGATCGGACACCGGCATCTATGGCGGGATGCTGCATTCACCGGGGGACGGGCCGCCCGACCCCTGACCCTATCGCGCCGATCGCCGTGCCTTTGCCAGTTCCGTTTCGAACGCGGCGCGTTGTTCGGCGACCATGCGCGGCAGCAGCTGCGGATCGAAAAAGGCGTCGGCCTGCCCCGCGCTGCGACGCTTGCCCCGCTCGATCACGTCGGCGGCCTCCGGATGGCCGGGCAGGACGATGTCCGCCCGCATCGTTGCCAGCCGGGCGAAGGTCCTGCGGAAATCGGCGACGATCCCCGGATAGCCGCGATTGCCGACCAGGCGGTTGCCCGCGACCGTGATGCTGCACGGGAACAGCACCCGGCGCGGTTTGCCCGCGTCGCGCACGACCATCGACCAGCTGGTGCAGCCCGGCGTATGGCCCGGTGTCAGATGGGCGGTGAGTGCAACGTCGCCCAGTCGCACGACCTGGCCATCGCGGATCACCCCATCGACCTTGACCGCCGGATAGCGGCGCACGCCATAGTTGGTGTCGCCCCGGCTGGTGCCGTGTTCCAGCGCCCAGCGATCCCCCGCGCTGGCAAGGAAGCGTGCGCCGGTGTCCCGCTTGATCCGGGCGATGCCACCGACGTGATCGTCATGCGCATGGTTGCTGACGATCAGCTTTACCCGATCGAGCGGCACCCCGACCCGCCGGATATTGCGTTCGATCGACGCGACGTTGCGATCCATCGGCCCGTCAAGCAGGATCGCGCCGTCGCGCGACACGATCAGATAGGCGGCAAGCCCCCTCGTCCCGACATAATAAAGGTTGTCGGCGATCCGGAACGGTTCGGTCGGCGTGGTCCATTCGGGCGGGTCTGCCGCCAGCGCCGGTCCCGTCGCCAACAACGCGGCCAGCGCCAGCCCTTCCCGGATCAGGGTATGAATTTTCATGTTGGCGTCCCTTCGTCATGCAATGTCGGCATGGGAATTGACGGCAAATCGCTCGGCGGACAAAGGATCATATCTCGGTTCGATCCTTAGGAAATCTCAGACTCCATGGCGCGCGCTCCGGTCCCCCTCAATGCCCTGCGCGCGTTCGAGGCATCGGCGCGCCACCTGTCCTTTACCCGTGCCGCCGACGAGCTGTGCGTGACCCAGGCCGCCGTCAGCCACCAGATCAAGGCGCTGGAGGCGCGCCTTGGCGTCACGCTGTTCCGGCGATCCAATCGCGGACTGCTGCTGACCGACGAAGGGATGGCACTGGCGCCGACGCTGGTCGCATCGTTCGGGGCGATCGACCGGCTGTTCGACCGGTTCGACAGCGGCGGCGTGCGCGAGGTGTTGACGGTCAGCGCAGTCGGCACGTTCGCGGTCGGGGCGCTGCTCGAACGGCTGCCGGCGTTTCGGGCCGCCTGTCCGGGCATAGACCTGCGGCTGCTGACCAACAACAACCAGGTCGATCTGGTCGCCGAAGGGCTGGATTGCGCGATCCGCTTCGGCGACGGCGCATGGCATGGCGTGGTGGCGGATGCGATCTGCCCCGCGCCGCTGACGCCGCTCTGCTCGCCCGCCGTGGCGCAGACGTTGCGCGGCCCAACCGACCTGCTGCGGACCACCCTGCTGCGGTCCTATCGCGCGCAGGACTGGCCGGCATGGTTCGCGGCGGCCGGACTGGAGGTCGGCGCGCTGCATGGGCCGTTGTTCGATTCGTCGCTGGTGATGGTGCAGGCGGCGATGCTGGGCGAAGGGGTCGCGCTCGCCCCGCCGGCGATGTTTCGGCGCGAACTGGACAGTGGACGGATCGTGCGCCCCTTCGGGATTGAGGCGGCGACCGATCGTTATTGGCTGACGCGCCTCAAATCACGGCCGCCGGGGCGGGCGATGGCGGAATTTCGACGCTGGTTGCTCGACAGTTTTGACGAGGAGCGCGGCGAACAGGCGCAATAGTCCGAACGAGTCGTGACCGGACGATCCTAGAGACGGTTCGCGACAAAGCCGCGACAAGAACATGGTTTCTGTCCGTTTACAGTCGATCCATTTGTCGTTTCGGACGTGGTTTGATCGGATGGAACCAACGGTTCGTCGCCGATGAACGGTGGTTGCGTTGACAGTTTGCCGCGCCGGGACGAAGGGAAATCGCAGTTTCAGCCGGTCCGGCCATCCGCCCTCTACCAAGAAGCGGAAGTTGGACGGCGAGACGTGGGGGTTCCCGACGGCCGCTTCCTTTTGTCCGCGTTTCCGCGGCCGATGGCGGGCACCCTTGCGCACAAGCGATGAGTGGGAATGAACAAGCGTTGGTCCGTATTGGTGTTGTGGAGCCTGACCGCGGCAAGTGGCGTAGCGAGCGCCCATGTCGCGATGAACACGGATCCCGAACTCCCGGTCGTACAGCAACCGGCACCGATCGCCCCCGCTTCCACCCCCGTTACCTTTGCAGCGCCGACCCCGGTGGTGCAGCCCCTCCCCACCGAAACCGCCGCCCCTGAGGCAGCGCCGAGCGACGCCGCCGACGCGGACGTCGCCAATCTCGACAAATCCGAAGTCGAATGCGTCGCGAAGGTCGTCGTGCATGAAGCCGGCAACCAGCCGCACAAAGGCCAGCAGGCCGTGGCCCAGGTCATCCGCGCCCGCATGAAGAGCGGTCGCTTCGCCAGCAGCGCCTGTGGCGTGGTCAAGCAGCGCGGCCAGTTCTTCAACGTCGATGCCTATGATCCCCCGCGCAACAATGGCCGCTGGAACACCGCCGTCGAGATCGCCAAGCGCACGCTGAGCGGCAAGGACGAGGATGTCGCACCGGGCGCGCTGTTCTTTCATTCCGCCGGCGCATCGTTCCCGAAGCGCACCCGCGTCGCGCAGATCGCCGACCACACCTTCTACCGCTGAACCGCTCCTGCTTGTGGCAGGAACCCCGCAACGCCCGCGCCGAGCCATGCTCGCGCGGGCGTTGCCGTTTGTGGATCACCCTTCACACGCTCTCCGTTCGGTTCGAGCAGCTTCGAGCTTGTCGAGAAGCGGCAGTCGAGAACCTGGTCGTTTGGGGCACCCCCTTCTCGACTTCGGTTCTCGACAAGCTCGAACCTGCGCTCGAAGCGAACGGAGTGGGAGTGGGAGTGGGAGAAATAGACGGCTACTGCGCGCCGTCCTCACCCGGCTGCTCGCTCCCGAACCGCGCGGCCTGCGCCTTTTCCCACCGGCTCCGCACCGCCGCGCGCGGCGTATCAAGGCCCAGCCGGGCGGTCGTAGCGGCCCAGGCGGCGATCGGTGCGCGCAACGGTTCGGTATAGGGCGACGGCGGCAGTTCGTCGAACCACGCTGCGATCGCATGGGCGTTGAACAGACCCAGCAACAGCGTCGCGGTGGCGATGATCGTCGTCATCCACGCAAAGGGCCGCACGCTGTCGATCGGGTCGGGGGCGACCTGCACCGGCGATCCGACCTCGACGATCTCCCCCTGTTCGGCACCTGTGGTCATGTGCGGCTCCGGCTCAGAACTGGTAGTAGATGAACGGCGCGACCCCTTCGGGCCGCATCGCGTCGACGATCAGGATCAGCACGCCCAGCGACAGGCCGATGACCGGCGCGGCATGATGGCGCACCCGCGCCGCCGACCGCTGGAGAATGCCGGCCGGCACCGCGTGGATGGCAAGCCCGATGACGACCAGCGCCAGCGACAGCGGCGTCACCAGCGTATTGCGCCAGTCACCGGCGAACAGCTGCCCCAGATAGGCGAATGCTTCCCCCTCGCCCTGCGCACGGAAGAAAATCCAGCCCAGCACGACGATGTGGAAGGTCAGCAGGATACCGGCCCAGCGCGGCGCCTTGGGCAGACCGGCGGGGCGATGCCGCGCCCAGAACCGCTCGATCGCCAGCCAGCCGCCATGCAGCGCGCCCCAGATGACGAACGCCCAGCTGGCACCATGCCACAACCCGCCCAGCAGCATCGTCAGGAACAGGTTGATATAGGTGCGCACTGGCCCCTTCCGGCTGCCGCCCAGCGGAATGTAGAGATAGTCGCGCAGCCAGCTCGACAGGCTGATATGCCAACGCCGCCAGAAATCCTGGAGCGACGCGGCGCGATAGGGCTGGTCGAAATTGCGCGGAAACGTGTAGCCGAGCAGCGCCGCCAGCCCGATCGCCATGTCGGAATAGGCGGAAAAGTCGCAGTAGATCTGCACCGCATAGCCATAGGCGCCGATCAGCAGGTCGAAGCTCGATCGACTGGTCGGGTCGAAGAACGCCGGATCGACCAGCGCTCCGGCCAGCTGCGACGCGATCACCGCCTTCTTGAACAGACCCCAGAGGATCAGCAGGAGCGCAGCGGCAACCGTCCCGCGATCGATCGTCGGCACGCGACGGAACTGCGGCAGCAGGTCCGCGCCGCGCACGATCGGCCCCGCAACCAGATGCGGGAAGAACGACATCAGCAGCGTCAGGTCGAGCAGGTTCGCCGCCGGGATGCGCCGGCGATGGACGTCGACCAGATAGGAAATCGCCTGAAAGGTGAAGAACGACACGCCGACCGGCAACACTACCTGCAACAGCGGCAGGTCGCGGCCGAAGCCAAGCGGGGTCAGCAAGGCGGTTAGTTGTTCGAGGAAGAAGCCGGCATATTTGAAATAACCCAGCACTCCCAGATTGGCGACCACGCCGACCGTAACCAGCGCGCGCCCGGTGCGATCGTCATCGCTGCGAACGATCGCCTGCGCCAGCGCCCAGTTGACGAAGGCGGAGACGAACAGGAGCGCGACGAACCGCGCGTCCCATGCACCGTAGAAGAACCAGCTGGCCAGCAGCAGCGCGATCTTGCGCCATTCGTTCGAGCGCCCCAGCGACCAGGCAACACCATAGACGACAAGGAAGAACAGCCCGAAGCTGAGCGTAGGGAACAGCATTTAGCGAACCGTCGTCGGATAGGCAGGGGTCGACCAGCCGGGTTCCCCGGCCGAGCTGACGATCCGGGTCATCGCCGCGTCCAGGTCGGCCTGCAGCAGCCGCGCGATTTCCGCCCCGCCGCGACTGGTGAAATGCACATGGTCGCCGCGCATCAGCGGGCTTGCCCCTTGCGTCCATCCATCGGCGACGCAGCGGCCGCCCATACGCTGCGCCCAGTCCCAATAGGCGATACCGAACGCCCTGGCCTGTCGCCGCTGGATCGCCTGTACCGACGACAGTGCGGCGGTCGGACGCCATTCGCCATTGCCGCTGCACGGGCTGCTCGTGCCGCTCTCGCCGGTTTGCAGGCCGGGCAGCTTCGTCGCGGAATCGGGCGCGCCGATCAACAGCATGGGCACGCCGGGCGACAATCGCCGCAGCCGCGTCAGGTCCGAACGCAACGATGCCTCATAGGCGCTGGCCGAAAAGCCGGGTCGGAACGCTTCGTTCGTACCAAAGGCGATAACGATCAGGTCGGGGCGATAGGCGCCGAGTTCGGTCGCGACGACGCGATCGTCGGTCCGCCCGAAATGCGTGAACTGCGCGCCGACCGTCCCCAGGTTCGACAGGATCACCCCGCCGCCCATCCGCCGTTCGGTACTCCACGACGTGACCGTCACCGGTCCGCCGATGACGGTCGCCGACGCGATCGTCGCCTCACCATTGCCATCCAGCGTGCGGCAGCGGCTGCCGGGCTCCGCTCCCACCAGCGGCCACGATACGACGGCCGCCCCGAGGCTCAGCTGCAACGTGCCCTGCCCCGGCCCGCTGAGCGCACAGACGGTCAGTCGGTCGAAGTTGCGACCGTTATCCGCGCTGAGCGTCACGGTCGCGCCGGGTTGTGCTGTGGTCAGACTATAGCCGCTCAACCCCAGCCGGACATTGCTGGTCGGCGACCAAGCCGCGCCGAAGATGCCGTTGACGCTCCAGCCAATCGATTGGCCCGCGGTGATGTCACGGGTCAGATAGCCGGCATAGGGCCGACCGGGGGGCAAGGCGCCGCGCCCCGCCCGGCCATAGCGGGTCTGCAGGATCGTGCGCCAGCTGCCGGTGATCTGGTCGCCGGCGGTGTGGCTGTCGCCAATCTGGAGGATGCGGACCGGTTCGGGTGCGCTGCGCGCCGTCGACAGTTTTTCAAGGAACGGGCGGAGCCGTTCCGCATCGCACAGGCCACCGATGCATCCCTCGGCGGTCGCCGCCTGCGCCAGTGCGATAGCGAACAGCGCCGACATCAGCGCGCTGCCTCGGTCGGGGTCGGGGTCGGTAGCGGCCGCCCCGCTTCACGGCGGGTGCGATCGGCATAGCGGCGCAGGTCGGTGGCGACGCTGCTGGTCAGGCGCTGGTATCCGACACCGATCATATGCAACCCGTCACCGGTACGCATCAGCATCGGCTTGCCCGTCTTCAGGTCGGGCAGATAGGCGTTGTACTTCCCCTCCGCGTCCAACGTCAGCGGCCGGGAATCGAGGAACGGCACGCCAAGGCGCCGCATGTGATCGGCGTAGAACGCATCCATCGCCTGCATCTCGACGTCGAGCTTGGGATCGCGCATCACCGGCAGGCCGACCCAATAGACGACCGCACCGGTCGAGCGCACCGCCGCGACGAATGCGTCGATGCGGTCGCCGATCACCTGCTTCCAGCCGTCGCTCATCAACGGATGGAGATGACCATCGGCAAACACCGCCTGCGCATCGTTCGCACCGAAGCTGATGACGGCCGCATCGACCGGCTGCGTCGCTAGCTGTTCGCGGGCGCGCTTTTCGAGGTCGAGGACACGGTAGCGGGTGAAGCCGGTCGCTTCCTTGGCAAACTTCAGCACCTCGAACCCGTCATCCTTCGGCAGCTGTCGATACAGCGCGTCCCAGATGCCGTTGCCAAAGCTGTCGCCGAACACGCCGACGCGCAGCACGCCGTCGCGCTTCATGCGGGCGACGACCTGCGGGTCGATCGGCCCGTCGACGGTGCGCGCGGCGACCGCCGGTACGGTGGTGGGCGTTGCCGGTGCGGCATCGGTTCCGGTCGAAGAAGCGCCGGGCGCGACCGGCGGCACGGGCGAGGCGGCCGGCGCCGGCGATCCCGGCAGGGCGATCCGGCCATCGCCGGCAAAGGACAGGCCGACGACGAACCCGGCGATCAGGCCGAGGACCAGCACCGCCATCCGGTCCCCCAGCCACCACAGCCTGGATTCCGTCGCTCGATTGGCAGCAGTCACGTATCGATACCCGTTCACATCTGGCAGAGCCCGCATCGACGCGGGCGGATCGTCGTTGCGGGTAACTGTTCGCGCGAACCTCGGCAAGACGCCGGGCGGGGTGCGCGCGCCATAATGCCGCGTCGCCATGACGGGCTGCGCGCGTCCGGCCGGTCCCATCGGGGAAAGCATCGCGCGAGCTGCCGGATACTTTACGCAAAATGCGATTTATCGCAGGCGGTTATCCGCAACCACCCGGTCACCGCCCCGCGCTATCGTGGCGTTCGGGAGGAGTGCAGTATGATCGCCAGGGTCTGCTACCGCGTATCGGGTAACAGCGTCGCCCCGCCCGGCCGCGGGATCGGCACCGCACGGGACCGTGGCCATGCCATGCCATTGGCCAGGTTACGCAAATTCCGCATCGGCCGGCACCTGCGCCGGGTGGCGGCGGACCGGCGCGGGGCGGCGGTGATCGAACTGGCGCTGGCATTGCCGATCCTCACCGTCTTCCTGTTCGGGATCGTCAGCGGCGGCAGCTGGCTGGCGATGTCCCACATCGTGCAGGAGAGCGCGAACGAAGGCGCGCGCGCCGCGCTGGTCGGGATCACCCCCTCGGAACGCGCGACGCTGGCCAGTCAGGGGGCGTTGCAGACGCTCGCGCGCAGCTATGGCATCCGCAGCGAGGACATATCGCTCAAGGTCGACGATGACGGTCGCCAGCTGACGGTGAAGGTCACCTATGACGGGTCTGCCAACCCGCTGCTGAAACTGCCGATCATGCCCGCCGCGACGACCGTGATCCAGCGGCAGGCCAGCGTCGTGCTGGCGGGGTTCTAGCGCGATGTTCGGGCGGAGGATACTAAGGCTGGCGGCGCGGCGCGACGGCAATGTCGCGATGATCCTGGCGGGTGGCCTGGCGATGCTGACCGGTACGGCGGTATTGGGCGTCGATACCGCGACACTATACCTGGAAAAGCGACGCTTGCAGGGTGCGGCCGATGCGGCAGCGCTGGCGGCGGCGGCCGATCTCGACAATGCGACCGCGCGGGCGCAGGCGGCGGTGACGCTGTCGCCGGACAATGCGACCCGGCTGGTGACGATGACGCCCGGCCGCTTCACCCGCGATCCCCGGTTGTCGGTGGATGCCCGGTTCCTGGCGAACGGCACGCCGGGCAATGCGGCGCAGGTCGCGCTGGAAAGCAGGGTGCAGCCGGTCTTTGCCCAGGTCTTCGGCTATCGCGACGTCATGATCGGCGCGCGGGCAACGGCGGCGCGGATCGACCTGGCCGGCTTCTCGATCGGGACGCGACTGGCATCGGTGCAGGGCGGCCTGCCCGGCGCCTTGCTGTCGCAGCTTGCGGGCAGCGAATTGTCGCTGTCGGTGATGGATTACAACGCGCTGGTGTCGGGACAGGTCGACCTGTTGAAGACCGCCGAGCTGCTGCGCAGCGGTGCCGGCGTGCAGGTCGCGAGTTTCGACGAACTGCTGGCGACCGACATCACCCTGCCCAGATTGGTGACGGCGATGGCGGGGGCGACGACCAGCAGCACCGCCGCGCAGGTACTGCGATCGGTCGCAGCGAAGCTGCCCAACCGAAATGTCCGGCTGGACACGATCATCGACCTTGGCCCGCTGGGCGGGCGCAGCGTTGCCGACCCGTTGCGCCCGGTGCAGACCGACGCCTATGCGTTCCTGCGCGAGGCGCTGCAAATCTCCAGCGGCACGCGACAGGTGCAGAGCGAGATCAACCTGGGCATCCCCGGCATCGGTCAGACCCGGCTGTGGCTGCAGATCGGCGAGCGTCCGGCGAACAGCCGCTGGCTGTCGATTGGCGAGGCCGGGCAGACCGTGGTGCGCAGTGCGCAGACCCGGCTGTGGATCGACATCGCGCTGCTGAACGCGCCGCTCAGCCTGGGATCGGTACGCGTGCCGATCTATGTCGAGCTGGCGGAGGCGGAGGCGCGGCTGGCGCAGATCGGGTGTCGCGGCGGGCCGGGCAATGCCACCGTCGCGCTGGACGTCACGCCATCGGTCGGGCGCGCGGCGATCGCCGATCTCGATCCCGCCCAGCTGCCGGATTTCCAGCAGCCGGTGACGCTGCGCGCGGCGCGACTGGTATCGCTGCCGCTGGTATCGCTGACCGGTCTGGCGAACGTGCAGCTGGGCGGGGTCCATGCGCAGCGGGTGAACTTCACAGCCGCGGAAATCGACGGCAATGTCATGAAATCGGTATGGACCAACGACATCGCCGCTGGCGTGGCCAGCAGCCTGCTGCGCAATGTCGACATTCGCGCCAATGTGCTGGGCCTGGGGCTGTCGACCGGGCTGCTGACCAATACGCTGGGCAACACGTTGAGCGCGGTGGCGCCGGCGCTGGACCTCGTCGTGGGACAGGTCGGCGCGCTCGCCGGGGTACATGTCGGACAGGCCGATGTGCGGGTCGACGGCGTGCGGTGCGGCACGCCGGTCCTGGTCGGCTGACCCTTAACGCCGGGTCAGCAGGACGATCGCCCCTTCGTTGCCATAGATGCCGCGCAGTTCGGCGATGGTGACGCGCACTGCAATCGCGGCACCGTCGTTCGACAGCAGCGCGCTGTCGATCGTACGGGCGCCCTCGCCGCTCAACACCTGGTCCAGCGCCTCGCGGAACGCGACCCGGTGCGCGACGGGCACGAGGTCGGCCATCGCGACATGGTGCAGCCGCTCCTCCGACAGGCGGACCATGTCGCAAAAGGTCGGCTCCACCCGGTCGATATGGCCGCGCGTGTTGAGGCAGACATAGCCGATGCCGTCATGCACGGCGATCGCCTCTCGCAGCGACTGGCGCATGTCGGCCAGGCGATGGCGCTTCATATCCTCGGTAATGTCATGGACCAGGATCGTGACGTGGCTGACGAACGGGTGGATGTCGACCCGGATCCAGTTGTCGCGGCGGAACAGCGAGGGCATCTCGGCCGAACTGGGTTCCCGGCTGGCGACGGCGCGGCGGGCATAGGTTTCGACCAGCGACCCCCGCAGGGCCGGGATCGTCTCGAAGATGCGTTGCCCGACCAGTTCCCCCTCTTGCCGGTCGAGCTGCGCATGGGCCACATGGTTGGCGGCAAGCACCCGCAGGTCATAGTCGATCAGCACCACGCCGATGGTCAGGCAATTGGCAAAGTCCTGCAGGCTGGGCGTCGCCGACACCGGATCGATCCGCCCCTCGGCATCGCCGTCCTTCAGGGCGTTGTAATGGCGCACGGTCGTCAGGACATGGGTGGCACGGCCGTGATGCGTGACGAAGATCGCCTCGTCATCCTGCATCTGGCGCAGCTGGCCGAACCGTCGGGCAAAATCCGCCGACGACACGGTCGGTTGATCGGATTCGTTCCGCATGATCACGTCGCCGCCATGACCGGGCATAAGCTGATCTCCCCATTTACGTACTATACACACCATTCCCTGATCGTCGGCATTCAACGCAACGAACGCGCCAGCCAAACAGTATAACTGGATTCATAGCGGATCGGTTTCGCACGTTACAATTGGAACAACGCCGAAACTCGAAGTTATACACTTGTGACGACACGATCGGGCCGGTAGCCTGCACTTGGGTGCGGGGAAAACGATTGCGTATATTTTCGACCATTGCGGGCTTGGCATTGCTTGGGCTGTCCGCTGCTGCCGTGCCTGCGGACAAGGCGCCATGGATTGCGAGCTGGACGACGTCGCCGATCCGGTCGAGCGCCGAGCAGCGCCTGCCCCAGGGGGAACCGGGCGATGTGACGGTTCGGCAGGTCGTTCGGCTGACGCTGGGCGGCGGGGCGGTGCGGGTGCGCTTCACCAATCGGTTCGGGACGACGCCGCTGACGATCGCCGGTGCGCATGTCGCGGTCGCCACCGGCCCCGCCGCTGCCACGATCGACGGCGCCAGCGACCGTGCGCTGACCTTTGGCGGCGACGCCGGGGTGGAGATTCCCGCCGGTGCGGATTTCTGGTCCGATCCGGTGCAGTTTGTCGCCAAGCCCTTGTCCGACCTCGCGATCACCACGCTCTTTTCCGCCCTGCCCGACCAGCAGACCGGGCATCCGGGCGCTCGGACGCGCAGCTGGACCATCGCGGGCGACCGGCTGTCCGAGGCGGAATTTGCGGATGCGAAGCCGGTGGAACGCTGGTTCCAGATCGCGGCGGTGGAGGTCACCGCCACCCCCGCGGCGCGCGCCATCGTCGCATTGGGCGATTCGATCACCGATGGCTATGGCGTGACCGGCGGACAGCATCTGCGCTGGACCGATGGCCTCGCCCGCCGCCTGTCCGCCACGCCCCGTACGCGCGGGGTCGCGGTGCTGAACCATGGGATCGGCGGCAACTGCCTGCTGGCCGAATGCAGCGGCCCCAACGCGCTCGCCCGGTTCGACAGCGACGTCGCGAGCCAGCCGGGTGCGGGCTATGTCATCCTGCTCGAAGGGGTCAACGATCTTGGCCGGCTGGGGCGTGACCGGGTGGCAAGCCCCGCCGAACGCCGCGCGCAGGTGCAACAGATGATCGCCGGGTATCGCCAGATCGTGGCGCGGGCGCGGGCGCTGAAGTTGACGGTGATCGGCGGCACGATCACCCCGTTCGTCGGCAACGACTATTACCATCCCGACGCCGCTGCCGAAGCCGCGCGCCAGGCGATCAACAGCTGGATCCGCACGCCGGGCCATTTCGATGCAGTAATCGATTTCGATGCGGTGTTGCGCGACCCGGCTCGGCCCGACCGGATGCTTGCGGCCTATGATTCCGGCGATCACCTCCACCCATCGATGGCGGGCTATCGCGCGATGGCCGATGCGGTGCCGCTGGCGTTGTTCGCACGCTGACGCCTTGGCCGGGGGGCAGGCGCTCCCCATGTGGCGCGGGTCCTGACATATCGGAGCCGTTCCATGATCGACCTGCATTATTGGCCCACGCCCAATGGCCACAAGATCACGCTGTTCCTCGAAGAGGCCGACCTGCCCTACACCATCCATCCGGTGGACATCGGCAAAGGCGAACAGTTCCGCCCCGAATTCCTCGCCATCGCGCCGAACAATCGGATGCCCGCGATCGTCGACCACGAACCGCTGGGCGGAGGCGCGCCGCTGTCGATCTTCGAATCGGGTGCGATCCTGTTGTATCTGGCCGAAAAGACCGGCCGGTTCCTGCCCGCCGACGTCGCGGGTCGCTATGACGCGATCCAGTGGCTGATGTGGCAGATGGGCGGCCTGGGGCCGATGGCCGGGCAGAACCATCATTTCAACATCTATGCGCCCGAAAAAATCCCCTACGCGCAGGACCGCTATATCCGCGAAACCGCGCGGCTCTACGGCGTCCTCGACAACCGGCTGGCCGACCGCGACTTTATCGCCGGCGCGTATTCGATCGCCGACATGGCGACCTATCCGTGGATCGTACCGCACGATGCGCAGGGGCAGAAGCTGGAGGACTTCCCCCACCTCAAGCGCTGGTTCGATGCCATCGCCGCGCGCCCGGCGACCGTCGCCGCCTATGCCAAGGGCAAGGCGGTGAACGACGGCAGCAAACCGATGACCGAGGAACAGCGCCGCAACCTGTTCGGGACGCCGGCCAAAGGCTGACGCCTGCGACAAGCTGCGACAAAACAGGCGGCCGTCGACAAAGGCTGGCGACAATTGTCGGTCAGACAGGGGCGCATTCTCCACCGGGGGTGCGCCCCTTGTTTCGAAAGGTTCGTCCATGCGTTCGTTGATTGCCGCCGCCTCGCTCGCCGGTATCGCCCTGCCCACGATCGTCACCGCACAGACCCCGCCGCAACCGCCCCGGCCGATGGCCGATGGCGTGCTGACCCGCGAAGAGGCACTGGCGCGGGCCGACCGCCGGTTCGACGCGCTCGATACCGATCACGACGGAAAGATCACCGCAGCCGAACGTGCCGCGATGCCGCAGCGTCCGCAGCCGACCGGCGACGGCCCGATGCAGGGTCCTGGCGGCCACAGGGGCGACCGGATGCTGGAGCGCGCCGATACGAACAAGGATGGGATCGTGACCCGCGACGAATTCCGCGCGGTGGCCACCCGCATGTTCGACCGGCAGGACGCGAACAAGGACGGTCGGGTCGATGCCGCCGAACGCAAGCAGTGGCGTGAGCAGCGCATGGCCCGGCGCGGCGGCCAACCGGCCGAATAACGTCTTTGCCGGGCGACGCCGCTCCCCTGCGCGTCGCCCGGTATTTCCCTTCTGACGATGGGCCGCGTAGCATGACCGACATGGCCGAAATTCCCCATTTGCTGCTGGTCGACGACGAACGATCGATCCGCGAACCGCTTGCCCAATATCTGACGAAGCAGGGCTTTCGCGTCACCCAGGCAGGCGACGCGGAGGGCGCGCGCACGCGGCTGAACGCCTATGCCATCGACCTTGCCATCCTCGACATCATGATGCCGGGGGAAGATGGCCTGTCGCTGTGCCGCCATATCCGCGAGACGAGCGAGACGCCGGTCATCCTGCTGACCGCACGTACCGAGGAAACCGACCGCATCGTCGGGCTGGAAATGGGTGCCGACGATTATGTCGTAAAACCCTTTTCCCCGCGCGAACTGGCGGCGCGGGTCAAGGTCGTGCTGCGGCGGACAGTGGGCGGATCGGTCCGGCAACATGCGCCGGAAGCCGGGTCCTTCGCCTTTGCCGGATGGGTGCTGAAGACCGGTGAACGCGCGCTGGTCGACCGTGAGGGCGTGTCGGTTCCGCTGTCGACCGGCGAATATAATCTGCTGCACGCGCTGGTCACCCGCCCGCGCCAGGTGCTGACCCGCGACCAGTTGCTCGACTTGACGCAAGGGCGCGAGGCGGCGGCGTTCGACCGGGCGATCGACAACCAGGTCAGCCGCCTGCGCAAGAAGATCGAAACCGACGTCCGCAATCCGGAGATCATCAAGACCGTATGGGGCGGCGGTTATACGCTGGCGACCGAGGTGACGCGCCTGTGAAGCGGTGCGAATCGAGAACCCGCCTGTGAGGCGGCTGGGGCCGACCAGCCTGCCGGGACAGATCGCGCTGCTGGTGGCGGTCGCACTGTTCGTCGCCCAGGCACTGAACTTCGGCCTGTTGCTGCGCGAGCGGCGGGCGTTCCGCTTCGCCGAGATCACCCTGCCCGCCGTGACCCGGCTGATCGATGCCGCCGAACGCCGCATCGCCCCGCGGCCGGGACAGCCGGTCGCTACCCCGCGCGACCGGATGCGTGGCGTCCGCCTGGTCACCGATCGCGCGCCCGTGATGCGCGGCGCCCCCGAACGCGATGTTGAGGAAGCGATCCGGTCGGGCTTTGCCGATGCCGGCATCCGCGTCGGCACGATCGCGGCCCGTATCCGCCCGATCGACGAGGATGAAATCGCCGCGCGCGGAATCAATGGCCGCCGGGCGGATCGGTTGCGGCGGATGGGCGCGGTGCTGGATGCGTCGATCGAACTGCCGGGGCGCGGCTGGCTGGTGTCGCATACCCCATGGCCGATGGCCGAGCGCGGCCTGTTGTGGCAGCTGCTCGCCCAGACCTTCATCCTCTATGTCATCGTACTGTTGCCGGTGCTGTGGATCGGACGCCGCATCGCCAAGCCGCTGCGCCTGCTCGCTGGCGCGGCGCGTGCCTTTCACCCCGCGCGGCCGCTGCCCGCGATCGAACCGTCCGGACCGCAGGATGTGCGGTTGCTGATTTCCGCCTTCATCGACCTGGGCCAGCGGGTGAACGCGATGGTCGATGAGAAGGACCGGATGCTCGGCGCGATCGGCCACGACCTGCGCACCCCGCTCGCCGCGCTGCGCGTCCGCGTCGAATCGGTCGAGGACGATACCGACCGCGCGCGGATGGTCGAGACGATCGACGAGATGAACGCAACGCTGGACGACATCCTGTCGCTGGCGCGGCTGGGACGACCGAGCGAGGCGGCGACCGATGTCGATGTCGCGGCGCTGGTCGATGCGGTGGTCGACGACTTTCGCGACCTGGGCCATGATGTCGACTTTGTGGAGGCGGCGCGGGTGCCGCTTCACCTGCGGCCCAATCTGATGCGGCGCGCGGTGCGCAACCTGATCGAGAATGCGATCAAATATGCCGGCGCGGTCGAGGTGCGGGTGGAAACGACCGCGCGGTCGGTGGCGATCGTCGTCGCCGATCGCGGACCCGGCATTCCCGCCGACCGGATGGAGGCGGTGTTCGATCCCTTCACCCGGCTGGAGACGTCGCGCAACCGGGGCACCGGCGGGATCGGGCTGGGTCTGGCGCTCGCCCGCGCGATCGTGCGCGATGCCGGGGGTGAGATCATGCTGGTGAATCGCGACGGCGGCGGGCTGAACGCGACGATCCGGTTGCCGCGTTAGCGGTGGCGCGTCGCGCCAATATCAGAAGGTCGGTCGCGGGTGATCCCTGAACTACGATCGTCACCCCCGCGAAGGCTGGGGTCTCAGGCGGCTCCTGTCCCGCGCTATCACCGGGAGATCCCAGCCTTCGCTGGGATGACGTTCAAGGCGAACGATATGAGTCTATTTTTCAGCGCCAGCCGAATGACCGGGCGACTCTCCGCCCCGGCCCGCACCCCGGCTCGCGCGGGGCGAATGCCACGGCAAAAATCGTCCCCCGGACGATTTGAGTCCGTGTCATTCCCACTCGATCGTGCCGGGCGGCTTGCTCGTATAGTCATAGGTGACGCGGTTGATCCCCTTCACCTCGTTGATGATCCGGGTCGCCACGCGCGGCAGGAAGTCGCCGGGGAACTGGAATGCCTGCGCCGTCATGCCGTCGGTCGAGGTGACCGCGCGCAGGGCCAGCACATTGTCGTAGGTCCGGCCATCGCCCATCACGCCGACGCTGCGCACCGGCAGCAGCACCGCGAACGCCTGCCAGATCGTGTCGTAGAGACCGGCGGTGCGGATTTCCTCAAGGTAGATCGCGTCCGCCTTGCGCAGGATGTCGCAGCGTTCGCGGGTAACCTCGCCCGGAATGCGGATGGCGAGACCAGGTCCAGGGAACGGGTGGCGGCCGACGAACACGTCCGGCAGCCCCAGCTCGCGCCCCAGCGCGCGAACCTCGTCCTTGAACAGTTCGCGCAAGGGTTCGACCAGCGCCATGTTCATGCGTTCGGGCAGGCCGCCGACATTGTGGTGGCTCTTGATCGTGACCGACGGGCCGCCGGTGAAGCTGACGCTTTCGATCACGTCCGGGTACAGCGTGCCCTGCGCGAGGAACTGCGCCCCGCCCAGCTTGTTCGCCTCCGCCTCGAACACGTCGATGAAGGTCTTGCCGATGAACTTGCGCTTGGCTTCGGGGTCGGTGACGCCAGCCAGGCCGTCCATGAACAGGTCCTGCGCGTCGACATGGACCAGCGGGATATTGTAGTGGCCGCGGAACAGGCTGACGACCTGTTCGGCTTCGCCCGCGCGCAGGATGCCGCCATCGACGAACACGCAGGTCAGCTGGTCGCCGATCGCTTCGTGGATCAACAGCGCGGCGACCGACGAATCGACCCCGCCGGACAGGCCGCAAATGACCTTGCCATCGCCCACCTGCGCGCGGATCTCGGCGATCTTGGCGTCGCGGAACTCGGCCATGGTCCAGTCGCCGGCGAGGCCGCAGACATGGCGCGCGAAGTTCGCGATCAGCTTGCCGCCATCGGGGGTATGCACGACCTCCGGATGGAACTGCGCGCCATAATAGCGGCGATCGTCATCGGCGACGATGGCATAGGGCGCGCCGGGGCTGGTCGCGACCGCGCGGAAACCGGGGGCGAGCTGCGTCACCTTGTCGCCATGGCTCATCCACACCTGATGCCGTTCGGCCTTTTCCCACAGGCCGTCGAACATCGCGCAATCGTCGCCGACCTCGATATAGGCCTCGCCGAACTCGCCCGAATTGCCCTTCTCGACCTTGCCGCCCAGCTGCGCGGTCATCACCTGCTGACCATAGCAGATGCCGAATACCGGCACGCCCGAATCGAAGATCGCCTGCGGCGCACGCGGGCTGCCGTCGTCGCACACGGATGCCGGGCCGCCCGACAGGATCACGCCCCTGGGCTGCATCCGGGCAAAGGCTTCCTCGGCCTTCTGGAACGGAGCGATTTCGGAATAGACTCCGGCCTCGCGCACGCGACGCGCGATCAGCTGCGTCACCTGGCTGCCAAAGTCGACGATCAGGATGGAATCGGGGGTCTCGTTCATGCCCCCCGATAGCAGAGCGCCGCGCGGGTGCCAGCCCCGCGCGGCGTCATTTGTCAGTTGATCGGCTTCACTGCCAGCCCGGTCCATTTGGCGATGAACGCCCACAGATCGGCGGTTTCCTCGATCACCTTGTCGGTCGGCTTGCCTGAGCCATGGCCGGCACGCGTTTCAATGCGGACCAGATGCGGCTTCGGCCCGATGTCCTTCGACTGAAGCATCGCGGTGTATTTGAAGGTATGACCGGGCACCACGCGATCGTCGGTATCGGCGGTCGTCGCCAGGATCGCGGGATAGGTCACGTCTGCCTTCACATTGTGATAGGGCGAATAGGTCAGCAGGTTGCGGAAATCCGCTTCCTTCGCCGGCACACCGTAATCGTCGACCCAGTAGCGCCCGGCGGTGAACCGGTCGAAGCGCAGCATGTCCATCACGCCCACCGCCGGCAAGGCAGCGGCGAACAGATCAGGCCGCTGGTTGGTGACCGCACCGACCAGCAGGCCGCCGTTCGACCCACCCTGGATCGCCAGCTGCCCCTTGCCCGTCACGCCCTGCGCGATCAGGTCCTCGCCAGCGGCGATGAAGTCATCGAACACATTCTGCTTGTTCAGCAGCTTGCCGCCGTCATGCCATTCCTTGCCATATTCGCTGCCGCCGCGAATGTTCGCGACCGCCAGCACGCCGCCCTGTTCGAGCCACGCGATACGCCCTGGCGAGAAGCCGGGCAGGATCGGCACGTTGAACCCGCCATAGGCATAGAGCAGCGTCGGTGCGGGCTTCGTCACGTCCTTGCGCTTGACGATGAACATCGGGACCTTGGTCCCGTCCTTCGACGTGTAGAAGCGCTGGCGCACGTCATATTGCGACGGATCGAACGCAACCTTCGGCGTCGCCCAGGGCGTGACCTGCCGCGTGGCGACGTCGTAGCGATAGATGGTGGTGGGCGTCGCAAAGCTAGAAAAGGCGAAAAAGCCTTCGTTATTGTCCAGTTCGCCGCCGACGCCGCCGACCGTGCCGATGCCCGGCAGTTCGATCGTGCCGTCCGGCTTGCCGTCGAGGGTGAAGCGCTTCACCTCCGTCTTCGCATCGACCAGATAGGCGGCCATGATCCGTCCGCCGACGAGCGAGGCGCCGTTCAGCACCGCCTTGTCCTCCGGCACCAGTTCCTCGGGGCTTGGGTTGGCGGCGGCCATGTCGAGCGTGACGATGCGCAGCCGCGGCGCACCTTGCGTCGTGGTCAGGTACAGCGTGCTGTCCTTCGTGCCCACCGGGTTCCAGTCGACATTGTCGGTGTTGACGATGGTGCGGGGCTTGTCGCCCGGCTTGGTCAGGTCGAGGACCGTGATTTCGGTATGGTCACCCGGACCGCTGGTCGAGATGATGAGCCAGCGGCCGTCATCGGTGATACCCGGATAGAAGGTGAAGCGCGGCTGGTCGGGCCGTTCGTAGATCAGCCCGTCAGCGCTCTGCGGCGTGCCGAGCTTGTGGAAATAGACCTTGGCGTTCAGGTTCTGGCTCTGGAACTCCTGCCCCTTTTCCGGGGTCGGGAAGCGGGCGTAGTAGAAGCCCGATCCGTCCTTCACCCACGATGCCGACAGGCCGTATTTCACCCAGTCGATCTGGTCGTCGAGCACCTTGCCGGTATCGACGTCGAGTACGCGCAGCTTGCGCCAGTCGCTGCCGCCGTCCTGGATCGAATAGAGCAGCCGCTTGCCGTCCTTCGACGGTGACCATTCGGCGAGCGCGGTCGCGCCATCCTTCGACCAGCCATTGGGGTCGATCAGCACCCGCCCCTGCCCGTTCAGGCTGTCGCGGACGTACAGCACCGACTGGTTCTGCAGCCCCGAATTACGGCTGTAGAAATACCGGCCGCCTTCGCGATTGGGCACACCCACCCGCTCATAGTCGAACAACGCGGTCAGCCGGCGCTTGAAGATGTCCCGGCCGGGCAGCGTCGCCAGATAGGCGTCAGTGACCTTGTTCTCCGCCGCAACCCAGGCCGCGACCTCGGGATCGTTGCGGACGTCGTTTTCGAGCCAGCGATAGGGATCGGCGACCTTCACGCCGAACTGTTCGTCGACCTGGTTGACGGTGCGGGTCTGCGGATAGGCGATGGTCTGGGCAAGGGCAGTCGTGCTGGTCATCAGGCACGCGATCGCGACAAGGGCATGGCGGGTCATCGTTGCTCCACGGGACGTGCCGGAGGGTATCCGGCGTTACCAGCAGGATAACCGAGCGGTGCCGGCGCGCAACCCCGCGGAGACAATGTTACGTGGGGGAACGGAAAAGGGCGGCCGTACCGAAGTACGACCGCCCCTCCCTGTTTCTCGACGGACAAGCCGATCAGGCGGCTTCGTCGAAATCCTCGTCGCTCACGACCGGACCCGAATCCTGGCCCTTGGCCGACACGTCGCGGTCGACGAATTCGATGATCGCCATCGGCGAGGCGTCCGATGCGCGGATGCCAGCCTTGATGATGCGGGTGTACCCGCCGTTACGATCGGCATAGCGGGTCGCCAGCACGTCGAACAGCTTCACCAGCTGCACGTCGTCGAGCAGACGGGCGTGCGCGAGACGACGGTTCGACAGGCCGCCCTTCTTCGCCAGCGTGATGAGCTTTTCGACGTACGGACGCAGTTCCTTCGCCTTGGCGACGGTCGTGGTGATCTGTTCATGCTTGATGAGCGCGGCCGACATGTTGCGGAACAGCGCAATGCGGTGTGCCGAGGTACGCTGCAGCTTACGGCCGCCGACGCGATGACGCATGGGTATTTCCTTCGTTCGTTATGGGGCCGTGTCACGGAATCCCCAGAGCAGGTGGCCATTTAGAGGCTGCCACCGGTTCGCCTGTTCGCGGCAAAGTTCACTAAGTTCACACTTGCCACTAATTCAGAAACTGGCCCGACACGGGCAAAGCCCGTGTCGTCGGACGGCCTGAAAGGCCGCCGGCCGGGCTGGTTTCGTCTCCGGGCCAAGCTCGCTTGGCCCGGTGCGAAATCAGCCCATAATCTCCTGCTCGAGCTTCTTCGCCATCTCTTCGATGTTCTCGGGCGGCCATCCGGGGATGTCCATGCCGAGGCGAAGGCCCATCGACGACAGCACTTCCTTGATTTCGTTCAGCGACTTGCGACCGAAATTGGGGGTGCGCAGCATCTCGGCTTCGGTCTTCTGGACCAGATCGCCGATATAGATGATGTTGTCGTTCTTGAGGCAGTTGGCGCTGCGGACCGACAGTTCCAGCTCGTCGACCTTCTTGAGCAGGTAACGATTGATCTGCGCGGTATCGCCCTGACCTTCGCTCTGAGGTGCTGCGACCTGCGTGCCGGTGGCGGCGGCGCGGGGCAGCGTCGAGTCGTCGAAGTGGACGAACAGCGCCAGCTGGTCCTGCAGGATGCGACCGGCATAGGCCAGCGCGTCCTCAGGGGTGACGGTACCGTCGGTTTCGATGGTCAGCGTCAGCTTGTCGTAGTCGAGTTCCTGCCCGACGCGGGTGTTCTCGACCTTGTAGCTGACCTGGCGGACCGGCGAATACAGCGCGTCGACCGGGATCAGGCCGATCGGCGCATCGGCCGGACGGTTGCCGGCGGCGGGGACATAGCCCTTACCGACATCCGCAGTCAGTTCCATGTTGAGCGTGGCGCCATCGTCGAGATGGCACAGCACCAGTTCCGGGTTCATGACTTCGATGTCGCCGGTGACGGCGATGTCGCCAGCCTTCACCTCGGCCGGGCCGGTGACGGACAGCTGCAGACGCTTCGGGCCTTCACCCTGCATCTTGAGCGCGATCTGCTTCACGTTCAGCACCATGTCGGTCACGTCCTCGCGGACGCCGGCAAGGCTGGAAAATTCGTGAAGGACGTTCTCGATCTTGATCGAGGTGACGGCGGCACCCTGCAGCGACGACAGCAGCACGCGACGCAGCGCGTTGCCGAGCGTCAGGCCGAAGCCACGCTCCAGCGGTTCGGCGACGAAGGTCGAACGGCGCTTGGGATCGCCGCCCGGCTTCTTCTCGAGGCCGCTCGGCTTCTTGAGTTCCTGCCAGTTCTTAGCGTTGACGGACACGGGCTTCCCCTAGCTTGGCGGCGCGGAAAGGACGGGTCCGCGCCATGAAAGAACAGCCCCGCCGGACGAACCCGGCGGGGCGGCAGGCACGGATCAGACGCGGCGGCGCTTCGACGGGCGCACGCCGTTGTGCGGGATCGAGGTCACGTCGCGGATCGACGTGATCTGGAAACCGACGGCCTGGAGCGCGCGGAGCGCCGATTCACGGCCCGAACCCGGACCCTTCACTTCGACTTCGAGCGTGCGCACGCCGTGGTCGGCGGCCTTGCGGCCGGCGTCTTCGGCAGCGACCTGCGCGGCGTACGGGGTCGACTTGCGCGAGCCCTTGAAGCCCATCATGCCGGCCGACGACCAGCTGATCGCATTGCCCTGCGCATCGGTGATGGTGATCATGGTGTTGTTGAAGCTGGCGTTCACATGCGCGACGCCGGCGGTGATGTTCTTGCGCTCGCGACGGCGAAGGCGCTGCGGTTCACGTGCCATTTGTGGAAATCCTGACCTGAGTATCTTGCGTGGTACGGAGATCGGGAGGCGGTCGGCCTCAATCCTGTCTCCGACGGAGAGGAAGTTAAAAACAGTCCCCCGGACTGTTTTTTACTTCTTCTTACCCGCGATCGGCTTCGCCTTGCCCTTGCGGGTGCGCGCATTGGTGTGCGTGCGCTGGCCGCGGACTGGCAGGCCCTTGCGGTGACGCAGGCCACGATAGCAGGCGAGGTCCATCAGACGCTTGATGTTCATCGCGGTCTGGCGACGCAGGTCACCTTCCACGGTGTGGCCGGCGTCGATCGCTTCGCGAATCTGGAGGACTTCTTGATCGCTCAGGTCCTGCACGCGACGCTCGGCGGTGATGCCCAGCTGATCGGTCAGCTGCTTGGCCTTGGCCGGACCGATGCCGTGGATGTACTGCAGCGCGATGATGACGCGCTTGTTGGTCGGGATATTAACACCCGCGATACGTGCCATGAACTAAATTCTCCCAGCTCCACGAGGCACCGCATGGCAGCGACACCCCATCTCGTAGCGTTGAACCCGTCACGCGCGATCGCGGCGAACGCGCAAAAGCGCCGCCGTAACCGGTATGTCGGGGTGAATCGCTGATACGGACCGATTCCCACCCTGTCAACCGGTGGGCGGAACCAAAATCGGGATGGGACGTGGGCAATCAGAGCCGCTTCGCAGCCTGCATCAGCCTTTCAACGCACGTCACCCCAGCGAAGGCTGGGGTCTCCGTGGAGCGCGTCGCGCTCTCCAACGGGGAGACCCCAGCCTTCGCTGGGGTGACGAACTTCGCGGGCGGACGGATCGAAACCCGCCCCGCACTTCACTTGTCGAGGATCGCCGCAATCTGCGTCGTCACGTCGTCCATGTCGGCCATGCCGTCCACCCGGTGGACCAGGCCGCGAGCCTCGTACAGCGGCAGGATCGGCGCGGTCTTGGCACGATATTCCACCATGCGCGTGCGCACGGTTTCCTCATTGTCGTCGGGCCGGCGCTTGAACTCGGTCGCACCGCACGCGTCGCAGACACCCGCGACGGCCGGTTGCTTGAACGTGTCGTGATAACCCGCACCGCAATTGGCGCAGGTGAAGCGACCGACAATGCGCTCGACCAGCGCATCCTCGTCCACCACCAGCTCGATCACATGGGTCAGCTGACGCCCGCGATGTTCAAGCAGCAGGTCGAGCGCGTCGGCCTGTGCCGCCGTGCGCGGATAGCCGTCGAAGATCGCACCCCGGTCGCCCAGTTGGTCGAGCCGTTCGCCGATCAGCGCCGACACGATCGCGTCGGACACCAGTTCGCCGGCATCCATCACCGCCTTGGCCTGCATCCCGACCGGACTGCCGGCCTTGACCGCCGCGCGCAGCATGTCGCCGGTCGACAGCTGTACCATGCCGCGCGCCGATTCGAGCCGCGCGGCCTGGGTTCCCTTGCCCGCCCCCGGCGGTCCGAGAAGGATGATGTCCATAGCTGCCCCCTTAGTCGTGTTACGCTCAGCCGCGCAGGCGTCCGCCCTTCAGCTTGGCCTTCTTGATAAGGTCGCCATACTGGTGCGCCAGCAGGTGCGACTGGATCTGGGTTACCGTATCCATCGTGACGTTGACCACGATGAGCAGGCTGGTGCCGCCCAGATAGAAGGGAATCGACAGCGCCGATACCAGATATTCAGGCAACAGGCAGATGATGACCAGATAGGCCGCGCCGATGACCGTGATCCGGGTCAGCACATAGTCGAAGTAATTCTCGGTGTTCTTGCCCGGACGAATGCCGGGGATGAACCCGCCATAGCGCTTCAGGTTGTCGGCGGTCTCTTCGGGATTGAAGACGATCGCGGTGTAGAAGAACGAGAAGAACACGATGCCCGCGCCGTACAGCGCCATGTAGAGCGGCTGGCCATGCGCCAGATACTGGTTCAGCGACAGGACGAAATCGCCCCAGCGGCTGTCGCCCGCCGTCGCCTTGCCGGCGAACTGCGTGATGGTGACCGGCATCAGCAGCAGCGACGACGCGAAGATCGGCGGGATGACGCCCGCGGTATTGATCTTCAGCGGTAGGTGGCTGCGATCCGCCTGCACCCCGCGCGCCGTCTGACGCTTGGGATACTGGATCAGAATGCGGCGCTGCGCACGTTCCATGAAGCAGATGAACAGCACCAGGCCGGCGACGGCGGCGATGATGCCGATCAGCGTCAGCGGGTTCATCGTACCCGAACGGCTGCCCTCGAACAGCTGGACCAGCGTCGTCGGCAGATGGGCGACGATGCCAGCCATGATGATGAGCGAGATGCCGTTGCCGATGCCACGGCTGGTGATCTGCTCGCCCAGCCACATCAGGAACATCGTGCCGCCGATCAGCGAGATGACCGCCGCGATGCGGAAGGTCATGCCCGGCTCGATCACCGCCTGCGCGCCGGCCGAGGCGCCGAACGCCTCCAGCCCCACCGCGATGGTATAACCCTGGATCGCGGTCAGCAGCACCGTGCCGTAGCGGGTATATTGGTTGAGCTTCTTGCGGCCCGATTCGCCTTCCTTCTTGATGGCGGCGAGCTGCGGGCTGAGCGACGTCGCGAGCTGCACGACGATCGACGCGGTGATATAGGGCATAACGCCCAGTGCGACGACCGACATGCGCGTCAGCGCACCGCCCGAAAAGGTGTTGAAGAAGTCGAGAACGCCGCCCTGCGTCTGGTTGGCGAGCAGGCCAAGCTGCGTCGGGTCGATGCCCGGCAGCGGCACATAGCTCAGCATACGGAACACGATCAGTGCCCCGAGCGTAAACCACAGGCGCTTCTTGAGTTCGGTCGCCTGACCGAATTTCGACAGGTTTAGATTGGTCGCAAGACCGTCTGAGGCGGCTGCCATGGATATGTCCCGAATGATGCTGGCGGGCCATCAGCCCACCCCCCGGCGACCATATAGGGGTTGCTGCGGGGATGTCTAAGGGGTGGTTGAAACCCCCTTACGTTCATCCCGTTCGGTTCGAGTAGCGACCGAGCTTGTCGAGAGCGCCTATCGAGAACGTGGTTCCGCTGGGCGGGAGTTCTCGACAGACGCTTCTCGACTATGCTCGAAGCTGCTCGAACCGAGCGGGTGGGAACTCAGGCGTGCGCAGCCTTCTTGGCGGCGAGCGTCTTGCCCTTCTTGGCAGCGGCCTTTTCGTGCGCGGGCACGACTTCGATCACCGACACCGAACCGCCGGCCTTTTCGACCGCTTCGATCGCCGACTTCGACGCACCGGCAACGGTGAAGGTCAGCTTGGCGGTCAGTTCGCCCTTGCCGAGCAGACGAACGCCGTCCTTGCCGCCACGGGCCAGGTTCGCGGCCTTCAGCGCCGCGTGATCGAGCGCCGCACCGGCTTCGATCTTGCCCGCGTCGACCGCCTTCTGGATCGCGCCGAGGTTAACTTCGGCATAGTCCTTGGCGAAGATGTTGTTGAAGCCGCGCTTCGGGATCCGCATGTGGAGCGGCATCTGGCCGCCTTCGAAGCCGGCGATCGACACGCCTTCACGGCTCTTCTGGCCCTTCTGGCCGCGGCCGGCGGTCTTGCCCTTGCCCGAGCCGATGCCACGTCCGACGCGCATCTTGCTCTTGCGGGCGCCTGCATTGTCGCGGATTTCGTTGAGTTTCATGGTCTGCACTCGCTTTCGCTATGTTCGCGCTAAAAGAAATGAGGAAGGGGGCCGCTTAGCCCCCTTCCCCGCATTTGTCACCGGTAAAGGTGAAGGCTTCAGCCTTCGACCGACACCATGTGCTGCACCTTACGGATCATGCCACGCACCTCGGGGGTGTCGGCCAGTTCCACGGTCTTGTGCATCTTGTTGAGGCCGAGACCGATCAGCGTCGCGCGCTGGTCCTTGGTCCGGCGGATCGGCGACCCGGTCTGGGTGATCTTCACGGTTGCCATCGCTCGTTACTCCACGATCGCCGCGGCATCAGCCTCGGCGGTCTGCGATCCACCACGACCCAGCAGGTCGGCGATCTTCTTGCCGCGACGCTGTGCCACCGCCTTCGGCGACGACTGGTCGTTCAGCGCCTCGAAGGTCGCACGGATCATGTTGTACGGGTTCGACGTGCCGACCGACTTGGTCACGACGTCGGCCACGCCCAGCGATTCGAAGATGGCGCGCATCGGGCCACCCGCGATGATGCCGGTACCGGCCGGAGCCGACCGCACCGTCACGCGACCGGCACCGAAGTGACCGTTGCCGTCGTGATGCAGCGTGCGACCGTCCTTGAGCGGAACGCGGACCATCGCCTTCTTGGCAGCGGCGGTCGCCTTCGAGATGGCTTCCGGCACTTCGCGCGCCTTGCCATGCCCGAAACCGACGCGGCCCTTGCCGTCGCCGACGACGACGAGTGCTGCGAACCCGAAGCGCTTGCCGCCCTTCACGGTCTTCGACACGCGGTTGATGTGGACGAGCTTTTCGATCAGCTCCTCGCCACCATCCTCGGCGCCGCGACGGTCGTCGCGACGGCCACGGTTGCCGTCACGGCCACCGCGACCACGGTCGCCGCCGCCCTGGCCGCCACGACCACGGCCGCCACGCGGACCACGGCCCTGCGGCTGTTCGCCACCGGTCGCCTCGACGGCGGGGGCTTCGGCCTGATTGTTTTCGTCAGCCATGTCTTAGAACTCCAATCCGGCTTCGCGGGCGGCCTCGGCCAGCGCCTTGACGCGGCCGTGGAACAGGAAGCCGCCACGGTCGAACACGACCTGCGTCACGCCGGCGGCCTTCGCCGCTTCCGCAACGCGGGTACCGACTGCGGTAGCCGCAGCGATGTTCGCGCCCGAGGTGCCGCGCACGTCCTTTTCCAGGGTCGACGCCGAGGCAACGGTGCGACCCGCTGCGTCGTCGATGACCTGGGCGTAGATGTGCTTGCCCGAACGATGGATCGACAGCCGCGCACGGCCGCCCGAACGCGCCTTCAGCGCGGTGCGATTGCGCCGACGGCGCTTCTCGAAGAGGGAGAGACCCTTGGTCATTACTTCTTCTTCCCTTCCTTGCGGAAGATGAACTCGCCGTCGTACTTGATGCCCTTGCCCTTGTACGGCTCGGGCTTACGCCAACGACGGATCTCGGCAGCGATCTGACCGACCTTCTGCTTGTCGATCCCGCTGATTTCGATCGTGGTCTGATCGGGCGTCTTGATCTCGATGCCTTCCGGCACGTCGATGTTGACGTCGTGGCTATAGCCGAGCTGCAGCTTCAGGTTCTTGCCCTGGGCCGCGGCGCGATAGCCGACGCCGGTGATCAGCAGCTTCTTGGTGAAGCCGGTCGTCACGCCGGTGATCAGGTTCTGCACGAGCGTGCGCTGCATACCCCAGAACGCGCGAGCGCGCTTGGTGTCGTTCGCCGGCTGCACCGAGATGGCGTCGCCTTCGACGGCATAGGCGATGTCGTCGGCCAGCGGCAGCGTCAGCGTGCCCTTCGGGCCCTTAACGCTCAGCTCGCGCCCTGCGATGTTGGCGGTCACGCCGGCCGGAACCGGGACTGCCTTCTTACCGATGCGGCTCATCAGAAGACCTCCGCGAGGACTTCGCCACCAACATTCTGTTCGCGCGCTTCGGCGTCGGACAGAACGCCACGCGGCGTCGAGACGATGGTGATGCCAAGGCCGTTGCGCACCTTCGGCAGTTCTTGCGAACCCGAATAGACGCGGCGGCCGGGCTTCGAGACGCGCGCGACGTGCTTGATCGCCGGCTGGCCTTCGAAATACTTCAGCTCGATGCGGATGCCGGCCGCGGGGCCCATCTGCTCTTCGCTGTAGCCACGGATATAGCCCTCGCGCTGCAGCACGTCGAGGACACGGGCCCGCAACTTGCTGGCAGGCGTCAGGACACTGTCCTTGCGCGCGCGCTGGCCGTTGCGGATGCGGGTGAGCATGTCACCCAGGGGATCGGTCAATGCCATTGCTGTGTTCCTTACCAGCTCGACTTCGTGACGCCGGGGATCAGGCCCTTGTTGGCCAGTTCACGCAGCATGACGCGGGCGAGACGGAACTTGCGATAATAGCCGCGGGGACGACCCGTCAGCTCGCAACGGTTGCGGATGCGGGTCGGATTCCCGTTGCGGGGAATCTCGGCCATCTTCAGCCGCGCGATCAGACGCTCGGTTTCATCGAGCGACTGGTCGGCTGCGATCGCCTTCAGCTTCGCATATTTGGGCGCGAACTTCTTGACGAGGGCGCGACGGCGCTCGTTCTTGTTCACGGAACTCAGTTTCGCCATGGACTTAAGCTCTCTTTGTTAAAGCGAACGGCCGCCCCCGTTGCCGGGGGCGGACCGGATTACGCCGCCTTCTTTTCCTCGGCTTCCGCTTCCTGCGGGAACGGGAAACCGAACAGACGCAGAAGCTCGCGAGCCTCGTCGTCGGTCTTGGCGGTGGTGGTCACGATCACATCCAGACCGCGCACCTTGTCGATGCGGTCATAGTTGATCTCGGGGAACACGATCTGTTCCTTGATGCCGCAGGCATAGTTGCCACGGCCGTCGAACGACTTCGGGTTCAGGCCACGAAAGTCGCGGACGCGGGGAAGCGCGATGGTGATGAAGCGATCGAGGAATTCGTACATCCGCTCGCGGCGCAGCGTGACCTTGCAGCCGATCGCCATGCCTTCACGCAGCTTGAACTGCGCGATCGACTTCTTCGCCTTGGTGACGACAGGCTTCTGGCCCGCGATCAGCTCCATTTCGGAGCTGGCCTGCTCGACCTTCTTCTTGTCCTGCGTCGCTTCGCCCACGCCCATGTTCAGGACGATCTTTTCGATCCGGGGCACTTCGAGCGCGTTCTTGTAACCGAACTTGTCGGTCATCGCCTTCACGATACGATCGTCATAGATCGACTTCATGCGCGGCGTGTACTTATCAGCCATTGATGACCTCCCCGCCCTTCACGGCGACCCGGACCTTCTTGCCGTCACGGATTTCGAAACGGACGCGGGTCGGCTTGCCGTCGACGACGTGCGCGACCTTGCTGACGTGCAGCGGCGCTTCCGAACGCACCAGACCACCCTGCGGGTCGGCCTGGTTCGGCTTCTTGTGACGCACGGCGATGTTCACGCCGGCAACGACGACCTTGCCGTCCTTCGGCATCGACTGGGTGACCTGGCCGGTCTTGCCCTTGTCCTTGCCCGACAGGACGATCACGGTGTCGCCCTTCTTGATCTTGGCAGCAGCCATTACAGCACCTCAGGGGCGAGCGAGATGATCTTCATGAAGCCCTTCGAGCGCAGCTCGCGGACCACCGGGCCAAAGATACGGGTGCCGATCGGCTCCTCGTTCTTGTTGACCAGCACCGCGGCATTGCCGTCGAAGCGGATCACCGAACCGTCGTTGCGACGGATGTCCTTGGCAGTGCGAACGATGACGGCGCGATGCACGTCACCCTTCTTCACGCGGCCGCGCGGGGCGGCTTCCTTGATGCTGACGACGATGACATCGCCGACGCCGGCCGTGCGACGCTTCGAGCCGCCCAGCACCTTGATGCACTGCACCCGCTTCGCGCCGCTGTTGTCTGCGACGTCGAGATTGGATTGCATCTGAATCATGGATGCGATTCCTTACCCTATGGGGCCGATTCCGACCGGACCCCGCCTGCTAAAAATGAACCCCCGGCTGCGGGCGTACCGCGCCGGGGGGAGCGGCCCATTAACCGCCCCATGGCGAAAAGGCAAGCGCCCTTCCGCGAATGTTCGCCACATCCGGGTCTGACCCCGGAATTGCATATGGGGTGGAGGTTGGAACCCCCACCCCGTAAGGCTTACGCCTCGGCTGCGACTTCCGCCGGCGTCGCGTGGGTGTTCACCCGCTCGATCACCTTCCAGGTCTTCAGCTTCGAGATCGGCGCGGTCTCTTCGATGCGCACGGTCTCGCCTTCGCGATACTCATTGCCCTCGTCATGGGCATGGTACTTCTTCGAACGGCGGATGATCTTGCCGTAGAGGGGGTGCTTGACCTTCCGCTCCACCTTGACCACCACCGTCTTGTCGGTCTTGTCCGAGACGATCATCCCGGTCAGCACGCGCTTCGGCATGTCTCTCGTCCTTACTTGTCGGACGAGCGCGAACGCTCGCCCTGCAGCGTCTTGATCCGCGCGATGTCGCGACGGACTTCCTTCACGCGGGTCGGCTTTTCCAGCTGGCTGGTCGCCGCCTGGAAACGGAGGTTGAACGCCTCACGCTTCAGGCTGGTCAGTTCCTCGACCAGCTGGTCGTCGCTCTTGGCGCGAAGATCGGTTGCCTTCGTCATTTTCAACCCTCCAGGTGCGAGGTGTCGCCCAGACGGGCAACGACCTTGACCGCGATCGGCAGCTTCATCGCGGCGCGCGAGAACGCTTCCGCGGCGAGCGGACCGGGCACGCCGTCCAGTTCGAACAGGATGCGACCCGGCTTGACGCGGGCGACCCAGAATTCGGGCGAACCCTTGCCCGAGCCCATGCGGACTTCGGCAGGCTTCGACGACACCGGCAGATCCGGGAAGATCCGGATCCACAAGCGGCCCTGACGTTTGATGTGACGCGTGATCGCGCGGCGAGCCGCCTCGATCTGGCGGGCGGTGATCCGCTCCGGCTCCATCGCCTTCAGGCCGTACGACCCGAAGTTCAGCGACGTACCGCCCTTGGCATCGCCATGGATGCGGCCCTTGAAGGCCTTGCGGAACTTGGTGCGCTTTGGTTGCAGCATCTCAAATTATCCTTAGCGGCGGTGATCGTCGCGCGCGGGACGCACGCCGGAGGTCTGGGCCTCCATCATCAGCCGGTCCTGCGCCATCGGGTCGTGGCCAAGGATCTCACCCTTGAAGATCCAGACCTTGACGCCGCAGACGCCGTACGCGGTGTGTGCTTCGGCCTCGGCATAGTCGAGGTTGGCACGCAGCGTGTGCAGCGGAACGCGACCTTCGCGATAGCCTTCCGAACGGGCGATTTCCGCACCGCCCAGACGACCGCCGCAAGCGACGCGGATGCCGTCGGCGCCCAGGCGCATCGCCGACTGCACCGCACGCTTCATGGCGCGGCGGAAGGCGATACGACGCTCGAGCTGATCGGCAATGCCCTGCGCGACGAGCTTCGCGTCGATTTCCGGCTTGCGGATTTCGACGATGTTCAGCGACACGTCCGAACCCGTCATCGTGCCCAGCTTCTTGCGAAGCTTTTCGATGTCGGTGCCCTTCTTGCCGATGATCACGCCCGGACGGGCCGCGAAGATCGAGATGCGGCACAGCTTGGCCGGACGCTCGATGACCACCTTGGAGATCGCGGCCTGCGGCAGCGTCTTCAGGATGTACTGGCGGATCTTCAGATCCTCCAGCAGGAGACGGCCATAGTCGGCGCCTTCGGCATACCAACGGCTGTCCCAGGTGCGGTTGATCTGCAGACGCAGACCGATGGGATTGGACTTGTGACCCATTACGCTTCCTCCACCTCGGACACGACGATGCGCACGCGGCTGAACGGCTTCAGGATGCGCGTCGACTTGCCGCGACCGCGGGTCGCGAAACGCTTCATCGTGATCGACTTGCCGACCGAGGCTTCCTTGACGACGAGCGCGTCGACGTCGAGGTTGTGATTGTTTTCCGCATTCGCGATCGCCGAAGCGAGGCACTTGCGGACATCGACCGCCATCGCCTTCTTCGAGAAGGCGAGGATGTTCATCGCATCGCTCGCCGAGCGGTTGCGGATGAGCGCGGCGACGAGGTTCAGCTTCTGGGCCGAGCCGCGTACCTGAGTCGCGACTGCCAGCGCTTCCTTGTCACCGACGCGACGGGGTGCTGCCTGCTTGCTCATCAGCGCTTGCCCTTCTTGTCGGCGGCGTGGCCGGGGAAGAAGCGCGTCGGAGCGAACTCGCCGAGCTTCATGCCCACCATGTCTTCGTTGACCGAAACCGGCACGAACTTGCGGCCGTTATAGACGTTGAACGTCAGGCCGACGAACTGCGGGAGAATGGTCGAACGGCGCGACCAGGTCTTGATCGGGCCGGCACGGGTGCCGGCGTCCTGCGCCACTTCTGCCTTCTTCAGCAGGTTGAGGTCCACGAACGGACCCTTCCATACGGAACGAGCCATCGCTTAGCCCTTCTTCTTCGCGTGACGGCTACGGATAATCATCTTGTCCGTCGCCTTGTTGTGCCGCGTGCGCGCGCCCTTGGTCGGCTTGCCCCACGGGGTGACCGGGTGACGGCCGCCCGAGGTCCGGCCTTCACCACCGCCGTGCGGGTGGTCGACCGGGTTCTTGGCGACACCACGGGTCAGCGGGCGAATGCCCTTCCAGCGGTTGCGGCCGGCCTTGCCCAGATTCTGGTTCTGGTTGTCGGGGTTCGACACCGCACCGATCGTCGCCATGCAGGCGGCGTGGATGTAGCGCTGCTCACCCGAGTTCAGGCGGACGATGACCATGCCCTTGTCGCGGCCGACGACCTGCACATAGGTGCCGGCCGAACGGGCGATCTGACCGCCCTTGCCCGGCTTCATCTCGATGTTGTGGACGATCGTACCGACCGGCACCTGGCCCAGTTCCATCGCGTTGCCCGGCTTCACGTCGGTCTTCTTGCCCGCGATTACCTTGTCACCGACGTTCAGACGCTGCGGCGCGATGATGTAGGCGACGCGGTCCTTGCCCGCTTCGTCCGCACCATAGTTGATGAGCGCGATGAAGGCGGTGTGGTTGGGATCATATTCGATCCGCTCCACGGTGCCCTCGACGTCCCACAGGCGACGCTTGAAGTCGATGATGCGATAGCGCTGCTTGTGACCGCCGGCGATGCCGCGCGAGGTCACATGGCCCTTGTTGTTGCGACCGCCGGTCTTGGTCTTGCCCTCGGTCAGCGCCTTGACCGGACGGCCCTTGTACAGCGCCGAACGGTCGATCAGGACCAGGCCACGCTGCGACGGCGTGGTCGGATTATATTGCTTGAGTGCCATGTTACTTGGCCCCCTCGGTAATGTCGATCGACTGGCCTTCGGCCAGGGTCACGATCGCCTTCTTGAAGTCCGACCGGGTGTAGGGCGCGCCCTTCCACTTCTTGGTCTTGCCCTTGGTCACGATCGTGTTGACGCCGGTGACGGTGACGTTGAACAGCGCTTCGACCGCTGCCTTGATTTCCGGCTTCGACGCCTTGTTCGCGACCTTGAAGACGACGGCGTTATGCTCGGAGAGCATGGTCGCCTTCTCGGTGATGTGCGGGCTCAGGACAACGTCGTAGTGACGGATGTCGATCGCCGACTGCTGCTGCTTAGCCATTGAAGCGGGCCTCCAGCTTTTCGATCGCCGCGCGGGTCAGCACCAGCGTGTCGTGCTTCAGGATGTCATAGACGTTGGCGCCACCGGCCGGCAGGACATTGACCTGACGGAGGTTGCGGGCGGCCAGAGCGAAGGTGTTTTCCACCGCGTCGCCGTCGATGACCAGCGAGGTCTTGCCGAAGCCCAGCTTGGCGAGGTTGCCGAGCAGGACCTGCGTCTTGCCGTTCTCGACAGCCAGACCGTCGAGGACCACCAGCGAACCCGCCTTAGCATGGCTCGACAGCGCCATCTTCAGGCCCAGCGCGCGAACCTTCTTGTTCAGGCCGGGGTTGAAGTCGCGGACGCGGGCGCCGTGCGCCTTACCACCGCCGATGAACACCGGGGCGCGGCGATCGCCGTGACGAGCCACACCGCCGCCCTTCTGGCGACCCAGCTTCTTGCCCGAGCGTGCAACGTCGGCGCGCTCGCGGGTGCCGCGAGCGGTGCCGCGACGCTTTTCGAGCTGCCAAGTCACGACCCGGTGCAGGATGTCCGCACGCGGATCGAGGCCGAACACCTCGTCGTTCAGCTCGATATCGCCGCTTTCGACGGCGTCGAGGGTCTGTACCTTGACCTTCATGATCAGCCCTCCTGGCCGTCGGTCGCTGCCGGAGCGGCGGCGTCGTTGCTGTTGGCGCTCTTCAGGCCCGCGGGATACGGCGCGTCGGCATGGCGCGCGACCTTCACCGCGTCCTTGACCGTCAGCCAGCTGCCCTTGTGGCCGGGAACCGAACCCTTGATGAAGATCAGCCCACGCTCGACATCCGTCGACACGACCTGCAGATTCTGCTGCGTGCGGTTACGGTCGCCCATGTGGCCGGCCATCTTCTTGTTCTTGAAGACCTTGCCCGGATCCTGACGCTGACCGGTCGAACCGTGCGAACGGTGCGAAACCGACACACCGTGCGTGGCGCGCAGACCGCCGAAGTTCCAACGCTTCATGGCGCCCGCAAAGCCCTTGCCCTGCGTACGGCCCGAAACGTCGACCAGCTGGCCGGCGACATAATGGTCGGCACCGATGGTGGCACCGACATCCAGCAGCGCGTCGTCTGCAACGCGGAACTCGACCACGCGCGCCTTCGGGGTCACTTCGGCCTTGCCGAAATGGCCGCGCTGCGGCTTGGCGACGTTCTTCGCCTTGGCGGTGCCGGCGCCGAGCTGCACCGCGACGTAACCGTCACGGTCCATTTCACGACGGGCGACGACCTGCACGTCTTCCAGCTGCAGGACGGTGACGGGCACGTGGCGCCCATCGTCCTGGAACAGCCGGGTCATACCCATTTTCTTCGCGATCACACCAGTACGCATGACCAACTCCTCCAACAGAGGCTCGTCTTGACGACGAGCTTGCCTAACGAAAAAGGCCCCGGTGCGCGGTCACCCGCCTCCGAAGCCCCAGCCCCTGCGATCTGCACGCCCCCGCCAGGGCCAGACATCACCGATATTCCCCCACCGAAGGGCTGCATCGACGATAGCGGGGACGCGGACAACGGCGTTCTGCTCGAAAGCATCATGCCGTTCGGTATCCCTATGGTTGCTTTCCCGGCCTCTACCGCCGCCGTTCAGAACGAACCGACGGGAAGCGAAAGCGCGACGCAGGGCGGAATCACCCTACGTCGCGGCAAGCGGCTATTACGCCAGCTTGATCTCTACGTCCACCCCTGCCGCGAGGTCGAGCTTCATCAGCGCGTCGACGGTCTGGGGGGTCGGCTGCACGATGTCGAGCAGGCGCTTGTAGGTGCGGGTCTCGAACTGCTCGCGCGACTTCTTGTCGATGTGCGGGCCGCGGTTGACCGTGAACTTGTCGATGTGCGTGGGGAGCGGAATCGGTCCACGGATCAGGGCGCCGGTGCGACGCGCGGTGTCGGCGATGTCGCCGGCCGCCTGGTCGAGCACGCGATGGTCGAACGCCTTCAGGCGAATACGGATATTGTTGTCCATGGTCCTACCGATGCGAAAGAGCGGGCCGTTGGGACGGCTCTTGATTAACAACGAATGGCTTAGTGGGAACCCCAGCTGCAAGCGAGGTGCCCTCATAAAATAGCAAATGGCGGCCCCCGTCTCCGGGGACCGCCACCTGTTCGAGTCGCTATATTACTTGTCGATGCCGCTGACAACCCCTGCGCCGACGGTACGACCGCCTTCACGGATGGTGAAGCGCTGGCCGACGTCCATGGCGATCGGTGCGATCAGCTTCACGCCCAGCGCGACTTCGTCGCCCGGCATGACCATTTCGGTACCTTCCGGCAGTTCGATCGTGCCGGTGACGTCCGTGGTGCGGAAGTAGAACTGCGGACGATAGTTGGCGAAGAACGGCGTGTGACGGCCACCTTCGTCCTTCGACAGCACGTACACCGACGACTGGAAGTCGGTGTGCGGGGTGATCGAGCCCGGCTTCGCCAGAACCTGACCACGCTCCACTTCGTCACGAGCGACGCCGCGGATCAGCGCGCCGATGTTGTCGCCGGCCTGGCCCTGGTCGAGCAGCTTGCGGAACATTTCGACGCCGGTGACGACGGTCTTGCGGACCGATTCGTGGATGCCGACGATTTCGACTTCTTCGCCGACCTTCACAACGCCGGTTTCGACGCGGCCGGTGACCACGGTGCCACGACCCGAGATCGAGAACACGTCTTCGATCGGCATCATGAACGGCTTGTCCAGCGGACGTTCCGGCTGCGGGATCGACTCGTCGACCGCCTTCATCAGCTCCAGGATGGCTTCCTGGCCGAGCTTGGCGTCCGAACCCGACAGGGCGCAGGTGGCCGAACCACGGATGATCGGAATGTTGTCGCCGTCGAATTCACGCTTCGACAGTTCTTCGCGGATTTCCATTTCGACGAGTTCGAGGATTTCCTCGTCGTCGACCAGGTCGACCTTGTTCAGGAAGACGACCATGGTGGGAACGCCAACCTGCTTGGCGAGCAGGATGTGCTCCTTGGTCTGCGGCATCGGGCCGTCGGTGGCCGACACGACCAGGATCGCGCCGTCCATCTGCGCCGCGCCGGTGATCATGTTCTTCACATAGTCGGCGTGGCCCGGGCAGTCGACGTGCGCATAGTGGCGGTTCGCCGTCTCATACTCGACGTGCGCGGTCGAGATGGTGATGCCGCGCTCGCGCTCTTCCGGCGCCTTGTCGATGTTCGCGAAGTCGACCGCGGCGTTGCCCGCGACGTTCTCGGCCAGCACCTTGGTGATCGCTGCGGTCAGCGAGGTCTTGCCATGGTCGACGTGACCGATGGTGCCGATGTTGAGGTGCGGCTTGGTCCGCTCAAACTTAGCCTTGGCCATTGTTTCCCTACCTTCTTGGATTCGTCTTCGCGAACGGAGCCGCGCCAGAACGCGGCCCCATAGCGGCTGTTTAACCGTTGTGCAAACCCTGCCCCGCTCTTGCGAGCCGACGCAGGACTGAATCCTGCGTCGTCGGACGGGATCGGCGAGGCCGACCCGCCGGCCGGCCTGCGGCGTCTCGGGAGCAGGTCGCCCTGC